>NC_007794.1:1425000-2137500 GCF_000013325.1 Novosphingobium aromaticivorans DSM 12444
AGTTCCGTCTGGCCGAAGGCGATGCCTTCAACACCTTCCAGATCAAGCGCTCGACCAACCGCATCAAGTCGCTCGGCTACTTCCAGGAGAAGTTCGAGATCGAGCAGAAGCCGGGCAGCGCTCCGGACCGCATCATCCTCGAAGCCAACGTTGAGGAACGGCCCACCGGCGAACTCCAGCTTTCGGCCGGCTTCTCGAGCCTCGAGAGCTTCATCTTCCAGGGCTCTATCCGCCAGAACAACTTCCGCGGTCGTGGCCAGACGATCGGCCTGTCGGTCGACTATTCGCGTTATACGCGTTCGGTCCAGGTAAGCTTCACCGAGCCCTACCTGTTCGACAAGAACATCTCGCTGGGCGTCGACGTCTACCGCCGCGACCTCAACAGCTTCAACTACTTCAACTCCGACCGCAACACGACCTACAAGCAGGCGACGACCGGCTTCCAGATCCGCGCCGGCGTGCCGCTGACCGAATACATGTCGCTGATCGGTCGCTACACCTTCAACCTCGACGACGTGACGCTGTCGAAGAGCCAGTTCTACGCCGACCTCAACGGCGACGGCGTGCAGACCTGCGAACCGCTCCTGGCCGGTCGATACCTGTGCGATGCCATCGGCAAGCGCACCAGCTCGATCATTGGCGCCTCGGTGGTCTACGATACGCTGGATAACCGCCTGCGCCCGAGCAGGGGCTCGCAGTTCGTGATCGGCGGCGACATTGCCGGACTCGGCGGTTCGGTGAAGTACGCACGCCTCACCGCGAACGCGGCCCGGTTCTTCCCGCTCGGCAGCGGCTTCATCTTCTCGGTTCGCGGCGAGGGCGGGATCATCAAGGCGCTGGGCAGCCGTTCGGATGATCCAAGCATCGACGACGTGCGCCTGACCGACCGCTTCTTCCTTGGCGAGCCGCAGATCCGCGGCTTCGACATCCGCGGCGTCGGGCCGCGCGTGCTCCGCAAGTATCTCGTCGATACCAACGGTGACGGGACGGTGGACACGCCTTCGACCGACCGCAACCAGTGGGTCGATGACGCGCTGGGCGGCAAGTACTACTACCTGAGCCGTGCAGAACTGGAGATTCCGCTGGGTTCCGGCGCGCGCGAACTTGGCCTGCGTCCATCGATCTACCTCGACGCCGGTGCAGTCTGGGGCGTCAATCGTCCGCAGACCCAGAACGTGAACTCGGCGGTTACGCTCTACCGTCAGACCTACCAGGGGACGACGACGATCGTCACCAGCCCAACGGCACCCGACAACACGGCCAACACCGTCTACACGGCCATTCCGGCCTATGTGGAGGAATACGTGGGTGACACGCCATCGCCGCGTGTTTCCGTCGGTATCGGCGTCAACTGGAACTCGCCATTCGGCCCGTTCCGTCTCGACTTCGCCAAGGTCCTCAAGAAGGCCAACGGCGACGACCCCAAGACTTTCACCTTCAACGTGGGAACCCAGTTCTGATGAAGACCCGTATCGCTTCCGCGCTTCTCGCGGGTATTGCCGTTGCTGTCGCCACCCCGGCTCTTGCCGCCAAGGATGCACCCGCAGGTCCGGCCGTTGCCGCCGGTATCGCCATTGCCAACCCGCCGGCCGTCGTCGCTGCTTCGGCCGCCTACCAGACCGCGCAGCAGCAGCGCCCGGTTACCTACAAGCCACAGATCGACCAAGCCAATGCACGCAAGGCCCAGATCGAAGCGCAGCTCAAGCCGCTGATCGACAAGCTGCAGGCTGATTCGAAGGCTGCCAACCCGAACCGTGCCGCCCTGCAGGCGCAGTACGAGCAGATCCAGCAGATCGAACAGGCCGGTCAGGCCGAGATCCAGAAGATCCTCGAGCCGCTGAACCTCTCGCAGCAGTACGTGCTCGAGCAGATCGGCGACAAGCTCGACGCTGCGACCCAGGCCGCGATGGACAAGAAGAAGGTAACGCTGGTGCTCGACTCGCAGTCGGTCATCAAGGCGGGCCAGGCCTACAACCTCAACCAGGACATCCTGACCGAGCTGAACGCGTTGATCCCGTCGGCGCAGCTCGTGCCGCCTGCCGGCTGGATGCCGCGTGCGCAGCGTGAGCAACAGGCTCAGGCCGCTCAGCAGCAGCAGCCCGCCGGCGCCCAGCCCGCCAAGAAGCAGCCGGAAGGCCGCTAAGGCAATCGCGGGGGCAGGGGAAATGAGCGAAGAACAGGGCGCCGCGACCGACGGCGTGATCCTCGACTACGACGTGCGCAAGGTAATGGCGGCGCTTCCGCACCGCTATCCCCTGCTGCTGGTCGATCGCGTGGCGTCGCTGACGCTGAACGAGCGCATCCATGCGGTGAAGGCCGTGTCGATGAACGAGCAGTTCTTCCAGGGCCATTTCCCCGGCCGTCCGATCATGCCGGGCGTTCTCCAGATCGAGGCGCTGGCGCAGGCCGCCGGCGTTCTCGCCGTGGAATCGCTTGGCCTCGCCGGTTCGGGCAAGCTCGTCTACTTCATGGCGATCGAGGACGCGAAGTTCCGCAATCCCGTGGAACCGGGCGTGCTGCTCGACCTGCACGTCGAGTTCACCCAGAAGCGCTCGCGCGTCTGCAAGTTTTCCGGCAAGGCGATGATCGGCGACAAGGTGACCTGCGAGGTCAACTTTACCGCGATGATCGCGGATAGCTGAGGACCGCACGCGCTGGACATCCGCGCGGCTTTCCGCTAGGCGCGCGCCCTTACAGATTCTAGCGGCCGGTCGGAACCGGCTGCGCACCGGAGCAAGACCCATGAAGACTGGCATTCACCCCGACTACCACATGATCAAGGTGCAGATGACCGACGGCACCGTTTTCGAGACGCGCTCCACCTGGGGCAAGGAAGGCGAAACGCTCGCTCTCGAAATCGACCCGACTTCGCACCCGGCATGGACCGGCGGTACGCGCCAGCTTGACCAGGGTGGCCGTGTTGCCCAGTTCAACAAGCGCTTCGGCGGCCTTTCGCTCAAGCGCTGAGCGCGGGCGAAAGCACCGAATGCAGGGAAGGGCGGCTCGGGCCGCCCTTTTCTTTTTGGGCAAGCGGGGCCAGCGATCGGCCGCCAGTGGCAACACAGCCCATTGCTATCAGCGATAGCTGTCCTAAAGAACACACATGACCTTGACCAACACTCTCGAAGGCCGGCTCGGGTATCAATTGCGCCGGGCTTCCGCCGTGATGATGGCCGACCTCGCGCGGGAGCTGGCCGACCTTGACCTGCGCCCGGCCGAAGTGACCACGTTGCTCGTCATTTCCGAAAACCCCGAATGTTCGCAGACCGAGGTGGGGCAGGTGCTGGCGATCAAGCGGGCAAACATGGTGCCGATCATTTCGCGCCTGATGGATCGCGGGCTGGTCGAGCGTCGGCGGCTCGACGGGCGCAGCCATGCCTTGACCCTGACCGATCAGGGGCGCGGAATTGCGCGCGATGCGACGGCGCGCATCGAAGCGCACGAGGCGCGTTTCACCGAGCTGCTCGGCAAGGGCGACGTCGACACGCTGTTCCGCTGTCTGCCGACGATCCGCGCCGTGCGCGATGCCGAGGTCGACGCCTGAAGGTACGCCGTCAGCCCCAGGGCTTTTCGCGGTACCACTTGGTGATGACGTACTTCAGGCCTTTGCGCACCTTCATCGCGTGATGGAGCGTGCATGGGTTGACCGTTCCGTCAGGGCGGCGATTGTTCCAGCACACCAGCTTGCCGCGTTCGGGCTGGATCGTCTTGTCGATTACCTTGAACCGCGTGGCTCCGCCGGCTTCCACGTCGTTCAGGTAGACCATGAAGGTCCACGTGCGCTGGCCGGCAACGCTGCAGAAGCGCTGGAAGTCCGCACCGTGCGGGTCGAAATAGTCGGTGTGGGCCTTGAACTCCTGCCCTGATTCATAGCGCTGCCCCTGGATCGGTTCGCCGAACGGGCGCCCGATTCCCGACAGCGCGCAGAGCTTCTCGTCGAGAGCGACGATTTCCGGGTCATCCATCGGCAGGTCGCAGGTCTCGCTGGTGCGGAAGTAGTGGTCGCCATTGGCATCGGCAATGGTCGAGGGCCTGCGATCCCGTTCTATGCGGGCGATCAGCCCGTTGCATTCGGCCTGCGAGAGGAAATCGCGCACCACGAACATCTCCAGCCGGGGCGAGGGAACCCTCATCATTCCGGGTGCCGCCAGAAGCCGTCCGGCGCAGGATTCGCTGCTCGATTGCGTCATGGCCTTCCTCCTGCCACACCGGACCCGGCGACCGCAACTTGAAGCCCCGACGGGATTGGTCGTAAAACCGTCACGTTTCTGCCGCATGCGAGTGACCGTGCCCACCTGCGAGACCCCAACCCGACCGGCTGCAAACGGCTTCTCGCTGGTCGAGATGCTGGTGGTCCTTCTTGTCATGGGGCTGCTCGCGACAGTCGCGGTGCTGACCATGCCCGGAGACGAACGCAAGCTGCGCAACGAGGCGGAACGCTTTGCCGCGCGCACGCTGGCTGCGCGGGACGAGGCGATCGTCGGCGCGCGTCCGGTTGCGCTCGTGGTCAGCGAGCGCGGTTACTATTTCGAGCGGCGAATGGAGGGCCAGTGGCAACCACTGCCCGGTCGCGGTTTCGACCTGACAGGCTGGGACGAGGGCACCCGCGCCGATGCGGTTCGTCAGCGGCTGGTGTTCGATTCGCTGGGCCTGGCCAGCAGCGAGGCAGCGGTGCGGCTGGACCGGGGCGGGCAAGTGCTCGTCGTACATGTCCGCCGTGATGGCAAGGTGACTGTCGATGCCGGCTGACAACAGGCCCCCGATCCGCGCTCCGATCCGCGCCCCGATCCGGGCCCCGATCCGCGCCCACGCCAACGGCTTCACCCTGCTCGAGCTTCTGGTCGCGCTCGCGGTCTTTGCCATCGCAGCCCTGGCGCTGCTCCAGATGGAGGGCGCCAGCATTGCGCGAACCGCGGACCTCGACCAGCGCCTGCTGCGCGAGATCGTCGCACAGAACATGGCGGCCGAGATCCTGAGCGATCCCGCCCCGCCGCCGGTCGGCTCGGCCAGCGGGACCATCGAGAATGCCGGCCGCCGCTTCCAGTGGACGCGCACCGTTGCGCGACGGGCTGACTTCGGCGTTCTGGGGATCACCCTTTCCGTCCGCGAGACGACGCCGGGTGCGCAGAGCCAGGCCTTTTCGCTCGATTTCACCCGGCTCCCCGCGGCATGAGCGAAACGCCCGTCCGCAACGGCTTTACGCTTGTCGAGATGCTGATCGCGCTGGCGCTTTTCGCGGTCATCGCGGTTGGCGCGCTCGGACTGCTGCGCTTTTCGGTCGATGCGGAGCTGGCAAGCCGCGCCCGGACCGAAACCATCGCGGCGCAGCGCCGGTTCCTCTCGGTGTGGACGGCGGACCTGGCGCAGGCCGTTCCACGCCCATCGCGCGACCAGTCCGGCGCCCCCCATCCCGCATTCGAGGCAGGGACGGACGGCGTGGTCATCCGCCTGACCCGCAGCGGCTGGGACAATCTTGACGGCGCCCCGCGTCCCGGCCTGCAGAAAGTCGAGTACCGCCTGACTGCCAAGGCACTCGTGCGCTCCGGCTACCCCTTTCCCGATGGCGCATCGCCCGAACCTCCGGCCGAAGTCCTGCCGATCACCGGGCCCCCGACGGTGCGGTTCCGCACGAAGGACGGCAATTGGCGCGACCGGTGGGAACCCCAGCTCCAGACCGAGCTTCCGGTGGCGGTCGAACTGCTCCTGCCCCAGGCCGGGGTGCCGCCGCTGCGCATCGTGTCTCTGGTCGGGGTGAACTACCAGTGAGCGCAGGGGACCCGAAGGAGCGCGGTGCGGCACTGCTGTCCGTGTTGCTGCTGGTTGCGGTCATGGCGGTGATCGCGGCGGTTATGCTCGACCGGCTCAACCTTGCTGCGCGGCTTGCGGGCAACGGTCAGGCGATGACTCAGGCGCGGCTTTACGCGACAAGCGCCGAAACGCTCGCGATGGCGCAGATCAAGGGGATGGTCGACAGCTCGCAGGAGCGGACGGTGGACCGGCAAGGGCTGCTTGGCCGCGACTTCCCGCTGCCTCTGCCGCGCGGTACGGCGATGGCGCGGGTGGAGGACGCGGGTAACTGCTTCAACCTGAACTCGCTGGTCGAGGCCGATGCGCAAGGCGTTCTTGAGCTGCGGCTCGTCGGCCTCAACCAGATGCGCGCGCTCATGACCGGCCTCGCCATTCCCGAAGCGGAAAGTGCGATCATCAGCGATTCGATCGCCGACTGGATCGACACCGACAACCGGCCCGCCCCCAACGGTGCGGAGGACGAGACCTACCAGGGTACGGCAACGCCCTATCGCACGGCCGGGCGGCTGATTGGCGACGTCAGCGAGATCCGCGCTGTGCGGGGAATGACGCCGCAATTCTACGAACGCCTGCGCCCCTGGCTCTGCGCGCTCCCGGCGGCGGAGCTTTCACCGATCGACGTGAACACCCTTCGGCCCGATCAGGCGCCGCTTCTAGCCATGCTCGCGCCCAAGGCCATCCCGGTCGATCGCGCCCGCGCCATGCTGTCCGGGCGGCCCGCGCTTGGCTGGGCAAGCGGTGACGAAGCCTTGCGCGGTTTCGGCGGAGAGGGAGCCGGGGGCGTACCGCTCAACCAGTTGCAGGTGCGCAGCCGCTGGTTCCTGTTGACGCTGATGGTCACGGTCGATTCGGCGGTGGTCGAGGAGCAGGCGTTGATCGACGTCGGCGACAACCCTCCAAAAGTCGCCTTCCGTACCTGGGGCGACCGTTTCAGCCGTTAGTGCGCGTCCAAATCGCGCCGATCTTGCTCCTCGCGCAAAATTCCGCTTCCCTTTGCCGCGCCTTTCTGCAAAGGGGCCAGCCCGCGCAGCAGAGACTTGCTCGCGATATGTGGCGACCGTAGCTCAGTTGGTTAGAGCGCCGGTTTGTGGTACCGGAGGTCGTGGGTTCGAACCCCATCGGTCGCCCCATTTTCTCCTCCAGATCAAAGCGCTTGGGCCGTTCATTCGGCCACGCCTTTTCGGGCGTCGGCAAGCCATTGCCCTTGCTCCGCAAGGCTGCAGGTGGCAGAGCGCACCTGACCGGCGGCGGGGGTCGCCGGGAGGAAGGATTCGACTGTCCCGCGGCCATGCACGGTTTCGCAAATCCCGCCCGCTTCCTGCGCCTCGCGCGCTGGCTCATGCCGCTTCTGCTGGTCACCGGGCTGCTGCTGTCGCTCGGCGCAGTACTCTATGGCGTGCTCGTCGTGCCGCCTGACCGGCTGATGGGCGAGACTGTGCGCATCCTGTTCATTCATGTGCCCGCCGCATGGCTCGGCATGGCTGGCTGGTCGACCATTGCGATCGCCAGTCTCGTCGAACTGGTCTGGCGCCACCCGCTGGCCGCCATTGCCGGGCGCGCCGCCGCCGTTCCCGGCGCAACCTTCACCGCTATCTGCCTTGCTACCGGCTCGATCTGGGCCCGGCCCACGTGGGGAACCTGGTGGGTCTGGGATGGCCGCCTGACGAGCTTTCTCGTCCTCCTGTTCCTCTATTTCGGCTATATCGCGCTTTCCGGCGCGGCACAGCGCGACATGGCATCGGGCGGGGGTGGCAGCCGCATCACCGCGATCTTCGGTCTGGTCGGAGCGATCAACATCCCGATCATCAACCGCTCGGTCGTCTGGTGGAACAGTCTGCACCAGCCGCCCTCGATCACCATGGGCAAGTCTTCGATCGACCCGACGTTTCTCTGGCCGCTGCTGATCGCAGCGCTGGGTTTCAGCCTGGTGTTCGGCGGCGTCGTACTTGCGCGGATGCGCACTCTCCTGGCCGATATCCAGGCCGAGGCGCGTCTGCGCCGCAAAGCCATGGCGTAAAAAGCAGATGCGCGAAGGTCTTCAACAGTGGGATTACGTGGTGGCCGCGCTGGCGATCGGTCTGGTCGGCACGCTGTTGCTGGTCGGCTGGACGCTCGCGGCGATGGTCCGCGCGGAACGGCGGCGCGACAAGGTCAGAGGCAAATGAACGCGACAAAGGCCCCGGGCGGCATAAAGCCCAAGCACCAGCGGCTTGTCCTGCTCGTCATCGCGCTTGTGGCGCTGATTGGCGCGGGGCTTCTGGCCGCCTATGCCTTGTCCAACCAGGCGAGCTACTTCTACGTGCCCAACGACTTGGTGAAGAACCCGCCCGAGCAGGGCCGCGCGATCCGCTTGGGCGGCATGGTCCAGAAGGGCTCGCTCAAGACCCGGGCGGACGGCATCACCATCGATTTCGTCGTGGGCGACGGCAAGGCGCGCGTACCCGTGCGCTATACCGGCATTACCCCTGACCTGTTCGTCGAAGGCTCCGGGGTGGTCGCGGAAGGGCGCATGGAGGGGCAGACTTTCGTCGCCGACAATCTCCTCGCCAAGCATGACGAAAACTATGTCCCCCGCCAGATGGGCGACATGACGAAAGCCCAGGCCGAGGCCGTGGTGGCGGAGACGAAATGATCGCTGAACTCGGTCTTGCCGTCCTGTGGATGGCGGCGGCGCTTGCCGCCTTGCAGCTTTTCGCCGGCGTTTCGGCCCTGCGCCCAGGCGGCGGGGCGGCGGGCAAGTCGCTCGCCGGCATGGTTCGCCCGCTAGCTGTCATGCAGGGTGCGCTCGTCGCGATCTCGTTCCTGGCGCTGATCGACTTGTTCCTGGAAACGGACCTGTCGGTGAAGCTCGTGGCGGAAAACAGCCACTCGATGAAGCCGTTCATCTTCAAGCTGGCGGGTACGTGGGGCAACCACGAAGGCTCGATGCTGCTGTGGGTGACGATCATGGCGGTATCGGGCGGTTTCGTCGCGCTCATCGAGAAGCGCCTGCGCGAAGACACGCTGATCGCCACGCTGGCGGGGCAGGCCTTCGTCAGCCTCGGCTTCTATGCCTTCCTGCTGTTCTCCTCGAACCCGTTCGAGCGACTGGCGGAACCAGCGCCTGATGGTGCCGGCCTCAACCCGCTGCTGCAGGACATCGGCCTCGCATTTCATCCGCCCACGCTCTACGTCGGTTATGTCGGGCTTTCGGTGGCGTTCAGCTTTGCCATCGGCGCGCTGATCACGCGTGACGTCGGCCCCGCTTTCGCCCGCGCGATGCGCCCCTGGGTGCTGGGCGCGTGGATTTTCCTCACCATCGGCATCACGGCCGGTTCCTACTGGGCCTACTACACGCTCGGCTGGGGTGGCTGGTGGTTCTGGGACCCTGTCGAGAACGCCTCGCTCATGCCCTGGCTGGCCGCGACGGCATTGCTTCACTCGGCCTCCGTCCTTGCCAGTCGCAACGCCTTGCGCGCGTGGACGGTGATGCTTGGCGTGATCGCCTTTTCGATGTCGATGGTCGGCACCTTCCTGGTGCGCTCGGGCATCCTGACGTCGGTCCATGCTTTCGCCGTCGATCCGGAACGCGGCTCGTTCATCCTTGCGCTTCTGGCCATCTACATCGGCGGTGCATTGGCACTCTTCGGCCTGCGCGCGTCGACCGTGACCGAGGGTGAACGTTTCAGCCTGTTCAGCCGTGAGGCGAGCCTCGTGTTCAACAACGTGATGCTCTGCGGCACGCTCGGCATCGTGCTGATCGGCACGCTCTACCCACTGCTGACCGAAGCGTTCGGTGCCAAGGTTTCGGTGGGACCTCCCTATTTCAATCCGGTATCCGCGATCTTCGTGATTCCGATGATGCTCGTCATGGGCGTCGGGCCGCTGCTTCGCTGGCGCAAGGACAAGCCAGGCCGCGTGACCGGCAGTGTCGCGGTGCCTGCGCTGCTCACCGCGCTCGTCCTGCTCGCCGTCGTGGTCCTGGCCCCCGGCATTCGCATCCTGCCCGCGCTCGGCCTTGCGGTTGGCGCCGGGTTGGCGCTGGCGAGCTGGTTCCCGCTCAGGGGCCGCAACCTGCGCCGCACGCCGCTCAGCGTCTGGGGCATGGTCTTCGGCCACTTCGGCATTGCCGTCGCCTTGCTCGGCGCTGCCAGCGAAAGCGCATTCTCGACCGAACGGCTGGCCGCGATGAATGTGGGCGATACGCAAAGCGTCGGTCCGATCTCGCTCAAGCTCGAGAAGATCGAACCTGTCGCCGGCCCCAACTGGACCGCGCTCGAGGCAACGGTCAGCGCATCGTACAAGGGCGGGGCGCCGGTCACGCTGCATCCGCAGGCGCGCACCTTCTCCTCGCCGCCTGGCGAGCGTACCGAATCCGCACTCCATACGCGCTGGAACGGCCAGCTCTATGCCGTGCTCGGCAACGAGGGCGAGGATGGCCGCTGGCAGATGCGCTTCTGGTGGAAGCCGTTCGTGCCGCTGCTCTGGCTCGGCGGGCTGCTGATTGCGTTTGGCGGCGTTCTGGCGCTTCTGGGCCGGGTGGCGCATGATGTTCGCCGCCTGCGCGCAGGCGGCAAGATTGCATATCGCCGGGCCCGGATGGAGCAGGTGAAGTGACGGAACCCAAGGGCAAGCGCCCCGGCCTCGCGATCTGGCTTCCGCTCGCGCTGTTCGGTGCGTTCTTCGCGCTGGTGATCTGGGGGCTCGTGCGCCCGGCCGACCGCGAAGTGGCCAGCGCCTTCATCGGCAAGCCGCTGCCGCAGTTCTCGCTCCAGCCCGCGACCGACGATCGCCCGGGCCTGTCGACGGCGGACTTCCGCGACGGCAAGCCCCGTCTGCTCAACGTCTTTGCAAGCTGGTGCGTCCCCTGCGCGATCGAATCTCCGCAGCTCGATGCACTCGCCAGGCAGGGCGTGGAGATCAACGGCGTCGCCATTCGCGACCGCAAGGACGACGTCGCCCGCTTCCTCGCCACCAACGGTAATCCCTTCGCCAAGATCGGCAAGGACGACCTCTCGGAAGTGCAGCTCGGCATCGGGTCCTCCGGCGTTCCAGAGACCTTCGTTATCGATGGCAAGGGCGTGATCCGCTACCAGCACATCGGCGAAATCCGGCCCGAGGACATGGGTCTGATCCTCGGCAAGCTGAAGGAGGCCGCGCAATGAGCGTTTCGCGTTCGCTAGGGCTTCTGGCCGCCGCCCTGCTGCTGAGCCTCACCGCTCCGCTTGCCGCGCAGGACACTATGCCGCCCGCGCCTTACGCCTACCGCCAGCTTGACGATCCGGCGCAGGAGGCCAAGGCCCAGGCCCTGATGGAAACGCTGCGCTGCCTCAAGTGCCAGAGCCAGTCCATCGCCGATTCCGACGCGCCCATGGCCGGCGACATGCGTCACCAGGTTCGCACCCGCATCGCCGCCGGAGAACAGCCAGAAGCGATCCGCGCATGGCTGGTCGAACGTTATGGCGATTACGTGAGCTATGCCCCCCAGAACAAGCCGATCATGTGGCCGCTCTTCGCCGCGCCGCTGGTGATCCTGTTGCTGGCCGCCGTGCTGCTGCGCGGACGGTTCCGGCGCGGCGGCAAGCAGGAGAACGGCGAATGACCTGGGTGCTCGTCGTTCTGCTCGCCGGGGCCGTGTTCCTCGCGCTGGCCTTCGTCCTGAAGATGCCGCGCGCTGGGTGGGAGCTTTCGGGCGCCGCGCTGCTCGTCGGGATCGCCGGCTATGCGTTGCAAGGCAGCCCCGATCTTCCCGGCGCTCCCAAGGCCCCGGTCGAGAACAAGCGCGCCGCCGACGAGGCTCTGATCAAGCAGCGCCAGCAGATGGGCGACAGCTTCGCCAAGGGCCAGAGCTGGCTGATCCTTGCCGACGGCCTCGCTCGCCAGGGCCAGTACGGCGCTGCTGCCGAAGTCCTGCGCAAGGGCGCCGAGCAGTTTCCGCAAGATGCCGACATCTGGGTGTCGCTGGGCAACGCACTGGTCGGTCACAGCGACGGCCTGATCACGCCCGCCGCGCAATATGCCTTCCAGAAGGCGGCCCGCATCGCGCCGGATCATCCCGGTCCGCCTTTCTTCATGGGCCTTGCGCTCGCCCAGTCCGGTCGCCTGCCGGAAGCGCGCGCGATCTGGGCAGAACTTCTGCGCCGTTCTCCCGCCGACGCTCCGTATCGGGCCGATCTTTCGGAGCGAATCCAGCGGATCGATTCGATGCTGGCCATGGCGGCGGGTGGCGGCACGGCCGGCGCGCCGGTCCCGGCCCCCGCGCCGATGGCTGATTCGTCTTCTCAAGTGTCTGAGTAGGAGCGATAAAATGCGGGTCCGGAACGCTCTTTCGACCGGCCCGTTGAGCCAATGTCCCCACCCGTTTCCTCCCATTGCAGGGCCATTGGGGCAGTGCTAAAGCGCCGCGCCGTTTCCTCCGTCCCGGTGGAGACGCGCAAGGCTTTGAGGCCGGGGGCACCGTTGCCATGAGTGATGCCGTTACCGACGCGGATGGATCTTCAGCGCAGTCTCATGCGCAGTCCGCCGGACATCATGCCGTGCAGGGCCACGGCGGTCATTCGCAAGGCCCCCTGCTCAAGCTGGCGGTAGGCGCGATCGGCGTAGTCTTCGGCGACATCGGCACCAGCCCGCTCTACGCGCTGCGCGATACGTTCGCCGGCCACCACAAGCTCCCGCTCGACCTGCTGCACATCTACGGCATCATCAGCCTGATGTTCTGGTCGATGATGATCATCGTGACGTTCAAGTACGTCTCGGTCATCATGCGCGCCGACAACAAGGGCGAGGGCGGCAGCCTTGCGCTCCTCGCGCTGATAAACCAGCACACCGACGGCAAGCGCTGGGGCAGGGGCATCATCCTGCTCGGCGTCTTTGCGACGGCCCTGTTCTACGGCGATTCGATGATCACCCCGGCGGTCTCGGTCATGGGCGCGATCGAAGGTGTGGCCGTCTACCGGCCCGACATGCATCCGCTGATCGTGCCGCTGGTCGTCGGCATCCTCATCGGCCTGTTCTTCATCCAGAGCCGCGGGACCGAAAAGGTCGCCGCCTTCTTCGGCCCGATCATGCTGGTCTACTTCGGCACGATCGCCGTGCTCGGTGCGCTGAGCATTGCGGAATATCCGCCGGTCATCGCCGCGTTGAGCCCGCACCACGCCGTGACGATGTTCATCGCCGATCCGTGGCGCGGTTTCCTGGCAATGGGCGCGGCGGTCCTGGCCGTGACCGGTGCCGAGGCGCTCTATGCCGACATGGGCCATTTCGGTCGCAGCCCGATCCGCATGTCGTGGCTGGTCTTCGTGCTGCCCGCGCTGGTGCTGAATTACCTCGGTCAGGCTTCGCTGCTGATCCGCAATCCGGCAGCGCTCGAAAGCCCGTTCTATTATCTCGCGCCCGAGTGGTTCCAGTGGCCGCTGCTGTTTATTGCCTCGTGCGCGGCGGTCATTGCCTCGCAGGCGGTGATCTCCGGCGCGTTTTCGGTAACGCAGCAGGCGATCCAGCTCGGCTTCATCCCGCGCATGACGATCAAGCACACGTCTACCGCTGCGGGACAGATCTTCATTCCTGTGATCAACTGGGCGCTGATGATCGCCGTGATCCTGCTGGTCCTGGTCTTCCAGCGCTCGTCCAACCTGACCGCCGCCTATGGTATCGCGGTGACCGGCGCGATGCTGATCGACAATTTCCTGCTCGCCGTGGTGCTGTTCAAGCTGTGGCAGTGGAAGGCCCCGGCGGCCATCGCCATGCTCGCGGTGTTCTTCGCCATCGATGCGGCCTATCTCGGCGCCAACATGACCAAGATCCCCGACGGTGGTTGGGTGCCGCTGGTCATGGGCATCGCGATCTTCACACTGCTCACCACCTGGTCGCGCGGGCGCGCCCTGATGCGCGAGAACATGGCCGAGGGCACCATTCCGCTCGACGTCTTTACCAAGTCAGCCCATTCCAGCGCCGCGCGCGTTTCGGGCACGGCGATCTTCATGGCCTCGACCGCGGCGGGCGTGCCCTCGGCGCTGCTGCACAACATCAAGCACAACAAGGTGCTCCACGAACGCGTGGTCATCCTGACCGTGTCGATCGAGGACGTGCCCTACGTCGACGAGGGCGAGCGGTATTCGGTCAAGGACTTCGGCAACGGCTTCTACCGCCTGACGCTGCGTTTTGGCTTCCTTGAGGAAACGGACGTGCCCGGTGCGCTCAAGGGCGTCAGCATGTGCGGCGAACCGTTCAACATGATGAAGACCAGCTTCTTCCTCTCGCGCCAGACGCTGATCCCGTCGGACAAGCCGGGCATGGCCCTGTGGCGCGAAAAGCTGTTCGCCTGGATGCTCCGCAATGCGGCAAGCGCGATGGAGTTCTTCCGGCTGCCCACGAACCGCGTGGTCGAGCTGGGCAGCCAGCTCAAGATTTGACCGCCCGGGGATAGCGGCATCGGTTCGTCGCATCTGTGCCTCTGCCGGACTTGGCAATCACGGCGCATTTGTTACCGTCGCCACCATGGGGGTTCAGCGCTTGATATCGTCGGATGAAGCGCTCCTGCGTGAGATTCTCGATGCCCAACTGGAAATGGTCTGCCGTTTCCGGGGCGATGGCACGATCCTGTTCGTCAACCGCGCCTATGCGGATACGCTCGGCAGCGATCCGGTATCGCTGACCGGGCGCAATCTGTGGGACTTCGTCAGTGGCGAGGACCGGGCCCACGTCGGGCAGATGCTTGAACGTCTCACCCCGGAAGAGCCCGAACTGACCATCGAAAACAGGTTCGAGACCGCGGGCGGAGCGCGCTGGACGCTGTGGCGCAATCACGCGCTTTCGTTCGACGACTGGGGCAACTGGTCTGTGGCGCAGTCCACCGGCATCGACATCACCGAACGCAAGATGCTCGAGGAGCAGCTCGAACTGCTGGTTGGCGAACTGAACCACCGCGTGAAGAACACGTTGATGGTCGTCCAGGCCATGGCCTACCAGACCTTCCGTGGGGCAGGGCTGCCGGAACAGCCCGTCGCCTCGTTCAATCAGAGGCTGGCCGCGCTTTCGGGCGCGCATGACGCGCTCAGCCGGGCGAACTGGTCGGGGACGGCTCTGGCCGATATCGTGCGCGAGGGACTGCTCATATGCGGCGATTCCGACCCGCGCATCTCGGTGAGCGGCCCCGATGTCCTGATACCGGCGAACGCGACCGTGTCGCTCGTCATGGTCCTTCACGAACTGGCCACCAACGCCACCAAGTACGGCGCGCTGTCGGTCGATGGCGGATCGGTTGCCATAGACTGGAACTACGATCCGCCGGGCGAATGGCTGGTCCTCGAATGGAAGGAACGTGGCGGACCGGCAGTGGTCGCACCGTCCCGCAAGGGCTTCGGCTCGCGCCTCGTGACAGAGGCGGTGCCGCGCCAGCTCGGCGGCAAGGTCGAAATGCATTACGAATGGGAAGGCTTGCACTGCCGCATCGCCTTCCCGCTGACGGGAACGGGGCAATGATCGAAGGAAAGCGCATTCTCGTCGTGGAGGACGAATTCATCGTCGCGGCAATGGTCTGCGATACGCTGGAGGATGCGGGTGCCGTGCCGCTGGGGCCGGTGGGGCGCGTGGTTGAAGGCCTGGACATGATCCGCCAGGGCGGGATCGATGCCGCCGTCCTCGACTGGAACCTCAACGGAGAGCCGGGGGCGCCTTTGGCCGAAGCGCTTGCCGCGTCGTCGATCCCCTTCGTCATCGCCACTGGTTATGGTTCGGTCGAAGAGCCGTTCTCGGGCAGGCCGATTCTCGGAAAGCCTTATATCTCGGGTAACCTGATCGAGCGTCTGGCGAGCCTTTTCGCCGCAACCTGACGTGAAAAGACCGGGATCGGCGGATGCCGTCCCGGTCTTCGCATGGCCAGCGGCCAGGGCGCCGGATCAGTCCTTCTTAGCTTCGGCAACCGACTCGTTGTGAAGGCTTGCTTCGGCTTCGGCGGCTTCCTGCTTGGCCCCGGCAGCAGCCTTGTCGGCCATCTCGTCGGTCTTCGCAGCGGCATCGTCGACCGCCTTCGCAGCCTTGTCGCCCAGTTCGTCGGTGGCGGCGGCGGCCTTGTCTGCGGCGTTGGCAACATCGTTACCGGCAGAAGAAGCCGTGGTCTCGGCGGCGTCCTGGGTCTTTTCCGAACATGCCGAAAGCGTAAGAGCGGTGGCAGCGGCAGCCGCGAGCAGCGAGATCTTGCGCATGTAGTGAATAACTCCCCTTCAGAAACGACCCGTAAAGACGGGTTGGGCAAGCAACGCACGGCGGCGCGATAGTTTCCCGCGAAAGGGATTTGTCGTGCGGGAGGTGGGCTGCCAGGCCGACAGTCCCTGGGCGTTCCGCCACGCGGTCGCTCGGCAGACATGAAGCAAAAGGGGCGCGGCACCTTCCGGTACCGCGCCCCTTTTTGAGGACGACGTTCAGCCGAAGGATCAGCCGAGGTTCGCGCTTACCATGCAGTAGAGCATCGGCAGCGACAGCAGCAGGTTGGTACGGCTGGCGATCAGGGCGCGCGGCGCGGCAGCGGCCTTTTCCTCGGCCGAGGCTTCGACGATGCCGAGGATCTTCTTCTGGGCGGGCCAGATGATGAACCACACGTTGAACGCCATGATCAGCGCCAGCCACATGCCGAGCCCGATGAGGTTGACGTTGCCTTCGCCCGAGAAAGTCATCGCCGCGTGGCCATAGCCCGAGACGAAAGCGATGACGAGGCCGGTGACGACCGTCAGCAGCGCGGCGTAGCGGAAGAAGAAGAATACCTTCGGCGCGATGTGGCCGGTGATCGCGCCCTTCTGTTCGGCAGGGATCGACGGCATGGTCGGGACCTGGACGAAGTTCAGGTAGTAGAGCAGGCCGATCCACAGGATGCCGAAGAACACGTGCAGCCAGCGGAAGATGGAGTTGGTGTCGACCACCGCGGAGTCGGCATAGCCGAACATGACGGCGATCGCGGCGACAAGGCCGACCACAAGAACAAGATGCAGATTGCCGAAGAGCTTGGCCATCGGATTTCCCCCTAATTATAACCGTTTTGCTGGCGGGAGCACCACCGTGCCCCCACGGTTGGTGCGCATATTAAGCGTGCCTATGCAAAAGTCACACGAAAACAGTTGGCGCGCCACTCAATCGTGCGGCGGGTTCTGCTCGACTTCGGTCTCTGCCTCGGCGGCAAGGCCGTGCTTCATCAGCATCGGGATCTGGGCGAAGGTGAACAGGAACGACAGCGTCGTCACGCCCCACAGCTTGGCCTGCAGCCAGATCTCGAAATTGCCGTTGGCGGCATTGAAGAAGTACCGCAAGACCTCGTTCAGGCCGGCAAGGAACAGGAAGAAGAACGCCCAGTTGCGCGACAGCTTCAGCCATCCCTCCTCGTTCAATCCGTCGAATGCCGCCTCCAGCAGGTAGCGCAGCATCGCCTTGCCCCGGGCAAGGCCGGCGAAAAGCACGCCGGAAAACAGCAAATAGATCGCGGTCGGCTTGACCTGGATCCAGAAGGGATCGCCCAGCAGCACGGTAAGCGTGCCGAAGCCGAGGATCAGCACGGTCGACAGCCACAGCATGGGCGAGATCCTGCCCAGACGCAGCTTGGAAACGATCAGTGCCACCACCGTTGCCGCCATGAAGGCCGCCGTGCCCTTGGTAACGGCCACCACTTCGGCAAGGCCTGCGTCGCCTGCGTCCCGCTTGAAGTATCGATAGGCGAGGAAGAAGACGAGCAGCGGGCCGTAGTCGACCGCCAGGTTTACCCACGAGGACTTTGGCTTTTTCTGCGCTTCGCTCACCGGAACACTCCCGCGATGACCTTGGCGACAAGGTCGGGGTCGAAGGGGCGCAGGTCGTCGATCTTCTCGCCGACGCCAATGGCGTGGATGGGCAGGCCGTACTGCTCGGCGGCGGCAACCAGCACGCCGCCGCGTGCAGTACCGTCGAGCTTGGTCATGATCAGCCCGGTCACGCCCGCAACCTCCTTGAAGATCTCGATCTGCTGCAAGGCATTCTGCCCGTTGGTCGCGTCGAGCACCAGCACCACGTCATGCGGCGCGGCCGGGTTCAGGCGGCCGAGGACGCGGCGGACCTTGGCCAGCTCGTCCATCAGCTCGCGCTTGTTCTGCAGGCGCCCGGCGGTGTCCACGATCAGCGTGTCGATGCCCGTGTCGGTCGCTGCCTTGACCGCGTCGAACACGATGGAGGCGGGATCGCCGCCTTCCGGCCCGGTCACGATCGGAACGCCGAGCCGGTCGGCCCAGACCTTGAGCTGCCCGATGGCAGCTGCGCGGAAGGTGTCGCCTGCCGCCAGCATCACGCCGTAGTCCTGTTCCTGGAACAGATGGGCAAGCTTGGCGATGGTCGTCGTCTTGCCCGAACCGTTGACGCCGATCACAAGGATCACCTGCGGACGCGGAAAGGCTACGATTTCCAGCGGCTTGGCCACGGGGCGCAGGATCGCGGCGATTTCCTCGGCGACGGCTTCCTTCAGGCCCTGCTCGTCCACCCCGTTCTCGAATCGCGCGCCTTTCAGCCGCTCGCGGATGCGCGCGGCGGCGCGGGGGCCGAGGTCGGAGAGGATCAGCGCGTCCTCGAGATCGTCAAGCTGCGCTTCGGTCAGTCGGCTGCTGCCGACGATGCCGCCAAGGTTTTCGGCGAGCCGCTCTGACGTCTTGCGGAAGCCCCCGAGGATTCTATCGGACCAGCTTTCGCCACTCATTCCAGTATTCCTTCAACAATCTTGGTCGGCGTCACCATGACGAGGCTGCCCGCAGTCACGCCGTCCGTTACGCGATAGGTCGCAAAGTGGCCCGCATGGCCGGTTCCGTCGCGCTCGGCAAGCACCTGCGCTGGTTTGCCGACGAGCGAGGCGAGCCAGCGGGCGCGTTCCGTGGCCACCGCTGCCCGCAATTCCGCCGCACGCTCCCGAACCACTGCCGGTTCGACCTGGGGCATCAGCGCGGCGGGGGTGCCGGGGCGGGGAGAGTAGGGGAAGACGTGGCCGTGGACGATGCCGCATTCCCGCACGATCGAAAGATTGTTCCGATGCATTTCAGGGGTTTCTGTCGGAAAGCCGGCGATCAGGTCGGCACCCACGGCAATGTCCGGACGGCGTGCTTTCATGCGCTGGACGAGTTCGATGGCATCGCGCCTGCTGTGGCGCCGCTTCATCCGCTTGAGCACCATGTCATCGCCCGACTGGAGCGAGAGATGGACGTGCGGCATGACGCGCGGCTCGCCGGTTATGAGGTCGAAAAGGAGGGGGTCGATCTCCACGCCGTCGAGCGAGGAGAGCCGCAGGCGCGGCAATTCCGGAAATGCATCGAGGATCGCCGCGATCAGGTTTCCCAAGGCCGGTCCTGATGGCAGGTCGGCGCCCCACGAGGTCACGTCGACGCCGGTCAGGACCACCTCGTGTACGGTTAGGTGCCGTTCGGGTCGCAGCGCAAAAATCGCCCTTTCGACCGCTGAAATCACATCAACCACTGGAAGGGAAACGCTTTTTCCGCGCCCTTGGGGGATGATGCAGAAGGTGCAACTATGATCGCAGCCATTCTGGACAGGAATGAAAGCGCGGGTATGCGCCCGCCGGGGCAGGGGGCGCGCGCCGGTTGGAGCATTCCAACTGGACGGTTCCAGCTTGGCCGCGTTGGGCACCACCGCATCGACCTCGACCATTCCGGCGAATGCGTCGCGCTCGATCGTCGCCGCGCAGCCGGTCACGACGAGGCGGGCCTCCGGATTTTCGCGGCGGAGACGGCGTACCGCGCGGCGCGACTGGCGCACCGCCTCTGCCGTGACGGCGCAGGAATTGACGACGACGGTGGGCGGCCCGTCCGCGATAAGTCCCCGTATCGCCTCGCTTTCGGCGATGTTGAGGCGGCAGCCGAGGGATATGACCTCGACGCTCATGCCGGGAAGTCTGAGTCCTCGAACGCGCCTTCGAAGCTCAGCGTCGCAGGCCCGGTCATATCGATGGTCCCGCCTTCAGGCCAGGTGATGGTGAGCGGGCCGCCGGGCAGGTCGATCCGGACCTTGCGGCCCGTCAGCTTGCGGCGGATCGCGGCGACCGCCGTCGCGCAGGCGCCGGTTCCGCAGGCCCGGGTAAGACCGGCACCGCGTTCCCACACGCGCAGCTTGAGATGGTCGGGGCCAACCACGCTGGCGACATTGACGTTGATTCTCTCGGGAAAAAGCGGATCGTTCTCGATCAGCGGGCCGAGACGGGCGAGATCGACGGCGTCCGCATCGTCCACGAAGAAGATCACGTGCGGGTTGCCGACATTGACTCCGACCGGGTTCTCCAGGTCCTCCCAGCCGACCGGCATTTCCAGCGTGTCCATCGCATAGGAGACCGGGATTTCATCCCAGCGCAGACGGGGCGCGCCCATGTCTACAGAGACGCCATCGGGCCGTGCTTCCGAACGGATCAGTCCGCCAAGCGTTTCAATGAATTGCGTGCCGCCAAGGAGGAGGCCGACGGCGCGGCTGGCGTTGCCGCAGGCCTCGACCTCGCTGCCGTCGTTGTTGAAGATGCGCATCCGCACGTCGGCCACGTCCGACGGTTCAAGAACGATCAGCTGGTCGCAACCGATGCCGGTGCGGCGGTCGGCGAGCGCCGCCGCACGCGCGGCGGTCATGGAAACGGCCGCCTCGCGGGCGTCGATCACCACGAAATCGTTGCCGAGCCCGTGCATCTTGCGGAAGGGAATGCGCATGCCGCGCGACTTAGGCATTCGCAGGCGGCATGGCAATCGGTCGGCGGCTCAAACCGCAGCTTTCACAGCAGCTCTCAGGCGATTGCGGTACGGGCCGGGATGCCGGACTGATTTTCCGCCTGCTGCTGAAGGAGTTGGCGGTCCGCCAGCATCGCGCGGATCTCGCTGGCATCGCCCGGCTGGCCGTAGAGAAAACCCTGGCCCTTGAACTTGCCGAACTTGCGCAATTCGTCGAGCACTTCGGGGGACTCGATGCCCTCGGCAGTGATCGGCAGGTCCATGCCCTTGCCCAGCGAGGAGATCGCCTCGACGATCGTGGCGCTGTCCTTGTTCTTGCCCAGGTTCGACACGAAGAAGCGGTCGATCTTGATCTGGTCGAAGGGCAGGGTGCGAAGCTGGGCAAGGCTGGAATAGCCCGTGCCGAAGTCGTCGAGGCTGATCCGGATGCCCTGGTTCTTGAGGCTGGTGATCAGCGTGCGAACCACGCCCACGTTCTCGTGCAGACAGGTCTCGGTGATTTCGATGTCGAGCCTGTGCGGCGGAAAGTTCGCCTCGACCAGCAGCTTGAGCAGCTTCTGCGCGAACCACGGGTCGCGTAGCTGGATTGGTGAGATGTTGACCGACAGGGTCAGGGTCGGGTCCCAATCACGTGCATCGCGCAGGGCCTGACGGATCAGGTTTTCCGACAGTTCGGAGATGAGGCCGATTTCCTCGGCGATCGGGATGAAGATTTCCGGAGACAGCAGGCCGTGGCGCGGACTGCGCCACCGTGCGAGCATTTCGAAGCCGGTCAGCTCGCCGGTTTCGAGATCGATCTGCTTTTCGTAGTACGGCACGAATTCGCCGCGTGCGACGCCTTCCCGGATTTCGCGCTCCAGCTCGCTGCGGAAGCGCAGTTCGCTCTCCATGTTCTGCTCGAACCAGCAGTAACGGTTCCGGCCAGCCTTCTTGGCCTGGTACATGGCGAGGTCGGCGCGGTGGAGAAGCGTGTCGGCCAGCGCCGGCGGCGCGCCTGCATCGGCCGCGCTGGTCGCGGCTAGCCCGATCGATGCGGTTACTTCGAGCATGAGACCGTCAACCCGCACGGGCATCGCCACCGCCTCGTTCATGCGCAGGATGAGGCGGTCGATGGATTCGACGTGGTCGGGATCGAAGATCGCCGCGCAGGCGAATTCGTCGCCGCCGAGGCGTGCGATGATCGAGCCGGCGGGAAGGATGGCCCGGATGCGATCCGCCGTGTGGAGGAGCACGGCGTCACCGGCCTGGTGACCGTGCACGTCGTTGGAGCGCTTGAAGTTGTCGAGGTCCATCATCATCACGACGACCTCGTGCCCGCTGGTGCGGGCGGTGCTGACCATCTGTTCGACCGCCGGCCCCATGCTGCGCCGATTGAGGCAGCCGGTGAGGGGATCGGTGTGCGCCAGCTTGTGCGCCGTCTCTTCCGCCTCGCGGCGTTGCCCTACCTCGCGCGTCAGGTCGACGTAGCGCCGCCAGCCGAACAGGAGCAGCGCGATGTTTAGGATGAGGGCCGTGCCGAGCATTGGTTCGCGCGGGCGGCTGCCGGTCATCAGCGAATGTACGAAGTCCGCCAGAACGGTCGAGCCATTGGCGACGAAAAGGAGGACTGCGGCAATGATGATGCCCAAGCCAAGCAAATCGTTGTGGGCCTGATCTTCCGCCCTGCCTGCTTCATCGAGTCTGTCAGGCGCCGTCGCCATACCCCTGCCTTCGCTAGCCCCGGTTCCGGCAACACGGCCGGTTCCCCCTGGGACAACCACTAGGGGAACGTCCTAAAGGTTTGGTTAAGACCGCGCCTCGAGCCGCAGGATTTCGGCCTCCGGTCACGATGCCGGGGCGGCGTGCCGGGGCACTTGATTTCGGAACGATTTGCGCGTAGTGCGCGCCGCAGCAGCCAACATTGTTGCCTGCGGATTCGACAACGGCCCCTGTTCAGGATGCCACACGCTGGTCGGCGAGGTTTCGCCCACCGGCGTTTTTCGCGTTACGCGAAAGTGGTTCCCGATCAAGGGCATGATGATGGGAATTGGGCGTGTTCGATAGTCTTTCAGACCGGCTTGGAGGCGTATTCGAGCGCCTGCGCGGCCGCGGCGCGCTGCGTGAGGAAGACGTCCTTGCCGCCATGCGTGAAGTGCGCATCGCGCTGCTCGAGGCCGACGTTGCGCTTCCCGTTGTCCGCCGCTTCATCGACCAGGTTTCCGAGCAGGCCGTCGGCCAGTCGGTCCTGAAGTCGGTTACGCCCGGCCAGCAGGTCGTCAAGATCGTGAACGATGCGCTGGTCGATATGCTCGGCGGCGGCACGGCCGAGCTTGACCTGAATGCCGCCCCGCCGGTCGTGATCATGATGGTCGGCCTGCAGGGCTCGGGCAAGACCACCAGCACTGCCAAGATCGGCAAGCTGCTGAAGGAAAAGCAGGGCAAGAAGGTCCTGATGGCTTCGCTGGACGTCAACCGTCCGGCGGCGCAGGAACAGCTTGCGGTGCTGGGCGAGCAGGCGGGCGTGGCTACGCTGCCTATCGTCGCCGGCCAGCAGCCGGTGGACATTGCCACCCGTGCCGTGAACGCGGCGAAGCTGCAGGCCGTGGACGTGCTGCTGCTCGACACCGCGGGCCGTCTCCACGTCGATCAGGCGCTGATGGACGAGATGAAGGCGGTTGCCGCCGTCTCGGTTCCCAGGGAAACGCTGCTCGTCGTCGACTCGCTGACCGGTCAGGATGCGGTCAACGTGGCGCAGTCGTTCTCGGGCGAGGTCGACCTGACGGGTGTCGTGCTGACCCGCATGGACGGCGATGCGCGCGGCGGCGCGGCGCTGTCGATGCGCGCGGTTACCGGCAAGCCGATCAAGTTCGCGGCGACCGGCGAAAAGCTCGACGCGATCGAGCCATTCCACCCGGAACGCGTTGCTGGCCGAATCCTTGGCATGGGCGATATCGTCTCCATCGTCGAGAAGGCGGCGGCGACGATCCAGGCGGAAGATGCCGAGCGTCTTGCCCAGCGCATGTCGAAGGGGCAGTTCGACATGAACGACCTGCGCACCCAGTTGCGGCAGATGCAGAACATGGGCGGCCTCGGTGCGCTGGCGGGCATGATGCCCGGCATGAAGAAGGCCAAGGCGGCGATGGCGCAGTCCGGCATGGACGACAAGGTCCTGCTGCGCATGGACGCCATCATCGGCTCGATGACGCCCAAGGAGCGCGAGAAGCCCGAGCTGCTCAACGCCAAGCGCAAGATCCGCGTGGCCAAGGGGTCCGGCACGCAGGTGCAGGACGTCAACAAGCTTCTGAAGATGCATCAGGAAATGGCCAAGGCCATGAAGCAGATCAAGAAGATGGGCGGCCTCAAGGGGCTGGGTGCGCTGTTCGGCAAGGGTGGTCTGGGTGCCGCCATGCCGGGGCTCGACCAGCAGATGGGGCCGGGTGGTCTTGGCGGAATGGGCGGGGGCGGATTGCCCGGTCTTGGTTCGGGAGGACTTCCCGGCAACCTTGGCGATCTCCTCAAGAAGCGCTGATTTTTCGAAGTTCAAAAGTTCAAACAGTTTGATTGAAAGGTAGTTCAAATGTCCGTTTCTATGCGTCTTTCGCGCGGTGGTTCGAAGAAGCGCCCGTACTACAAGATCGTCGTTTCCAACAGCCGCGCGCCGCGCGACGGCAAGTACCTGGAGCAGGTCGGCACCTACAACCCGCTGCTCGCCAAGGACGACGAGAACCGCGTGCGCCTGATCGAAGACCGCGTCCGCTACTGGATCGGCGTTGGCGCCCAGCCGACCGACCGCGTTGCCCGCATGCTCGACAAGGCTGGCATCAAGGAACGCGCCGCGACCAACAACCCGCAAAAGGCCGAGCCCGGCAAGAAGGCCAAGGAGCGCGCCGAGGAGCGTGCCGAGAAGGCTCGCGAGGCTGCTGAAGCCGCTGCTGCCGCCGCTGCCGCTCCGGCCGAAGAAGCCGCTGCCGAAGCTCCGGCCGAAGCCGCTGCCGAAGAGCAGACGGAAGCCTGATCTTGCGCGACCGGCCCGTCACGCTCGCCGCCATTACCGGCGCGCATGGAGTGGCGGGCGAGGTCCGCTTGAAGCTGTTCGGTGAAGGCGTGGCGGCGCTGAAGCGCTACCGCGCCTTCAACGATTCAGGCGATGGTTCCGGGCTGACCGTGGTGAAGATCAAGGACGACGGCAAGGGTGGCGCGATTGCCCGCTTTGCCGAAGTGCCCGATCGCACGGCGGCGGAGAAGCTGCGCGGCACGGCGCTGACCGTGCGCCGGTCGGAATTGCCCTCTCTGCCCGAGGGCGAGTATTACCACGCCGACCTGATCGGCCTGCCTGCGGTCTCGACCGAGGGCGAGATGCTCGGCGAGTGCATCGCGGTCGAGAACTTCGGCGCGGGCGACGTGATCGAGATCCGCAAGGCCGACGGCAAGAAGTTCATGGTGCCGATGAAGACGGAAGCGGTTCCGGAATGGACCGACGAGCGGATTGTCATTGAAGCGGCTTACGCTGACCAATGACCTTCGCCGCCACCGTACTTACTCTCTATCCCGAGATGTTTCCCGGTCCGCTGGGCGTGAGCCTTGCCGGGCGCGCGCTGCGCGAGGGGGCGTGGGCGATGGATGCGGTGCAGATCCGCGATTTCGCCATCGACAAGCACAAGACCGTCGACGACACGCCCGCTGGTGGCGGGGCGGGGATGGTGTTGCGGGTGGATGTGCTGGCCAAGGCCATCGACCATGCTCGAGAGGCGCATCCGGGGTGCCCGGTTATCGCCATGACGCCGCGCGGCAAGCCGCTCACGCAGGAGCGTGTGCGGCAGCTTGCGGACGGGCCGGGCGTGATCGTCCTGTGTGGCCGGTTCGAGGGCTTTGATGAGCGGATTTTCGCCGGGAGAGAGGTCGAGGAAGTCTCGGTCGGCGACATCGTGCTGTCCGGCGGCGAATGTGCCGCCCTGATGCTGCTGGACGCTTGCATTCGGCTGCTTCCCGGCGTAATGGGCGCGGCTTCTAGCGGGCATGAGGAGTCGTTCGAGAACGGCCTCCTGGAATACCCGCACTATACCCGACCTGCTGAGTGGGAAGGGCGCACGATCCCTGAAGTGCTGCGATCGGGGGATCATGCGAAGATCGCGGCTTGGCGCAAGTCACAGTCCGAGATCGATACACGGTTACGCAGGCCGGACCTTTGGGAGCGCCACATCGGCGCTCGGGTCCAGTCTGCCTCTGGCGCGCAGCGTGAAGTGCAGGACGATTGAAAAATGAACCTGATTCAGCAGCTTGAAGCTGAAGCTATCGCCGAATTCAAGGCGAAGAAGGAAATTCCGGACTTCCGCGCCGGCGATACCGTTCGCGTTGGCGTGCGCGTCGTCGAAGGCGAGCGTACCCGCGTTCAGGCCTACGAAGGCGTGTGCATCGCGCGCTCGAACCGAGGCCTCGGCTCGAACTTCACCGTTCGCAAGATCTCGTTCGGCGAAGGCGTGGAGCGCGTGTTCCCGCTCTACTCGCCCAACATCGATTCGATTACCGTCGTGCGTCGTGGTGTCGTGCGTCGTGCGAAGCTCTACTACCTTCGCGGCCGCACCGGCAAATCGGCGCGTATTGCTGAGCGTAAGGTCACCAAGGCCTGAGCAACGCCGCAACACGGCTAACGTGTTCAGAAAGGCGTCCTGGCTCAGAGCCAGGGCGCCTTTTCTGCTTTCAAACGCAACCAATTCGGGCCACCTAAGGCGCATCGAAAACGCCCCCCGGACAAATCCCGACAAGGGTCCGGGGCCAGAGGATACCCAGTTCCATGCGTCATTTCCGCCTGCTTGCTGCCTGCGCGCTGTCTTCACTTGCCATTGCACCACTGGCCCACGCCCAACAGGGACAATCGATGACCGCCACTGCCGCGCCCGCCGAAGCCGGAGCCCTGACTTTCGAACGCGTGTTCGCCAGCCCGAGCCTCAACGGTCTGGCCCCGCGCGCGGTCAAGCTGTCGCCCGATGGCCGTTACCTGACGCTGCTGCGCAACCGCGCCGACGACCGCGAGCGTTATGACCTGTGGGGCTTTGACCGCCAGACCGGCGAGTGGAAGATGCTGGTGGATTCGCTCAAGCTCTCGTCGGGCCGCCAGTTGACCGAAGCCGAGAAGATGCAGCGTGAGCGCCAGCGCATCGGCGATCTCAAGGGCATCGTGTCCTACGAGTGGTCGGCGGACAGCAAGTCGGTGCTGGTGCCGGTGGACGGAGACCTGCTGCTGGCCGGTCTCGACGGTTCGGTCCGCAAGGTGGAAGGCACCAAGGGCGGCGAGCTTACGCCCAAGCTTGGGCCCAAGGGCGAACACATCGCATTCGTGCGCGACAGGCGGCTGTGGGCCGGGCCGGTGACCGGCACCGCCGCCGTGGCGATCACGCCCGAAGAGGCCAATGCGGACGTTCACTGGGGTGAGGCCGAGTTCGTCGCGCAGGAGGAAATGAACCGCTTCAACGGCTTCTGGTGGTCGCCCGACGAAAGCCGCATCGCGGTCGAGCGCTTCGACGAGAGCATGGTGGGCGTGGTCACCCGCGCGGCCATCGGCGCGGAAGGGACGAAGACCTTCGACCAGCGCTATCCGGCGGCGGGCACGCCCAATGCGGAAGTCTCGCTTTACGTGATTGGGCCGGACGGTTCCAACCGGGTGCAGGTCGATCTCGGCGCCAACAAGGACATCTATCTCGCCCGCGTGGACTGGGCACCTGACGGCAAGACGCTCTACGTCCAGCGCATGAACCGCGAGCAGACCGTGCTCGACATGCTCAAGGTCGATCCCGTGACGGGGAAGTCGAGCGTGCTGTTCAGCGAGAAGGCCGCGGCGAAGCACTGGATCGACCTTTCGGACAGCTATCGGTTTCTGGCCGACGGCAGCCTGATCTGGTGGTCGCAGCGCGACGGGTTCGGGCACCTCTACCGCTTCAAGAACGGGAAGTGGAGCCAGCTTACCAAGGGTGAGTGGGTCGTGACCGGGCTTGTCGGCGTCGACGAGAAGGGCGGCAAGCTCTACCTTGCCGGGACCAAGGACGACGTACTGGCGCCGCAGGTCTATGCGATGGACCTCAAGGCGCCGGGCAAGCTCACGCGGCTGACCGAGCTTGGCTGGGTCAACGGGGCTAGCATGGACAAGAGCGGGCAGACGCTGATGATCACGCGTTCGTCGGATGCGCAGCCGGCCCAGTCCTACATCGCCGACACTGCCGGCAAGAACCTCGCCTGGATCGAGGAGAACAAGGTCGCGGGCTCGCACCCCTATGCGCCCTATCTGGCCAGCCATCGCCCGGCGCAGTTCGGCACCATCCCGGCTGCCGATGGCACACCGCTGCACTACATGATGATCACTCCGCCGCTGGAGCCGGGCAAGAAGTATCCGGTGTTCACCTACCATTACGGCGGGCCGACCGCGCAGGTGGTGACCAAGGGCTTCCAGGGGGCGCTGGCGCAGGCAATCGTCGACAAAGGCTATATCTATTTCGCCATCGACAATCGCGGCTCTGAAAACCGCGGCGTCAAGTTCGCTTCCGCGTTGCATCACGCGATGGGATCGGTCGAGGTCGAGGATCAGCTCGCGGGGGCGAACTGGCTCAAGAAGCAGGCGTTCGTCGATGCCGACAAGATCAGCACGTTCGGCTGGTCCTATGGCGGATACATGTCGATCAAGATGCTCGAGGCAAATCCGGGGGCCTATGCAGCTGGCATCGCCGTCGCGCCCGTGACCAAGTGGCAGATGTACGACACCACTTATACCGAGCGCTACCTTGGCGACCCCGGCAAGCTGCCGGAGGTCTACGAGAAGGCGAACGCCCTGGCCGATACGGGCAAGATCAGCGATCCGCTGCTGATCATCCACGGCATGGCCGACGACAACGTGGTGTTCGAGAACGCCAGCGCCATCATCGCCAAAATGCAGGCCGAGGCGGTGCCGTTCGAGATGATGCTTTATCCCGGCTACACCCACCGCATCAGCGGACCGAAGGTGAGCCAGCATTTGTACGAGACGATTTTCCGCTTTCTCGACCGTAATGGAGCGGGGAGCGGAAAGTAGGGCATACGTTTGGCCTGCCAACTCGCCGTCACCCTGAACTTGTTTCAGGGGCCATCTGTCCCACCAGAGCCTTGGGCTGCATTGCGGGATGGATCCTGAAACAAGTTCAGGATGACGAGGCGATGCAGGGCAAGGCCGGGTGTGTGGACCCCAAGCGTTTTTAACTTGGCTGGTCGGAACCAGCCGCTAGGGAACGGCACGTCCGCAGTTGAAGGGCGGGCCGCAGGAAGGGAACGGAAATGGGTTACCGGGTTGTAGTGGTCGGTGCGACTGGGAATGTGGGCCGCGAGATGCTCAACATTCTGGCCGAGCGCGAGTTTCCCTGCGACGAGATCGCAGCGGTTGCTTCGTCGCGGTCGCAGGGCACCGAGATCGAGTTTGGCGAGACCGGCCGCAAGCTGAAGGTCCAGAACGTCGAGAACTTCGATTTCACCGGATGGGACATCGCACTGTTCGCGGCCGGATCCGGCCCGACGCAGATCCACGCCCCGCGTGCCGCTTCGCAGGGCTGCGTGGTGATCGACAACTCGTCGCTCTACCGCATGGACCCGGACGTGCCGCTGATCGTGCCCGAGGTGAACCCGGACGCGATCGACGGCTACACCAAGAAGAACATCATCGCCAACCCGAACTGCTCGACCGCGCAAATGGTCGTGGCGCTGAAGCCGCTGCATGATGCCGCCAAGATCAAGCGCGTCGTCGTCTCCACCTACCAGTCGGTTTCCGGCGCGGGCAAGGAAGGCATGGACGAGCTGTTCGAACAGAGCCGCGCGATCTTCGTCGGCGACCCGGTGGAGCCGAAGAAGTTCACCAAGCAGATCGCCTTCAACGTGATCCCGCACATCGACGTCTTCCTCGACGATGGATCGACCAAGGAAGAGTGGAAGATGGTCGCCGAGACCAAGAAGATCCTCGACCCCAAGGTCAAGGTAACGGCAACCTGCGTGCGTGTGCCGGTGTTCATCGGCCACTCGGAAGCGCTGAACATCGAGTTCGAGAACGAGATTTCGGCCGAGGAAGCGCAGAACATCCTGCGCGAGGCCCCGGGCGTGATGCTCGTCGACAAGCGCGAGAACGGCGGATACGTGACGCCGGTCGAATGCGTTGGCGACTTTGCCACCTTCGTTTCGCGCGTGCGTGAGGATTCGACCGTGGACAACGGCCTGAACATCTGGTGCGTCTCGGACAACCTGCGCAAGGGTGCGGCCCTGAACGCCGTCCAGATCGCCGAACTGCTCGGCCGTCGCCACCTCAAGAAGGGCTGAGCGACTCCATGACGGAAGCAACCACCGAGTTCTTTCCCGGCTTCGGCGGCGCGCAACTGGCGCTGCACCGGCTGGGGCAGGGAAGGCCGGTGGTGCTTCTGCATGGCCTGTTCTCGTCCGCAGAGGTCAACTGGATCAAGTTCGGCACTGCGGCGAGATTGTCCGAAGAGGGGTTCGAGTGCCTGATGCCGGATCTCAGGGTTCATGGCAAAAGCGCGGCACCGCACGAGCCTGAGGCTTACCCCCAGGACGTGCTTGTGCGTGACCTGGAAGCGCTCGTCGCACATCTGGGCCTGGTCGATTTCGATCTCGTCGGTTTCTCGCTCGGCTCGCGCACATCGGCGCGCGCAGTGGTGGCGGGGCTCAAGCCGCGGCGGCTGGTGCTGGGTGGCATGGGGCTGGAAGGGCTGGCCGGCTGGGCACGGCGGCAAGACTTCTTCATCGACGTGATCGACCGGTTCGGCACGATCCGTCCCGGCGATCCGGCCTATCTCTCGCAGCAGTTCCTGAAATCGATGGGCGTCGACCGCGAGGCGGCGCGCCTCCTGCTTGGCACCATGGCGGATACCGATCCCGCGGAACTGGGTGCCATTTCCATGCCGACGCTGGTGCTCTGCGGCGACAAGGACGACGATAACGGTTCCGCGCAGCGGCTTGCCGAAGTCCTGCCGGATGCATCGCTGGTACTCATCCCGGGTACGCACATGAGTAGCGTGACCGTGCCCGAGATGGGCCGCGAAATTGCGGCGTTCCTTTCCCGATAAATTCCTTCCTTCGCCCTCTTGCAGGGGGGCGAGGTTCGTGTCAGCTTCCATTCATCAACGCAGAGGCCGCGAAGAGCCTCGGTACGGGATCTGGATGAATGAATGTACGCTGGCTTCTGGCTGCGCTTGCAGCCGGTGTCATGGCCCCTTCGGTCGCAGAGGCAGCAACAACGGTTACCGCGATCAGGCCCGATGGCGTGGCCGAAGCGCTCACGAACCTCGGTTATACCGCTGAACTTGCGAAGGACGCCAACGGCGACCCGCTGATCAACGCGGACATCGGCGGCTGGCAGGCCGCGCTCATGTTCTACGAATGCAACGAAAAGACGCACGACGGGTGCCAATCGCTGCAGTTCGTCGCCAATTTCACGCCCGAGAAGAAGTTCACCGCCGAGGATGCGGTGAAATTCATGCGCAACACGCGTTTTGCCTCGGTGTCGCTGACCCAGGACCAGTCGGTGACGATGACCTGGGATGTCGTGACAGGCAAGGGCATCGACCTCGAGGTCTTCTCCAACGCGGTCGACATGTTCCGCAGCGCAATGGACACGCTGGGCACCGAGGTTTTCAAGTAGGTTTCACGAGATCCCGCGGCGAGCGGGTGGACGCAGACTGGGCGATCCGATGCGGGGCTAGCCGCGTCGGGTCGCCTTTTTCTTTGTCGCGGATCAGCGGAACGGCGGCTCGTTGAACGCGCGCAACTTGCGGCTGTGCAGGCGGGGGCCTTCCTCGCGAAGCAGTTCGCAGGCCGTGGTGCCGATGGCAAGGTGGGCGGCGATGGCTTCCTCGTAGAAGCGGTTGGCCTGGCCGGGTAGCTTGATCTCGCCGTGGAGCGGCTTGTCCGACACGCACAGCAGCGTGCCGTAGGGAACGCGGAAGCGGTATCCCTGCGCGGCGATGGTGGCGCTTTCCATGTCGATCCCGACCGCGCGGCTGAGCGAGAGACGGCGCGCTGAGTGGGTGTAGCGAAGTTCCCAGTTGCGATCGTCGGTGGTGACGATGGTGCCGGTGCGCATCCGCTTCTTGAGGTCGGTGCCGCCGGCGCCCGAGATCATTTCCGCCGCCTTTTGCAGGGCGACCTGAACTTCGGCGATGGCTGGAATGGGAATTTCCGGCGGAAGGACCGGATCGAGCACGTGGTCGTCGCGCAAATAGGCATGGGCCAGCACGTAATCGCCTATCTTCTGCGTGGGACGCAGGCCGCCGCAGTGGCCGATCATCAGCCAGGCTTCGGGACGCAGGACCGCGAGGTGGTCGCAGATGGTCTTGGCGTTGGAAGGGCCGACGCCGATGTTGACCAGCGTGATGCCCGACTTGTCCGGGGCGACGAGGTGATACGCCGGCATCTGGTGCCGTCGCCAGGCCGTGTCGGACAGGCGATCGCGCGCGTTGTCGGTGCGCGCATCGAGGTTGAGCCCGCCGGCGCCGGTGAGCGCGACATAGCGTTCGCCATCGATCTGCTGCGCGGCCCAATCGACGAACTCGTCGACATAGCGATGGTAATTGGTGAACAGGACGTAGCGCTGGAAGTCCTCGGTGCTGGTGCCGGTGTAGTGGGCCAGGCGGGCGAGGCTGAAATCGGTGCGCAACCCGTCGAACAGCGACAGCGGGAAGGGGCCGTTGCCGACGATGTATTCTCCGTCGGCGATCTCGTCGCCGATGTGGGCAAGGTCGGTCGCGGGGAAATGCTGGGCGAGGTCCTGGGGGCTGACCCGACCGATCTGCGCGCCGTAGGCTCCGTCGAGCACGTAGGGGAAGGGCATCTCCTGCCGCGAGCGGCCAACCGCGATTTCCACGTCGTAGGCCTGGCGGATGACGCCGATCTGTTCGCGCAGGTAGTCGTCGAACAGGGCGGGGCGGGTTACCGTACAGGCATAGTCGCCGCGCTGGGTCAGGCGGCCGAACGAGCGGCCGGTCGATTCATGGCGTGGATCGCCGGAAAACCGGACGCGCAGTTCGGGGTAGCAGTAGCTGCCGTCGTGGCGGCGTTCGGGTGGGGGGAGCGTGCCGTGGTTCGCATAGGCGGCGATGTCTGCCCTCAGCAGGGCGACGGCTTCGTCATAGATCCGGGAGAGTTCGGCGAGGATCGTTTCCGTGGTTTCCATCGCGCATGATGTAGCGCCCCGATTTGACACTGCAAAGGCGCCAGCCATGGAAAAAGGGGCCAACGAAAAAGGGGCGCCCCGAAGGACGCCCCTGATTCTTGCCGAAGCGAAGGGAAGCCTCAGGCTTCCGCAGCTTCCTCGCCGCCTTCCAGCAGCTCGGTCGGGATTTCGCCCGGTTCCGCATTCGGATCGTATTCTTCAGTGAAGCCACCGGTCTCGTTGTCGAACATCGCATCGATGACGTTGACGCCCTTCGACTGGAGTTCGGCTTCGTCGGGCGAACGCGCGACGTTGACCTTGACCGTGACGGAGACTTCCGGGTGCAGCGACACGCGGACGTCGTAGACGCCGATGGTCTTGATCGGGCGTTCGAGCACGATCATCGACTTGGTCACCTTGGCGCCCTGTTCGGCCAGAGCATCGGAGATGTCGCGGACCGAGACCGAGCCGTAGAGCTGGCCGGCGTTCGACGAAGCGCGGATGAGGACGACTTCCTTGCCTTCGACGTTGCCAGATTCGTTCTGGGCTTCGTCGCGGCGAGCGGCGTTCTCGGCCTCGATGCGGGCGCGGTTGGCTTCGAAGACCTTGCGGTTGGCTTCGTTGGCGCGCAGCGCCTTCTTGTTGGGCAGCAGGAAGTTGCGGGCATAACCGTCCTTGACGGTCACTTCGTCGCCGATGGCGCCCAGCTTCTCGATGCGCTCGAGCAGGATGATCTGCATGTCAGGCGCTCCTTACTTCACGATGTAGGGCAGGAGGCCGATGTGCCGGGCGCGCTTGATCGCCTGGCTCAGCTCACGCTGCTTCTTCGCCGAGACGGCGGTGATGCGCGACGGGACGATCTTGCCACGTTCGGACATGAAGCCCTGAAGCAGGCGCACGTCCTTGTAGTCGATCTTCGGCGCGTTCTTGCCCGAGAAGGGGCAGCTCTTGCGGCGACGGAAAAACGGACGAGCCATGTCTTATTCCCCTTCGCGTTCGCGGCGACGGCTGCGCTCGCGGTCGTTCTTGCGCATCATCACGGACGGGCCGGCTTCATGCTCGTCGACGCGGACGGTCATGTAGCGGATCACGTCTTCGTTGATCTGCGTCTGGCGCTCGAGCTCGGCGATTGTGGCGCCCGAAGCTTCGATGTTCAGCAGCACGAAGTGCGCCTTGCGGTTCTTCTGGATCTTGTAGGCCAGCGAACGGAGGCCCCAGGTTTCGGTCTTGGTGACCTTGCCCTCGTTGCTCTCGACGATTTCGGTGGCGGCGGCCGCGAGCGCATCAACCTGAGCCTGGCTCAGATCCTGGCGCGCGAGAAAGACATGCTCGTAAAGCGGCATGCTTCGTGCTTCCTTATCTAACTAACCGATCGCTGGCTTGTCCGCGGGATTGCGGGGCCCCTCCGGCTTTCTTCGTTCCACGGGCAAGATGCCGGTGAAGGGCCGCGCCTTAGCGATTCCCGCGTGGAAAGCAAGCGCGAACTTGGCGCTGCGACCCTTGCCAAGCCCGGAGCGCTTGGGTTTAATCGCGCCCTTAAGGGAGAACGCGATGCTTGTGAACCTCGATCGCCACGGCGCCGTTGCCGTGGTCACGCTCAACCGGCCCGAGGCGATGAACGCGCTGTCCGCCGCGCTGCGGGTGGAACTGGCCCGTACGATGTGCGAAGTCGATGCTGACGACGGGGTGCGGGCAGTGGTTCTGACCGGCGCGGGCCAGCGCGCGTTCACCGCCGGGCTCGATCTCAAGGAATTGGGGGCGGATACGTCCAACCTCGGGGCGGCCAATGCGCAGGACGCAGATCGCAATCCGGTGAAGGCGGTGGAGCAGTGCCGCAAGCCGGTGATCGGCGCGATCAACGGCGTCGCAGTCACCGGCGGGTTCGAACTGGCGCTGGCCTGCGATGTGCTGATCGCCAGCGAGAATGCCCGCTTTGCCGACACCCACGCGCGGGTCGGCATCATGCCCGGCTGGGGCCTGTCGCAGAAGCTTTCGCGGATGATCGGCATCTCGCGGGCCAAGGAACTGTCGCTGACGGGAAATTTCATCGGTGCGGAGCAGGCGCATGCCTGGGGGCTCGTCAACCGCGTCGTGCCGGCGGACGAGTTGCTGCCTGCCGCCATCGCCCTGGCGCAAGACATGGCGACGATCGAACCGGACATGGCGAGCACCTACAAGCGGCTGATCGACGAAGGATATGCGCTGCCCATGGGCGAGGCGCTGGCGCTGGAGACGCGCGTTTCGGCCGAACGGAATGGCACGGTGCGGGCCGACGAGGTCGAGGCAAGGCGCCGGGCGGTGATGGATCGCGGTCGCGGGCAGGCGTGACGGATAGGGGAGGGGAACGGCGATGACTGCAATGGGGCGGCGGCTGGTGCTGCTTGGTGCTGGACTGGTGATGGCAGGAATGCTGACCGGGTTCGTGTCCGGTGCTCTGGCTAACCCGAGGATGGGACTGGTGTCGCATCTCGAGGGACTGATGAACGGTACGCTCATGATCGCGCTTGGCGCGGCATGGGGGCATGTCCGCCTTTCCGCCAGTGCCGAGCGCTGGGCCTGGGGGTTGCTCCTGTTCGGCACCGTCGCCAACTGGTTCGCGACGCTTCTGGCCGCGGTCTGGGGCGTGGGCAGCCTTACAATGCCGCTGACGGCTGCCGGCCACACCGGAGCTGACTGGCAGGAGTGGCTCGTCGGCGGCCTCCTGTTCGCGCTGTCCTTCGCGATGGTAGGCGCGTTCGCGCTGGTGATCAGGGGCGTGCTGGCCGGGCGGGAGTAGTGTGCTTCGGCTGATGTCGTTTCGGCGCGGCCCCGCAGAACAGCACCGAGGTAAGCCGGGTCGAGCGTGCGGCGAGGTAGCTTGCCATCGACAGGCCTAGCACCAAGAGTGAGGCTAGCATCCATTGCGCTTCCGCCGCGATCGGCAGCGCCCGGACCCAGGGCAGGACCAGCATCGCCCAGACGAGGTGGAACAGGTAGATGGCGAGCGCGCCGTCGACGAAGAAGCTGACGACGCGGCTGGGCCCGCGCACGAGTTCGGCAAGCAGCCGGAACAGGCCAAGCGACATCAGGTAGGCCAGCGGAAGATCGATTGCGCGCAGGACCAGGGTGCCGGCCAGATCCGGGTAGATTTCCTTGCCCAGCGCCGGGCGGACCAGCGGATCGAGCGGGAAATAGGGGATTAGCAGCAGGAGAATGGCCGGCACGATCCAGCGGCTGCGCAAGTTGAAGATCCGCTCTCCTATGCGGGCGTGCCATGCCACGACTCCCAGCGCGAACGGTGCGGAGTGAAACAGGAACTGCTGCCACAGCAGGGTTTCGCTCGGCGCGTCGGGAATGGCCGGGACCTGTTCGGCGGCATAGCGGACGAGGCCCCACAAGGCGAGTGCGGCAAGGAGCGCGAGGCTGCCCGGCGCCGACAGGCACAAGGCCCGGCCCGTGCGCCCCCCCTGGGGAATACGCGATCCAGGAATAGCGGCATAAACGGCGCAGAAGCCAAGCAGGACGACGAGGAACCACAAGTGGTCCAGTGCCAGCGGTGCGCCGAGGAACCTTGGCGACGGCTTGTGGAGAAGGCCGTCCTGAAGCTGGTACTGAATTGCACCGAGCGTCAGGATGCTCGCGAGAAACGGCAGGCCAAGGCGGCGGCTGCGTTCGGCCAGCCATGCGCCAGCGCCCTTTCGCTCTCGGATCATGCCGGCGAAGTAGCCAGCCAGCATGAAGAAGGCGAACATCCGGAAAACGTGGGTGAGCGAGGCCCAGCCCCCGATCACCAGCGATTGCTGGAAGTCGAGCGCCGGCGGGTCGCTTTCGAATATTGCCTTGGTTGCGACGTGGAACGGCAGCCCGAGCAGGAGCAGCAGCGCACGTGCGGCGTCGAGGTGATGAAGGCGTCCGGAGGGCGGCGTCATGCCCGCCCCCCTAGCCACTGGCGCAACTTCAGGCGAGATATTCTTCGTAGGACCCTTCCGGCGGTGCGCCGAGGGCGCCCATGACACCGGCAAGGGCGTCCTTCGGCAAGTGACTGCCCGCAGCCTTGTGCGCGTCGATCGAGGTCCACTTCTCGATGAACAGGAAACGGCCCGCAGCGTCGCAATCGCGCAATGCCTCGGCGCCAGAACACCCCGGCACCGCAGACACGACCGGAATGAACGCCACGAGTGCATCGGCCAGAGCCTGTTCCTTGCCCGCCGCGGCGGTCATCCGGTAAACCCTTGCAATCGTCATCCACTGGTTCTCCTTGCTTTGGGGCTTCGCCTATCACGCACAGGGACGGCTGTCTTGTGCCTCCGATCCGATACCCCATCGCCGTGCAGGATGGGATCGCGTTAGGCCAGAAGTAACCAGAAGCTTTTATGACCTCATCGGGCTTTTACGGGAGAAGTTCGGCAGGGCCGGCGGTAGATGGTTGTCAGGGGATTGTTCAGGAGCCTTGGGCGCGGCGGAGCCGCAGACGCGGACGGCGGCGAATGTGCCGTCGCAGCCGATGCGGGTGCGCCCGAGGAATCTTCTGCGCAGGTTGATCCTGCATCTCGGCTAGCCGTTCTCGACGCGTTCGAGCAGGCTGGGTTCGGCTGGCTTTGGGCGACCGACGCCGAAGGGCGCCTGACCTACGTTTCCCTGTCCGCTCATACCAAGGCAGCCGGCATGATCGGGCGGCCAATCGCGACCCTGATAGAAACAGACCGCGACGGCCCCGGCGAAAGCGCCGGCAGGCCGTTGAGCTTCCAGCTGTCGAAGCGGGGACGCATAAACGATCTTGTCGTCCGATTTTCCGGGGACGAGCGCGACGGCAGGTGGTGGTCTCTTTCCGGGCAGCCCAGCGTTTCGCCGGATGGCAGCTTTGCCGGCTATCGCGGTTTCGCGCGTGACGTGACGCAGGAATACACCCGCAAGCGCGAGGATTCGCGGGCGGCAGAATTCGATTCGCTTACCGGGCTCTACAACCGGCACAGGATGACGCGCAGGCTGGATGCGATCCTGGCCGCGTTCCGCCAGGCCAACAGGTGCTGCGGCCTGATGATGCTCGATCTGGACAAGTTCAAGCACGTCAACGACACGATGGGCCATCCTGCCGGTGACGAACTGCTTCGGCAGGTCGCCGAGCGCCTGCGCAAGGTCGTGGGCGAGCGGGGCGAGATCGGCCGGCTGGGCGGCGACGAGTTCCAGATCATCCTGCCTGACATCGACGACCGGGGCCGACTTGGCGAACTCGCCGCCAAGGTCATCCAGATTGTGTCGCAGCCATACGCCATCGAAGGCAAGCGTGCGGTGATCGGCACTTCCGTCGGCATCGCGGTGGCGCCGCATGACGGGGAGGACCGCGAGGGTCTCGTTTCTTCCGCCGACCTTGCGCTTTATGCCGCGAAGCACGGCGGACGCGGGCAGTTCCGTTTCTTCTCGACCGAGTTGAAGGACGAGGCCCAGGAGCGCACGATCCTCAATCAGGACCTGCGCGAGGCGTTGGCCCGCGACGAACTGGAACTGCACTACCAGCCGGTGGTGCGGATCGAGGACAACATCGTCGTCGGCTTCGAGGCGCTGATGCGCTGGAACCATACGGAGCGCGGGCCAATCCCGCCCTCGCTGTTCATTCCGATCGCCGAGGAGAGCAATCTCATCGTGCCATTGGGCGAATGGGCCCTGCGCAAGGCCTGCGAGGATGCTGCCGCCTGGCCCGACAGCGTGCGGGTGGCGGTCAACGTCTCGCCCGTCCAGTTCGGCGTTGCGGGCTTCGTGACCTCGGTTGCAACTGCCGTGGCACAGAGCGGGATCGACCCCGAAAGGCTGGAGCTTGAGCTGACCGAGACGGTGTTCATGCGCGACAGCGAAGCGGTCGAAGAAACGTTCTCTGCGCTCAAGGCGCTTGGCGTGCGATTGGCGCTCGACGATTTCGGGACCGGGTATTCCTCGCTCAGTTATTTGCGCTCGGCGCCCTTCGACAAGCTCAAGGTCGATCGCAGCTTTGTCGAGACGTGTGCCGCCAAGGACCAGAACAGCGCGAAGATCATATCGGCCGTCCTCGGGCTGGCCGACGCGCTGGGCATGGAGACGACCGTGGAAGGCGTCGAGGCATTCGACCAGCTCGAAGTGGTGCGAGAGCGTGGAGCCAAGCTGGTGCAGGGACATATCTTTGCCCATGCGATGCCCCATGCCGAAGTGGCCGAGCGGCTTGCGGACAGCAATTTGCGCATCGAGCCCAACGGCCCCATGCGGCATCGGCCCGAGCGACGCGCGGTGTTCCGCCGCGTGGTGGTGGTCCACGAGGATCATCGCTACGAGGCTGTCATGCGCGACCTTTCCCGGACGGGCGCACGGATCGACGGCTTGCTGGGGGTGCCGGTGGGCACGAGCCTGGTGATCGACCTCGGCGGAGGGCAACTGGTCGTGTCTATGGTCGTGCGGTCGGACGAGGCCGTTATCGGCGTCGAGTTCGAGACTCCCCTGACCAGCGACGGAGCGGGTGGCTTGTGCACCCGCCACCGCGTGCCGCCGTCGACACTGGCTGCCGCGACGGCGACCGCGGCGCCGCAAAGCAAGCCGCGCTTCATCCAGGTTGCGGTTCCCGGGTCGCGTTGAAGGTTGCGATCGGCGGCGGACCCTTGCGCTCTTCCGCGCGTTCCCGCACATCGGCACCCGTCACGCAGTCAGCCGAGGATCAGTTTCACCCATGCCTTCCGGTCTTGTCGCCCTTCTCGATGACGTTTCTGTCATTGCCCGTGCCGCCGCCGCGTCGCTTGACGACGTAAGCGCCGCCGCCGCAAAGGCCGGGACCAAGGCTGCCGGGGTGGTGATTGACGACGCCGCCGTGACGCCGTCCTATGTGACCGAGTTCACGCCCGACCGCGAACTGCCGGTAATTGCGCGCATCGCGAAGGGCAGCCTGTTCAACAAGCTGGTCATTCTTCTGCCGGTCGCCCTGGCGCTCAGCGCGCTGCTGCCCGGCGCGATCACGCCGCTACTGATGTGCGGCGGGCTTTTCCTGTGCTTCGAGGGAGCTGAGAAGGTCCTCGAGAAGCTGGGCGGCGAGAAGCACGGCGAAACGCTGGAGGACCATCCGGTCGATGTCGCCTCGTTCGAGAACGAGCGCGTGTCGGGGGCGATCCGTACCGACCTGATCCTTTCCGCAGAGATCATGGCGATCGCGTTAGCCGAAGTTTCGACCGAGGGCCTGGTACAGCAGGCGCTGATCCTTGGGGTCGTGGGCATTGCGATCACCGTCGCTGTCTATGGCGCGGTTGGCCTGATCGTTAAGATGGACGACATCGGCCTGCACCTGACGGGCAAGTCCTCGGCGTTCTCGAAGCAGGTCGGGCGCTTCCTGCTGCGCGCGATGCCGGTCCTGCTTGCACTGCTGGCCACCGTCGGGACGGCGGCGATGCTCTGGGTTGGTGGCGGGATCATCCTGCACGGGCTGGAAGTGCTGGGCGTTCACGGCCCGGCCGATGTTGCCCATTCGGTCCAGCACGCCGTCGAGGCAGCGACCGGGCCGCTTGGCGGCGTCCTTGGCTGGCTGGCCAAGGCTGTGCTTTCGGCGCTGGTCGGCGTGGTGCTGGGGGCGGTCGTGGCCGTCGTCGTGCATGTCGTGGGGCACATGCGCGGCGCGAAGCATTGATTTTCGGTCGGATCAGGCCGCGCGGCGCTGGGGGCTGCGCGGTGGCGGGGTTTCGCGGTAGTGCTTGATCGCGAAGTCGCTGACGAGGAGCTGGAACACTTCGTCGTGCAGGCGATGTTCGAATTCCAGGCCGCTCACCCGGTCGCGGCTCCACACCACGAATGCAAGCTTGGGCTGTAGTCCCGGAAGCATCAGGTAGAGGGGTTCGCCGACACGCAGCTTTTCGAGCCCCTCGATGCGCGCGCCATAGACGTTCATGTCCTTAAGGATGACGGTTGACCTTGTGGCGCCGTGCTTGACCCGGACAGGAAGTTCGATTCCGACGCGGATGGCGCGGCGTTGGGCCTCGTATTGGTCGCTATGGGTATCGAGCCACATGACAAGTCCTCCCCTTGCGTTAACTACAAGGGTTAGGACGACGGGGGGCGTGCGCTTTTCAGTGCGGTCTCCGGTTTTTTGCAATCGCCCGGGCGTGAATTGCACGAGCTTCGTGCACCGCGATTGCGATGGATCAACGAGGGAGCCGGGCAGAACGCTAAGCCGTCCGCACGGATGAACGATCCTTAGGAGACATGACATGACGGCCGCTTCGATGAGCGATCTGGCCCCGCTGGTGCCGCTTGAGACGCGCGACGGGCTTCTGCTCGATGTCCGACCGGCCTATGCCGAAGACGAAGGCTTGCTCGCGGCTTTCTTCGAAAAGGTGAGCGACGAGGATCGCCGCTTTCGCTTCCTTGCCGCCAGCAGGAACGTTAGCCACGACCAGCTCGTCCCGCTGACGCGCGTCGACCACTGGCGCACGGAGAGCTTCCTGGCGTTCGAACGCGAGACCGGCGCACTTGTAGCGTCGGCCATGCTCGCCTGCGATGCGGTGATGGATACCGGCGAAGTGGCGGTTGCGGTCAGGCGGGACTTCCGGGGGCGGGGCGTCGGCTGGACCATGCTTGACCTGCTCGCATCGGAGGCGCGAAAGCGGGGGCTCAAGCGCGTCATCTCGATCGAGGACCGCGAAAACCATGCGGCAATCGAACTGGAGCGCGAGAAGGGCTTCGAGGCGCACGGGATCGATGGAGATCCGCATCTGGTGATGCTGGAAAAGCGCTTCGACTGAGCGTCCGGCGCGCCGCCCCCTAGAGCGCTTGCAGGAGGTCCCGGGCAAAAGCGGAAAGGGTGTCGTCGCGCGCGCCCATTATCACGACACGGTCGCCCGGTCTGGCAAGCTGGGCGATCCGCGTGGCGCAATCCGTCCGCTCGGCAATGTACTCCGCCTTGCCGCCGTGGGAGCGGATCAAGTCGACAATGCGTTCCGATCCGACCGAGCGATCCACAGTGCCACCGAAATAGACCGGGTCGCAAAGGACGGAAATGTCGTTGGCGTCCAGGGTTCGCGCCATGACTTCTGCCAGTTCCGCGCCCATCTGGCGCAGCGGGCCGTAGCCGTGCGGCTGGAAAAACGCGATGACGCGCCCGGGATGGGCCTTCAGCGTGGATAGCGTGGCGCCGACCTTTTCGGGATTGTGACCGAAATCGTCGATCACCGTCACGCCCGATGCGCTGGTGCCGACGATGTCGAAACGGCGGGCAAGGCCCTCGAACCCGACCAGCGATGCGACCGCTTCCGCGACCGAAAGCCCGGCGGCATTGGCGGCCGCTACGGCCGCAAGCGCATTGGCGAGGTTGTGGCGCCCCGGAATCTTGAGCGTGAGCGGGTGACGCGAAGCGTCCCTGCGGTCGATCACCGTGGCGCCGATCGACGTCGGTCCTTCGGCGATCGAGCCGTGTTCGACCGATATGTCGGCCTCGCTCGAGATCCCGAATGTTACGGCACGCCCTGCGCGGCCGATCAGGGCAAGGCTTTCCGGGTCATCTGCGTTGACGACTGCGGTGTCTGCGCGTGCCAGGAAGTCGCCGAACAGTTCGCGCAATTCTTCAAGGCTCTTGTGGTCGAGGCTGACATTGTTGAGCACGGCGATCGCAGGATTGTAGAGTGCGATCGACCCGTCACTCTCATCGACCTCGGAGACGAATGCCTCGCCCTTGCCGACCCTGGCCGACGCGAACGGCGCATCGGGCGCGACGAAGTTCTTCATCACCGCGCCGTTCATGATGGTCGGATCTCGCCCGGCGTAGGTCAGGATCCAGCCGGTCATGCCGGTGACGGTGGATTTTCCGCTGGTGCCGCCGACGGCCACGCCGACCGGTGCGGTATTGAACAGGGCGGAGAGGAGCTCGGCCCGGCTCATCCGCGCGCAGCCGAGTTCCCGCGCGCGAACGACTTCGGGCACGGTATCCTCGACCGCCGCCGAGGCCACGAGGATCTGGTCCGGCGAGGAAATGCCAGTGCCGTCCTGCGGAAACAGCGAAAACCCGCAGGCTTCGAGCCACGCGAATTTTTCCGGCGTCCGTCCCTGGTCGCGGCTGCGGTCCGACCCTGCGACGCGAGCGCCCTTGCCACGCAGGATCAATGCGAGCGGCAGCATGCCGGATCCCCCGATGCCGCAGAAGAACCAGTCGTGATCGGCAAGTGAGGAGGGCGTGGGGAGCGCGGTGTTCGTCATGCCATTCCGGTATGCGCCCGCGCGCCCGGTGACAACCTCGGGATTGCGGCTTCCGTCGCAGGGGCGAACCGGTCTAGGGAGACGTGGTGACCAGACGCATTGCCATCTGCGCCCCGTCGACCCCGTTCACGCGCGAAGACTCCGCGCGCGTCATCGCCTTGGCTGCGGCCGAGTTTCCGGATCTCTCGCTGTCCTTTCACGAGCAGTGCTTTGCCAGCGAAGGCCACTTCGCGGGGTCGGATGCGCTGCGCCTCTCCGCCTTTCTCGAATGCGCCAACGACGACGCGTTCGAGGCGGTCTGGTTCGTGCGTGGGGGATACGGTGCGAACCGTATCGCAGAGGATGCGCTGGCAAGGCTTGGACGCGCTGCGAGTGCCAAGCAGTACCTCGGCTATTCGGATGCCGGGACCTTGCTTGCGGCGCTTTACGCGCACCGGATCGGCAGGTCGGTTCATGCGCCGATGCCTGTCGACATCCGTCGACCTGAGGGCGAGAGCGCGGTAAGGCGGACCTTGGGGTGGCTTGCGGGCGCGCGAGAGGGGCTTGAGCCGACGCTTGGAGCTGGTGCGCCGGCGGTCGCCTTCAACCTGATGACGCTGGCGATGCTTTGCGGGACGCGATTGTTGCCGGACCTGTCCGGGCATGTCGTGATGATCGAGGAAGTGGCCGAGCACCACTACGCGGTCGACCGGCTGCTGTTCCATGTGACGAGCTGCCTAGCAGATGCTGGAATTGCGGGGCTGCGGCTAGGCAGGGTCAGCGACGTGCCCGAGAACGACCGGCCGTTCGGATGCAGCGTCGAGGAAATGGCGCGTCATTGGTGTCACCGTGCGGGCATCGCCTTTCTTGGCACCGCCGACATCGGCCACGACGTTGACAACAGGATCGTGCCCTTCGGACTTGCCTGACAGGCAGGTGCGACATAGGGCGCACGCCGAATATCGGCGCCAAATTGGGAGTGTCAGATGCGAGCATTCGTTTTTCCGGGGCAGGGCAGCCAGAAGGTCGGCATGGGTCTTGAACTCGCCGAAGCCAGCGCGGCAGCCCGCGAGGTCTTCGAGGAGGTTGACGACGCGCTGGGCCAGAAGTTGTTCCAGATCATGAAGGACGGCCCGGAAGACGCTTTGACGCTTACCGAAAATGCACAGCCTGCAATCATGGCCAACGCCATCGCGGTGCTTCGTGTGCTCGAGCGGGAGGGCGGCATCACCCTGGCCGACAAGGCGGACTTCGTCGCCGGGCACAGCCTTGGCGAATATACCGCGCTTTGTGCGGCAGGGGCATTCAGCCTTTCCGACACGGCCCGACTTCTGAAGTTGCGCGGGCAGTCCATGCAGGCGGCGGTGCCTGTGGGCGAGGGCGCAATGTGCGCGCTTCTTGGCGCGGACATCGAGAAGGCAACGGCGCTGGCCGAGGCCGCCGCCGAAGGCGAAGTCTGCACCGTCGCCAACGACAACGATCCGACGCAGGTCGTGCTGTCCGGCCACAAGGGCGCGATCGAGCGTGCGGTCGGCCTCGTCAAGGAGCACGGCATCAAGCGGGGCGTGCTGCTGCCGGTATCGGCACCGTTCCACTGCCCTCTCATGCAGCCCGCAGCCGACGCGATGGCAGAGGCGTTCGAGAAGACGCCGCCTGGACCCCTGCGCGTCGCGCTGTTCGCCAATGTCACGGCATCGATCGTGACCGATCCGGCAGAGGTGCAGCGCCTGCTGGTCGAACAGGTAACGGGCCGCGTGCGCTGGCGCGAAAGCGCGATCGCGATGCGCGAGGCCGGCGTCGATCAGTTCATCGAACTTGGCGGCAAGGTCCTTGGCCCGATGATCAACCGCACCGTTGCGGACGTCTCCATCACCAGCGTCGTCGGCATGGCCGACATCGAAGCCATCCTGAAGGAGCTCTGAGAGCCATGGAAAATCGTCTCTTCGACCTTACCGGCATGACCGCCCTCGTGACGGGCGCGGCCGGCGGCATCGGCTCGTCGATCTGCCATGCGCTGGCCCGGCAGGGTGCGCGGATCGCGCTTTCTGGCACAAATCCGGCCAAGCTCCGCGCGTTCCGCGAGGAACTGAACGACACTTACGGCAACGACCATGTCGAGATCACCTGCGACCTCTCGAACACCGAGCAGGTCGAGCATCTCGTCCCGGCGGCGCTCGACACGCTGGGCAAGCTCGACATCCTCGTGAACAACGCCGGCATCACCCGCGACAACCTGGCGATGCGGATGAAGGACGAGGAATGGGACGCGGTGATCCGCGTGAACCTCGAGGCGGCCTTCCGCCTTATGCGGGCCGCGACCAAGCCGATGATGAAGGCGCGTTTCGGACGCATCGTGACCATCACCAGCGTGGTCGGCGCCACCGGCAACCCCGGCCAGGTCAACTACGCCGCCGCCAAGGCTGGGCTTGTCGGCATGTCGAAGTCGCTGGGCCAAGAACTGGCAAGCCGGGGCGTCACGGTAAACTGCGTCGCGCCCGGTTTCATCCGGACGGCGATGACCGACGTGCTGCCCGACGGGCAGAAGGACGCTCTCAACGCCCGCATTCCGATGGGGCGCATGGGCGAGGGAAGCGACATCGGCGCGGCGGTTGCATACCTCGCGTCGAAGGAAGCAGGTTACGTTACCGGGCAGACGCTGCACGTGAACGGCGGCATGGCGATGATTTCCTGACCTCTGAATCCCGATTTCGGGCGTTTTTATCCCCAACTTAGGGGCACAGGGCGGGAGTGGCGCTTGCCGCTGCCCGCCCTCGCGTTAAGACAGATGGTCCGAACCGTACGCCGGGGACGCGATTCCTCGGCCCAGTCAATGCAAGGAAAGGGCGAAGGCCCGCTCCTCGGGGGATCGAGACGAGAATGAAGGCGACGATCGAACGCGCTACGCTGCTGCGCTGCTTGTCCCACGTCCAGTCGGTGGTCGAACGCCGCAACACCATCCCCATCCTGTCGAACGTGCTCATCGAAGCCGCGCCCGACAGCACGGTGCGCCTGATGGCAACCGACCTCGACCTGCAGATCATCGAAACGATGAGCGCGGTCTCGGTTGAAGCGCCAGGCGCCATCACGGTTTCTGCGCACCTCCTGTTCGACATCGCGCGCAAGCTGCCCGACGGTTCGCAGGTCAGCCTGGAGACGTCGGACAACCGCATGATCGTGAAGGCTGGCCGCAGCCGCTTTCAGTTGCCGACCCTGCCGCGCGACGATTTCCCCGTGATCGTCGAAGGCGATCTCCCGACCAGCTTCGAGATCCCGGCGCGCACGCTCGCCGAGTTGATCGATCGCACGCGCTTCGCGATCTCGACCGAGGAAACGCGCTACTACCTCAACGGTATCTTCCTGCACGTTTCCGACGATCCGCAGCCGGTGCTGAAAGCCGCCGCGACCGACGGCCACCGTCTTGCCCGTTTCACCATCACCCGCCCGGATGGAGCGGAAGGCATGCCGGACGTGATCGTGCCGAGGAAGTGCGTGGGCGAACTGCGCAAGCTGCTCGAAGAAGTGCTCGACAGCGCGGTGCTGATCGACCTTTCCGCCAGCAAGATCCGCTTTACCTTGGGTGGCGAAAACGGCGTGGTCCTTACGAGCAAGCTGATCGACGGGACGTTCCCCGACTACAGCCGCGTCATTCCGACCGGAAACGACAAGCTTCTGAAGCTCGATCCGCGCTCTTTCTTCGAAGGCGTGGATCGCGTGGCGACCATCGCCACGGAAAAGACCCGGGCGGTCAAGATGGCGCTGGAGAACGACCGTGTAACGCTGTCGGTAACGAGCCCGGACAATGGCACGGCGGCCGAAGAGCTGCCGGCAGACTACAGCTCGACCGGCTTCGAGATCGGCTTCAATGCCAACTATCTCAAGGACATTCTCAGCCAGATCGACGGTGACACCGTGGAACTGCATTTGGCCGATGCGGGCGCGCCGACGCTGATCCGCAAGGACGACAAGTCGGCCGCGCTTTACGTTCTCATGCCAATGCGCGTTTGAGGGGGCTGGTCCCGGGGAAGCAAACCTTTCCCGGGACTGGTGAACTGCGATTGCAATCGATGGATGGTTAACGGTGTGTTCGGCTGTCCTCCGGTAAATCCACTTCGGATATGATTACAGTATATTGAAGCGCGCGGACCCATTGCCTTCTTCAGTCTAGGAGCACTGAAGATGGATACCGCACACACCGGTCAGGACGTTGCCCGCAAGCTTGCGTTCTTCAATATCGACCACAAGGATTTCGAGCGGTTTCCGCACATCGCTAAAGTGCTTGAAAACTACGCTCCCCCCGCACTCGACAAGCTTTACGACCAGATCGCTACAACGCCGGAGACGGCGAGCTTCTTTGGCTCTCGGCAGGCCATGCGCCATGCGCGCGACAAGCAGATCGAGCATTGGGCGGGTATGTTCAGCGGTCGTGCCGACCGCTCCTATTTCGAGAGCGCCGAGCGGATCGGCAACGTCCACGCGCGGATCGGCCTAGAGCCAGGCTGGTACATTGGCGGCTACGCGATGGTGCTGGAGCAGGTCATCAACGCAATGTTCTCCGGCATCGGGGGCATACTGGGCGCGAAGCGGACGGCGCGATCCGTCGGCTCGCTCGTCAAGATGGCATTGCTGGATATGGAAGTGGCCCTGTCCACCTATTTCAGGGCCGAGGAAGCCGCCCGCGTGGCCGTGATCGACGAGGTCAGCGCCACCTTGCGGGGCATGGCTGACGGGGATTTTGCGTCGAGAGTGCCGGACCTTCCGTCCGCATTTGCCGAACTCCAGAAGCACCTCGACGGAATGCGCCAGCAAGTTTCGAGTGCGCTCGCCAATGTCTCCGAAACATCGACGGCTGTCGGGGTCGGTGCGAAGGAGATCAGGCAGGCGTCGGATGACCTTGCGCGCAGGACCGAACAGCAGGCAGCCAGTCTTGAGGAGGCCTCGGCTGCGATGACGACGCTGGCCTCTACGGTGCGTAGCGCAGCCGACGATGCCGCCCACATGCACGATTCCGTCCAGAAGGCGCATGGCGAGGCCGTCAAGGGCGGATCGGTGGTGGGAGAGGCCGTCTCTGCCATGAACGACATTCACGATTCCGCGCAGGAAATCGGCAAGATCATCTCGGTGATCGACGGAATTGCCTTCCAGACAAACCTTCTGGCGCTGAACGCAGGCGTCGAGGCTGCTCGTGCTGGCGACGCGGGGCGCGGCTTTGCGGTGGTTGCCACTGAAGTTCGCGCGTTGGCGCAGCGCACGGCCGATGCGGCGAGGGACATCAAGCACCTGATCGGGCAGAGTTCCAACCAGGTCGAACGCGGGGTCAACCTTGTCGGCCAGACGGGGGAAACCTTTTCGTTGATCGTCGAGCAGGTCGGGCACGTGGCCGAGCTTGCCAGCAGCATTGCCCGCATGGCCAACGAGCAGGCGACCAGTATCGGGCAGGTTCGCGAGACCGTGCGCGAGATGGATACAATGACGCAGCAGAATGCGGCAATGGTGGAAGAGGCAACGGCGGCTGCCCGCAGCCTTGCGGGAGAGGCAAGCCGCCTATCCTCGCTCGTCTCGCAATTTCGCCTGGAAGGCCAAGGCGGCGGCGCGGGCCAGAGAGGCCTGCGCCGCGCGGCCTGAGAAGTGCGTCAGATGTCGATGACGATCTTGCCGAAATGCCTGCCGCTCTCCTGATGGCGGAAGGCTCCGGCAAGATCGGCAAGTGGAAAGTGGCGGTCGATGACAGGCTTGATCCCGTTGGCCTCGATACCGGCGATCATTCGCAGGTGATCGGCACGCGAGGCCACGGTAAGGCCTTGGACGCGCAGATTCTTGGCCATCAGCAACGCGGTTTGAACGGGACCCGCAAATCCCGCGAGAACGCCGATCAGCGCGATGTGTCCACCCACGCGGGTGGCCATCATCGACTGGTCAAGCGTACCGGCCCCGCCGATCTCGACGACACAGTCGACGCCGATGCCGGCAGTGAGATCGAGTGCCTTCATCCCCCAGGCGGTTTGCGTCTTGTAGTTGATGGTTTCATCCGCTCCGAGGCTGCGCAGGCGTTCCAGCTTCTCGTCGGAGGAACTCGTGGCGATGACACGCGCGCCTGCCGCCTTTGCCAACTGCAGCGCGAAAACCGAGACGCCGCCAGTGCCTTGCACGAGGACCGTGTCGCCCGGCTTGATCGCGTTGTCTACGAACAGGGCGCGCCATGCCGTAAGGCCCGCGCAGGTCAGCGTGGCGGCTTCTGCGTGACTGTAGCCTGAGGGCGCGCGGGTGAACCAGTGAGCCGGGGCCACCACTTCTTCCCGCGCGTAGCCATCGATGCCGTCTCCAGGGACGGTCGTGAACGCGGCGGACTTTGGCGGACCGGCGTCCCAGTCGGTGAAGAAGGTCGAGACGACTGCGTCGCCCGCCTTGAATTCGGTCACGCCATCGCCCACCCCGAGGACCTCTCCGGCGCCGTCCGACATGGGAATTCGGCCTGCGGCGGCCGGCAGCATCCCGGTAACCACCGCGTAGTCGTGGAAGTTGAGCGACGAGGCGCGCAGCCGGACCCGGATTTCGCCAGGTCCGGGTTGTCCGCAATCAGGCAGCGTATCGAGATACAAGGTGTCGAGCGAGGCGGGGGAGCCTACGCGAATTGCATTGACGGTCATTATTCGGCAGCCTCCATGAGATCGGCGCGCTGTGGTCCGCGAATGAGGTTGCCCGGCGTGGCACCCGTCCATTCGCCGTTGCGGAAGGTCACCTTTCCGCCCTTGATGGTGTAGTCATAGCCTTCCGCTTTCTGCAGCAGCCGCTTGCCGCCAGCGGGAAGGTCGAACGCGAGCCAGGGCTTGAGCAGGCGCACGCGGTCGAAGTCGATCACGTTGATATCAGCCAGGTATCCCGGCGCGATCACGCCCCTGTCGTCCAGGCCATAGAGCCGCGCCGTATCGTGGCATTGACGCTTGATGGCGTGTTCCAGGCTGATCCGGCTGCCCCTGCGACGGTCGCGAACCCAGTGCTGGAGCATGAAGGTCGGGCTCGCCGCATCGCAGATCGTACCGCAATGCGCTCCGCCGTCCGACAGCGAGTTTACCGTATCGTCCGCGGCCTGAAGCGCCTCGAGGAAATCGAGGTTTCCGTCCGCGTAGTTCAGGATGGGCAGGTAAATGAAGCCATTGCCCTCATCTTCCATCAGCTTGTCGTAGGCGAAGGCGTCGGGTGATACGCCCGCAGTCTTCGCGCGAAGCAGGATGCTGGCCTCGGGCTGAGGTTCGTAGTCGAAGTCCTCGTCCATGATGAACTGGTTGTGCCAGCCTTCGGCGATCATGCGGAACAGGTTCACGATGTCGCTGTCGGGATAAACGTTCGCCTCTGCCAGGACCTTTGCCCTGAACGCCGGGTCCTTGAGTTGCACGAGTTGCTCTTCCCAGGGAAGCTCGGCGATTGCGGCATAGCTCGGCCGGAAGCGGAAGGGGTGAATGGTGCCCCGCCAGGCCATGATCACGCCGTTCCCGCGCAGCGCGATCTGCGCCACGATATTGGCGCCTTGCGCGTTCTGGTGGCGCATTTCGGCAATCTGTTCCTCGAGCGGCATTTCCTTGGCGATGGACTGTAGCGCTGCATAGGTGACAGGCAGGCCGGTTTCGCGGCTGAGCGCACCCATCCAGCCGAATTCGTCCCATTCGCGCTTCATGTCCGACGCCATTTCGAACACGCCGTGGCCAACGCGGCCCATGGCACGGCCGATCTCGATCAGTTCCTCGGCCGTCGCGGTTGTTCCGGGAACGACTTCGCCATCGACCGACTTGTGGATGACCGTGCGGCTGGTCGAAAATCCAAGCGCACCGGCACGGACACCTTCCTCGACGATTTCCGACATCTTCCGGATGTCTTCCGCAGTCGGCACGGCGCCCGGCTTCTCTCTTTCGCCAAGTACGTAGGCACGCACGGCGCCGTGGGGCACGTGCGTGCCGACATCGACGGCGCGCGGCATCTTTTCGAGGGAATCGAGGTATTCCGGGAAGCTCTCCCAGTCCCAGGCCATCCCTTCGGCAAGCGCCGTGCCGGGAATGTCCTCTACGCCTTCCATCAGGCCGATGAGCCAGTCGTGCCGGTCGGGTGCGGCCGGTGCGAAGCCGACCCCGCAGTTGCCCATGATGACAGTGGTGACCCCGTGCCATGATGACGGTGCCATTTCGGGATCCCAGGTGGCCTGGCCATCGTAGTGCGTGTGCACGTCGACCCAGCCCGGGGCGACGATGCGCCCCGTCGCGTCGACTTCCTCGGCTGCGTCGCCGCGAACGGCGCCGACCGCGACAATCAGGCCGTTCTTCACCGCGACGTCGCCGGTGAAGCGCGGCGCGCCGGTCCCGTCGCAAATGGTGCCATTGCGGATGATGAGGTCATAGGCTGGCATCGGGTGCTCCTTCTCCCCGCGCAGCCCGACTCGCGTCGTCAGGCCATCGCGTTAACCGCTCGATTAAGTCAGACCTTTGGCGTGCGGTCAATCGCCGCCGATATCAGCCCCGGGCCCGGATCATCTCCGCGATGTCGACGAACTTTTCACGCGGGGCGCCAGCGCGCGCGCGCGCAGCTTCGGCTTCCTCGATCTTCTTCCAATCGCGGAAAGTCACCACGTCGAGCCCGCGGCCTTCGGCAAGGTTGTCGAAGCCGGGGCGCCCCTTCTTGCCGGCGCCGCCGCCGATGTCCGAGGCGATCATTTCGATTACCGCGAAGCCATCCGGGCGGTTGGTGCCGATGGTCCCCGACGGGCCGCGCCGTGCCCAACCAACGCAGTAAAGCCCCGGCAGGATACGCCCGCCGTCGTTGGCGAAGCGCCCCGCGCGCTCGTCGAAGGGCACGCCCGGGATCGGGGAGGTCTGGTATCCGATGCACGACACCACGAGGCTCGCGGGAATTTCATAGAATTCGCCGGTGCCGACGGCGCGTCCCGCCTCGATTTTCGTCCGCTCCACTTCCACAGCCTCGACCCGACCTTCGCCCAATAAGGCCTTTGGCGCGGCGAAGAAGTCGAACTCGACTTCAAGTGGAAGGTCGGCGCGGTGGCTTTCCGGAATGGCCGCGAACGAGCGCAGATGGCTGACGGACTTGCGGATGCCCGGCTCCAGCAGTGCGTCTTCGCCTTCGTCCGGCAGGTCGCGCGGGTCGACCCAGGGGGCGGTACGCGAAAGGTGACCCATTTCGCCCAATTCCTTGGGCGTCATCATGATCTGGTGCGGGCCTCGCCGCCCGAGGATCACGATGCGCTTGATCTTCGAGGCCATCAGCGATTCCAGCGCGTGGCCGACGATGTCGCTTCCGGAAAATTCCTCGCGGGTCTTGGAGAGAATGCGGGTGACGTCGAGCGCGACGTTTCCCATGCCGATGACGACAGCCGTATGTCCTGACAGATCGGGTTCAAGGGCGGTGAATTCCGGATGGCCATTGTACCAGCCAACGAAAGCCGCACTGCCGAAGACATTGCCCAGATGATCGCCGGGCACGCCCAGTTGCCGATCGCGCGGGGCACCGGTTGCGAGAACGACCGCGTCATAAAGCTCCTGGAGCTCCTCCACGGAAACATGCTCGCCGATCTTCACGTTGCCTACGAACCGGACATTTTCCGACAGCGCGGTCTGTTCGTAGCGGCGCGACACGCCCTTGATCGATTGGTGATCCGGCGCAACGCCGGTCCGGATCAGGCCATAGGGTACAGGGAGCATGTCGAAGATATCGACCCTTACGTCGTCCCCCCACTGCTTCTGCGCGGCTTCCGCGGTGTAGTATCCGGCCGGTCCCGAGCCGATGATCGCGATATGCCGCATAGTCTCTCCCGACGAGTCTTTCGCCGGATGCTATCGCATGATCGCCAAAAGGAAAGCGGCGATGCCCGATATCAACACGCGTGTGCGTCGTCGTCGAGGAACGTCCTCAGTCTGGCCACGAACCTTTCGCGCTGGGACAGCATGAAGAGATGACCGCCGCCGCGGAACATCTCCAGTTCGCTGTGCGCAATCGCGTGATGCAGGAAATGCGCGTTGGAAGGAGGAACGAGCTGGTCTTCCTCGTCGGCCATCACCATGACCGGCATCGAGAGCATCGGCAGGATCGGCAAGCTCGACCAACTGGCGAAAGCTGCCATCTGATAGGAGAAGCCTAGCGGCGAGGGGGCCTTTGCCGCGTTGAGCGAGACCCGAGCGCTTCCGCCGCCATTATAGATCGAGGCGAGGTTGCGCTTGAGCGTGCGCTCCACTGAATACTCGCGCGGGTCGGAGAGATGGGCGAGCAGGGCGGCGTTGCCGGGGATCATCGTCGCGCCAGCAGCGGTTGCGGCAAGCACCAGCTTGCCGATGCGAGCCCGATGCTGGAACGCGAACTGCTGGGCCACGGCGCCGCCCCAGCTGATGCCGAGAACATCTGCGCGATCGATTTCGAGCCGGTCGAGAAGGCTGGCCGTGGTCAGGGCCATGCAACTGATAGAGTAGGGAAATACCGGATCCGGCGAGTTGCCTGTCCCCGGCATGTCGAAGCAGATCACTTCCCGTTCGGGCAAGCTGCGCGCCACTGGCGCAAGCAGCTCCAGATTCATGCCGATGCCGTTCAGCAGCAGCAGCGGCGGGCGTTCGCTCGCGCCGGAATGCCATCGTGCGACATGTAGCCTGCGTCCTGCGACGCCGATCATCTTGTGTATCGCGGTATCGGTCACGCGGGCGACACTAGCACCTTCGCAGTCGCAGCAATAGCGCCTGATTGGTATGAAGCTTAACTGTTTCTCAAAACGGCGCGGTGCATGTCTCGACCATGTCCGCAGAGCAGTTTCCGGAAGTAACGAGCACCGCAGGCCGCGCGCGCCACTTTGCGCGTACGCGGCGCCGTGAGCGTTCGGCACAGCCGGCGTTCCGCGAAGCGGGGGCGACTTTCCTGTTCGGAGGCGACCCCTCGAACCGTCTTGTGGCACCGGAATGGCCGAAGATGGCAATTCCGATGGCGCTCGCACTGGCCGGGCTTGCCCTTTTCAACTTGTCCATCCCCACGATCCTTCCGGCACTGCTCGCGCTTCTGGCGCTGGTTGCCACGCACTTCTCATCCATTGCCGTCAAGATCGAGTCGGAGCGGAAGCTTGAAACTGGACAGCGCCTTGCGTTGATGGGACTGGCGGTTGCCTTGCCGATGTTCCTGTTTGGGTCGGCGATGGGCTTCTGGGGGGAGTCAGGGCAGGTCGCATGGTTCGGCTGTCTCGCCGTCGTGGTCACGACTGGTGTCCTGGCGACGGTGGTCCAGTCAGGCCGCCTTGTCGCGGTGATCGCCGCCCAGGTAGGCATCTGGTCCGGTGTGACCTGTGTCGCGAGCCGTGCCGGCGGCTATTTTGCGCTGGTTCTCGGCGTTGCAATTGCGATTGCAGCCTATCTGCGGCAGCGGAAAATCGACTTGCATGCCAGGAAGAAATCCGAAAGCGACCAGCGCGCCCAAACCCGGGCCGAGGAGATTCTCGCAGACTACGAGGAAACCGGGCAGGGCTGGTTCTGGGAAACAGACAGGCGGGGACACCTTGCCTACCTTTCCAGTCCGGTCGCCGCGATCCTCGGCCGCCGGGTGGAGGAGCTTGTCGGCCGACCGTTTTCGGAACTGTTCAACCTGACTGAGCAGTCCGGGGAAGGCGAGCGCACACTGGCGTTCCACCTTTCCGCCCGGTCCAGCTTCAGTGAACTCGCGGTGCGCGCGGCGACGCGCGATGAGGAGCGATGGTGGTCGATTACGGGACGGCCAACCTATGACACATTCAACAACTTCGCGGGGTTCCGCGGATCCGGGACCGACCTGACGGAGAAGCGGCGCTCGCAGGAGCACGCATCGCGGCTGGCCCATTTCGATTCGCTCACCGGTTTGTCGAACCGGTTTCGCATGTCGCAAACTCTCGAGAAGATCCTCCTTGCGCCGCAAGTGCAGCACCGCGCTTGCGCGGTGTTTCTGCTCGACCTGGACCGTTTCAAGCAGGTCAACGATACGCTCGGGCACCCTGCAGGCGACGCTCTGCTCAAACAGGTGGCGCAGCGCCTGGAGCGCGTCGTAGGCAAGATCGGGCGGGTCGGCCGCCTTGGCGGCGACGAGTTTGAAGTGATCCTGCCCGGGAAGATGGAGCGTGGGCAGCTCGGGCACATGGCCGGGCGTATCATCGAAAGCCTTTCGCAGCCCTATTCGATCGAGGGCAGCCGCGTCATGATCGGGGCATCGGTCGGCATTGCGCTCGCTCCTGACGATGGTGTGACCAGCGAGGCGCTGATCCGCAACGCTGATCTGGCGCTTTATGCCGCCAAGGATGGCGGGCGAGGTCGCTTCCATTTCTACGCCCCCGACCTCCACAGCGATGCCGAAGAGCGTCGTCAGATGGAGGAAGACTTGCGCGACGCGGTCTCGAATGGAGGGCTCGAATTATACTACCAGCCCGTCGTCCGGACCGCGACCGAGAAGATCACCGGGTTCGAGGCCCTGCTGCGCTGGAATCATCCGGAGCATGGATGGATCAGTCCTGCTCGCTTCATCCCGATTGCCGAGGATACCGGCCTCATCGCCACCATCGGCGAGTGGGCTTTGCGCACTGCATGCCAGGATCTCGCACGCTGGCCGGAGAACGTCCGGGTGGCGGTCAACGTGTCTCCGCTTCAGTTCGCCAACCCCTCGTTGCCGGTCGTCGTCACCAATGCCCTAGCCACGGCCCAGGTGGCGGCCGAGCGGCTTGAGCTGGAAATCACCGAGAGCGTGTTCCTCAACGACGACGAGGGCACCGACCAGATGTTCAAGTCGTTGAAGGCGATCGGCGTGCGGCTAGCCCTGGACGATTTCGGAACCGGCTATTCGTCACTTGGCTATCTTCGCTCGGCGCCCTTCGACAAGATCAAGATCGACCAATCCTTCGTTCGCGGTGCAACGCAGCCGGGCAGCCGAAACGGCGCGATCATCGCGTCCATCGTCAGCCTTGCCGAAGCGCTGGGTATGGAAACGACCGCCGAGGGCGTGGAAACGCTCGACGAACTCGATCTCGTGCGCATGCTCGGGTGCAGCCACGTCCAGGGGTATATCTACGAACGACCGCTATCCGCGATGAACGCCGCTGCGCGGCTCTCCACAGGATTGATGGCCATCGCGCAAGGCCCGCGTTCCGCGCGTGCCGCCCGCCAGTCCATGCTGCGCAAGGTCATCCTCGACCATGGCGGTCACCGCTATGATGCCATGGTGCGTAACATCAGCCAGACCGGCGCACTCATCGAAGGGCTGTGGAATGTGCCGGCCGGAACGATCTTCCGCATCCTGATTGCCGACAATCACGTCGTGACCGGGACCTGTCGCTGGTCGGCCGATGATCGGATGGGCGTTGAATTCTCGGTGCCGCTACGCCTGGATGAGAACGGGCGGATCGCAGCCGTTGCCGCCCCCGTCGGGGTGCGGTTCGCGATTGCAGAACAAGAGGTCGTTGCGTCGCGCAAGGTTGGCTAAGCCGAAGGCTCAGCCCAGCGCCGCGAGCTTTTCCTCCGCCAAGCGGTCAAGCTCGGCGCGGCTCTTGCGTTCAGAAGCCGTCTTCAACTGCCCGCAGGCCGCATCGATGTCGCGCCCGCGCGGAGTTCGCACAGGTGCGCTGATGCCGGCTTCGAACACGATGTTGGCGAAGCTCTTTATCCGATCCGGGCTCGAGCACTCGTAAGGCGCTCCCGGCCACGGGTTGAACGGGATCAGGTTGACCTTTGCGGGAAGCTTGTACTGACGGATCAGGCGAACGAGCTCGCGCGCATGGTCGTCGCTGTCGTTCTTGTCCTTAAGCATCACGTATTCGAAGGTGATGCGCCGGGCGTTGGAAGCACCCGGATAGTCAGCGCACGCCTGGAGCAGTTCCTCGATCCCGTACTTGCGGTTGATCGGTACGATCTCGTCGCGCACGTCCTTGGTGACCGCGTGGAGCGAAACCGCAAGGTTCACGCCGATTTCCTCGCCGCAGCGCTCCATCATCGGAACCACGCCACTGGTGGACAGCGTGATGCGGCGCTTCGACAGGGCAAGGCCATCCCCGTCCATGACGAGCTTGAGCGCATCGCGGACATTGTCGAAGTTGTAGAGCGGCTCGCCCATGCCCATCATCACGATGTTGGTGAGAAGGCGCCCGTCCGAAGTATAGCTACCTTCGTCCTCGTCATCGAAATCCAGGCCAGCCATGGTGGCAACGCGGGAATCGTTGGCGCCCTTGGGCCATTCGCCCAGCGCATCACGCGCCAGCATGACCTGGCCGACGATCTCGCCCGGGGTCAGGTTGCGTACCAGACGCATGGTTCCGGTATGGCAGAACCGGCAGTTCAGCGTGCAACCGACCTGGCTCGAAACGCAAAGCGTGCCGCGGTCGGCGTCGGGAATGAACACCATTTCGAAGTCATGCTTGTCGGCCGTGCGAAGCAGCCACTTCCGGGTGCCGTCGGTCGAGACCTGCGCTTCGACGATTTCGGGACGGCCGATGACGAAGCGTTCGGCCAGCCAGGGGCGCATGGTCTTGGCGATGTCGGTCATGGCGTCGAAATCGGTGACGCCGCGGTGATAGAGCCAGTGAAATACCTGCTTGGCCCGCAGTTTCGCGGCCTTCGCGTCCAGTCCGGCTTGCGCAAACAGTTCGGCGATCTGCTTCCTTGGTAGCCCGATCAGGTCGATGCGTCCGTCCTCACGCGGAGTGACTTCGCGCGGAACGGGAACGGGATCGACGTGCCCGGGGATGGGCATGGGAGCAATTTCGGTGTGGGTCTGCATCGCGCGCATATAGTGCGTCGCGTGCGCGGGCGCAAACGGTGCGCGAAATCCGGCCGACAGGCGATCATTCGCACCCCATCGCACGCTGGCAACAGTCCAACCACAACGGGTGTGGCAGGAATGCAACGGTCGTTTCGTTGTGTGAGGTTAATGAAACTGGATCGTCCCCCGGACATTCGGACAACCACTGTCGGGTCGCATCTAGCCAAGGACCGGCAGGCACGTTCGAATGGAGTGAAAACATGAAAAAGATCTGCGCAATCCTCGCCGCCGGCACTGCCATCGCTGCTGCTCCTGCGTACGCGCAGGACGCCACGCCCGCCGAAGCCTTCAGCGGTTTCCACGCCGAAGCTCTCGTGGGCTATGACCACAACCGCTCCGGCAGCAGCGAAGATGTCGACAACACCCGCGATCTCAAGCAGTCCATCGACGGCGTCGAATACGGCGGCGCGATCGGCTATGACATTCCGCTTGGCACCAATCTTGTCGCCGGTGCCGAAGCTGAAATCACCGACAGCAGCGCGAGCTGGGACAACAACAACGACCAGCCCAACGTCTTCAACCTCGGTCGCGTCGAAGCGGGCCGCCAGTACTACGTCGGCGCCCGTCTCGGTTATGCAATGTCGCCGAGCACGATGGTCTATGTGAAGGGTGGCTACAGCAACGCCCGCTATAACCTTCAGGGCACCGACGGAACCACTAACCTGCGCCAGCGGCTTGACGCCGACGGCTACCGCGTGGGTGCCGGCGTCGAGCAGAAGGTTGGCGAGAACGCCTTTGTGAAGCTCGAGTACAAGTACGCAAACTACAGCAAGGGCGAATTCGACTTCAACGGCGACACGCCGGACAGCAGCCGCTTCAACCTCGACACCGACCGTCATTCGATCACCGCCGGCGTTGGCGTCCGCTTCTGACGCAGTTCGGGTCGCAGCAAACGGGAAGGGCGGGCCTCGCGGCTCGCCCTTTTCGCATTGGCGAGGCTACCGGTTTGCGCAGCCCAACGCTGCCGCGTCCATCGCCGAGGCCGCCCCTCCAAGCCGGTAGCTGTCGCGGAACGTCCGCCCATCCGCTCCCCTGGCTATCACGATCATCGTGCGCGCGCTGCGCATCTGGGCAAGAATCCCTGCGTTGGCAGTCTGGTCGACCGGCCAGGCGTCGGCCTGTCCAGTGGTCAGCGCGAAGTTGGCCTCGGGAAACGAAACAATCACTTTCGAACCGGGCGAGAGCCGGCGCCCGAGCCTTACGTGAACGGCTGCGCGAATGTTCCGGGCGGGCCAATAGCCCACAGTGAAGTACGGCTGGAACTCTTGTTTCCTGCCTACGATCTTGTCGGCCATGGCGATGGCATAGCAGCGCGGAACGCCGGGATCGCGGAAAGCGCCCCAGGTGCCGAACACGCCAAGGCTGTCGCGCGCCAGCGCTGTCCCGGTTCCCAACCCCGCTAGGCTTGCCGCCGCCAGAGCAAGGAGCCGCTTCAAGGCTCGTTGCGCCCGGTTCGCTCCATGAAGGCCCCATCGAGAAGTCTGGTCGCCCGTTCGGCTTCCTTACGGCAACCGGCCTTCTCGCCTTTCGTGCGTCCGAACTTCGCGCGGTTCTCTTGGGCTTCGACCTCTCGAAGCTCGCGCGCCTTGGCTTTCCTTGCCGAACGGAGGTTGACGATATCGCCCATCAGGCGTGCTCGATCCCACGTTCGGATCCGTACAGCACGCGTTCGTTGCCGTTCTCGACCAGTGCGATCGAGCCCTGCACGAGCGATGGAGCGATCGGTGCGCCATGGATCGGATGGACCGGATATCCGGCCATGATCCCGCGCAGTACCCGGCTGGAGATGCCGTGCATCACTACGATATGGTTGCCGTCCATATCCTCCAATCCGTCAAGCCAGCGGTTGAGCCGCGCCGCGATCATTGGATAGTCCTCACCATCGGGGGCAGGGCGCAGCAGGTGATCCTCGACGACGATCGGGCCGACTTCGTCCTCTACGTCACTGTAGGAGCGACCGCACCACGATCCCATGTCGATCTCCTTGAGATCCATCGTGCGCCGTCCGGCAAACCAGTCGAGACCCAGTTCCTCCGCGATCAGTGCCGCCGTCTGCAACGCACGGCCCGTGTCGGATATGTGTAGCGTGACCTGTGGCCGCTCTCCCAGCTCCTGCCGCAATGCGCAGCCCATGGCGACGGCCTGCTCGAAGCCCTGTCGCGTCAGCGGCGTGTGGATGTGGTTGGCCTGAAGGCGGCGGGTGGCGTTGTAGACCGTCTCGCCGTGGCGCATGATGTAGAAGCGACCGCTTGTCATGGAGGGATGGTTTAACCTCAAGCTTCCGGATAGGAAATCGCCATTATTTCCCACTCCTTCTGGCCCGAAGGGAGCCGCACGATGCGCAGGTCGCCCACCCGGCTTCCGCGCAGCGCCTTGGCGATGGGGGCGCTCCAGCCGATCAGGCCCTTGGATGCATCTTGTTCGTCGTCACCCACCAGCGTCAGCACCTTTCGATTGTCGTCCTCGTCGGCGATCTCGACGGTCGCGCCGAACAACACGCGGCTGCGGTCTTCCTGACGGGCAGGGTCCACCACGCGAGACGCCTTCATGCGCCGCGCGAGGAACGCCAGTTCCCGGTCGATCTCGCGCATCCGCTTGCGCCCATAAAGATAATCGCCGTTCTCGCTCCGGTCGCCATTCCCCGCCGCCCAACTGACGATCTCGACGATCGCAGGGCGTTCGGTGCCAAGCAGATGGTCGTAGCGGGCGCGCAGGGCGGCAAATCCGGCAGGCGTAATGGGATGTCCGTCAGGCTTCATGGGCAGGGCTTTAGGGCGAGGATGGAAGGGGCGACAAGGCTTATCCGGCGCTAAGCTGCGCATGGGCCTTCTCTTGCCTGGACGCCGTTCCGGGCTGGGGGTCAGCCCGGCTCCCGCTTGCCGATGAAGTAGCTCATCGGATTTGCCCCGCGATAGCTGGCGTACTGCGGATTCATCGCTTCGTAGACCACCGCGTTTTCCAGTACGCGCTGCACGTAATTGCGCGTCTCGGACAACGGGATGCGTTCCATCCATTCGATCCAGTCGATACCACCGTTGCGGGGGTCGCCGTTGGCGCGCAGCCATTTGTTCACGTTGCCGGGCCCTGCATTATAGGCTGCCACGGCCAGCGGCCACGACCCGCCGTAGTAGTCGAGCATGCGCTGGAAATAGCCCGAGCCCAGCCTGATGTTGTACCCGGCGTCCTCGGTCAGCGCGGAGGCATCGTACGAGAGGCCAAGCTTTCCGGCCTGCTCGTTTGCGGTGCCCGGCATGAGCTGCATGAGGCCGCGCGCGCCGGCGTGGCTCACCGCGTTCTGCGCGAACTGGCTTTCCTGCCGGCTGATCGCGTGGATCATCGTCCACTTGGTCTCGTATCCCTGAGGTACGGGGATCAGGGGGAAGGCGATGTGCTGGAAATCGAGGTAGCCGCGCGCCGCCGCTGCCTGCCCGACGATCACGCCGAGATCGCGCCGCCCCAGATCGCGCGCGAGTTGCGCCACCATCATGTGCTGCGCCTCGCTCTGCTGCTGCTCGGCGATTTCCTTGAAGAAGCGGACCGTCGTGCGCCAATCTCCGTTGCGCGCCACTTCGCGCACGGCCTGGGTGAGGGGGCGGGAGTAGAAACGGCTACGTTCTTCAGCAGAAATCTGGGAGGTGGCATCGGTCGCGTATTTCGGCACGGGGCGCCCCAGGCGCTCCAGTGCCAGCAGGCCGTAGAACTGGTCGCCGTATTGCGCGGCCATTTCGAAATAGTGCCGCGCATCGGCCTGAAGACCTGCTCGAGCCGCCGCCTTGCCTGCCCAGTAGAAGCCCTTCGAACGCGTGCCCGGCGTCCGCGCCGCCGCGCCATAGCGCCAGAACAGCGGCGCCGCGCTTGCGCCATCGCCGAGGTTGAACCACGCCTGCGTTCCACCAAGCCACATGAGCGAGGTATAATCGTCGCGCAGACCATAAGTGGCCTTGCTCACGTCCTCTCCGGGAGAGAACGCGTCGTCGATCCCGGCGGCGATCCGCATGGCGGAGCGCGCGTCACCGGCACTTGCTGCCGCGCGGGCATTGATGAGCAATTCCTCGACCCATTTCTCGCGGTCGAGTGGTTGGCGGATGAGAAGCGGACGGTTGGCGAGCAGCGCGCGGGCCGCGGGGCCCTGCCCGGCCTTGCGCAACTGGCGGACGCGCTGAAACACGAATCCGGGATCGCTGTTGAGCTGCTCGCTCGACACGCCAGACAGCGAAGCAAAGGGATCGCCGCCCTGCATCGCGGCCAGACGGGCAGTGTCGATGCCCTTGCGCGCGGGACTGACCCATGCCAACTGACGCGACGCCTGCTCCGTCGCCCCGGCCCACAGCAACGCGTCCATGCGCGCGTCATGGTCGTCGAGGGTGAAGCTGGAGCCCCAGGCAGAACGAAGCGCGCTTTCCGCGCTGTCGGTCATCGGGCCGCCGCGCCAGGCAGCCCGCGCCGTTTCGCGCGCTTCGGGCCGGCCAAGCTGCATCAGCGCCAGGGCATATTGCGCCCTCCCGAGATTGGTCAGCGGTGGCTTGCTGTCGAAATATGCGACAAGGCGGTTCGCGTCTGCTGCCTCGCGTTCAAGCGAAAGCTCGGCATACCGGCGCAGCTTCTCCTCGTCCGGAAAGCCGGGATAGGAAAGGACGAACGTCGAATAGTCCGAAAATCCGAAGCGGTTGGAACTGGAAAGGAGTTTCCACCGTTCGACCGCGTTCATCATGGCGCCGCCCTGGCTGGCCACCAGATTGGCGCGCGCGCGGTCCCAGTCCGAGCCATCGGCCCCATCGGCACCGCTAGCATGCACTGCGCTGGAGGCGGCGAGGGCCTGAATCAGGAGGCCTGCGACGCCGGAACGCAAGATCAAGGCTTTCACGTCCATGCGGGACATACTATGGAGCGGCTCCTTATCAGGCGCTGAACAGACCCCCGTGGGCAAAGTGCGCGATGCACCGAAGCAACCATGCGGCAAATTGAGGGATATTGTCCATGTTTTCCGGCTCGATTCCGGCCCTTGTGACTCCTTTTCGCGATGGAGCGTTCGATGAGAAGGCGTTCCGCCGCCTTGTCGACTGGCAGATCGAGAACGGCTCTTCGGCGCTCGTTCCCTGCGGCACCACCGGCGAGGCTTCGACGCTTTCGAACGCCGAGCATCACCGCGTCATCGAAGTCTGCGTGGAACAGGCGGCCGGCCGCGTTCCCGTGATCGCCGGCTGCGGCAGCAATGACACGATGAATGCCTTGCTGCACATGAACTTTTCCAAGAAGTGCGGTGCGCAGGCCGCGCTCTGCGTTGCGCCCTACTATAACCGGCCGAGCCAGGCTGGCATCATTGCGCACTTCAGCTACCTGGCGGAGCACAACGACCTGCCGATCGTGCTCTACAACGTACCTGGCCGCACCGTGACCGACATCCTGCCGGAGACTGTGTGCGAACTCGCCAAGCGCTATCCGGACAAGATCATCGGCATCAAGGATGCCAGCGGCGATCTGTCGCGCGTGACCGACCACCGCATGGGGATCGGCAAGCATTTCTGCCAGCTTTCCGGCGACGACGAGCTGGCGCTGCCCGCCAATGCCGCCGGGGCGGTCGGTTGCATCTCCGTCACGGCTAACGTGGCGCCCAGGCTCTGCGCCGATTTCCAGGCTGCCTGCGCCGCGAACGATCTGGAGAAGGCGCGAGAACTGAACGACAAGCTCTATCCGCTGCATTACGCCATGTTCGAGGACGCTTCGCCGGGGCCGGTGAAGTACGCGCTGAGCCGGGTGTTCGCGGACATCAACGAAGACCTGCGCCTTCCGATGGTCCCGTGCAACGAGGCTGCCCGCAAGGCTGTCGACGCTGCGCTGGTCCACGCCGGACTGCTCGAACTCGCCTGAGGCACAACTGCCCGACAAAGTGTGAAGTGCCACTTCCGCTTTGCCGGGCCAGCGCCTACATGGCGGCGATATGGCTCGTCCCGTTCATCCCGAATTCGACAAGAAGAAGGTCGTCGCCGAAAATCGGCGGGCACGCTTCGAGTATTTCATCGAAGAGACCTACGAGGCTGGAATCTGCCTGACCGGCACCGAGGTGAAGTCGCTTCGCTTCGGGGAAGGTTCGATCGCCGAGAGTTATGCCGAGGTGAAGAACGGCGAAGTCTGGTTGGTCAATTCCAACGTTCCCGAATTCAGCCACGGCAATCGTTTCAATCACGTGCCGAAGCGTCCGCGCAAGCTATTGCTGAAAGAGCGCCAGATCGCGAAGTTTACCGGAGCCGTGGAGCGCAAGGGCATGACGCTCGTGCCCCTGTCGATCTACTTCAACAGCCGCGGCCGTGCGAAGGTCGAACTGGCGCTCGCGAAGGGCAAGAACGCTGCCGACAAACGCACGACGATCAAGGAACGCGATTGGAAGCGCGAAAAGGCGCGGATCATGAAGGACCACGGTTGACGGGCATTTTCCCTGCGGCGCTTCAGCGCGCTGAAAGAGGTGGTCGTCCAACAGTGGTCAAACGTCCCGTGGCGGGGCGGACGGGAAACGGGTAGAACGCAAGTCACGATGTTCGACAGGATCGTCAACTGGGCGCGGGCCAACATGCCGACGCGGGAGCAGATGGAGCAGAACCGCTTCGCGCGCCCGCTTGCCGCGCGCCATGAACTCTGGCGCTTCACTCGCCGTTCGGTGCCCCGGGGCGTTGCGGCTGGCCTGTTCATCGGCATTTTCGCGCTGATCCCGGGCGTCCAGATCGTCGGTGCCGCGCTCATGTGCGTGCCGGTGCGCGGCAACATTCCGCTGGCCGTGCTGATGACTTTCGTGTCGATCCCGCCGACGACGCTGTTCGTCTTCCTTCCCGGCGCAATCTGGGTCGGCAATCGCTTTGGCTACCACGCCGATTTCTCGACCGTGAGCGATCTCGTTACGCGAGGCGCTTCGGTCGGAGACTGGCTTGCCTGGCTTGGCAGCGATGCGGCGCCTTCGCTGATCATCGGCCTTCTGCTTATCTCGCTGGCGGCGGCCGCCATCGGTTACTTCATCTCGGCTATCGGGTGGCGCTGGTGGACGGGGCACAAGCGCAAGGCCCGGCAGATGCGTGCCGCTGCCCGGGATTTCCCCGACTGATGGCGTCACGCGGGGGCGACACGGCCGCCGGTCCGTCCGGCCTGGCGCCGATGCGGGACTGGCTCCTGCTGGGCGGCGCGGTTTCGGCTAGTGCTGTGGTCCTGTGGAACGCATCGGGCCAGCCGCTCGTCGCCGCAGGCTTCGTTGGCGGCGTAGCGGCCATTGGCGCGGCGATTCGACTGTTCCTGCGACCTGCTCAGGCCGAGTCCTCTCCGGAGTTTGCGTTACCCGATTGGTCGGTGACCAATGCCGCGATCGAGCAATCCAACGATGGCATCGCAATCACGGATCGCGCCGGTCGGTTGGTCTGCGCCAATGCGCTGATGAGCAACTGGTTCGGTCTTTCCGCAGTACCGCCCCGCCTTCCGCTCGATCGCGAAGCGGTCGATGCACTGGAAGCCGCAACCCGGGCGGCCTGGCGCGACGGCACCGCGACCGCCGAGCCATTGGTCTCCTCCAATGGCACCTGGCGTGCCGAAGTCCGCCGAGCCGGACGGGGCGAGGATTTCCTGATCTGGCGTTTCATGCCGGTTGCCACCCAGGACCTCGTTGCCGAAATAGTCGGGCAGATCGGGGGCAAGCTTGGACGGGCGCTGGCGCGCGAAGGCATCCAGGCGGCCGTGGTCTCTCCGGAAGGTATCGTGCTTTCGGCAAATCCGGCGTTCGTTCAGCGAGCTACCGGCAACGGATCAGCAGACGTCGTTGGCGCGGATTTCGTCTCGTTTCTTGCAAGCGACGAGACCGAGCGTGTCTACTATGCGCGCGAAGGGCGAAAGGGCGCGTCGATCCGGCTGGTTCACCTGCCGGTGGCCGATCCCGATGGCGTTGCCAACGTCGACCCCGCCCGAACGACTTCACTGTTCCTGCTGATCGACGAACAGGGTAGCGTTGGTGAAGTGCGCGCAGGCCTTCCGCAGATCGAGGCGCTGCTTGCCAGATTGCCCCTCGGGCTTGCCATGACGGACCGCGATGGCCGGTTCCTCTTCGCCAATGCCGCGTTCCTGCGTGCTGCCGGTCACGACGACACGATCCCGCCGCCATATCCGTCGGACCTGGTCATCAAGGAAGACAAGGGGGCCCTGTCCGACGCCGTGCGGCGCTACGCGCAGGGTATTCCGATGGCCGGCGACGTTGCGGTACGGCTTCGGGCTACGCCCGAGGAGCCCGTTTCACTGAGCCTTGCAGGCGTGCGCGGCTTGGGGGAAGGGGCGGTTCTGCTGAGTCTCAAGGACTCGTCCGAGGAAACCCGCCTCAAGCGCGAAATTGCGCAGGCGACGAAGATGCAGGCCGTGGGCCAACTCGCTGGCGGCGTCGCCCATGATTTCAACAACGTGCTGACTGCCATCATCGGCTATTGCGATCTCATGCTGATGCGGCACACGCCCGGTGACAGCGACTACGATGACATCCAACAGGTCAAGGCCAACTCGAACCGCGCCGCTTCTTTGACGCGCCAGTTGCTGGCCTTCTCGCGCCAGCAGACCTTGCGTCCGCAGGTGCTCCAGCTTCCCGATGTCGTCGCCGAGGTATCGGCCCTGCTCAAGCGGCTTATCGGGGAAAAGATCACGCTTGAGGTGACCCACGACAGAGACCTCGGCTTCGTGCGTGCAGATCCGACGCAACTCGAACAGGTATTGCTCAACCTTGTCGTGAATGCCCGCGATGCCATCAACGACAAGTTGGCGGCACCTGGCGCGAAGGGCAGTGGCGTGGTCAAGCTGATGACCCGAAGAGTGACTGCGGCCGACGTCCGGTCGATGAAAAGCGAGATACTTCCGATCGGTGATTACACGGCGCTCATCGTCGAGGACAACGGTCACGGCATCAAGCCAGGGCAGATTGGCAAGATCTTCGAACCGTTTTTCACAACAAAGGAGAAAGGCAAGGGCACTGGCCTCGGCCTTTCCACCGTCTATGGCATCGTGAAGCAATCAGGCGGGTTCATTTTCGCGGAAAGTGAGGTCGACAGGTTCACGCGGTTCAGCATCTACCTGCCTGTTCATGTTCCTGACGCTGCGGAGATCGCGCACGCCAGGCGACCGGCGCACGAAGCAAAGCGCGAGTGGGCCGGTGGCGGGCGAGTGCTGCTGGTCGAAGACGAGGACACCGTTCGGGCCGTTGCCGAACGCGCACTGACCCGGCAAGGCTATGAGGTGACCACCGCCGCCGACGGCGAGGAAGGCTTGGAGGCCATCGGGCGTGACGGTGATTTCGACCTCGTCGTGTCGGATGTTGTCATGCCGACGATGGACGGTCCCGCGATGGCGCGTGAAATTCGCGCGCTGCGTCCGTCAATGCCTTTTCTCTTCATGTCGGGATATGCCGAAGAGCAGTTAAGGCGCGAGATCGACATTCCGAACATGCACTTCCTGGCAAAGCCATTTTCTGTCCAACAGATATGCGAGGCGGTCGAACAGGTCCTGCGAGCGCGCTGAGTTCCGTTGCGAACGGGTCAGGTTGCGCGCTGGCAAAAGCGCGCTGGCTAAAACACGCTGCCTGCACCGCTACCTTTGCGCGTATTCGTCCAACTTGCTGCAAGTTCTTCATACGCCGCCCAACCAGCGTGAGCGGGATGTCCTGGATTTGCTCTTGCGCAAGGCGCCGGTGGCTGTGTGTCTCTAGACCAACTGGCCGCAGTTTCGTCGAGAGGCCGCAAGATAAAACATGCCTCGCTGCGTGTCGTGATATCCAGCATCCGGCAGAAGCTCATGCCCGGTGTATGCGGACGAGGCGGGAGGCATGATCCCGGCAGGCGGATGCAGTTTGTCCATCTTCCGCGCTGTCAGAGCCCCGGGGCAGCGCGGAAACCTGTCAGAATGCAATCTGCAGGAGGCACTCCGTCCCTTCGGTAAGGCTCTCCGCCTTGCGTACGGTCGCCTTGACGGGAATGATCCAGCCGTGTTCCCGGCTCGGGAAGGCAGAGGTACTCCACGTGGTGCGTCCTATTGTTGCCTGGACTTTGACCGAACCCCAGCCCGATCTTCGGCCCGTTTCGAGACGCTGCATCAGCGCGGTTCCGGAAAGTGCATCGGCTACCGGTCCGTTGACGCCGACAAAGAACCAATCGCCGTTTGTGCTCCCGCTCCAGCGCCAGAGAACGACCGTCAGGCTGTGCATCGGATCAAATGCCCCGCCTGACAGGAACTTTCAGGTTACAGATGTCTATGCCGCCCGCAGGCTGGATGAAGAACGGATCACGCCGGTTCGCGCTGGCTTCCGCATACTGCCGGAACGATGCGCTCTCGGTGGAAAGGTATTCGAAGCGGCCAAGGTCCGGCACCTCGGTTGCGAGGCGGACGGACACTATCGGTGTGCGCTCCTCGGGGTTTGAGTAGACGCCCATCGGTGCGGGGCCGCGGGTTAATGATGAAAGATGTTGAATGCCCTCGATCACTCTGCCGACGACGGCGATGTTGCGATCGAGCTGGCGGGGGGCATGGCCTATTACGGCATACAGTTCGGAACCGGTGCCGGTATCGGGCGAAAGGTTGCGCGCTACGCCAACGGTTCCGTAGCAATGTAGTGGCCACGCGCTTGGTCCGTTTTGCGATGCGGCTAGCGGCCATCCGCGATAGAAGAACGTCTCATCCGCATAAGGGTCGGTATCCTTGGATTTCTTGCGCATCAGAGCGTGCCATGCAGCATGGGTTCCCTCGATTGTGGCAAGCCAGGTATCCAGTTCTTCGTGCGTCGCGCTGCGTTCCGGCCCCTCCGGGCGTATGACGTATCGTTTTTCGGGCACGACTTCGAGCCCCGGCGGAAGGGGGCGGGCCTTCGCGGCGTCCTCCCCATCGGCATCTCCCCATTGTGCCACCCAGTTGTCCTGGACGCGGTAGACTGACGTTCCGTCCCACCAGTGCGCAGCAGCCAGAATGCGCATGTTGCCGACCCATCCCTGCGAGAAGGGATCGGGCACCACCTGAATCACCACGCGGCGCGGACGTCCTGCCGCATCCGGCGCAAGATCCATGACCAGAAGGTCGTCCGGCGCGATCGCGAGCCAGTCCGTGGCAGGGGCGGCAGCAACGATTTCTGCCGGCGAAAGCGCCGGGGAATTGCTGTTTGGGGTTGAAGCGGCGGCGATGGCCGCGGCAAGGAAAGAAACTAACGACATTTGCGCATCATTGCAGGAACCGGTGGCTTGCGAAAGCGCGCGCGTACAGCTAGGGGGCACCCTCCAGAGCGATTTGGTTGATCGCCTGATTCACGTTTTGGTGCATCACGCGCGGGAACGTTCAGGCTGGTGCGGAGCGGTGGCCGAGTGGTCGAAGGCGCTCGCCTGGAAAGTGAGTATACGTCAAAAGCGTATCGAGGGTTCGAATCCCTCCCGCTCCGCCAGCCAGCCCCCAAACCATTCTCAGATTTCAGGGGCTGCCGCGGAAGCCGCAGCGTTGCGCCGGTTTGCGCGGTCTAATCCGTGACAGGCGCCCCGTGGACAGCGCGTCTCCGGGGCCATTTGGGCGCCCTCGGACGGGCCAGTCTCCGCACGTTTCATGATCGGTACGGTTTGCCCCTGTTTCCCTGCAAATTGGGAATTATCAGGGAAAAAACCGCATTTGAGCAGGAAAATCAGCCGTTTTACGGGCATATGCCGCCCGGCCTTGCGGAATTATGCAGCATTTCCAGTGCGTTGCCGCGCTGAATCCCGTTTCCCTGTTATTCGCCGTAACAGGGTATTTATTCGCCCATAACAGGCCTCGATATCGACCATATCAGGCCGCGATATCGCGATAACAGGGACTCAGGTGTTACGACGTCCAGCCAAGTGCCTCGACCTGCGCCTGCCAGGCAGGCGGGATGTCACGGGCCATCAGAAACGCGAGACTGATGTGGCGCGGCTGGCGGCCGGCGAGAATGTCGCGCTGGAGGTGAGGGGCCAGAAATGCGAGACGCAGCAGCTTGCGATCATAGGCCGTGGCAGGCGCGGCGACGATCGTCGGATGGCCATCGGCGTCACGCGTCAGCATGCCATGCGCCTTGCGCAGCGCAGCAATCAGGACTGGGTCACGGTCGCCATCGGTATGGCCGGCGGCAGCGCTGCGCTGTCCGCCGCGCAAGGGGAAGGCGACAGGAACGCAGAGGACGAGCTCGCGCCCTGCGAGCCTTGCTTCCATCCCCGCGGGCAATGCCGTCGCCAGCTGGCGACGGGCGCTGACAGGCAGGTACAGTTCCAGACCCGTCGGTACGATGCGCACGCGCCGCAGCAGCACGAGCGGATCATCGCTTGCCGGGAGCGCTGCGCCAAGCCGTGCCGTGACGAGGGCTTCGAGCGCCGCAGCGGGAAGCCGCCGGATCGCACTGCCCGGCAGAGTGCGCCCCTGCTGGAGGGCGGCAGAGACATAGTAGCGGTAGATCCTTCCCCCGCGGCCGCGTGAGTGCGATGGAGACATCGGCTGACCACCGGCATCGAGAATGCGACCGGCAAGAAGAGCGCCGGCAGTGCGCGGCCCTTGCCCCTCCGGCGCGGTTGTCCGGCGCCGGTTGCCAAAGCGGATGGCCTGCGTCCTGGCAAAGACGTCGGGATCGACGATGGCAGCATGGGCCCCGGGATGACAGGCGGCCTTGTGGACGATCTCGCCAAGGTAGATGCGATTGCCGAGTAGATGGAAGAGCGCGCCGCGCGAGAAAGGGCGTCCGCCGTGGGACTTGCCCGCTGCGGTCACCCAGACCTTGGAGCAGACGCCTTCCTCCTCGAGCGCGGACGCGAGACGGTGTACCGAGCGACACGCGAGATAGCGCTCGAAGATGTGACGCACGATCGCCGCCTCGGCTTCGTTGACGACGAGGGTGCGGCTGCCCGGAACAGGGAGGTCGTAGCCGAGCGGAGGTATCCCTCCCATCCACATGCCCTTCGCCTTGGAGGCTGCGATCTTGTCGCGGATACGCTCGCCGGTGACCTCGCGCTCGAACTGGGCGAACGAGAGCAGCACGTTGAGCGTGAGCCGGCCCATGCTGCTGGTGGTGTTGAATGCCTGGGTGACCGAGACGAAGCTCACCCCGCGCGCATCGAAGCGCTCGACGATGCGGGCAAAGTCGGCAAGGCTGCGCGTCAGGCGATCGATCTTGTAGACCACCACCACGTCGATCCGCCCGGCCTCGATATCGGCAAGCAGGCGCTGGAGCCCGGGGCGCTCCATGGTGCCGCCCGAGTACCCGCCATCGTCATAGCGCGTGGCAACCAGCCGCCAACCCTCGGCCGCCTGGCTCTTTACATAAGCCTCGCCTGCCTCGCGCTGGGCATCGAGGCTGTTGAAACCCTGTTCGAGCCCTTCATCCGAGCTCTTGCGGGTGTAGATCGCGCAGGCCAGCGTCTTCATGGGCGGCGTTGCCTGAGGCCGAAGAAACGTGGCCCGTTCCAGCGCGATCCTGCGATCGCGCTCGCGGCAGCCGAGAGGCTGGGGTATAGCGTGCCGTTCCAGCGGAAGCCCTCGGCCTCCACCACCACCTCGACCTCGCGACCCTGCCATGTCCGGGTCAGGCGTCCCCCGATGCCGAGTTCGAGCCCTTCGGCCGCTACCCGGCCCTTGCGCGCGATTTGGCGGCGGCTATCACTGTCGAGACCACCTGCGGCACTTGCCTGCATCCGCCAAGCGAGCAGCATCCGTAGGATTGCCACGGAACGCAGGGCAGGGGGGCTACCGTAGTGCCTCCTCCACTCGGCCCTGAGACCCTCGAGATCGAGATCCATCAGTGCCTCGACCCTGCGGTCGCAGTCGGCTGGCCTGCCCGTTTCGTTCGGACCGGCCGGCCGGCCGGCGAGGTCCACTGCCGTGCTTGCCATCACCTGCTCTCCGCCCGGTAGTGGCGGACGCCGTCGGGCTTGTCCGAGGTGATGGTAAGTCCACGCTTCTTCAGCGCGCCGGCAAGGGTGCCGCGTACGGTGTGCTGCTGCCACCCGGTAGCGGTCATGAGTTCGGCAATCGTCGCCCCTTGCGGTGCGCGCAGCAGCGCCTCGACCATGTCGAGCTTCGACTGTGCCCTGGTACGGCCGGACGTGCCGCTGCCGGGTGTGGCCGCCTGCGTCTCGGGGCGCTGTTGCGCCTGTGCCTGGGGCTCGCGGGCCATGCGGCGCTGGCGCGGTGAGCGGGAGGATTGGGCCTTGTCGGTCATCATGGGTCTTCCGGTTGCGCGGATCGGAACAAGCTCCGCCGCTACCGGCACGAGCCCGGCTGGCGGGCGTGGCACACACATGCTCCACCTGCCGCGACAGTCCAGTTGATTGTGCAGGCCAGTCGATTGTTCAGGCCAGTCGATTGCGCAGCCGAGCGTCTCGTGTCGTTTATCCACGGTTGCTGCGTGTGGCGCACTGGACAAATGTGGAACGTTCTATCTATGTTCAGGCATGGCCGACACCATCCCTTCGGCAGCACCGCTCGCCGATCGCCCGCTGACCGTCGCCTACAGGCCGACCGCCAGCCTTGTCCCCGATCCCCGCAACGCGCGCACCCATCCGCGACGACAGATCGAGCAAATCGTTGCCTCGATCCGCGCCTTCGGGTTCACCAACCCGGTGCTGGTCGAGCCATCCGGCAAGATCATCGCCGGGCACGGCCGGCTCCTTGCCGCAAGGGAACTCGGCCTTGCCGAAGTGCCGGTCATCGAACTTGCCGGACTGGGCGAGGCACAGGTGCGCGCGCTGCGGCTTGCCGACAACCGTATCGCGCTCAATGCGGGGTGGGACATCGAGATCCTCAAGCTCGAGCTGGCCGACCTGTCGCTGCCCGAGATGGAGATCGATCTTGCCCTCACCGGCTTTGCGAGTGGCGAGATCGACGTCATCCTCAGAGGTAGCACGGATCCGGAAGATGACGTCATTCCGGCGGTGCCGCGGACGCCGCGCTCGCGCCCGGGCGACATCTGGCAGCTGGGCGCGCATCGCCTCGGTTGCGGCGATGGCAGGGATGCAGCCTTCCTGCGGGCCGTTGTGGGTGAGGGCAAAGCGATCGACTGCGCGTTCCTCGATCCGCCCTACAACGTGAAGATCAACGGCCACGCCAATGCCAGGGGACGGCACCGCGAGTTCGCCATGGCCTCGGGCGAGATGACCACGGCAGCGTTCCGCACGTTCCTTGCCGAGACGCTCGGAGCCAGTGCCGCGGTGTCGCGGCCCGGCGCGGTCCACTTCGTGTGCATGGACTGGCGTCACATGGACGATGTCAGCGCCGCGGCAACGCCGGTCTATGACGATCTTCTCAACATCTGCGTGTGGAACAAGAGCAACGCGGGAATGGGCTCCCTCTACCGTTCGAAGCACGAGATGGTGTTCGTCTACCGCGTGCCGGGGGCGCCGCACACCAACGCGGTGGAACTGGGACGTCATGGTCGCAACCGCACCAACGTGTGGGACTATGCCTCGGTCAATTCGATGCGCGGCAGCCGCCGCGAGGACCTCGCGCTGCATCCCACGGTCAAGCCCGTGGCGATGGTTGCCGATGCGATCTGCGATGTGACGCGGCAGGGGGATCTCGTACTCGACATCTTCTCGGGCTCCGGCACCACGCTCATTGCCGCCGAGCGGGTCGGCCGCGCCTTCCGCGGTATCGACATCGATCCGGCCTATGTGGATGTCGCGCTTGATCGCTGGAGCGCGCTGACAGGGCGCGAGCCGGTGCTGGTTGGCAGCGGCGCAGGCGGAGTGGACAGGGCATGACCGGGACGCGCTTCAGCAAGGGGCATTCGGGCAACCCGAAAGGACGGCCGCGCAAGGTGCGGCCCAATGTCTCTGCCTTTGACGTGATCTTCGACCGGACGCTTACCGTCACCCAGAATGGATTGGAGCGCGAGCTGACCGTTGACGAGGGGTTGCAGCTCCAGACCTATCAGGCCGCGCTCAAGGGCAGCCGTATGGCCATCCGCCATGTCCTGCGCATGATCGAAAAGCGCGAGGCAGCGCTTGCAAAGCGCGATCCGCCAAAGCCGAAGCCGGTGAAGATGGAAATCGAGCACGACGCCGACAATGCCGATGCGGCAATGCTCATCCTTGGCATTGCCGGACATGGAGAGGCACTGCCCGGTGGCGGCCCGGCAACGCGGCCGCTGCGAATTGCGACCTGGGCCGCACAGGCGGCAATCAGCCGGCCGGGCCGCCGTCATCTCGATGCAAGGGCGGTCGAGGACATCGAGCGCCTGGTTGCGAACCCGGGCAAGTTGCGCTGGCCGAGGGGAAGGGGACAATGACCGGCGACCCGCCCGGCCAGGGCGAAACCGGTTCTGCCGGTTATCGCCGACCGCCTGCCGCGACCCGCTTCGTCAAGGGGCAGAGCGGCAATCCGAGGGGACGGCCCAGCGGGCGCCACCGGCAGTTGCCGTACGATACCGTGCTGGGCCAGATGGTGACCGTGCGCGAGGACGGGCGCGAACGGCGCGTGACCGCAGCGGAGGCTTTCCTGCTGCAGCTTACCCGCAAGGGTCTTGCCGGCGACAGCGCGGCCGCGCGCGCCTCGCTCGATGCAATCGAGACCGCACGTGCAGCGCGGAGAGCAAGGGTTGTCCAACCGTCCAGGCTGCGCGTCGTGCTCATGTCATTCGGCGTAGGCACGGCATTGCAACATCTGGGAATGGCCACCAAGCGCAACCGGCTCGACGAAAAGCGCGTGCGTTGGGAGCTCAAGCCCTGGATCGTCGAGGCGGCGCTCGCCCGGATGGCGCCGCGCCGGCTTGACGTTGCCCAGCAGCACGAAGTCTGGGCCAATACCCACCGGCCGGAAACCGTGCGTTGGCCGGAGTGGTGGGTAGGGCGCGGGAGTGGCGGGCAGGGAGCCTGACAGCACTAAGGTTGGGAGATGAGCCGGAGGGGCAGCTTACGACCAGCTCCAGACATTCAGGGTCTGAGCGATAAACGACCGCCTTCGCCAAATTCCGCCGCAAGATGGCGCAGCTTGTCGGGATTGCGCACGATGTAGATTGCCGCGATCCGGCCGTCCCGTACGTCGAGTGCGGTGGTCTGCAACACCGCGCCTCGATCGATGCTGATGTATCCAGGCAAGCCGTCGATGATCGCGGTCTGCAGCAGGACAGGCGCGTACCGGTCTTTTCGCCGCAATCCGGCGAACAGGCGCAGGGGGCACTGTCAAAGCAAACTGGCTGGCGGGGCAGGGCGGTGGTAGCTGGCCGGGATGAACAAGTCCGCCAGCCCGTTTCGCTACTTCAACTCGTCGCCGGAGATCATCCGGCTCGCGGTGTTGATGTACGTGCGCTTCCCTTTGTCATTGCGGAACGTCGAGGACCTGCTGTTCGAGCGGGGGATCGACGTGTGTCACGAGACGGTGCGGTTGTGGTGGAACAGGTTCGGGCCGCTGTTTGCAGCTGATTGTCAGTGGGCGTGTAATTCTCCGCAATATTGGGCTTTGAAAATTCCCTGATTGTTGGACCTGGTTGCCCAATGTGCCGGGGTTAACCCCGGCACATTGGGCAATGCCAAAATCGGCGCGATGACCTCCTGGTGGGAGGCGCCGCCGATGATCCGACTTGGAGAAGCCATGATGATACTGGAGTTGCATCGGCAGGGGCTGTCGGTGACGGCGATCGCGCGCCGAACCGGGCGCGATCCCAAGACCGTGCGCAAATACATCGAGCGGGGCGTTGAGGTGCCGGCTTACGGTCCGCGTGTGGCGGGCCGGCCGAGCAAGATCGCGCCCTACATGGATTTCCTGCGCGAACGGGTGACGACATTCCCCGACCTGACCGCCTCGCGACTGACCCGCGAGATCAGGGAGATGGGCTACGCCGGCGCCTACACGGCGGTGAAGCGCTATCTGGCGGCGATCCGGCCCGAGCATCCCAAGCCCTACGAGGTTCGCTTCGAGACCAAGGCGGGCGTGCAGGGTCAGGTCGACTTCGCCCGCTTCGTAGTGGAGTTCACCGATGAGCCCGGTGTGGCGCGCATCGTCTGGCTGTTCAGCATGGTGCTGGGCTACTCGCGCCTCCTGTTTGCCCGCTATGTGCTCCACCAGGATCTGCAGACGCTGCTGCGCTGCCATATGCAGGCCTTCGAGGCCCTGGATGGTGTGCCGATCGAGATTCTCTACGACCGGATGAAGACCGCGGTGACCGGCGAGGACGACCAGGGTCACATCGTCTACAATACCTCGCTGCTGGCTCTGGCGAAGCACTACCGGTTCCAGCCCAGGGCCTGCCGGCCCTATCGCGCCAAAACGAAGGGAAAGGTCGAGCGACCCTTCCGCTACATCCGCGAGGACTTCTTCCTGGGGCGATCCTTCCGCAACATGGAGGATCTCAACGCCCAACTCATCGACTGGCTCGACACGGTCGCCAATGTACGGGTGCATGGCACGACCCAACGCGTGGTGACCGAGGCCTTCGCCGAGGAGCAGGAAGAGCTGCAGCGCTTGCCCGAGCACCGCTTCAACGCCGTCCTGAAGCTCGAGCGGCGGGTCAGCCATGACGGGCTCGTGGCGGTCGGCGGCAACTATTACAGCGTGCCCGACCGAACGCGCCGGGTCGTCGAGATCGAGCAACTGCCGGATCTGATCCGTGTCATCGACCGCGGCATCGTTGTTGCCGAACACCCGGTGCTGGAAGGGCGTCGACAATATCGCATCGATCAGCGTCATCGCACCGGACGACCTCAGCCGAGAATGCATGAGCGGCCGGTGACGACGATCGGCCGCATCGGTGACTATGTGCCACTGCGCTCGCTGGCCATCTATGAAGCGATCGGCGCGGGCCTTGCCACGGAGGGTCGGCCATGAACGGCATCGCACCAGCCACGCGCATCGACTCCATCCGCCGGAGCCTGGTCAGCCTCAAGATGCCCCGGGCGCTCGAGATCCTCGATGCGACCCTGCGGCGTATCGAGCAGGGCCAGATCGATGGCATCGAGGCACTCGACGAACTGCTGGGCGAAGAGTTGTCGCTGCGTGAAAACCGGCGGATCAAGGCGGCCCTGCGCATGGCCCGGCTGCCCGTCGTGAAAACGCTCGCCGGCTACGACTTCTCGTTCCAGCCTTCGCTCGACAGGAACCGTATCCTCGCTCTTGCCGGGCTCGACTTCATTGAACGCGCCGAGGTCGTCCATCTGCTGGGGCCGCCTGGCACCGGCAAAAGCCACATTGCCACCGCGCTCGCGGTTGAGGCCGTGCGCGCCGGGAAAGCGGTCTACTTCATCCCGCTCGCCGATCTGATCGCCCAGCTCGCCAAGGCCGAACGTGAAGGCACGCTCAGGGAGAAGATCCGGTTCCTGACCAGGGCATCGCTGCTCGTCGTCGATGAAATCGGATACCTGCCGGTCACACCGGGCGGCGCCAACCTGTTCTTCCAGCTGGTCAACGCCCGCTACGAAAAGGGCGCCATGATCCTCACCTCCAACCGCGGCTTCGCCGAATGGGGTGAGGTCTTCGGCGATCCTGTCGTCGCCACGGCGCTGCTCGACAGGCTGCTGCACCATGCCGTCGTCATCCAGGTCGAAGGCTCCAGCTACCGAATGCGTGAGCACGCCGCGCTTGTGCCCGAAAACGTGCGCAACGGTGCCACGTTCCATCCGCCGCAGCCCAAACGCCGTGGCCGACCACCGACGAAAGGAAAATCCGATCACGAATATGGCTGATCACCGACCGACCTGAACCGCCAGCATAGGGAATTTTGGGAGCCCACATCTGCGGAAACTTCGGTGCCCATTGACAGCTGATATCCGCAGGCAGCGGGTCAACAGGATGCGTGGCTTCCGGCACTGGCGTTGGCACCTGGATGAGATGTACGTGAAACTGAACGGCGAGATGGTCTATCTCTGGCGTGCGGTCGACCACGAGGGTGAGGTGCTGGAGAGTTTTGTCACCAGAAAACGGGACAAAGCCGCGGCTTTGACCTTCATGAAGAAGGCGTTGAAGCGGCATGGAAAGGCCGAGGCCATCGTCACCGACGGGCTGCGTTCTTACCCTGCGGCGATGCGGGAACTGGGCAATGAGGGGCGACGCGAAGTTGGCCGGCACCTCAACAATCGCGCGGAAAATTCACACCTGCCGTTCCGACGAAGAGAGCGGGCGATGCTGCGGTTTCGGCAGATGAAGTCGCTGCAGAAATTCGCCTCGGTCCATGCCTCCATCCACAACCACTTTTCCCAGGAACGCCACCTCGTCGACCGACTAACCTTCAAGGTTCGCCGCTCGGCCGCGCTGGTCGAGTGGCAGTCGCTTGTGGCCTGAGGTTTCAATGCTGTAGCGGCAGCTCCGCCAAGCGGAGACGAGTTCGCATTGGACTGACAGCACCCTGGCGTGCGGTCGACCACGAGGGTGAGGTGCTGGAGAGTTTTGTCACCAGAAAACGGGACAAAACCGCGGCTTTGACCTTCATGAAGAAGGCGTTGAAGCGGCATGGAAAGGCCGAGGCCATCGTCACCGACGGGCTGCGTTCTTACCCTGCGGCGATGCGGGAACTGGGCAATGAGGGGCGACGCGAAGTTGGCCGGCACCTCAACAATCGCGCGGAAAATTCACACCTGCCGTTCCGACGAAGAGAGAGGGCGATGCTGCGGTTTCGGCAGATGAAGTCGCTGCAGAAATTCGCCTCGGTCCATGCCTCCATCCACAACCACTTTTCCCAGGAACGCCACCTCGTCGACCGACTAACCTTCAAGGTTCGCCGCTCGGCCGCGCTGGTCGAGTGGCAGTCGCTTGTGGCCTGAGGTTTCAATGCTGTAGCGGCAGCTCCGCCAAGCGGAGACGAGTTCGCATTGGACTGACAGCACCGACCAGGTTGTCAGCCCTTGCGCGGAAAATCGCTCGGTGAGGGCTCGGCGCTGGGCCAGCGGACCGGAGTTGCCGAAGCGAACGCTTCGCCCACTTCGAGCCAGGGCGCCATGTTGATGGTGCGCATGTCGCGGGTCTGGATCCGCCAGCCATCGGCCGTGCGTCGGTATTCATCGACATAGCGCACCCCGCCGTAGACGGCGACGCCGCCCAGCACGAGTTCGAGATGGGCGCCAACCAGACCCTTGGCCACGTCAGGCCCCTCGAAGGTGAACTGCGCGTAGTGGGGTGTGTGGATGGTCAGCCCCATGTGATCGCGCGCGGCGGCAATGAAGGCAACAATTCCGTCGCGCCCCTCGCCAGCAAGCACGCCTGAGGTGCTGAAAGTTGCGGTGTCGGTGAAGCTGTTGCCCACCGTTGCGAGGTCATCGCCGTCCGATGCCAGGAAATAGGCGACCACGAGGTCGTTCAGCTCGGCACGGTCTTCTAGGCGTCTTACCCGTTCTTCGAGGGTCATGATCTGCTCCCGATCGTTACTTATTCGCTCGCCGCGTCGAACAGGGGTGCGAAACTGCCGTAGCCGCCCCGGAAGAACAGCAGCGGTTGTTCCGGCCGGACGATGTCCATTTCCTGCACCCGACCGAGCACGATGTAGTGGTCGCCCGCTTCGTGCACCGTGTCGAGCGTGCAGTCGATCCAGGCGACCACCCCGTCGAGCACAGGCGACCCGTTGGCCGAATCGGCATGGGTCAGCCCGGCGAACTTGTCCTCGCCCTTGGCCGAGAACTGGCGGCACAGGTCCTTCTGGTCGCTCGCCAAAATGTTGACGCAGAACCGGCCAGCGGCCTCGATCTGCGGCCAGCTGGACGAGGAGACGTCCGGGAAGAAGCCGACCAGCGGCGGATCGAGCGAAACCGAGGTGAACGAGCCGACCACCATGCCGGCGCGGCGGCCGTCGGGCAGCGTCGCCGTTACCACGCAGACCCCGGTCGGGTAATGGCCGAGGACGCGCCGGTAGGCGGCGCCCTCGATCACCGGGTCGATCCGGATCGTCACTTGCCGGTCCAGACCGGCTTGCGTCGTTCGCCGGCGGCGCGCTCGCCTTCCTTCTTGTCCTCGGTCGCCGCATACTCCTCGATCGGCTCGAAGCGGGTCATCAGCGCTACCTCGAGCGGATGGCCGAGCCGGCCGAGCGCGGCGGCCTTGGCGGCCTGGACAGCCAGCGGCGAAGCGGCATTGAGCTTGGATGCCCAGCGCAGCGCTGCTTCCTCCAGTTCGGCGAAGGGCACGACCTCGTTGACGAGGCCGTAATGGCGCGCTTCATCGGCCTTGATGCGCTCGCCGGTGAGGATGAGCTGGAGTGCGATGTGATAGGGAAGCTGGCGCATGGCGCGATGGACAACGCCGCATTCGCCAATGATGCCGACCTTGGTTTCGGGCAGGCCGAACTGGGCAGTGTCTGCAGCGACGATAATGTCCGCGCACATCGCGAGTTCGAAGCCACCGCCGACGCAGAAGCCCTGGACCGCGGCCACCATCGGCTTCTTGCAGGTTACCAGCGGGCCGCCGATCCCGGTGAGGCCACCGCCGAGCGCCATGCGCGTCTTGCGCTCGGCCCCGCCCGAGACGTCGGCGCCGATGCAGAAGGCCTTCTCGCCCTCGGCCGAGAGCACTACCGCCCAGATGTCGGAATTGGCGTTTACTTCGGTCCAGGCATCGAGCAGCAGATCGTCCATCTCCTGGGTGATCGCGTTCAGACCCTGGGGGCGGTTGAGGCGGACGTGAGCGACGTGGCCCTCGATCCTGAAGTCAATATCGGCCATGGCTTACTCCTTGAAACTGTTCATGATGGCGGTCGAGGAAGGACCGCGGTATTCGTCGAGGACGGCCTTGAGGCCGAGCGTGGTCATGCGCTCGCGGATGGCGAGAACGGACGGTGCGGCATGCAGCAGCGAGTCCATCTCGGCGATGCCACCGGTGGCGGTGCGAAAGCCTGCGGCCTCGGCGGCGCGGTTGATCGACAGCTTTTTGATCCGCAGCACGTCCGACGGGATCAGGGCCATGCGCGCAGCCAGGCTCTCGACTGACTCGACGAGACGGTCGGCGGGCACGCAGTGGTTGGCCCAGCCCCATTCCACCGCCGTCGGCCCGTCGATGCTGTTGCCGGGCAGGAAGGCGAATTCCTTCGCCCGCTTGGCGCCGACCTGGGCCACCCATGTCGGCGCGATGAAGCCGCCACCGATGGGCACGCCCGGTTCGCTGATGCGAACGTTGTCTGCCACCACGGTGAGGTCAGCAAAGATGCACATCTGCGCCGCAACGCCGGCGCAATACCCATGGACCGCAGCGATGACCGGCTTGGGATGATCCCAGATCGCCAGCCAGCGCGCGACGTTCTCGTTGAGGCGCCTGGAATCGGCGGTGGGATCGAGAACGGCGGCGCCGCCGTACTGGCCAAGGTCCATGCCGGAGCAGAAACCCTTGCCGTTGGCGCGGATGCCGATGACCGGCGCGCCTTCGTCCTCGAGCGTGCGCAGCGCTGCCGAGAAGCTCTCGATCAGCGTGCGCGACAGCGCGTTGGCCTGGGCCGGGCGGTTGAGCACGATCCAGCTGATCGAACCGGAATGCTCGATCAGGAGTTCCGGGCCGGGCTCGTCTCCGCTCATTCGGCGCGACCGATGGGGTTGGCAGCGCGCACGTGATAGTCGGTGGTCATCGTAGTACGCAGCTCGCGGCGCTTGAACTTCCACTGGCCATCGACCTTGACCACTGTGTCGAAGTATTGCCCGTAGAGGATGCCGTCGGGACGTTCCTTGGTGTAGCGATGGATGGCGAGCACCACCGAGCGGACATTGGCTTCGGTCTCGCTGACGAAGTCGATGCAGATATTGGAGTTGTGGTGCGAGGTGCCACGGAAGAAGGTGCCGATGCCTTCAAGGGTCTTCTTGTAGGCGTCCCTGCCGGTCGCGCCGAAATTGGGCGCATAACTTACTTCGCAGTCCTCGACGAAGAGGGCGGCGAGTTCCTCGGGATGGTTCATGTCGAGATGGTAGGAATAGTCGAACATCATGCGCTCGATCGCGCGCATCTCGACCAGGTTGGTGTCGGTCATTAGGTGCTCCAATCAACGATTATGTTGACAATTGTCCGCCGGAGCGGCGCTGTCAACGGGGTCAGGCGGAATGGGAAAGGTGAGGGAAGCTAGGGTGCGAAGGGTCTTGCCCACCGCGGCCGGCGCGGCGGTTCCGTCCGGGAAACGCGGCAACGCAGGCGCGTTGCCTGCTGCCTTGCTTGCCAACGATGGCTGGAAAACGGCCCGCACTTTCGCCCCTCTCAATCGCATGTCATTGCGACGCGGCCTTATGGCCTCTTTCAACGATTATGTTGACGAGTTGGCATGCCTCAGTCAACAGTAAAGTTGACTAGTTTGGTGCATGGCGCCACGGTGCTGAGGAGGGAGGTGCATGGCCATGGTTTCAATGGAAGAATTGCAGGCGCTGGCGCGCGGCGCCACCGCCATCGAAGGTGATCCGCTTTCGGCTTGCGATGCCGCGCTGATCCGGTATGCGGTGGCCGCTTCGGTGACCTCGCTCGATCGCGACGCGATTGCTGCGGCAACGGCCGAGGCGCTTGCTGCCGGGGCGACGCCCGGGCAGGTCCAGGAAATCCTAGCGCTGGTCTCCGGGCTCGGGGTCCACTCGCTGATGGCCTCATGCACAACGCTGGTCGAGCAGGCCCGCGTGGCCGGTTGCCCGTTTTCCGATGCGTTTACAACCGAGCAGCAGGCCTTGTGGGACAGGCATGTCGGCAATGACCCGTTCTGGACCGGCTTCGAACGCGAATTGCCGGGGTTCCTCCGGGCGATGCTGCAGATCAGCACTGACCAGTTCGAGGCGTTCTTCACCTACTGCGCAGTGCCCTGGAAGAACCGCCTCGTGCGTGCCAAGATCAAGGAACTGGCCGCTATGGCGTGCGACGTGACGCCGGGCCACCGGTTTGCACCGGGCTTCAGGCTGCATCTGGCCAATGCGGTAGAGTTGGGGGCAGGGCGGCTCGCGATCCAGGAAACGCTGGTGATCGCGGCGGCGGCACCACTACACCAGGGCACCTTCTGAACCGAAGGTCGTAGCGCGCTCAATCACAAGAAAGGGCGGCTCAAGGAGCCGCCCTTCGCAGTTTGAGTGGCCGGGCCGAAGCCCGGCCACACCGTCAGTTGGGCATGCGCACCTTGGGGCACACTTCGGTGGCAAGGCGGCGGATCGATTCTTCCCAAGGCTTGGGATCGTCGATGCTGTCGTGCTGGTTGTAAACGATCTGCCCCCAGCCGCCGACCTTGTCGGCCAGCGCTTCGAGCTTCTCGATCGCCGTCTCGGGCGAACCGCACAGGACGACGTGTTCGGCGAGGAAATCCTCGTCGATCGTTTCGGGCGTCACGTCCTTGCCGGAGTCCTGGATTATGCCGTCGAACAAGCGGAACTTGATGTAGATTTCCTTGAGGTACTTGGCCCAGGTCTGGGCGAGGCCGCTCTTGAGGAATAGGCGCTTGGCCTCGGCGTCGGTGTCGGCGATGAACACGTCGCGGCAAACGCGATAGCGGCTGCGATCTGGTGTGTGACCCTTCGATTCCATGGCCGCCGCCCAGGTATCCCAGTGCGCCCGCATCTGAGGCGTGCCGCCAAAAAACGAGATTGGCGAATAATCGCGTTCACCGGCGAACTTCATCGACGAAGAGTTCTGCGACAGGCCGGTCACCGCAATCTCGAGGTTGTCTCGTCCGCCATAAGGGCTGTTGTCGGCGATGATAACATCGTACTCAGGCATCGTATCAGGGCCGGGGAAACCGGCCTGGAAATACGTGCCCTTTTCGAGGAACGGTTTGCCTTCCCATACGCGTTCCATGAGATGAAGCGCCTCGAGCTGCCGCGGCGGCAGCTCAAAGATGTTCTCAAATCCGTGCAAGATCGCGTCGGTGTGGTGGCCGCCCGGGGCAACGCCGAGGAAGTAGCGGCCTTCCATGACTTGGCTCAACCAGCCGATGCGCACAGCGAGCGTGGCCGGGTCATGATAGGGTAGCAGGTGCGCCATCGGTGCGAAACGGATTTGCTTCGTGGTCTGGGCGCAGGCCGCGATGATCGCTTCGGGCACCGGAATGTTCTCCCAGCCCAGCGTGTAGTGTTCGCCGATCATGTAGTCGGCATAGCCGGCCTCGTCGGCGATCCGGGCGATATCCAATGCCCAATCGAACACCTGCCGTGCCGTTCGGCTCGGAGGATTGTAAGGGGTCATGAAGATTCCGCACTGCATTGCCATGTTCACTCTCCTGGAAGATTTTTTCGGATACGAGGATCAGACGAAGACGCCGTTTTCGTCCTTGGTCGAGAAGCGCGGAGCTACCTTGCTGATGAATTTCTCAAGCTCTTCCTGATTCGCTTCGGGCTCCAGATGACCCTGCCCGAACATCAGGAAAAGTTCGTCGAAGCCGAGGCGATCATGCGCCTGGCCGATCTTGTCGGCAATTTCGTCCGCACTGCCGATCAGCACGTTGGGCGGACGCTGGCCGAGCGGAATGAACCATTCGTCCCAGAACCACATGTGTTCCTTCATCAGGTATTCAGCGCGGTCCTTGTCGTCGGTCAGCATCAGGAAGCCACCCCAGGCCGATGCGTCGGTGCGGGTAACTTCGCGGCCGTTCTTGGCGGCCGTGGCGATGTAGCGGTTGTTCAGTGATTCGCAGAAGTCGAGGTTGTCCGACAGTACGATCAGCTTGCCGCCTTCTTCAGCCCAGAAATCGATGGTCCGGCCAGACGCTGCGAAGCCGCCGTAGATCGGTGGGTGGGGATCCTGGTAGCAGCGCGGAGCGATGCCAATCTCGCGCACGATGCCGTTCTCGTCCTGTCCCTTCCCATATTTGGCGTAAGCGGGATGCCCGGTGGAGCCGCCTTCCGGCGGGAATTGCCAGTTCTCGCCCTTGTGGTTGAACACGTCGTTTGTCCAAGCCTTCTTGACCACACGCACGCCTTCCTCGAACAGCGAGCGGTTTAGCGCATCCTGCGCATCGCGCGCCTTTACGTTGTCTGGGGTGGTGGCGCTGACACCTTCCTTGATGCCATAGGCGTCGACCCAGCGGGCGTGATAGCCTCGGGTGAAGCCGCAGTAGAGGCGGCCTTGCAACATGTGGTCGAGCGTGGCGATTTCCTCGGCAACGCGCACCGGATTGTGCGTGGTCATGGTGTAGCCCATGATGCCTGCCTTCATCTTCGTGCAGTTCTGGCCGACGAAGAGGCTGAACATGCCCGGATGGTTGTTGGCCTCGAAGCCTTCAATCTGGAGGTGGTGTTCGGGCTGACAGTAGCCGTAGAAGCCAAGGTCGTCGGCCAGCCGAACGTATCCGCGCACTTCATCGAGAAAGCGCTGGTATAGTTCGGGGCGCTGTCCAGCCATGCCTTGTTCGATTTCATGACGGCGCCCGACAACGCCGGTCTGCATCAGGTGAAACTTCATGCTGATCCCCAACTCTCTCCGTGACGCCTCTGGCAATCCAGCGTCGAATAGCGTGTCGATGCACGCGTTGATTGAGATATCGACCAGAATCGCCGACTCTGTCAACTACTGTGTTGACTAGACGGTCTGGTTTTTTCCATAAGCTGGCTCACGCCACAGATTAGGCGGATTGGAGAGGAAAGATGCCGGTGACCGTCACAACCGAGGTAGCAACCGTTGGCGACCTGCTGCTCCGTGCGGCAGACTTGCACGCGGAACGTACGGCACTGGCGCTGCCCGGGGTGGCTGTATCCTACCGTGAACTGCGCGACGGAGCTTTTCGGGTTGCACGAGCACTGATTGGGCTTGGCATTGCTCGAGGCGAGCATGTCGCATTGCTGATGCCAAACTCGGTCGAATTTGCAGAAGCCCTGTTCGGGATCATGTTGGCCGGCTGCGTCGCAGTGCCGCTTAATGCGCGGCATCGCGCCGCTGAAATCGGCTATATCATTGACAACTCCCAGGCGCGCATACTGCTTACAAGTCGTCATGATAGCGATCCGGTAAACTTCATCGAGGTTATCGAACAGGCACTGCCGACACCGTCTGCCGCACCGGCTCTGCGCTATGTGGCGCTGTTGAGAGGCGAAGGCTCGGGTGACGTGCTTGGCCGCGAAGCTTTCCTCTCGCAGGGCGTGCGGACAGATCCGGCGGAAGTCGAGCACACCCGCCGCAGCGTGCGGGTGCGCGATGCAGCATTGATCATCTACACCTCTGGCACCACTGCCAATCCCAAAGGCTGTGTGCTACCGCACGAGGCGGTGACGCGTGGCCCTGTGGAGCGTGCTCGTTACCGCTTGTCTGCGAACGGGGTCGATGTCACCTGGGCAGGCGGGCCGCTGTTCCACATCGGCAGCCTGGCACCATTCATCGGCTCGGTTGGGGTGGCAGGCACGTTTCTGGCGGACAGTTATTTCGAGCCGGGCAGGGCGATCGCACTCATGGAAAAACACGCGGTGACGCTTGCGTGGCCGTGGTTTGCTGCAATCGTCCAGGGCATCATCGATCACCCCGAATTCAGCGCTGAAAAGTTCGCGCACCTGAAATACCTATTCCTGATCGCTCCGCCAACTTTGGTAGAACGTGTCCAGGACCTGCTGCCCCACACCGAGATCATCCAAGCCTGCGGCATGACCGAGACTTCGGGCGTTTTTGCCCTGTGTGACACTGACGAGGACCGCGAATCGCGCATTTTCACGCAGGGCAAGGCGTGCCCGGGTATCGAGATCCGGATCGTCGATCCCGAGACCGGCCAGGACCTGCCCGACGGGACGATGGGTGAGATTCTCGTGCGCGGGTACAACGTGATGGACGGATACTGGGACGCGCCCGAAAAGACGAGCGAGGCGCTGGTCGGCCATGGTTGGCTCAAGACGGGCGATCTCTACACCCGTCAGCCCAACGGTAGCCTAATCTTCGGCGGGCGCTGCAAGGATATGCTCAAAGTTGGTGGCGAGAATGTCGCCGCGATTGAGGTCGAAGCGTTCCTGTGCACACATCCGGCGGTAAAGACCGCCGAAGTCGTTGGTCGGCCTGATCCACGCCTCGACGAAGTGCCTGTGGCCTTCATCGAGCTCTATGACGGTGAGACGATCAATGAGGAGGAACTGATCGCGTTCTGTCGCGGTCGTATCGCAAGTTACAAGGTGCCTCGCGCGATCCGTTTCATGTCGGCCGCCGATTGGCCGATGTCGGCGACCAAGATTGACAAGCGGGCACTGCGAGCGCAGCTGTGATGTTGTCAGTTCCCCTTTTCGGGGTTCATACCGTCGATGAAAATCGACCAGAACGCTTCGGCTACTTGCGCGCCAGTCATCGGACCGCCAGGCGTAAACCAGCGGTGAGACCAGTTCAGCATGCCAAACAGGGCGTGCTCCACCAAGCGAGGCGGGATATTCGAGCGCAGCTCGCCGGCGGCAATGGCCTCACGAATGAGGTTGATAAGCACTTGGTCGAACGCGCGCGTTTTTCTCATGATCTCCTGCGCCCAGATCGATTCTTCAGCCGCAACTTCGTGCATCTGTTCCTTGATGTACACGAAGGTTGCCGGATAATTCTCCTCATACGAGGCCATCAGCCTGACGTAGATGGCATGCAGGCGTTCTCGCCAGGTCAGGCTCTGGTCGGCAAGCAGGCGTTTGGCTTCGGCGCTGATGTCATCAAGCACGCCTTCGACCGTTTCGCGGAACAGCTCTTCCTTGCTGCCGACGTAATAATAAATCGTGGCGCGGTCGAGCCCGGCCTCGCGAGCGATCTCAGCCAGCTTGGTAGACTGGTAGCCTTGTTCCTTGAACAGGCGGGCCGCGATCCGGACAAGTTCCTCTCGTTTGGCGGTATAATCGGCGCCACCCTCTGTCTGAGCCGAACGACGCCGTCGGGAGATATTGCTGACTTTACTCACCTGCTTCTATGCCCTCGCGTATGCACATATATGATGCAATGCTGCCATGCCGAGATTTGCAGCAGTGCGTCAACGCGAAATTTGACTGGCAGGCACGAAGCGTACGTCGAGCGTGCTGGCGAACGACTATGATTCCTGAACTCGCCCACTTCCCGGTAGACCCATCCTACGGGCAGGGCGCCTATCGTCGTCGCCTCGAGTTCACGGCGTTGTCCGATGCCATGGTGGCGCAGGTCGATGACAACTTTCACAGCTTCTGGCTGGTAATCGAGCACGATCAAGTAAATGTTACGGGTATAGACGCTGGCTTCCTGAGGGCACCGACCACGATGTGTGGCGGAGCCCCGGCCGGGCTTGGAGCACTGATTGGCGCACCGCTTGCCGCCGACTAGCGCACCTTCATGGCCCGGTTGCCGCAGCCGTCTAACTGTACGCACCTCGTCGATCTGGCGCACTGGGCACTTTCGCAAGTAGGACGATGCGCAATCTGGGATATCGTGATCCCGGACCCTGTCGATAGATCGGCTTGGATTGAGATCGCGTGCGACGATACCGTCGTGCATCGCTGGCAGGTCAGCGGGTTCGAATTGTTGGCACCCCAGTCGTTGGCTGGGAAACCGCTGATGCGCGGGTTCAACAAGTGGGCCTCCCACATATTCACCGGCGAAGCGCTCATGGCGGCGACCATGCTCCAACGCGGTGTGTTTGTCGCACGTGGCCGGCAACATGTCGTCGACCGTGGAGACCCGGTGCCGCTGTCACGGGCAACCGGCATGAACGGGAGGTGCTGGTCCTATTCGAACGAGCGCTGGGCTGACGGCTTCGGCTCGCTCGCTTTCGTGCGCGATTTCTCGACAGCGGTACGCACTGAGAAGCTGCCGCCAGCAATAAGAACACGTCTGAAGGATGCAGGAAGATGACCGAAGTTTCACCGATCGAGACGATCATCGAGGACGCTCGCAATGGCCGGCCGTACATCCTTGTGGATGCGCCTGATCGCGAGAACGAGGGTGACGTGATCATCCCAGCGCAGTTCGCAACTCCCAATGCCATCAATTTCATGGCGATGCACGCGCGAGGGCTCATTTGCCTTGCAATCTCGAGCGAGCGCGCCAGTCACCTCGATTTGCCAATGATGGAGGCGCGCAACCAATCTTCCCTTAGCACTGCCTTCACCGTCTCGATCGAGGCGCGTGACGGAGTTACGACAGGAATATCTGCACATGACCGCGCCCACACCATTGCGGTTGCCGTCGATCCTTCCAAAGGGCCGGAAGACCTGGTCTCTCCCGGCCATGTGTTCCCGCTGGTTGCGCGAGATGGTGGGGTGCTTGTCCGCGCTGGGCACACCGAAGCCGCCGTTGATATCTCGCGGCTGGCGGGGTTGGCGCCTGCTGGCGTCATCTGCGAAATCATGAATCCTGACGGGTCTATGGCGCGTCTACCGGAATTGATTGAATTCGCGCGCAAGCACGAGATGAACATCGGCACCATCGCCGACCTCATCGAATATCGCCGCCGTTCCGAGTCTCTTGTAGAGCGCGTGGTGGAGGCGCCGTTCGACAGCTGGCACGGCGACTTCCGTATCATCGTTTATCGTAATGTGATCGACAGCGGCGAACACGTGGCGCTGGTTCGCGGGGATCCCCACCAGGACATGCCAACGCTGGTGCGGGTCCATCAGCTTGACCTAACTGCGGATGTGCTGGGATGGCGCGCGGCGCATCGCGACTATGTTCCGGCAGCGCTAGAGGTGCTTGCTGCGCACGATGGGCCTGCCGTGGCTGTTTTCGTCCGCGACAACAGTCCCACGTCAATTTCGGAAAGAGTTAAGGGCAATCGTAAGGCCTATGCCGACACGCATGGCTACCGAGATTATGGCATAGGTGCTCAGATACTTCGCGACGTTGGTGTGCGCGAGATGGTCCTACTGTCTTCCAGCGCGGGCAAGCTCGCAGCGCTGGAGGGTTTCGGGCTTTCGGTGGTAAACCGTGTGCCGCTGGTAGAGGACGAACGTGGAAAGCCGTCACGGTCGGATCAGCCGTTCGCATCAGCTTGATGCTCACGCTTTTGCAGATAGTCAGCTGATCCAGCTTACGCAGGCGCCATTGCCCGTGCGCTTTGGCGCATGAGATACCGTATCGCAGCGCTTTAAAAATACTCATTCAATATCTATCAACTCATGTGTTGACCGTCCGCGCCTCTTGTGTCAACAACTGGGTTGACGAGGCGCTTGCAAGGTGAGTGCGCTCAGCTATGCCCCGCAGAGGGCTTAATTTTTGGGGAGGTTTTAGATGAAGAGTCCAATCTTGAATCGCACGCGCCGTTCCTGTCTGCTAATGACATCGGCGCTTGTTTCGCTTTCATGCGTTCTCGTTGTTTCGCCTGCGATGGCGGCAGATGAGCCCCAGGCTGCAAGCACAACCGAGGATATCGTCGTCACTGCGCGTCGTACGTCGGAAAAGCTGTCTAATGTGCCGGTGTCGGTAGCTGCGATCGGAGCCAAAGCGCTTGAGGAAAAGCGCATCCTGACCGACGCTGACCTTCAGTCTGCTACACCGGGCCTCACCGTGCGCCAGACCAACTCGTCGAACCAGATCAGTTTCTCGCTGCGTGGCCAGTCGGTTGATGCATTCTCGTTCGCTGCGCCTGCCGTGCTGAACTACGTCAATGAATTCAACGCCCAATCGACATCGGCAAGCGCATTCTTTGACCTCACTTCGATCCAGGCGCTCAAAGGTCCGCAGGGCACCTTGTTCGGACGCAACGCCACCGGTGGTGCGGTTCTCTATGAAACTCGAAAGCCCGACACCGATTTCGGCGGTTATATGAGGCTGAGCTACGGCAACTACGACGCCAAGTTCGCCGAAGGTGCAATCAACATCCCGGGCGAGATTATTTCCGGGCGTCTCGCGGCGCAGTATCAGAAGCGTGATGGCTACCAGCGCAACTTGCTGCTGGGCATCCGCAACGGATCAGTCGACACGTTTAGTGTGCGCCCGACCATCCAGATCGAAACTGGCGGTTTCAAGAACGCTACGGTCTATCAATACAATTATTCAGGTGGTTACAGCACAAGCTTGCGCGCCACCAACTACTACGGCGTTGCCGGCAGTTCCGGCGCGGCGGGCGACCCGCTGAACAACTTCGTCAATGGTAAACCCGTCAACCTGTCTCTGAACTATGGCCTTCCATCTGCCACACTGTACCCCGATGGCATTGCCGCGCTGCTCCAGGGTGGCGAGCGTTTCGCAAGGTTTGGTTTCAGTGGCCTTCCCAGCTTCATCGAAGCGCAGAAGAATTTTGGCTTCTACGACGTGTTTGACGATCAGGACGGAGCGCACCTAAGTCGCCAGCATCTGGTCACCAATACCACGACGTACGAATTGTCGGACGAGATGCAGATCAAGAATATCTTCGGCTACAACCATTCGCGTTCGCGCGACCGTACGGACGTTGACGGTACGCCGTTTGACCCGCTTCAGATCGGATTCGGCGGAGGTACGGGGCCGGCAAACCCGGGTGATCCGGCAGTCGGGGGCCGATCTGCCGAGGGTTACACCTATGTGTCGCAGCAGCTGTCCAACGAACTCCAGATTTCCGGCAAGACTGGTAACCTGAAGTACATTGCAGGTCTCTACTACTTCGAGGGCAAGGACTATCAACGTCTCGCGCTCACCTTTGCGCCAGACTATTCGGCGGCGCTGGGCGATACACTTGGTTTTTTTCTGCGAGAATATACGAACAAGACCACATCGAAAGGTGCTTATGCCCAGTTCACATATGGTCTGACCCCCGAACTGAATGTTACAGCGGGCGGTCGCTGGACCTGGGAAAAATCGAGGTACACGCCAATGGACCGCGTGGCCGGTTCGTTTGACGTATTCCAAGACGACTTCAACACCAGTCTCGGTATCACCGGGGGCACGTTGAAGGCCAACAAGCCAAGCTGGAACGTCTCGGTAGACTACAAGATAACCCCTTCGTTGCTGGTCTACGCGGCCCAGCGCGGTTCTTGGCGCACGGGCGGTTTCAACGGCACTGCATCGAGCGTTGATGCTGCCGGCAACCCGATCCCGAACTCGTTCAAGCCAGAGACGACCTACGACTTTGAGCTGGGTGCCAAATTCAACGGTCGCATCGGCGACATGCCGGCGACCATGAATGTGGCGGTTTACAACCAGAACATCAAGAATGTCATCCGGGCGATTTACCTTGGCGTGGCGGCGGTTAGCGGCAATGTTGAAGAAGCAAGGGTTCGCGGTGTTGAAGCGGACCTCTCCATCCGCCCCACTGACTGGCTTCAGTTGGGCGGTACGCTCGCCTACACAGATGCCAAGTATACCAAGAACACGGCAACTGTAGGTACCACCGTGGTGAAGTTCGGCCCCTACGGCGACGTTCCCAAGTGGTCGGGTTCGGCATTCGCCAAAGTCGAGCATGAACTGGGCGATGGCAGCGTGGCCTCGCTGCGGGGCGACGTCTACGCGCAGTCGAGCTTCTACTATTCCAATGCAGCAAACACGATTCTGCCAAGAACGCAGATCGATGGATACGCACTGGTCGACCTGCGCGCCGAATGGGGCAGGATCGGAGGTTCCGACATTTCAGTTTCGGCTTACGTGAAGAACCTGACAGACAAGAAGTACAACACCGGCGGCTTTGCGCTGGGTGCGGTCAACGCGATCAACTCCGTCCTGCCGGGACTTCCGCGCATGTATGGTCTGGAAGCCAAGGTCGAGTTCTAAGCGGTTCCGCGAGGGTGGCCGTGTGCCACCCTCGCGATGTGCAGGCAGGATCATTGGGCGCCGTTGGGAGCGGCGCCTTTATTGCGTGGTCACCACCTGGCGTCCAAGCCGAAGGAGAGGAAATTGATGGGCAATCGACTAGATGGCAAGGTGTGCATCGTAACCGGTTCCGGCAGTGGCATGGGACGGGCTAGCGCAATGGAAATGGCACGGCAGGGAGGCCGCGTTGTTGTCACTGACATCAACACCAGTGCCGGCGAGGAAACTGTCGAGGCGATCCGGGCCGAAAAGGGCGATGCAATCTTCATCGCCTGCAACTTGCGCAAGGCGCACGAAATCAAAGTACTGATGCAAAAAACTGCCGACCATTTTGGCGGCATCGATGTGCTGCATAACAATGCCGCGATTCATGAAACTGATTTAACTGACAAGACTTCGATCGAGGATTTGCCCGAGGAGATCTGGGATGCAGTTTATGAAGTCAACCTGAAGGCACTGTGGCTGACTACGCGCTATGCAGTGCCTTGGTTAAAGCTTTCCAAGGGTGCCGCGATTGTCAATGTCGCTTCAACAGGATCCTTTGTTTCCTATCCTCAAGCTGGTGCTTATTGCGCAACCAAAGGCGGCGTACTGTTATTGACCAAGGCGACCGCCGTCGACCTTGCGAAGTACGGAATTCGCTGCAATTGCTACTGTCCGGGTGCGATCGAGACTCCGATGCTACAGAAGTATCTCGATGCAGCCGAAGACAAGAAGGCAATCATGTCGGTCCTTACCGGGGCGCATCTGATACCGCGTTTGGGCAAGCCTGAGGAAGTTGCCAAGCTTGCCTGCTTCCTTGCATCGGACGATTCCAGCTTTATCAACGGTGCATCTTACGTGATCGACGGCGGCACGCTGGCCTGGCGTGGCCAGCGAGTTGACTGAATCTGGGGCATTTGGTGCAAGAGAAAGACCCCGTCGCCAAAGCGACGGGGTCTTTCTCTTGGGTTAGCTTGGACCTTCAGGTGATCGTCGGATCGATCACGGCCTTGATCGCTGTGCCACTCTTGGTGAGACTCAGCGCTTCGCCCGCCTGGCTGACGCCGAACCGGTGGCTGACCAGACCGGCTAGCGGTACACGGTCCTGCAGGGCTGTCGCCAAATGCAAGGCCTGGTAATAATGCTTGGGCTTGGGGAAGGTCGCACCAGCGATAGTCAGGTTCTTGATTGTGAGGTCGCGCGGGCTGATCGGTTGAGTGCCTATGGCGCCCCAAAGTCCTAGCACGATGTAGCGGCCGTGGTTGCCGGTCAGGTCCACGCCTTCGGGGAACGCTGGCAGAACTCCGGCTGCCTCGATGACGACATTGGGGCCATTGCGACCAACGCGATCGTAAATCATTCGGCGCCGTTCCTCGGGCGCGACGTCGAGGCCGATCGTCAGCGAGGCGCCCAATGCGGTGGCCGCTTCGCGACGAAGTGGTGAGCCGTCAATAACGATCACGTCACGCGCCCCGGCCTGCGCCGCCACGAGCACCGCCGACAGGCCGACAGGGCCTGCACCTTGGACAACCACAGTTTCACCGACGCGAACCGAGCCGCAGCGATCAAAGCCGCGCAGGGCGGTTGGAAGGGCGCAGCCAAGCGCAGCGACCGCTTCGGGCTGCGCTTGGGCTGGTAGCTTATAGAACGGCATGCCGTTGGGCAGCCATGCATAATCGGCGTAGCTACCCCAGTTCGGCTTGGAAGCATCTTCGAAGAACTGGGTATTTTCGCAAGGTGTCTCGTCGAGAACATTGCAGGAATAGCATCGATGGCACAGCGCGATCGGCGACCAATATACCAGATCGCCGGGCTTAAGTTCCTCGCCAGCGTAGTCAGTGCTGACGCCGTGCCCCAGCTTCTCGATGCGTCCCACGCCCTCATGGCCCAGAATGATGGGGAAGGGCATCACGCCAGCCTCGCCGGTCAAGATGTGGACGTCGCTGCCGCATACCCCGCCCAGCACGATCGAAACCAGGGCACCGCCCGGTTCCGGATCGGCGACTTTGACGTCCCAAGTCTCCAGTTGGTTCGGTTTTACCAGCACCGATGCACGTCCCAACATGCTCATTCCTCTCGTTTTGAATTCTTGCTTTTTTCAGTCTTCGGGCGCGATCTCGACTTCGAGGCCTTCGAGCTTGTCGTTGATGGTAATCTGGCACGACAGACGGGAATGCGGCGTGCGGTGGTCGGAACTGTCGAGTAGGTCGTTTTCGTCGCCCGACAACGCCGGTAGCCTGTCGGCAAAGGCGGGGGCGACGAGCACATGGCACGTGGCGCACGAACAGCATCCACCGCACAGGGCAAGCAGTTCGTCGATGCCGGCATCGCGCAGGGCTTCCATGAGGCTGAGTCCGGGCTCAGCTTGGATTTCGGTGCGCGTGCCGTCGCGTGTTGTAACAAGGATAGCAGTCAAGGGGGGATCCTGCTTAGAGTGAAGGGGTATGCAGTCAGCGCGCAATCGGCCAGACCAGCGGCACGTTCTCGACAGCGGCGACGATGCCGGAATGGTAGATAGGCGTTTCGCCTTCCTTGAAGCTGAACTCGGGAATACGCTTGAGCCATTCCTCGAGCGTGACGATGACCTCCATGCGGGCAAGGTGCATTCCGGCACACCGGTGCGGGCCGCCCCCGAAAGTACTGTGCGAAATGGACCGGCGTGAAAAGTCCAGCTTCCAAGGCTCGGGATTGGCAGCATCATCCAGGCCGTGAAGCGCCGTTGGCAGTAAAATCATGTCGCCACGTTTGAGGAACACGCCCTTGTATTCCTGGTCCTTGGCAACCATCCGGGCCTCGGAAACGACAGGGAAGCGGCGGAACATCTCCTCGGCACCGCGCATGAGCTTCAGCGGGTCGCTGCGCAGTTCAGCGACCAGTTCGGGATGGCGCGCAAGGTGGATCATGAAGAAGCTGAGGAAGTTGACGACGGTATCGAGGCCGCCCAGCAGCAGCAGCGAGATGAGCCCTTGTGCCTTGTCGTGCGCAATGCGCTCGCCGTTGATCTCGCTGTTGACCATGAGCGTAATAAGATCATCGCCGTCGCCACCCACTCGGGCGCGGATGATCGGGTCGACATAGGCGTAGAAGCCGTTGTTGCCGGCTTCGAGGTCGGTCGCCATCTCTTCGGGCGTGTTGCCCTCGGGACGGGTCATCTGCCGAGCATACTCGCTCAGAACGGGGATGTCCTCAAGCGGCAGGTCGGCTAGCGCCATGAAAACGTGGACCGGGAAAAGCTCTGCGTATTCGGCCGCGAAGTCGCATTCGCCACGCGCGGCGAAACTGTCGATCAGGCTGCTCGCCACCTCGCGCACCTTGTCCTCGACCTTGCGGATTTTGGCGAGGTTGAGCCCCTTGTCGAGCGCCTTGCGATAGGGGGTATGCTCGGGCGGGTCCATCTTCGTGGGGACCATCTGGTATTTCTCGCCGGCCTCCTTTGGAAGGAAGATCACCTCGCTGGAGAAGCGGGTCGGATCGCTGTAGACTTCCTTAACGGTGTCGCCATTGGTGGCGATCCAGTGGCCGCCCGTGAACGGGGTCCAGATCAGGTCCGGAATGCCCGGATGCTGCACCTTCTTCCAGGCTTCGTGATATCCGTCCTCAATCCCATTAAGCGCATACATGTCGATTTCGTAGACCCGATCTTCCGGGACGTTGGCAGGGCGCTCGACCTTGGCGCGGACGGCCTCATCGAAGTTGGTAGCCAATCTGCTCTCCTGTGGGTTAAAGGTGTCCATGCGTGTTGTGCCCACGCGTTATGCGTGTTTGTTACACGTGTTTTGGCGGTGGAGCAAGGAAGAAGTCGGTCTATGGTTGTTTCGACGCAGTTCTGGCAGATCAGCACCTTCCATGCGGGTGACAGGACGGCCGAGTTGAAATGAGAATGCGTGAGCTGGAGGAAAAGACGGGTGTGAACCGCGAGGTGATTCGAATCCTGTTGCGCAAAGGCTTGCTTCCCGAACCGCTGCGTCTGGCGCGAAACCAGGCGGAATATGACGAGACCCACGTGCGCGCTGTGGCGGTCGTGCGGGAACTGCAGAAGGGCAGCCGCCTCACCCTCGACCAGATCAAGGAACTGCTCGACGGCAACGGCCTCGACAGCGGCGCGGGCGCGCAGACCTATCAGCACTTGGAGGAACTGCTGGCCATCAGATTCGGGCTGGCAGAAACGCGGCTGGTACCGCTCGGTGCGATCGCCGAGCGCAATCCGATGGCCGACAAGGACGCCCATACCTTCGAGCAAATGGGTATGATCGAACTGGTCAACGACGGCCCCGAGCCACGCCTCAGCCTCACCGATGCCCGGATCGTCGAGATTTGGGCTCAGATCCGCGAATTGGGTTTCAACGAGGAAACGGGCTTCCCGCCCGGCAACATCGCGTTCTACCGGGATGCCGCTGAGGAGGTCGCCGCCAAGGAAGCGGCTGTCTTCCTTAAGGGGAGTGCGGGCCGGATCACCGAGGAAAAGGCGGCCGCCATGCTTCAAGGTGCGCTGCCGCTCATGCTCGACTTTTTCGGATTGCTGCGACTCAAAGCCTTCATGCGCAACATCCACGAGGCGGTGGATGCATCGGACAACGATGCATCCTGACCACCACGCGTGAGGCCTGAAAACATCACCCCTCAGGCCATTTCGAAGCCTTCGTAGTTTTTGTAGGCGACCTGTTCGCAGCGCTTGCGGTACTCGGGCCCGCCGCCGACGTGGACGAGGGTGCGCCGCTCGATGGTTCCGTCGGGCCGCTCGGTGGTCTTGACCCACCAGGCGTTGGCTTCTGCGAGGAGGGTGCGCGAGAAGTCGCGGTAGACTTCCTCGGTCCAGCGCTGCTCGGCACGCTCGGAGGGCTCCGAACTGGTGAGTCCGCGTGCCTGCATGTACGCGATCATGCGCAGCACCCATTCGGCCTGGAGCCCGCCACACACGCCCACGTTGCAGAAGGCTGAGCCATTGTGCGGGCCGACGAGCGTCCAGAAGTTGGGGAAGCCGCGTGCCTGCACGCCCAGGTAGGTGCTTGGCCCTTCCGACCAGGCATCCTTGAGGCGCAGGCCGTTGCGGCCGCGGATGTCGATACGGTCGAGCGAGCCTGTGACCGCGTCGAAGCCGGTCGCGAAGATCACAACGTCGAGATCGTAGAACGCGTCGGCGGTGCGGATACCCCCGGCCTCGAAGCCCTGGATCGGCGCCTCGCGGATGTCGACGAGGTGGACGTTGTCGCGGTTGTAGGCCTCGTAATAGTTGGTCTCCATCGGCACCCGCTTGGTGCCGAAGGGGTGGTCGGTCGGGATCAGCTTCTCGGCGACTGCGGGGTCCTTCACGCGCTGGCGGATCTTCTTGGCGACGAAGTCGGCGAGGAACTTGTTCGATTCCTTGCTGAGCAGGAGATCGCGAAAGCCGCTCAGCCAGATGCCATATCCGGGCTGGTCGTAAAGCTCCTCGAAGAAGGCCTCGCGCTCCTCTGCCGGCACCTCTGTGCCCTTGCGGGTGTCACGGTGGTAGGGGAAGGCGGTATCGGTGATCTTCACGTATTCGAGGATGGTGGGATAACGGCTGCGGATCAGCGCCATGTCCTCGTCGCTGAGCGGAGAGTTGCCGAGCGGGGTGCACCAGTTGGGGGTGCGCTGGAACACGAACAGTTCCTGCGCGCTCTGGGCGACGATCGGGATGATCTGGACGCCAGTCGCGCCAGTGCCGATGACGCCGACGCGCTTACCGGCAAAGTCGATGTCCTGGACGCTGCCATCGGGGTTGGTCGGCCAGCGCGAGGAATGGAACGACTGTCCCTTGTAGCTGTCGAGCCCGGCAAAGTCGGGCATGCGCGAGGCCGAGAGCGGGCCTGTGGCCGAGATCAGGAACCGGCAGCTGACGATCTCGCCGCTGTCGAGCGTGACCTGCCAGCAGCTGTTGCTGTCGTCATATCGGGCTGCCTCTACGCGGGTGTTGAAGCGGTAGTGCCGGCGTACGTCCATCTTGTCGGCCGCGTAATTGGCATAGCGCAGCATCTCGGGCTGGCCGGCGAACGTCTCGCTCCAGCGCCATTCAGGAATGATCCCCTTCAGCGCGAAATAACCGTAGGCATAGCTCTCGGTGTCAAGCCGACAGCCGGGGTAGCGGTTCCAGTACCAGGTCCCCCCGACATCCGCCCCCGCCTCGATACCAAGCACCCGAAGCCCCGCCTCGTCCAGCAGGTACGTCTGATACATTCCCGTCACACCAGCACCGATGACGATTGCATCGAAATCAGGGGCGCCGAAACCCGGACCGGCTGCTGCTTCCACTATCATCCTCCCTAACTCTTCATCGTGAGTCAACGTAGGTGTTGACTGATACAAAGCTGTTATCAGAGTTTTTGTCCGACGCAAATATTTTACGCGGGAAGGGGTGAAGGTTTAGCATTCGGCGGATGTCCCGTGCCTGCAAATCAGCTAACCCGTTCAGGTATTTCGGCGCTGTCAAAGCAAATGCCCACTTGCAGGGAAGGGGTGAAGGTTTAGCATTCGGCGGATGTCCCGTGCCTGCAAATCAGCCAACCCGTTCAGGTATTTCAACTCCTCGCCGGAGATCATTCGGCTGGCGGTGCTGATGTATGTCCGTTTTCCGCTGTCCCTGCGCAACGTCGAGGACTTGCTCGCTGAGCGCGGCATCGACATCTGCCACGAGACGGTTAGGCTGTGGTGGAACCGGTTCGGACCGATGTTCGCGTCAGAGATCCGGCGCCAGCGTGTCAGTCGGATGCGTGGATTTCGTCAGTGGCGCTGGCACCTTGATGAAGTGTTCGTCAAGATCAACGGCGAGCGCCATTACCTGTGGCGGGCGGTGGATCACGAGGGAGAGGTACTCGAGAGCTACGTTACCAAAACCCGCGACAAGGCTGCGGCTCTGACTTTCCTGAAGAAGGCATTGAAGCGGCACGGTCGGGCCGAAGCAATCGTGACCGATGGCCTTCGGTCATACCCGGCCGCGATGCGCCAACTCGGCAATCTTGATCGCCGGAAAATGGGGCGATGGCTAAACAATCGGGTGGAGAACAGCCACCTGCCATTTCGCCGACGAGAACGGGCGATGCTGCGTTTCAGGCAGATGAAGACGTTGCAGAAGTTCGCCTCCGTCCATGGCTCGCTCCATAACCATTTTTCCCAGGACCGTCACCTCATCGATCGCAAGACCTACAAGCAGCGTCGCTCGGCAGCCCTTGCCGAGTGGCAGACGCTCATGGCCTGAACAGCCGCGCAATCTGCCCAAGTCGCGCAAATCGGAGACAAGTTGCGATTAGACTGACAGCTCCGATCGGCAGCATCCGACCCAAAGTCGGTCACCCAGATCTGCCACCACGAACGTCCGCTCCTGCGGAAACTAGACGTTTGCATATGTCTGCACGTCTTCGCCGAAGTGCCTAGGTTGCAGGTTCCCCGTCGCTAGCCTGCCCGAATCAAGTAGGATCAGCTTCCATCCATGACCGCATTTCGGCGATCCCGATCGGGCGTGTCATCATGAAAATCGAACTCCACTCCCGCTCGGGAGAGGGGTGCCCGACATATCCGGGGCCACGCAAAATTTCCTCGCACAGCGCCTCGAAACGAGAGAAGACATATTCCCTGCCTTCCTCGTCGAGAAGTGCGAACTGGGAAACATAATGTGTGCCTTGGCGACCGAAAGCCGGGCCGAGCATCATCGACAGCACGGTGCGTTCGAAGACCGTTGCCAATGGTCCACCGGCCTGCCAGCGGACGGATCTGCTAACGAGCGAACGCAAGCGCCCGTTGCTCGCCTTTGTGACCAGGCCGAGACGTACCAACCTCTCGATTAGTTCGTCGCATTTCGACGGTTCGATCCCGAAGTCGCGTTCCAGCGAATCTCGCTGCGCACCATTCAGGATCAGAAAGAAGATAAGCGACAGGCGCCGGTCCGCAGCTAAAATTCTTTCCTGACGAAGCGACAGGCGCTCCGTTTCAGGTTCGCAGGCGTTTTCGATCAAGCTCCTCAAGTCAGTGCCCAAACAAACGCACAGTTGGTCAAGGACCTCAACGGTAAGAGCTTGCCCGCGAAGCCATCGCATGACCGTTGGTTCCGACACGCCTAATTGCATAGCTAGAAGTTTCAACGAGATATTGCGCTGCTTACGCACGCGATTCAGTTCACCGAGGATCATGGTCGTCGTAGGGCTGCTTTTGGCCATCTTTCGAAACTTTCACACTCTGAAAGAGTCGATGCATATAGTGTAATTTGAAGGCAGCACCAGATTGTCACGGGCCTACCTTTTGCACCATCGCTCAGCATCAGAGAATATCGAAATGGGGAAGTTGGAATGGTAGCCGTCAGAGATCTTACTGTCGAAGAGATTGCCACATTTCAAAGTCAAGGTTGGGTGCATGTCCCAGGCCTGATCTCGGCTGAACTAGCCGGCCGGCTGTTCGAGCGCGCGCAGGATGTCATGGGGGTTGACGCGCTTGTCTCGACCGGGGCCGGCGGCGGCGCAGACGAAGACGCGTTCGCGGACTACAAGAATATCCTGCGCAATTATCTCGGTATGTGGCGCGTCGAGCCTCTTATGAAGGAACTGTCGCATTCGCCTCACTTGGCCCAGAATATCTCCCGAATCTTGCGGGGTCGTCCTATCCGCTTCTTCAACGACGAAGTCCTGGTCAAACCTCCGATAGAGCAGGGAGGCAAGGCCACCCCCTGGCATCAGGACTTTCCTCATTCCCCATTCGACAGAACGGGCCTGGTCAATATCTGGTTCGCTCTCACGGATCTTCCAGCCGACGGTGGCGCGATGTCGTTCCTCACCGGCTCTCATCGCCAAGGCCCTCTGGGACGCACGTTGCTCGATAGCGATGATGTACTGGCGCAAAATCCATGGTTAGCAGAAGAGTGCCCTCCATCTCCGGTCCCAGCCATGAAGGCGGGCGATGCTACAATCCATGGCGATCTTACCGTTCACGGCGGACCCGCGTTCAATGGGCCACACTGGCGCTGGGCCTATCTGGTAAACCTGCTGGACGCGACGGTGCGCTATTCCGGTGGCCCAAGCTATGGTGAGAACTTCGACGGAATAGAACCAAACAAACCTTTCCCTTCCGATCGCTTCCCGGTCCTTTGCGGAGGGGCAGCATGAGCGCGCCAAACGCCCGAAAAGCCGTGGCCTTACGGTGCCGCTCTTAAGAGGCAAGCTCATGACCGCCGATGATATGCTATCAATCCAGCAGGCAGTAGCAGCCTACGGAGCCGCACTGGATGGCGCAGAGGTGAGCCTCTTTGAGCGCTGCTTCACGCAAGACGCCGAGTTGTTTCTGGTTGGCTTCAAACAGACGGTCGACGAGTATGTAGCTCAATGCCAGAAAGCCTATAACTTGCTTGAGGCAATGCATCATCATTGTGCCACGACGCTACTTGATTGCGACCGGAAATCGGATGGCTCGATCGGAGGCCGGACGCCGTTCGTCGCCTATCATTTCGGCAAAAGCCACAGCGAACCGCTAGTCATCGGCGGCGAATATCTCGATGTCTTTTGCCGAACCAGCAAGGGATGGCGCATCGCGCGGAGAACTGGCAGAGCGCGATGGCAAATGGGCGATCCGACAATGCTGGCCCCCTTAATGGACAGACCACCTACGATCTTGGCGTAGCTGTCCGCCGGGCGCTGTCAAAGCAAATGCCCACTTGCAGGGAAGGGGTGAAGGTTTAGCATTCGGCGGATGTCCCGTGCCTGCAAATCAGCCAACCCGTTCAGGTATTTCAACTCCTCGCCGGAGATCATTCGGCTGGCGGTGCTGATGTATGTCCGTTTTCCGCTGTCCCTGCGCAACGTCGAGGACTTGCTCGCTGAGCGCGGCATCGACATCTGCCACGAGACGGTTAGGCTGTGGTGGAACCGGTTCGGACCGATGTTCGCGTCAGAGATCCGGCGCCAGCGTGTCAGTCGGATGCGTGGATTTCGTCAGTGGCGCTGGCACCTTGATGAAGTGTTCGTCAAGATCAACGGCGAGCGCCATTACCTGTGGCGGGCGGTGGATCACGAGGGAGAGGTACTCGAGAGCTACGTTACCAAAACCCGCGACAAGGCTGCGGCTCTGACTTTCCTGAAGAAGGCATTGAAGCGGCACGGTCGGGCCGAAGCAATCGTGACCGATGGCCTTCGGTCATACCCGGCCGCGATGCGCCAACTCGGCAATCTTGATCGCCGGAAAATGGGGCGATGGCTAAACAATCGGGTGGAGAACAGCCACCTGCCATTTCGCCGACGAGAACGGGCGATGCTGCGTTTCAGGCAGATGAAGACGTTGCAGAAGTTCGCCTCCGTCCATGGCTCGCTCCATAACCATTTTTCCCAGGACCGTCACCTCATCGATCGCAAGACCTACAAGCAGCGTCGCTCGGCAGCCCTTGCCGAGTGGCAGACACTCATGGCCTGAAGACCCGCGCAATCTGCCCAAGTCGCGCAAATCGGAGACAAGTTGCGATTAGACTGACAGCTCCCCTCGCCGCCTGCGCGGGTGGCGGTCAGGGCGCCGCTTGCCGCCTGGCGGCGCCAGCCAAACAGCTGGTTCGGTGCCACCCCGTGCATGCGCGCCACACGCGACACGCTGTTGCCGGGCAGGAAGGTCTCTTCGACCATGCGGAGCTTCTCTTCCGGGGTCCAGCGCCTACGGCGCTGAACCCCTCCGAGAACCTCCGCATGCACATAGTTCCTGGGATTACTGTCGGTCATATGCCTCACTCTTGCATAAGTGTGAGGAACTGTCCGGTCATTTTGGGGGCCGCTTCAATCACCGCAGACTGTATCAGGGCCGTTCTCTCATTAATTTTTACATTTATTCAGATTTGTGGTAATCGTCGGCGCGCTCTTCCTCAATCAACTTCCGCAGTAGTTTGCGGACACGGACCGGGCCGACGTCGTTGGACATCAGCACAGGGTTCAGGTCGAAGAAATCAGTATCGCCCATTTCGCGCTGGACACCGGTGATGATCGGTCCGTCCTCGGCTTCGAAAGTGTCGTGCATCGCCTTGATTTTCATGGCGTTGTATTCGGCATTGTCGGTATCGTGATTGCGCCGCGTAGCAAAGAAATAATGCGTCGTGAACTGAGTTTCGGGGGTGGCGGTATGCAGGTCGTACTGCATTACGGCTTCGTCGAAACTCAGTTCCCCCTGAACCGCACCAACAGACAACTGGATATTGGCGGGTGGCGTCCAGGTGATGTCGAAATATTGGCGTGCCTCGGCATCAGGAGCGGGAAGAAACGGTGCAAGAATCAGCATCGCCGGTTGTTGCTCCCACTCCCAGCGCGACGAGATCGAGCGCGAGGTGGAGCGTATTTTTGGTATCTTGGGCGACAATTTCCCCCGTGTCGAAATGATTTCGCCATGGACATGGTCGATGTGGCTCAGGTCCATTACGTTGTCGACGATCAGTTCGAAATTAGCGTCCATGTGCATGTAGGTATAGCCCACGGCGTTGGGGCCGCTGTCCTCAAGAGGACTGAAGTCGGGCAGGAGATCCGGGTCGGCTGTCTGCTCACCCATCCAGATCCATATGAAGCCGTGGCGCTCCAGCAACGGGAACGCCCGGACGTTTGCCCCATCCGGGATGTTGCCATTACCGTGCGGATTATGAGTGCAGGTGCCGACGCTGTTGAAGCGCAGCGCATGATAAAAACAGGAAATTTCGTCGCCTTCCCGTTTGCCCATGTGCAGCGGCGCAAAGCGATGTGGGCAGCGATCACGAAGCGCAGTGGGCGAGCCGTCGGAAAGTCGGTAAATCATTACCGAAATATCGAGGATCTTCCTGTGGAATAGCGCCTGTCCTTGAACTTCCGAGGAAAGGGCTGCGACATACCAGGCATTTTCCAGGTATCGCGTATTAGTGTGAGTTGGGGCGTTCATCAGGCTCTCCCTTGTTCCAGAAGTTTTTTCGGTGTGCATCACCCGGGAAGCGTGGCCCGGCTGTGGTGAATTCTGCCAGTTGTTCAAGGATCGAAAATGGCCTTGGTCAGTGCTGAGTGAGATAGCTTTCGCGCCTGGGAGAATATTCGCCGAATTTTGCGGGACACATGATTGATCCTCCGAAGGGAGGTTAGGAGGAAGTGCTGGCGGGGTGTTTCATCCGCTCCATCATCCGCTGGAAAATCGTGACAGTCCGGTCTGCGGCGTTGGGCATGATCTTCTCGCCAGGCGACATCGCGATGATGCGGGCCTGCGCCTCAATGATCAGCTTGTCCTCAAGGAAGGCAGCCATCGCCACGTCGATCATCTGCTGCGCAATTTCCTCGCCGCCGAATTGAGATCCGGGTCCCCACGAAAAGAAATAGCGTGAGCTGCCCGCAGTGAGCGGGGTTACGGCCTGGCAGGTAAAATTGGAAAATAGCACATCGCCCGCTGGCGCAGCATGATTGCTCCCCTTAGCGGTGCCAGGGGGATGGAGTGACGTGTACATCAGAAATACGCCGGGGATCAGAAACTCATAGCTGGCCCACATGTCGACGCTTTCATACGCGGCAAGCGAGGGCAGGGGTGGCAGCGGCGGTGCGCTTTCGACCCAGCGCTCGACGCGGACGCCTCGTTCGATCTGGGTCGTGCGCGGCTGCTGCGTGATCCATCCGGGCGTCGCTCCGAACGAGGCTACGTGGACGTAGGCGAGGTGAGACAGGTCCAGCAGATTGTCGTTGATCAGTTCATGCGGTGCGGCATAGTCCAGCTGACCCGATTTCAAGACCCATACAGGATCGTCCAGGCCGCGTGCGTCAGGCAGAAGTGCTGCGTCCGCCAAGTGTGGATCGCCCATCCATATCCATGCCCAACTGCCTTTCTCGACCACAGGATAAGTCTGGATGCAGGCTGATGAGGGAATCATGTCTTGCCCGGGAATTTCAACGCATTTGCCGTCTGCAGTGAAACGCATCCCATGGTACATGCAGCGGATATCGTCGCCTTCCAGACGGCCAAGGGAAAGCGGCGCAAGGCGGTGCACACATCTATCGGCCATCGCCACCAGAGTTCCGTCACCCTTGCGGTAAAAGACGACAGGTTCGGCAAGGAAAGTGCGCGGGTGCGGTTTTCCTGCGGTGAATTCATAATCCCAGCCAGCGACATACCAGCAATTCCGGACAAAATTCGGGCGTGTATTGGTCATAGTGGAACTTCCCTGGAAGTTGGGCGGCGGCAGTGCTCTGCCGCCCAAAAGTTGAAAGTGCCGAAATTGGTGAAACAGGATCCCGTTAAAACTTCATGCCAAAGCGAAGATACCATTCGGCGGGACGGTTCGGCGTTCCAAAGATGATCCCTGCGCCGTTTTGTTGGGTCCCCCCAGACGTCAGAAAGCGCTCGCTGGTAATATTGGTACCGCCAGCTGTCAGTTCCCACACGCCATTCATGGCTTTGTAGGTTGCGCTGGCGTTCAGAAGGTCGGTCGCTGGGCGCAGCAAGGTTAGGGTGCGTTCTGTATCATTCCATTGCGATGACGTGTGGGTGTAGTCAGCCAGCAGGAGCAGCGATCCCGCCGCGCCCAGAGATACTTCATAGCGGGGGCTGACGTTAAATTTCCACTTGGGGGTTTTTGGCAATGATACGCCTATTGCCGTACCTGCCTGATGCGAATTGGGCGCGACGATCGCCTGGGGCAGCACGGAGGTATAATAGGCATCAGTGTATCCGACCGAAGTGGCGACCGAGAAGTTTCGGATCGGAGCTACGGTCAGTTCAACTTCAAAGCCCTTGATCCGCGCGGTGCCAGCGTTCTGGATTGTCGGCGATACGCCCTGCTGGAAGTTCAACTGGATGCCGTCGAACTTGGTGGTGAAAGCAGCGGCATTGATCTGCAAGCGGCGGTCAAGCAGCGTCGATTTCAAGCCTACTTCAAAGCTTTCTGCCTTTTCCTCATCGAAGCTGGGGGCATAAGGCAGCGGGTTGGAAAGCCGCGTGGTCCAGCCGCCGGTCTTGTAGCCTTTGGCGAATGACCCATAGATCATGAGGTCATCGGCTGGGTGCAACTGAAGCCCGAACTTGGGCGAGAAGTTGCTGAACGACTTGTTCTGGGTTGGCGTCACATAATAGCGCAGCGGTTGCGACGGGTTGGTAAATCCAAGGGGAGTCGAGCAAGGATCGCCGAAAACCGGGCAGTTGAACAGTTTATAGTTGAAACCGTTCAGGTCGCTCTGACCACCATTGATGCCCTTGTCTTCGTGCGTGTAGCGCCCGCCCACGGTAATGCCGATCAGATCGTTGAGGCGATAATCGACCTGCCCGAAGAACGCGTAATTTTTGGTCTTCAGCTTGTTTGGCCCGGCGATCTGCAAAAGTCCCTGATTGAACGTCACGAAGTCGTTCAGATCATTGTTTTCCTTGAAATAATAGGCGCCCAAAACGTAGTTTAGTTTTTTGTCGAAGGCATGCCCCGTCAGTTGAAATTCCTGACTGAATTGCCACTGGCGCAGCGAGAATGCGAATTCCAGGATGCGGATAGGCGCATTGTCCGCATCCAGTCCGCTGCTCCAATCGATCTTGCGATAGCTGGTGATCGACTTCAGCGAGATGCTGTCGGAAAGATCGAAATCTACCGTCCCGCCGATGCCCCAGTTCTTCATTTTGGAATAGCTGTTGCCGGTGGCATAAGTCTTGTCAGGATCCGTGGTTACCCAGCGATTGTCGATCGGCAAGCGGTCGTTGTTCGGGTCGCCATCGACGTTGACGCTGGCAAGTCCGCCCAGTTGCTGCCCAGGGTTGAGAGGCGTTCCGCGCGGGCCGCACAGGGCTGTGGCATTTCGCGCGGCGATCTCGGCTCCGGTCGAGCCGATGCAGAAGTTGTAAAGGCCGGCAAAGTTGAAGCCATTGGGGGCAAGGCCGGACGAAGCGTCGTAAAGGGCGGTCGCTCCAAGCCCGGGAATGACCAGAGCGCGGTCAGCGGTGGGTGCAAACGGGCCGGGATCATTGGCGGTTACGGCGAGCACATTATTGGCGGTCGCGGCCTGATCTTGCCGCAAATAGTCGCCGGAAAGCGTCAGGCGAAGGCGGCTGCTGGCTTCCCAGCGTAATTTGCTGCGCACCGTCCATTCGTTTGAACCACCGTTGCTGTTCGCGCCCTGATAATAGTTCGATCGGAAGGCCTGATCGACGTCGTTCACGAAGCGGCCAGCACCGGGATAGTCGACCCGCTGCTGGAAACCGTCCCGGTCCTTGCTCGAAAACGTCAGGCTGGCGCCCAGTGTTTCGGTAATGGGGATGTTGGCCGTACCCTTGACGTCCAGGCGGTTGTACCGGCCCGTGGTGATGTCGCCGTTGAACGACAGTTCCTTGCCGGGATTGCGCGTCACGATCGAGATCGCACCGCCGATGGTATTGCGGCCAAACAGCGTGCCCTGCGGGCCTTTCAGGATTTCGACCCGCTCCACATCGGGCAGATCAAGGTTCGCGCCAACGGTGCGAGCGAGATATACGCCATCCAGGTATACGCCTACGCCGGGATCGAGATTGGCGGCGAAATCATTCTGGCCGATGCCGCGGATATAGGCTGACAGCACCGAGGTTGAGCCGGAAAACGGCGTGCCCGCATCCAGCGAGACGTTCGGCGAAATGTTGGCCAGCGAGGATACATCGCCGACGGCGCGTTCCTTCAGAGAGTTGGCGGTGAAGGCCGAAATGGCGATGGGCACGTCCTGTACGTTCTCCACGCGCTTTTGCGCGGTGACGACAATTTCCGCGATTCCGCCTGAATCTTCCTCGGTGACCGACTGTTCCTGCGCGTGGGCGGGTGCCGCCATGGCGAAGATCGTGGCCAATGCTGTGGATGTAATCAGTTTCATTTTCTCTTCTCCCCCTGTTTTATATTTTAGGCGTAAAGTGCGTCTCGTAAGCGCTTGTGGACTTGTGCCAGCGCAGACTTGGACCGGACCGTTCGGGCCGCGCTCTCGAACTCCAGCGATTGCGAAACGATACCGAAGCCGGCCGTCGCGGCCGCGGCGACAAGTCCGGGGCCGTCTTCGGGTGAAAGCACCCGCGCCATGAGCGTGCGCCCGGTCAGCAAGTATTCAACGGCTGTAGCGCCCAGCACTTCGTGTGCCCGCGACAAGATGCCGCTGCTGGCCGGAGCCTGGAAATCGATGAAAGGTACGGGCGGTGGTGCACCGGGTAGTACCTGACCGGCAAGCAGGTGTTTGCGCGCAGTCCATTCGGGCGCGTTATCGTCTGGCAACATCCGTGCACCGGGCGTTTCTGCTATGATTTTCGCGATCATCGGCCAATATACGGCGAGTGTTTTGGGCAGACCGGTCAATGCCGTGGTCAGCAGCATTTTGTCCGATCCGCGTACACCAAAACTGGCCCGGTCGAAGGCAGCGCTCGTCAAGGCGATGTTGTGGGCGATGACATTGGCAGTACGCAGCGGACGCAGAGCGTCGATCAACTGGTCCGCAGCGGCGCTATCGTCGAGTTCGATCCGCAAGGCGCGCAGTTCAGGCGGCAAGGGGGAAAGCCACAGGCCGAGTTGGGAAACCACACCCATGTCCGACTGGGTGAAAAGCCCGTCGAGGTACGGCCCGAAGTTGTGCTTGAACATTTGCCATGTGCGCGATTTTGGCACTGCACCCATGCCGAGGCGCACTACGTCGCCGCCGGGCAACACGACCTCGGCGCCGCACTGCATCAGCACACGGTCGCCATAGGGCGTGTAGCCGAACTGGCGGGAAAGCGTGGCGGCGGCGACCGAGACATCGGGATGGACCGTCGCGTCGATCGACAAAGGTAGCAGCCTTTTTGTGATCTCTGCGCCCAGTTGGCGGAAGGTTACGCCAGGTTCGACCAGTGTCAGCGCATAATCGGCGTCCAGATCGATGATGCGAGCCATGCCGGTCAGGTCGATCAACTGCGCCGGACCTTGCTTCTCGGGCAGGACCAGGCCCGTTCCAAAGGCATCCATGGCAACGACATGGTTGGCGTTGACCCCGCGAATGCGGGCAAGCGAAGCCTTGAGCATGGCGAGGTCGGTGGGCCGTTCGATCGCGGTGATCCGCGTGCCGGCGGCGGCAAGGCGGGCGAGAAGAGGATTGAGATCGGTCATCGTATCCACCTCAGCGCTTTGGTTTGGGGGCCGAAAGCCAGGCAGCGATGGCTTTCACATCGGCGTCTGAAAGCTCGGTCTGGCGGAACGGGGGCATCATCATGAACCCTTGGCGGATCGCCATGGTGACATGTTCGGGGGTGAGGTCGGTGCGCTGTTCGAGTACGGCAAAGTCAGGCCCGGCATCGATGGCGAGGCGTGCGGTGCCAGGGTGGCCGGGGCCAGCCGCGTGGCACGATGAACAATTTTGCGCGAACAGAGTCCGGCCGTCAGGGGCAGCCGATGCAACGGAACAGCCGGCCAGTGGCAGGGATGCGAAAATGCAGAACAGTGTTTTCATGAGGACGCTCCATCCGACCAGATGCCACTCTTCCCGGGGGCCATGATGCCCGAAGGGTCCAGTGCGCGCTTGATGCGTTGGCTAAGCTTCATGAGCGCGTCGTCGCCCCAGCCATAAGTACCGGCGATCTGATCCATGAAGCTGAGGTGACCGCGATATTCGCCGTAGCCACGCTTGGCGGCCTCATCGATCAGTTCGGTGACCATGCTGACCACTCGACCGCGCTGATCCTCATCGCTACGCGAGAAGATCGGTTCGACGATGTGGTGCATCGCGCGGAAGCCGACGATGAACATGCCGGTATAGTCGAAGCCATGCCGGTTACAGATTGCTTCGGCTAGGCGGTACTGGTCGAGCGCGGTTTTGCCGTCGACCGGGGCCACAGGCGAAAAACCGAGGTGGGCACCATTCGGCATCCAGTTGAGGATACCGAACTCGGTCATGTTCGGTTCTCCGCGCATCAACTGGGTGCGATATCCGAACACGACATCGTTTTTGCGGTCTTCTTCGGTGAAGAAGCGCGCGCCCTTCACCGAAGAGAAGCTGTCGCGGATTACTTCCCAATGGGCATCCATGACCGGTTCAGGGCCATAGAGGGCGGCGTAAAAGTTCCATTTGCCGACGCCCAGATCCTCCATCATCCGGCGGCGGCCCGCTTCTGGCACGGGGCCAGAATCTGAATGGTACTTCGTCCGGTCCAGCGATGTGGCTGCTTCCAGGTTGAGGCTGCAGGTGACGGCCGCGTTGGGGATGATGTGCGTCATCTTGAGCGGGCGGATCAGGTCTGAGACCGGCTCGATGTCATCATCTTCAGCAAAGGTGACAAGGAACGGGCGATATCCCGGTGGTTCAGGCATCAACTGGATGCCGACCTTGGTGACGATGCCGAAATTGGACTGCGTGAAAATTCCGTCGATCCACGGGCCGCCGCCATAACGATACGTGTGATTGCCGGGCGCACCTTCCTGCGCGGCCATGCCGGTGTCCACAACCGTACCGTCGGCCAGCACCACCTGCATCCCGCATTGCCACATGAAGCGGTCGCCGTAGGGCGTGTAGCCGACCCCGCGTTCGAGCATATTGCCCATAATACCGCCCCAGCCTGGCGATGGCGTGTCGATCCAGAGCTTGGAGCCAGTTTCGCGCAAGTGGCGATACAGTTGGAAGAACGATACCCCCGGCTCGACCACCGCGTAGGCCAACTCTTCGTTAACCTCGAGGATGCGGTTGTTGCGCTTGAGATCCAGCGTCAGCGTGCCGTGCTTACGCGGCGCGGATCCGCCGTAGGCAAGGTTGCGACCGGTCGAAATCGCCCAGACCGGGATCCGGTGATCGCGTGCAATGCCGATGATCCTGGTGATCTGGTCGAGGCCTAGCGGGGCGACGATCGCCGATGCCATGTTGGCAGTCACGTCTTCGAAGGCGAAGTGATCACTGTAGGCCGCGATGTCTTCTTCGCTGGCAAAAAGCCACTGTGGGCCAACGACAGCGCGCATCGCATCCAGCGCTTGTGCAAATTGCGCGGGGGAAACGCCTTGGGCAAGTAGCGCGCTCATGCCGAAAGCCGTTCGAACAGGAAGCTGTTGAGGAACGCCGGACCGGCATGGGCAGGCGTTTCAAGTTCCAGGGACGAATGGAAGCGGGGCACTGACGGACTGCGCGTCAGCAGATGCAGTGCCAGCGCACTTGCCCAGTTTGCGCCTGTGCGCGAAATGGCAGATGCCACAGCCTTGACCAACGCCGCCTCGCCGTCCAGCCGATGCTCGACCCTGCCTTCCGTTCGGAAATGGCTAGCGTTGAACATCTGGCGATAGCCAGCCTCGCGCAGCAATTGTTGCAAGGGAAAGGCTTCGGATTGCTGGGCCAGCGCAATCACACGCGGTGCATCAAATCTGTCCGTGGCAAGCGTGGCGATAGCACCGCCGCAAGCTGTTGCCTGGCCAAGCCGGTCGCAGCCGCCAAGGAAGTGCGCCCTGTCCGGAAAGCCATTGCCAACCAGCACCGCGGTATCGCCTATGTGCATGATCTGTGCGGCCTTGGCGGGCAGCGCGACTAGTGCGCAGCCTAGTAATCCGCCCACCATCACCTGGCGTCTGTCTGGCATAAAACTCTCCCGAAGGCGGCATTCGTTGTGTGTCGCGTTTCGAGATCATTTTATGCACGAGCCATGCCAAATGCGGTTTTTGGCAGATTTTCGCCGTTTTTAAGAATTCTGCCGCGACAAGAGGGACGATGCGTGTTTGTTAATGAACATCATTTCGGGGCGGAATGTTCAAAATTCGACATCGACCTTTCGATTGCGCCTTATCCAGTAGTTTATTTGTGAACGCGTCATGCCGGTCAATCGAGCGGTCTCTGATACATTTCCGCTGGTTCGTAAAAGCGCCTCACGGATCATTGCGGATATTGCGCCATCAGCACCCAAGCCACTTTCGAGCATCTTGCCTCCAAGTGCGCTATTTGACGCCGATGGATCAGGTCGGTCGAGCAGGTAGGCGCGGAATGGATCGCCGCCTTCGCCATCTTCGTCGCGGTCTGCTTCGGTCATGAGGTGGTGAACGTCGATCGGCAGGCCCTCGTCTGCCAGGATCACCCCGCGCTCAACGATGTTCTCCAGTTCACGGACGTTGCCTGGCCAGTCATACGACATGAACGCGCGCAACACGTCCTGCGAAAAGGCCTTCAGCGTCTTGCCGTGTTGCTGCGCAAACCGGCGCTGGAAGTGGTTGATCAGCAGAGGAATATCCGCGCGCCTTTCCCGCAGCGGAGCAATTCGCACAGGAAACACGTTTAGCCGGTGAAACAGGTCGGCGCGGAAGCGTCCAGCCTTGATCTCGTCCCGCAGATTTGCATTGGTGGCGGCAATGATCCGCACATTCGCGGTCAGCGGCGCTCGGCCTCCGACACGCTCGAATTCGCCTTCCTGAAGTACGCGCAGCAATTTACCCTGTGCGGACAGGGTCAGGGTTCCGATTTCATCGAGAAACAGCGTGCCTCCATTCGCGCGTTCAAAGCGGCCTGGTCGCGTCGCGACTGCGCCTGTGAACGCACCCTTTTCCACCCCGAAAAGTTCGGCCTCGACAAGGTTTTCCGGGATCGCCGCGCAATTGATCGCGATCATATGCTTGTCGGCGCGCGTACTGCGTTTGTGCAGTTCGCGTGCAAACACTTCCTTGCCGACACCGCTTTCGCCAAGGAAAAGCACTGGGGCGTTGGTGGGCGCGACCTTGTCGATCAGGTTGAAGACGATGTTGAAGGCTGCAGATGCGCCGACGATCGAGCGGGCGCCGATGCGCAGATCTCCGTCGGGAACAATTTGTGCCTTTTCTGATGTATTGGGACGTGTGGAATAGTTCTCGGCGCGAAAATAGCGCAGCTCGCGTTCAGGCTCGTGCCATTCTTCAGCTGGCTTTCCGATCAGGAAGCACTTGCTGTGCCCCATGGCTACGCACTCGATCTCCCGGAACACGAATGGTCTGCCGAAGAAGGCTGAAGCATAGCCCGACGCATATCCAACCTGTTGCCATCCGCCGGGTTGATGGCCGACACCCATGTGGGCGAGGTGGCTCTCGCATTCTGCGGAATGGCGCCAATAATACTCGGTGTAGAACCGCCCCTTTTCGGGCTCCACGTCGAATATGATCGGCTCGACCTTGACCACGCCCTTGAGTGCGTGAAGTTGCGGCCCAGCCGAAAAGGCGTTGAACACCGACGTATCCTTGCGAAGGCGAATTGCCAGTTCCGCTTCGACCGCGCCAAGTTCGTAGCCAAGCCGCGTCATGATCGCGCGGGCACGTTCAAGTCCAACCGCGACAATCAGTTCGCGGCGCATGATGCCTTGTGCATCATGTTCGGTAAGGATCATGCGGCGGCCGTCTAGCCAGATCGAGGCCTCGTCCGGCATGAAATGCAGCGACTTGCGCAGGTCGTCAAACGCCGGGGCCTGCGGAATCTGGTCATGAACGTCCCCTCTTGCCACTTCCAGATCCTCTCTCATTATGGTTCGCGAGGGAGTTCAATTGGTCCGGGTGCAATGCACGTCGGCCCTCGTCTTGTTGTGCTGGCCAAGACACCTTGCTCCGCTGCTGCCGTCAAGAACATGTTTGCGGATGCCGCCAAAGGGACCGGTGGGCGCTGTCAAAGCAAATGCCCACTTGCAGGGAAGGGGTGAAGGTTTAGCATTCGGCGGATGTCCCGTGCCTGCAAATCAGCCAACCCGTTCAGGTATTTCAACTCCTCGCCGGAGATCATTCGGCTGGCGGTGCTGATGTATGTCCGTTTTCCGCTGTCCCTGCGCAACGTCGAGGACTTGCTCGCTGAGCGCGGCATCGACATCTGCCACGAGACGGTTAGGCTGTGGTGGAACCGGTTCGGACCGATGTTCGCGTCAGAGATCCGGCGCCAGCGTGTCAGTCGGATGCGTGGATTTCGTCAGTGGCGCTGGCACCTTGATGAAGTGTTCGTCAAGATCAACGGCGAGCGCCATTACCTGTGGCGGGCGGTGGATCACGAGGGAGAGGTACTCGAGAGCTACGTTACCAAAACCCGCGACAAGGCTGCGGCTCTGACTTTCCTGAAGAAGGCATTGAAGCGGCACGGTCGGGCCGAAGCAATCGTGACCGATGGCCTTCGGTCATACCCGGCCGCGATGCGCCAACTCGGCAATCTTGATCGCCGGAAAATGGGGCGATGGCTAAACAATCGGGTGGAGAACAGCCACCTGCCATTTCGCCGACGAGAACGGGCGATGCTGCGTTTCAGGCAGATGAAGACGTTGCAGAAGTTCGCCTCCGTCCATGGCTCGCTCCATAACCATTTTTCCCAGGACCGTCACCTCATCGATCGCAAGACCTACAAGCAGCGTCGCTCGGCAGCCCTTGCCGAGTGGCAGACACTCATGGCCTGAAGACCCGCGCAATCTGCCCAAGTCGCGCAAATCGGAGACAAGTTGCGATTAGACTGACAGCTCCCCTGCACAAGTTCTGGGACCTGATCGACGATATCCTCAATACCGTGTTGTTCCTGCTGATCGGGCTGGAAGCTGTCACCGTGCCGCGCGATGCAGGGCTGATCCTGCTCGGCGGGGGAGCCATTGCGCTTTCGCTGCTGGCGCGGTCGGTATCAGTCATCCTGCCGCTTTCAGCCTTCGGCAAGGCGCGGGCTGCGGGCGCGATCGTGCCCGTCACCTTGATCTGGGGTGGATTGCGTGGTGGCATTTCGGTGGCGCTCGCGCTCGGCCTGCCCCATGGCAGCGAACGTGACCTGATCCTTGCTGCGACTTACGCCGTCGTGCTGTTCACGGTCATCGTGCAGGGCGGGACGATTGCCGGCATCCTGCAACGCCTGGAAAACAAGAACGCGAATCCCGCCTGATGCGCCCCGCCTGATGCGAAGGCCTAGCTGTCCCAGTCTGCCAGCGTCTCGCCGGTCGCGGCATCCTCAAGGGTGATCTTGCCGAACTCAACCGCTACAGCACAGACCGGCGGCTTGGTCGTCTGGCGGTTCCGGCAATGCACCGGCTGGCCATCGCCAAAGGCGGTGATCCGTCCTTCGATCCTGACCCGGAATGCGCGAGGTGCCGGCTCGGCACCCTTGGGTAACTTCGCCGTATAGGCATAGGGCCGCTTGCCCCGCAGCAGCCTGCGCGGCGCGTCGGACGAGAAATACTGCACGAGCGCGAGCCTGTTGTCCGGCGCGGCCTGCACAGCCGGATTCACGTCTGCGCTTTTCGGATCTGCTTTTTCCGGCGTTTCCGGCATTGCCGCATTGGTGGCAGGACGCGGGCACTGTTCCGACCGTGTCCACGGCCTTTCGATCCAGAAGCCCTCGGCCGTTTCGAACGGCTGGCCATTGGCCAGGTCCGCAAATAGCGGCTCGGTCGCCCAGTTCTGCCGGCTGAAGTGTACTCGCAGCACCTTTGACGCCGGATCGAAGCTCCACGAACCCCAGCCACCGGTTGCGCCATCCTCGCACGCGATGGGCAAGGTCAGTTCGAAGCTTCGGTTCGCCAGTTCAAGGTTCGATTTCGGCAGGGGATTTCCAGCCGCAACCTCGTCCGCCGCCGCTGCAACCGCTGCGAGGATCTCGGTACGGCCCAATGCAGAGAGCGCTTTGGCTGCCGATGTCGTGTTCGACGGTCCTTCCTCGGCGATCTCTGGCGTTGCCGATGCCTCTGGAGCAGGATCGGAACGCTGACAGCCCGAGGCCGCAATCAGGGCGACAAGCACCAGTGTCCGGCATGGCGACCGACGGGATGGCCGTTCACTACTGCAATGTGCCTCGATCATCCCGAAAGCCTAGCATCGATTGTCGGCAAGGTCATCTGTCTGTAAGCATTGAATAATCATGACGCTGGAACAGATCCTGACGCTGGTGGTCCTCGTGGGCGTTGTCGCCGCGCTGATTGCCGACCGCATGAGGGCCGATGTCGTGGCGCTGAGCGGCGCTGCCATCCTGCTCGTGACAGGGGCAGTCCGACCCAGTGAAGTCCAGGGCGCATTCGCCAGCCCCGCCATTCTCACGCTCGCATCGCTGTTCGTGATTGCCTACGCGATGGAACTGTCCGGCCTGCTTGACAAGGCCATCGAAAAAGCCGTCGTCTTCTGTCGCAGGACCGGGGCAGCGGGGTTGTGGGGCCTGATCGGCATGTCCGGTGTCGGGTCGGCTTTCCTGAACAACACCCCAATCGTGGTGGTGGTCGCACCCGTGATCCGCGACGTGGCAAAGTCCATCGGGCTCGATCCCCGGCGTTTCCTGATGCCGCTGTCCTATGTTGCCGTTCTTGGTGGGAGTTGTACGCTGATCGGAACGTCCACCAATCTCCTCGTCGATGACATGGCCCGTACATCCGGGCAGGCGCCGTTCGGCATTTTCGAGATCACCCCGGTGGGCCTCGCCATGGCGCTGGCGGGCGGCATGTATCTGGTTCTGTTCACCGGCAGGCTTGTGAAAGGTGCCCCGGCACCGGCCGAAGAGCCAGGCAAGCCTCGGGCCCGCGCCGATATCGAACGCCATTCTGTGAGCCATGTGGACCTGACCGGCGATTCACTCGAAGACACCAAGGTCTACGCGCAAGTCCGCGAGTACCGGCCAAGGATGGCGTTCATTTCCGTGGCGATCTTCATTGCCGTGATTGCCGTGGCGGCGATTAATCTGGTGCCGATTGCTGCAGCGGCCTTTGCCGGTGCGGTCCTGCTCATACTGCTCCGGGTGATATCGCCGGATCAGGCCTATGCCGGATTGCGACCGGAAATCCTGCTGCTGATCGCAGGGATGGTGGTCATCGGCATCGCTATGGAACAGACCGGCCTTGCCGCGGAAGTGACGCAATGGATGATCGGCTCAGTCAATGACGTGGGCCCTTTGACGGCGCTGATCTTTCTTTATGGCGCGACGCTGCTTCTTACCGAACTTCTGTCGAATGCCACCGTTGCGGTCCTGCTTACGCCCGTCGCAGTGGCACTTGCCGAAAGCCTTGGCGTCAGCCCTCGCCCGTTTCTCGTGACGATCATGATGGCGGCAAGCGCCGCTTTCGCCACGCCCTTCGGCTACCAGACCAACGTCCTCGTCTACCAGATGGGTGGCTACCGCTATATGGATTTCATGAAGGTAGGCCTGCCGCTCAACCTGTTGACATGGGCCGTGGCGGTAATGGCCATACACCACTTCTTTCCGTTCTAGTCGTCTTAGGTTCCGCATTCCCGTGACTGGGAATCGCAGATTGTCGCCGCTTCGAGCCGCAAGCGTTCATGGGCCAGCGATGCCTGCGCGATCATCGTCGCCAGAAGAACCTTCTGCTGCGGCATGACCGGGTCACGTCCATCCCCTTTCGAGATGCCCAGCACGGCGAGAGTGCCCAGCGAGGTCTTGAGAGGGTGGAACTGCCAGCTCGCCTCGGCAAGATTTGAACTGCCGCTGCCGGTCATCTCCCCAGTTGTCCAGGCCCAGTCGAGCGCCGCCTCGTCCAGCGGGTCGAGCGACTGGCTTTCTGGAAAGGATCCTGCAATCTCCAACTTGCCTGCAATTTCGCGCGCAACGATCGCATTTGCGCCGAGCATCCGGTTTATCTCGCGGCAAACCACTTCGGCTGTGGAAGTCCAGTCGGAAACCCGCGTAAGGTCCTGCGCAAAGACTGCTAGTGCAGCGCTTTCCTGCGCATTGCGGTCACTCAGGTAGATCCTGCTGCGCAAGGTACCTGTCAGCATGGATGTATAGATACCAACCCCGAGCAGGACGAGCGCCATGACCCAGCTTTGGACGGCCAAGGGATTGGCGGAGAGGCCGGGTGCAAGGAAAAACAGGTTGAACATCACCGTCGACAGCAAGGCACCGACAGCCGCGGCCATCATACCAAGCCTTGCCGAAGCTGCGATGACCGGAAACAGGAACAGGATGCTGAGGTAAGTTGCACCGGTAAACTCGCGCAGCAGCAGCGCGATGGCCATCGTGATTATCACGCCAATCACCGTAAGCACGATGTCCCTGGGCGTGCTGCGCGCGGCAATCCACGATCTTGCCGCCGGTATCGGCTGCGCGCTGCCAAATACATGGAAAGTGGCGCCGGGCATGGCTTTTGCCAGTTGCTCGACCAGCGATTCCTGCCTGAGACGTGCAATTGTCGCGCGCGGCCGCACAGCCAGAACCACATGCGGCGACGCCATGCCCTTCAGATGATGTTCGAGGGCCGAGGCCACGGTCGCACCGGACACGCGATGGATCGATGCGCCGAGCGCTGCGGCTTCCGCGAGAGCCAAGCTCATACTTTTGTCGGCGCTTGCGCCTGGGACTGTAGCGGGCGTCTCGATCGAGAGGACCTCCCAGGAACGCGCGAGTTTGACTGCCAGCTCGTGCCCCAGCTTCACAAGGCGCCCACATTCCCCACCAACGTCGAGAACGACGCTTACCCGATCATCACAGGGATGGGCACTCTTCAGCTTCGAATTGAAAACCTGGCTTGTGGGTCCGGTGTTCAAACCGTCGGTCACCTTCCCAATCTTTGCGGACAGCCTTGCCGGCGCCTTCCTGCGCAAGCGGACAACGAACTTCGTGTCAATATTGCCCCAAAGCTTTGATTAAACAACATGCAGAACGCTCTATGACACTTATCCTGACGACGCAAAGGCGTCTGCTTCCGTTCCCGGTGCGCGTTCCGACCCGCTCGTTGCACTACATGCCATTCTGGTTGAACCTCGATCTTCTGATCCCTAGGCGGAAGCAATGAGTATTCTGGGAAGATTCCGGCTAGCGACCAACCAGCTCGATCGCAGGCTTTGGCTGATGCGCGTGGCTGCGGTTGCAGGAGCGGTCCTGCTTGGGCTGGTCGCGATTCTTTTTGCGCAGGCCGGTGATCTGGCTCAGCACGTCTTTGCCCGCATGTTCGCCGCCCATCCCGTGTTGGCATCTGCATCAACCCCGTTCGTATTCGTGGCAGTGGTGGGCCTGACCCGGCGCTGGTTTCCGGAAGCGCGTGGATCGGGAATTCCGCAGGTCATGGCGGCAAGTCACAACCCCGCAGCAAGCGCAAACGGCCCGTTGATCTCGCTGCGTACAGCGGCGGCCAAGTTTGCCGGTACGCTGCTCTTGCTGCTTGGCGGGGGCGCGGTCGGCCGCGAAGGCCCGACAGTGCAGATCAGTGCCGCGCTTATGATAGCTGTGCATCGCTGGTTGCGCATACCAGTCAATGCAGGCGTCATTATCGCCGGGGGTGCGGCGGGTGTCTCTGCGGCCTTCAACACGCCTCTGGCCGGCGTCGCTTTCGCGATAGAGGAACTGGCGGCAGCGTTCGAGCAGAAGGTTGCACTTCTGGTCATGGCAGCCGTCATGATCTCAGGGCTGGTCAGCCTGGGCATCGCTGGCGATTACGTTTATTTCGGTGCGATGACCCGGCACATGGCAATCCGTGACATTGCGGTCCTTGCTCCACTCATGGGCGTGCTTGGAGGAATCGCCGGCGGAGCATTTTCACGCACGCTCGTTGCCCTGTCCGGTTCCAGGCACCCGTGGTTCGTCAGCGCAAGGGCCAATCCGCTAAAGCTGGCCTTTGCCTGTGGCTGCGTGGTTGCAGGGCTAGGCCTTGCCACCGGCGGCGTCAGCTGGGGCACGGGCTACGAGACTACACGGACCCTGCTTAGCGGCGGGGAGGCGACTCTTTCGTTCGGACCCGCAAAGTTCGTGGCCACCCTTGCAACCGCGTTGAGTGGTGCCCCTGGTGGCATTTTCGCACCATCTCTTTCGGTGGGGGCGGGCCTGGGACAACTGGTAGCGGACATCACGGCAGGCGTGCCGTCCGGCGCGCTCGTCCTGCTTGGGGTCGCAGCCTACTTTACCGGCGTGGTCCGCGCTCCCCTTACCGCAGTCATCATCGTGACCGAAATGACCGCCGATCGCGCGATGATCATTCCGTTGTTTATCGCTGCGCTGATTGCCGATTGGGTCAGCAACAAGATTTGCCACGTGAAGCTCTACCATGCGCTTTCCCAAGGCTTCCGGCCAAGCCCTGCAAAAGAGAGTGCTGCCTGATCTGCTCAATTCCTATCGGGAAATGTGCCCGGACGTTCATCGTCCAGCAAGAGCAGCGCCTCACGCTGGATTGCTAGCGCGATCTCGTGGAAACTCTCGGTGTAAACCGAGCCAGCCCGCCAGACGGCTGCAATCGAACGCTTCGCGGACCAATCCTGGATCTGAAGGGCCGTCACCACGTTTCGTCCACCGACTTCTGATCCCAGATAGAGCTCGGGAAGGATAGCCAGGCCAAGACCCGAGGCGCACATCTGACACAGGCTGTCGAGACTTGTCCCTTCGTAATCGCTCAGCAGATCTAGCCCAAGGTCGTCGCAGATTTCCTGGGTCTGCTGGTGAAACGGATAGCGTGGATCAATGCCAAGCGCCTTGCTTCCGGCAAGATCTGCCCTTGTAACAGGCTGCTTGCCGGACAGTGGGTGCTCGGGCGGGGCCACAACCTCCAGTCGTTCTTCGAAGAGTGTCTCGAAGTGCAGATCGCTGCCCGCAGCCGGTACAGGCGTCAGCATGACGTCGAGCGCGCCGTGCCGCAGTTCGAGCAGATGCTCGCTGGGAATGCCCTCACGAATGTGAAGTCTCACTTGGGGCATCTGCTGCTTCAGCACACTGATAATACCGGGCAGAAGATAGGGGCCTATGGTCGGCGAAACGCCGAGACTGATGGTGCCGACCAGCTTGCCCGCACTACTGCGCGCGCAAGCTTCAAGTTCAGTGAGGTCGAGCAAGAGTTTTCGAGCGCGGACCACGATGTCCCGGCCGACCGGCGTAAGCCTTGCCGGCGTTACACCCCGCTCGATCAGCGTAACGCCAAGGTGCTCCTCCATCTTCTGCACTTGCAAACTAAGGGTCGGCTGCGACACGTGCAGGTAAGTTGCGGCCCGTCGGAAGTGCTGATGGTCGGCGATCGCAACGAGATATTGCAGTTGGCGAAACGACAGCATGACTCCGCCTGATTGTTAAAACCTATCAATTTCTTACGTTTCTTTCAATTGGACCTATCGCAATCAGGCATGCAAGGTTTTTCCGCAACTCAGAGATAAGTCCGTCCGGTGTGTGTGTCCGACAGTTGCGGATGCGCAGCACCTCGCAACCTCCGCGGCCCGTCCTGTCGCGGAGAGGAATCCGGGGGCAAACGAGAGCTTTGTCGATGCCATTGTTTCACTTGGTCCTGCAGCCGGCTGCAGGAGCAGAATGCGTGACGGTTCAGTATGAATCTTACTCTTTGCCTGCGGCCATCGCGTTGGCGGCGCATCACGCATCGTCCACCCCGGCTGCGCTGTGGTGCGAAGGGCGCGAAGTCTGCCGCATCGGCGCCGACGGAAAGCCAGATTTTCAACTAGATGGGAGTTCTTGAAGTGCGCGTTGTATCTCTGGTCCTCGCAGCCACGGCTGCCCTGTCCCTTCCAGCAGCCGCTTTGGCTCAGGCTACCGCGACGGCGACGGCAACCTCAACGCCGAACCTTACCGTCGGGTCGGTAATCTACGATCCGCAGGGCGGAGAAGTCGGGAAGATCGACAGCGTAAGCGGCGATGCCATTGTCGTCGATACCGGAGCCCACAAGGCAACGCTGCCCAGAACTGCTTTCGGAATTGGCGCCAAGGGTCCTATGGTGACCATCACCAAGGCCCAGATCGATGAACAGGTCGCAGCTGGGGCGCAGAAGGCGGCGGCCGCGCTTGAAGCGGCGCTCGTGGTTGGCGCGGAAGTGAAGGGCAAGGCCGGGACGCCGATCGGCACCCTCAAGGAGGTGAGTGCGGACAAGGTCGTGATCGATCGCACCGCAGGTCCGGTCGCACTCGCCAGAAATGCGGTTGGCCTGGGTCCGCAAGGTCTTTTCATCTCGTTGACCGCAGAAGAGCTCGACGCTGCGGCAAAGCCTACCCCGCCGGCAAACTGATCGTCGGAACAAAACGGCCTGTGCACGGGTTCCAATAGGGCCCGGGCGCAGCGTCCGGCTGCGGAGGCACCTTTCAGGAGAAGCACAATCGGGGATGCCACACTTGCGTTAGCGGCTCCGCCCGACGTGGTTCTGCACGAAGCCACGCTTTTCCTGGATCTCGACGGCACTCTATTCGAACTTGTCGACAACCCCGAGGATGTCCGCGCCGATCATCGGACACAGGCCCTGATCGGGCAACTCTTGCAGCACATGGATGGCAGGGTCGCAGTGGTCAGCGGACGTTCGCTGGCCCAGATTGACGACATGCTGGGCGATGCTGCGGGTACGCTCTGGATTTCCGGCAGCCATGGCTGCGAATACCGCTGGGACGGTGTCATCCAAAGCCCCTCGCGCCCGGCCGCGCTTGACGACGTCGCAGCCAGTTTCCGCAATTTTGCGCAAAACCAGCCCGGCGTTCTGGTCGAGGAGAAGAGCCTCGGCGTTGCCCTGCATTACCGCACGGCCCCCGAAGCCGGGGCCTCTGCCCTCGCGCTGGCGCAGGAAATGGCTGGCCTGCACGACCTCTATCTTCAGCACGGCAAGTCCATGGTGGAACTGCGCGCAGGCAGCGAGAACAAAGGTAGCGCCATCCTCACCATGATGGCGCACCCGGGCCTTGCCGGCACGACCCCGGTCTTCGCTGGCGACGACGTGACCGATGAACCCGGCTTCGAAGCGGTCCTCGAACTTGGCGGCCACGCGATCCTTGTCGGCGAACCCAGGCCCACGCTTGCCACCTTCCGCCTGCGCTCGCCGGAGGAACTTCGCGAATGGCTCTGGAGAGCAACGGTATGACAGCTTCCCTCGATCTCTGGCCAATCGGCAACTGCCAGGTTTCGGCGCTGGTCGATACCTCGGGCGCATTTGTCTGGGGCTGCATTCCGCGGGTCGATGGTGATCCGTTCTTCTCGGCCCTGCTGGGCGGTGAGATGCCGCGGGAAGGCCTTTGGGCAATCGATCTCGAAGACCGGCTGGAAACCACCCAAAGCTATCTGCGCAATACCCCGATCCTCGTCACCCGCCACCGCGATGCCAATGGCGGTGAGATCGAGGTGCTGGACTTCTGCCCATATCTCCCGCGCAATGGCCGCACCTATCGCCCCGTGGCCTATGCCCGGATCGTGCGCCCCATCGCGGGCAGCCCGCGCATCCGCATGCGCCTGCGGCCTACCTGCGGGTGGGGCAACACCTGCCGGATGACCATCGGCGGATCGAACCATATCCGCTACCTGTCCGAAGCCATGACGATGCGGCTGACCACGTCCGCACCGGTCGGCCTCGTTGCCGAGGAACGGGCCTTCCGCCTTGAACAGGCGCACTACTTCTTCCTCGGCCCGGACGAGAGCTTCTCGGGCAACCTTGCCGAAACGCTCGAACGGATGCTCGAGGCAACCGCTGCCGAGTGGCGCCACTGGGTGCGGGGCCTGGCCACGCCGGTCGAATGGCAGGACGTGGTGATCCGGTCGGCCATAACGCTCAAGCTGTGCCAGCACGAGGAAACCGGCGCCATCGTAGCCGCGCTGACCACCTCGATCCCCGAACATGCCGGATCGCAGCGGAACTGGGACTATCGCTACTGCTGGATCCGCGATGCCTACTACACCGTGCAGGCCCTCAATCGCCTCGGCGCGCTGGACGTGCTCGAAGGTTATCTCGCCTACTTGCGCAATGTCGTCGACAATGCGCGCGGTGGCCATATCCAGCCGCTCTATGGCGTGCTCGGCGAAGCGAAGCTGGACGAAGGCCTTGCCGAAAGGCTGCCCGGCTATCGCGCGATGGGGCCGGTCCGCATCGGCAACGCAGCCTGGTCGCAGGTTCAGCACGATGCCTATGGCCAGATCGTCCTGTCCAACACGCAGGCGTTCCTTGACCAGCGCTTGCTGCGCATGTCCGGCCTCGCCGATTTTGAAGCGCTGGAAAAGGTCGGCGAAAGGGCATGGGCCCTGTTCGACAAGCCCGATGCCGGCCTGTGGGAACTGCGCACCCGCCAGTCGGTCCATACATATTCGGCGGCGATGTGCTGGGCGGCCTGTGACCGGCTGGGCAACGCCGCGCACGCGATTGGCCTTGATGACCGCGCGGCCTTCTGGGGCGAGCGCGCAGCCGCGATCCGCGAGCGGATAGAGCAGGCCGCGTGGTGTCCCGAGACCGAGCGGATGTCGGCCACGTTCTCGGGCGACGATCTCGATGCAAGCGTGATCCAGTTGCTCGACCTGCGCTTCCTCGCGCCGGACGATCCGCGCTTCGTCTCCACGCTGGCCGCCATCGAACAGGGCCTGCGGCGCGGATCGCACATGCTGCGCTATGCCACCGAGGACGATTTCGGCCTTCCCGAAACCGCCTTCAACGTCTGCACCTTCTGGCTGATAGAAGCCCTGCACCTGACCGGACGCCGTGCCGAAGCCCGCGCGCTCTACGAAGAGATGCTCAGCCGCCGCACCCAGTCGGGCCTCCTTTCGGAGGACATCGATCCGGCAACCGGCGAACTCTGGGGAAACTACCCGCAGACCTACTCACTTGTCGGCCTGATCAACTGCGCCGTCCTGCTGAGCAAACCGTGGAATACCGTACGATGAGCAGGCTGATAGTCATTTCGAACCGCGTCAGCGCCGGTGGGGGCGCGCAAGGCGGACTTGCCGTCGCGCTTTCGGCGGCCTTGCGCGAACATGGAGGGATCTGGTTCGGCTGGTCCGGCAACGAGACCAGCGAGTTTACCGGCCACATCAACATGGAACGCGTCGATGGCGTGACCACGGCCACGGTGGATCTGGAAGAGCAGGACATCGAGGAATACTACGATGGCTACGCCAACCGTACACTCTGGCCGCTGTTCCACTACCGGATCGACCTGGCCGAATACGAACGCAGCTTCGCCGATGGCTACAAGCGCGCCAACGAACGCTTTGCCGAAACGGCACTGCCGCTGATCGAGCCGGACGATCTGGTCTGGGTCCAGGATTACCATATGTTTCCGCTGGGCAAGGAACTGCGCGCGCGCGGGGTCGAAAACCGGATCGGCTTCTTCCTGCACATTCCCTGGCCGCCCCGCCGCCTGCTGGCGACCTTGCCCGAGGCACGCGCGCTGACCGAAAGTCTTCTCGCCTATGACCTGATCGGCTTCCACACCGAGGAATGGCTGCAATCCTTTTGCGATTACGTGTCGCACGAACTGGGCGGTACGATCGGCGACGATGGCTGGCTGTCCGTGGGCGAGCGCCGTGTGCGTCTGATCGCTTGCCCGGTCGGCATCGATGCAAAGGAATTTGCCGCCCTTGCCGCAAGCGAAAAGGCCAAGGAAACCTACGAACGTGTCCGTGTGAGTGCCGTTGGGCGCACGATGATCGTCGGGGTTGATCGGCTGGACTATTCCAAGGGCCTGGAAGAGCGCTTCCTCGGCTACGAGCGGTTCCTTGTCGAGCACCCGGAGGAGCGCAAGGAAGTTACCCTCTTGCAGATCGCCCCGCCCTCGCGCGGCACGGTCGACAGCTACCAGCGCATCCGCAGCACGCTCGAAGGTTTGGCCGGACGCATAAACGGGGCCCATGCAGGTCTTGATTGGGTTCCGATCCGATACGTGAACCAAGGCTACACGCGCGACATGCTTGCCGGGGTCTATCGCGCCAGCAAGGTGGGGCTTGTCACCCCCTTGCGCGATGGCATGAACCTTGTCGCCAAGGAGTATGTCGCCGCGCAGGATCCCGGTGATCCCGGCGTGCTGATCCTGTCACGCTTTGCCGGTGCGGCAGAGCAGATGCCCGAAGCGCTGCTGGTCAATCCGCACAGCGCTGAAGAGATATCCGACGCTTTGAGCCGCGCCATCACGATGCCGGGTGAAGAACGGATCCGACGTTGGCGAACGCTCATGAATGGCGTGGAACAGCACGACGTGACGTGGTGGTCGAAGCATTTTACCGACGCGCTTAAGGACTGCCATGAACACGCTTGCGGCTCGGTACACAGAAACTGAGATCCAGGCACATACTTCCAAGCCACTCAACATAGAAAGCAAGTGTCTGGCCCTGTCAAAGCAACTGCACTGCTGGCGGAGGTGAGCTGATCCGCTAAGGTGCCAGGCATGCCCAGGTGCCGCAAATCGTCCAGTCCATTTCGCTATTTCAAGACTTCGCCGGAGATCATTCGGCTGGCGGTGCTGATGTATGTCCGTTTCCCGCTGTCTCTGCGCAACGTCGAGGACCTGCTCGCCGAGCGCGGCATCGACATCTGCCACGAGACGGTGCGGCTGTGGTGGAACCGGTTCGGACCGATGTTCGCATCAGAGATCCGGCGCCAGCGTGTCAGTCGGATGCGAGGTTTTCGTCAGTGGCGCTGGCACCTTGATGAAGTGTTCGTCAAGATCAACGGCGAGCGCCATTACCTGTGGCGGGCGGTGGATCACGAGGGCGAGGTACTCGAGAGCTACGTCACCAAAACCCGCGACAAGGCTGCGGCTCTGACCTTCCTGAAGAAGGCATCGAAGCGGCACGGTCGGGCCGAAGCAATCGTGACCGACGGCCTTCGGTCATACCCGGCCGCGATGCGCCAACTCGGCAATCTTGATCGACGGGAAATGGGGCGATGGCTAAACAATCGGGTGGAGAACAGCCACCTGCCATTTCGCCGACGAGAACGGGCGATGCTGCGCTTCAGGCAGATGAAGACGTTGCAGAAGTTCGCCTCCGTCCATGGCTCGCTCCATAACCATTTTTCCCAGGACCGTCACCTCATCGATCGCATGACCTACAAGCAGCGCCGCTCGGCAGCCCTTGCCGAGTGGCAGACGCTCATGGCCTGAAGACCCGCGAAATCTGCCCAAGTCGCGCAAATCGGAGACAAGTTGCGATTAGACTGACAGCACCTCGCCAGGAAATGGGGCGCTGGCTCAACAATCGGGTGGAAAACAGCCACATGCCATTTCGACGACGAGAACGGGCGATGCAGCGCTTCAGGCAGATGAAGACGTTGCAGAAGCTCGCCTCCGTCCATGGCTCGTTCTGCGACTGCAGCATGCCCGGTCAAGGATCGCTCGGTTCCGCACCCACGGCGGCGGCAATGAATTCTTCCGCCGACGTCGCTTCCGCACGGAGAGTCCGCAATGCTTGCGCCGTATCCTGCAGCAGTTGGAGGCTGATAGGCCGCTCTCCATTCATGAAGCGGCGAAGCGCTCGTTCGTCAATGCCGAGGCGCCGAGAGGCAGCAGTCGTGCCGCCGAATATCTGGACGCAGTGCGCGAAATGTCCGGTGAGGTCCGATGGCGATAATGGCACGGCATTTTACTCCTTTTGCGATGGCCTCCGACATTGCAGGGCGCGTGGCAGGATTGGCGGTTTCGTCCTTGTCCCCTACAGGATGGACAATGACTGTCATCAAAGACGACGCGCCAGGGCTTTCCCGAGCGCAAAATCGCCTCCTGCGTCGGATCTACAACGGGCGTACCATCCCGATCGTTGCGGACGGCAGACCCTTCCTGACCTACAAGGATGCCGGCCGATACCTCCGTTCGCTGGCTCCCCATGATCGCGACCGAGCCTATGCCGAGATGAAGGAACAAGCGAAGTCACCTCGGCGGTCGGTCGACCTAACAACCTGATCAGCGCTTCTTCCTTGCCAGGGCCGCCGTGAAATCGGGGTCTTTGTTCGCTACCCAATCGACAAACTTGCGCACGCTCGGGTGAGCCAGCAAGCCCTCCACGTCCATCCCATGACGCTGCAGTTCGGAATTGGTGAAATTGGTGATCAGCGTCTGCTGGCAAATCGGATGCATGGGCACTACATCGCGTCCGCCCCGGCTCTTGGGCACGGGATGGTGCCACACAATGGTCTTACCCGTCGGCCGCTTACAGAGCCAGCAGGGTATTATGGCCGCAGGCGCCTCTTCTTCCCGGTCCAAGTCGCCATAGGGATCGTGCTTCGAATGTTTGCGGGCCATCGGTCTACCTGATTTTCCTGAACCTGTGTTGGCCGTTTCATAACGGGTGCAGTCAACATTGCCACAGCCATCCCTGCAACCGGGGCCTCGCCATTTCATCGGTCATTTTGTGTCAAAGGACCGCTATCTGGAGGGCTTCAGTTCAGTGCGAACGGCGGTTTTGTCGAAGATAGATGCAACTATCGATCGCGCCTGGCCTCGAGAGCAATCCCTGCAAGGTTCTGCTCGCGTTTGATCCATCGGATTCTACCTGGGCGGTAGTGGGCAAGAATTGCAAGAAGTGAGATTGCTTGCCCAGACGTTGCGTTACCGTTTGCCAAGGCGATGTTGGCAGATCTCGTTACTTCGAGAGAGTCTCCTACAAACTCCACGTCTCGCAGCCCCAGATCTCGCGCCAACTCGATGGCGCAACGCAGCGCATGCCATTCGGCGTCAGTGTTCGAGCCGGTCCCCAAATCGTCGAAGAAGTACGGCTTCCCACGAACCACGGCAGCTGCTTCCATCGGCCCCGGGTTAGGGTGACAGCCACCGTCGTAGAATACTTTGAGCCTGCGTCTCATGCCCGCCATCTTACCCCCTCAATTCGGAATCGCGAAACTTGGTGTCCGAGCGGCACGCGACGACAATGACCAGCTTCTGGCGACACTATCCCAAGCGATAGCCAACCCCGGGTTCGTTTCGAATTACGATGGGGCGCGCCGGATCTTCTTCAATCTTCAGCCGCAATGCTCGGATTGTAACACGCAGGTATTCGACGTCTTGCCGATGCGCTTTGCCCCAGACGCGTTCGAGCAGAGCGGCGTGGGTAAGCACTCGTCCATTGGCCTCGATGAGGGCTTTGAGGAGTGCATATTCCTTGGGCGTCAGCGATAATGGTCGGCCGGATACCTCGGCCTCGTGTCGTTCTGGATTCATGCGGATCGGGCCATGGCAGATGACCCCGTCAGGCGTCAGCGACTTTGCGCCCTGCCGGAGGGCGACGCGGAGTCTGGCACGTACTTCGTCTCCGTCGAAGGGCTTGGTGATATAGTCTGCGGCGCCGAGGTCGAGCGCAGTAACTTTCTCGGCCACTTCGCCCCGGGCCGAGATGACCAGGATTGGTACTGCCGTTATGGCGCGGATTGCTGGAATCAGTTCCAGCCCGTCGCGGTCGGCCAAGCCGAGGTCGAGCAACACCGCATCAACGGCGCCACGACCGATGATCGTGAGGGCTTCGCGACCAGCGGTAGCCGTCATAACTTCATGTCCATCGGCTGCGAGCACGACTGACAGCAAGCGCAGAATGGCTGGTTCATCGTCGATGCACAGGACCGTGCTCATGTTCCGGCTCGCCCGGCGCGCGGCATGGCAACGGTGAAGAGCGCCCCACCAGAAGGCGCGGAAGTAACCGTGACGGCCATGCCCATGACATCGCCAAACCCTTTTACAATGGCAAGGCCCAGACCGCTGCCTTGGGTGCGGTCGGTCCCTTCGATCCGGGCAAAACGCTCGAAGATGCGCTGCCGTTCACCCTCCGGGATGCCCGGGCCATCGTCACTTACCCGCAAAAGCACGAGGCCCGATTGCTTTGCAGCACTCACGACCACGGTACTGCGCGCGTGACAAATGCCATTGTCGATGAGGTTGGCGATCAGGTGTTGCAACAACACGGGATCGCCGCGGACGAAGGGGAGGTCGGCGGGAATGCTCTGTTTTAGCGCGACCCCATGAGGCTGGATCAGGCCCTCGCACGCGGCACCGACGACATCGACGAGGTCTATGCTTTCAAGCACCGGTTCCAGCGCTCCCGCCTCGATCCGGGCCGCACCGATCAGGTCATTCATCATCCGGTCCATTCGCTGCGCGGCGGCCAGCGCGTCGGTCGCGGCAGGATTGCCCGAGGCAAGTTCAGCAAGCCGCCCCGTGATGATCGTGAGCGGCGTACGGAAATCGTGGGCGAGCGAGGCGAGGAGCGTGCGCCGCAGACGGTCCCGCTCCTCGAGCAGTTCGCGTTCTCGTCGTTCGGCCTCCAGCGCGTCGCGGTCCAGGCACTGTCCGAGTAGCATGGCCAACTGCCGCAGGTGATCGAGTTCGGATGCCGCGCGCACGGTACCGTCCATCGGCCGCGCCAGTGCCATGACGCTAATATCGTGGCGGTTCCTCGGGCTCAGCGGCAGGAAGGTCCAGTCGGCGACCGGCATCGTTGCGGTGCCGTGCCCTGTGATGTCGCCGTTGTGTGCGGACCAGGCTGCCGCCGAGGCATCGAGTGAGGAAAAGGCTTCGTTCTCCTGAATCCGGCCCGCATGGGGCAGCAGCAGTTCCAGCTTGCCGTAGCGGGCCTCCAGCAGGGCTATACCCCGCTCAAGTGCCGGCTGTGCGGGGTGGCTGGAGAGCAGGCCTGAAAGCTCGGCCAGTTCATCGCTGAGTCGGGCCCGTTCCACTGCTTCCGCCTCGCGCATCATCAGACGAGAGGCGAGGCGGCTGGTCACTAGCGCCACGGCAACGAGGACGAGAAGGCTGACCAGATTGTCCAACTGGTGAACGCGAAACGTGTAGCGCGGCTCCAGCAGGAAGAAATTGTAGGCGGCCGCACCGGTTAGCGCCGCCGTTAGGCCGGGCCCCACTCCACCGCGCACGGCTGAGATTAGAACGGGCAGCAGAAACAGCATTGCTGACGAGGCTAGGCCTAGCAATGGCAACTGCGCCGCAGTGATCCAGGTGACCGCCGCGACCGCGAGCAATGCTTTGGGATAGGCGGCTACGGCTCGGGTCATGATTTGCCTTATAGCTCGATTTGGCTGCCCAGTTCGACAACGCGGTTCGACGGAATCGAAAAATAGGCGGTAGGATCGGCGGCGTTGCGATGCAGGAACATGTAGACCACCGTCATCCATCGCGGCAGTACCGGTCTGGCGGCGAAGCGGATTGCGCTGCGGCCAACGAAGAAGGACGTGCCGCCTGGTCCGACAAGCAGACCATCGGCGCGAGCGAGGTCGCTTGGAACGTCGATTGTGTCCATGTAGCCATAGCGCAGGCGGGCCTTGAGGAAGCTTTCGTCGATCCGATCCACTACAACGCGCTGTTCTGGTGCGACATAGGGCCTTGCCTGGATTTCAACCTTCAGAACGATGTTGTTGCGGTGCAGCGCTTTGTTGTGTTTGAGGTTGTGCAACAGTGCGGAAGGGGTGACGTCAAGGTCTTGGGTCAAGAACACGGCTGTTCCTTCGATCCTCGTCGGGGGTCTTGCGTGGAGCGCCATGACTGTTTCGTTCAGCGAAACGCCCTGCTCGCTTGCGCGGGCCAAGGCCGTCCGGCGCCCCTTGAGCCAGGTAAAGATCACCAGCCCGACAAGGCCAGCCACCAACAGTGGAACCCAGCCCCCCTCGCTCACACGGAGTATGTTGGCGCCGAAGAAGAACAGGTCGAGCGCGAGGAACGGGGCGATGAGCAAAGCCGTCCATACCGGTTCCCAGTTCCAGTACTTCCACGCGATGAGGAAAGCCATGCAGGTCGTCACCACCATGGTGCCGGTCACTGCGATGCCATAGGCGGCGGCCATCGCCGAACTCGACTTGAAACCAAGCACCAGCAGCAGGACACCGCCCAGCAGCAGCCAGTTGACCCCCGGCATATATATCTGCCCCATCTGGTGCTCCGAAGTCTGGCGAATTGTCAGGCGCGGCAGGAGACCTAGCGAGATCGCCTGGTGGGTCAGCGAATAAGCCCCGGTGATCACGGCTTGGCTGGCGATGATCGTGGCCAAGGTTGCCAAAATCACCAGCGGCGCGCGCAGGACATCCGGCGCCATGATGAAAAACCAGTCAGCGTTGGCGAGTGGCTGGCCAATGGCTTCTGCAGCGGCGAGCGCTTTCAGCGCGAGCGCGCCTTGACCAAGGTAGTTCAGCGTCAACGCTGGCCAGACGAAGGACAGCCACCCCAGCTGAATCGGTCTGCGCCCGAAGTGCCCCATGTCGGCAATCAGCGCTTCGGCACCGGTCACGGTGAGGAACACCGCGCCCAGCACGAACAGACCTGTCACGCCGTGAGAAACGAGGAAGGTGACTGCATGCAGAGGGTTGAACGCGGTCAGCACCTCTGGTGCATCAGCGATATGCCAAAGGCCTAACCCCGCCAAAGCAACGAACCAGACCAGGCATACTGGTCCGAACAACGTGGCCACGCTCGCCGTACCCCGCGACTGAAACATGAACAGCGCAGCTAGAATGCCGACTGTCACCCCGATGATCGCGGTTTGCGACATGCCGTCGAGGCCGGGGATGGTTTTCAGCCCCTCGGCCGCCGAGAGCACCGAGAGTGCAGGGGTAATGATCGCATCGCCATAGAACAGGGCCGCGCCCGTCGCTCCCAGCAGCGTCACCGCCACCCAGCCGCCGCCGGTGGCCCGCTGAGCCAGTGCCATGAGTGAAAGCACCCCGCCTTCGCCGTTGTTGTCCATCCGGCTGAGGAAGATGACGTACTTCAGCGTCACTACGATGATCAACGCCCACAGCGCCAGCGAGAGGACGCCGACGATCTCGGCCTGGACGATCCCGTCGCGGGCTGCCTGACCTAGCGCCTCGCGAAAGGCGTAGAGCGGGCTCGTGCCGATGTCGCCATATACGACCCCGATGGCGCCGAGAGTGAGGGAGGCCAGTGAATTGCGCGATGTCCGGGTGATTGTCTGCAAGGGATGCCTCCGGTTCAGGAGGCAAGGGAATGCAGCACCCTTTCATAAGGCCGCCATGTGAATTGCGTCACGTCCGCATAAGGATCGCATAAAAATGTCCCTGAATTTCGACACAAGGACAAGGCACGGATCACAAGATGCATTTATGTAACAAGCCAAGGCGTCGCCGATCTACTGGGCGACCGGCACGTTGAGAACAATCCTCGGTCGCTCTAACATGGAAACGCCGTGAGGTGCCTGGGTGGACGTGGCTGGTGCTCTGACAGAACGGACATCCGGGCGAGCGCGGTCCGCAGCAGCCTCGAAGGTCCCGCTGCGTTTCATGGCTAACTGGCAGCTTTAAAACGCAACCTATTGCTGTTCGATTGACGGCTATTGAGCGGAAATATGGCTCTGGCTTTGCGCCTTCGTCATGCGTCGCTACGCACCCTGTGGCGGAACTGCAGGTTTACCTGCTTGGAAACAAGAAGATAGGGCAGCCAGATCATTACGCTGATCCAAACCTTCTTGATGTTGCCCATAAGCAGGCCGAAAAGCGGCTGCGCGACGGACGTTGGCATGCCGGGCGTGTTCGCCAGATAATTCGCCATGCCAACCTGCAACGCCATGTCAGCCACCCAGGCAAGAGCCAGAAACCTGGGAAAAAGCGGGACGCTGCGCAGCGCCATGACAAAACAGATCATGTAGAGGAAGGTCATCACCACCACGTCGACTGTCATCGCCAGAACGATTATGTGAGCCCAGCGCGGATCGCCGGGATTGATCGCGGGCACGCTGGCGAGAAATTCCATCGCGCGCACCGGCACGTTCAGGATGATGCCGATAAGGAGTGAAACGAGAAAGCCCCCCGATCCGCCTGCCACGGCGCGAGCGACGTCGCCCTTTGATGCATTGCGCCAGTTGCCGACGCGTGCCAGTCGAACGATCGGTTGAGCTGAGATCCGACCTTTCGGAAACCTGCCCGCCGCAAGGCGGAAGCCGGCTACGGGGGCTGCTGCCAGAAGCAAGAACGGCAGAGCCATTGCCATGCCTTCGGCGATGCTTGTGGCTGGTGTGGGGGCAAGTAACGTCTTGACCAGGGCTATGCACAGTATCGTGCCGATCCAGCCGGAGATCAGCGTTTCCATTCTCATGTCGAAAAAGCGAACCGAGGTCTGGCCGAACCGATCATAGCGGCGAAGCACTGCTCCGCATGCAGAACGAAACAGCGTCGAGGCCGCGAATTGCAGACACGATTCTCTTCCGGGACTACCCATTTGTCCGCAATATCCCCGAGTTGACACAACGCGTTAGCATCGAATGTGCCCTAAATTGGTTCATATCAAGTTAAAGAATTCAGATTTCGTGAGAGTGTCTCCATGTGTCGTTTTGGGAAATCAGGCCGGGTTAACCAGCTAAGTGTATGAAAATAAATAAAATTAAGGCAAATTAAGAAATTATTGACTAATTTTCAGAGAAGGGCACCCTGTACTAGTCCCACGGGGAACCAGTGCAAATGACCAGTGCGAGCGTACTGGTAGTCAAACAGAACAGGGTCGCACTGGTTCCGCACTGCCCCCCCCGTGGTGGCGGGCCACCCGGATATAGAAGCCGGAGCCCTGTCTTTTGATCAAGTATCTGCCCGATCGAGATGGGGCAGGGTTTGGACACAGGGGTTAAATCATGACCAAGTTTTTCAACGATTTCGTCCGCGACGATTCTGGTGCCGCGGCTGCCGAGTACGTGCTGATCCTTGCGATCGTCGGTACCGCAATTTCGGCAGGTGCGATTGCTCTCGGCGGTGCCATCGCTGGCAAGCTGCAGTCGACTGCAACGTCGATCAGCACCGTCGACGTCACTCCGTAAGTCTCGTCGCCTGCCGAAAGTGTAGGTTACAATTATTAGCTTCATGGAAAATATCCATGAGAGAGGTGTGACATGACACAGTTCTTTGGAAACTTTCTTCGTGACGATTCTGGTGCTGCCGCTGCCGAATACGTGCTGATCCTCGCAATCGTTGGTACGGCCATTTCGGCCGGTGCGATCGCTCTCGGCGGTGCCATCGCAGGCAAGCTGCAGTCGACGGCAACGTCGATCAGCAATGTCGACGTCGACCCTGCATCTTAATGTTCTGTTTAGGTGAAGGCGAGATGTTCTTGCCTTCACCTACTCTTCCAGGCGTGAAGTGGGGGGCGAAGTGAACCGTCAAAGTGCCATTGCGCTTGCCGCTGCCGTGTTCGTTGGCGTTATCGCCGTAATCATCGCAAACGCGTTCTTCACAGGTACGCAAAATGCGGGAACGACTGAAGTGAAGCGGGCATCGCTTACTCGTATAGTCGTGGCCTCGCAGGCGATTGAATTCGGAAAGCCGTTGACGAATACGAACACCCGATTGGCTGACTGGCCAGCTGGGACAGTGCCGCCAGGGGCTTTCACCAATCTCGCTGATGCGCAAAGGAATCGCATCGCCATGCAGGCCATCGCCGCTGGCGAACCGATCCTGGCATCCCGCGTGACCGGCACCGATGGTCGCGCAACGCTTGCCGCAGCCCTGCCACCCGGCATGGTAGCAGTCTCACTTCCCATTTCAGATGTTACCGGCGTGTCAGGTTTCGTTCGCCCGGGCGATCTGGTCGACATTATCCTCACCCGCCAGATTCCGGGTGAGGGTGCAGGCCAGCAGGACAAGATGACGGACGTCATCCTGCGTCAGGTGGCCGTGCTGGGTATCGACCAGGTGGCTGATAAGTCGAAGACCGAAGCCGTCGTGGGCAAGACCGCCACCGTGCAGGTCGATACCCTCGGCGCACAGAAGCTGGCACTGGCCCGCGAACTGGGTACGCTGTCACTGGGCCTTCGTTCACTGGCTTCGGTTGAAGACACCGGTCCCACGCGAACCGTTCTGGCCCGCGATCTTGCTGGTCGCCAACTCTTTATTGCTCGCCGCTCTGCCCCAGTTCCCGCTCCGCAGCGCGCTGCCGCATCACCCGCACCTGCGGCTGTGGCGATGCCACCGCGCTATTACGGCCCGACCATGACGGTTTATCGCAAGGGCAAGCCAACCGACTATGAGGTGCGCCATGTTTTCTAAGAGCCGACGCTACCTTGCCATCGGCTCCGCGCTTGCCGCGGCACTGTGCGCAACCACCAATGCGACTCGTGCCCAGGGCATCACAGCGGAAAACCTTCACGCTGGCACGCTGGAGGTGCCGGTCAACAAGAGCCAGGTTGTCAGCACCGATCGCACCATTGCCAAAGCGCTGGTCGGTAACGACGACATTGCCGATGTTCTCCCGGTCACCACCAGGTCCATCTACGTGCTGGGCAAGAAGATGGGCACGACCAGCCTGACGCTGTACGATGCCACTGGCCGCGTACTTTCTATCATGGATGTTGCGGTGGGCCCTGACGTGGAGGGGCTGCGCTCGCAGCTCAAGACTTTTGTCCCCAACGACAAGATCGATGCGCGCCTCTCGAACGATGCAATCGTGCTGAGCGGCCTCGTCAATGATCCCGGGGCTATCGATCGCGCGGTGCAACTGGCGCGGACCTATGCCGGCGACAAGGTCGTGAACCTCATTTCGCTTGGTTCCAGCCAGCAGGTGATGCTGGAAGTGAAGTTTGCCGAAGTGAACCGCACCGCGGGTTTCGACGTAGGTGTCAGCGGTTTCGCCAGCAAGGGCACGTTTGAATCCGCCATCGGGAAGGGAGCTCAACTCGTCCCTGGCGCAGATGTGACGGTGAGCGGCAACTCTGGCGGTGTATCCACATCCACAACGATTCCCGGCGCTTCCATTCTCAAGCTGAGTTCCATCACGGGCTCGTTCGGGATCTTCCGCAAATCCTTTTCGATCGACGGTCTGGGCATCGATGCTGTCCTGAACGCCCTCGAAACCAAGGGCATGGCGAAAACGCTGGCCCAACCAACGCTGTTGGCCCTTTCGGGGGAGCGCGCTTCGTTCCTTGCGGGCGGAGAGTTCCCGGTGCCAGTGGTGCAAAGCGGCACGACCGGCACCGGGAACGGCAATGGCGGCGCGATAACCGTTGAATTCAAGCCGTTCGGCGTGAGCTTGGGCTTTACCCCGACCGTGCTTGGAGACAAGACGATCAACCTTCTGGTTGAACCGGAAGTCAGCGCTATCGACCCGACTGCATCGTTGACTGTCGGCAGTATCACGATCCCGGGGCTTCGTACCCGCCGCGCCAGCACGACGCTGGAATTGCGTGATGGCGAAAGCTTTGCGATCGCCGGATTGCTGCAGAAGGACTTCAAGACCAGTGTTCAGCAGTTGCCGCTGCTTGGGTCGTTGCCGATCATAGGGAGCTTGTTCCGCTCGAGCGCATTTTCGAAGGGCGAGACTGAACTCCTCATTGTCGTCACGCCGCGGCTAGTGTCGCCGATCAAGCCCGAACAAGTTCGTCTGCCGACGGATGCCGTTACCGATCCTTCGGCTGCCAGTACGATCTTCCTGGGTGAGCCGTCATTCGGCAAGAAACTGGCGCCCACCAAGCCGCAGGACGGAAGTGCGGCACCGCTTTCGAGCGATGCTACGCCGATCCCTCCCCAGGCGAGCGTTTCGGAACTGCCCGCCCTGCCGGCCAGCGATGCAAGGAATGCGGACTATGCGTACTGAACTCGTCGCTATTTCCTGCGCTCTGTTGCTCAGCGGATGCACCGCCGAGCAAGGTGGGCTCTACAGCGCCGGGGCTGCATTCGGCGAGGCGAACCGCCAGACCATGATGGCTCAGGTGATCGATCCGGATCCGCAGTACGAGTACGCTGATCCCGAGACGAGCGGCCATCACGCACAGCAGGCAATCGAACGCTATCGCAAGGACGCGGTCAAGAAGCCCGAGAAAGTTCGCACCTCTAATGTTGCAACCCAGGCTGGCGGCTCGGGCGGCAACTGAGGAAAATGGTGCTGCCATGCCCCTTACACTGATCCGGAGTGGTCTGAAGGACGAAACAGGCGCCGTCGCGGTGACGTATGCACTGGCACTGACCGGCCTGATCGCGATGGTCGGCATTGGCTACGACGTCAGCCAGGTGCTGACGCTGGACAGCGAACTGCAAAATGCAGCAGATCAGGCTGCACTTGCCGCAGTGACCCAGTTGGATCGGCAAAGCGGTGCTATCGACCGTGCAAAGAATGCCGCAAATTCGCTGATCGCGAACAACACGCTGCTGGCAAAAGATGCCGGGGTCGTGACGATCAAGGAAGCAGGCTTCGCATTCTATGCCACCAGGGCAGATGCGGAAGCTGGGGCAAACCCCACAACAGACAATGCGCGAGCGCGTTTTGCAAAGGTGGAGGTCAATGGCCGGAGCGCACAGTACGCGCTCACCCCCATTGGCTCTGCCGTAGCAAGCTGGGTTTCGCCCACTCTCTCCGCCGCAGCCGTGGCAGGTATCGGCTCTGCAATTTGCAAGGTCCCGCCGATGAAGATCTGCGCGCCCAGCAACGATCTCAGCTTCAACCAGGATTACGTCGGCAAAGGTCTGTTGCTCGACACTACCTCCAATAGCGGCTTGCAACTCCAGTTTCTTGGTGATGCCAGCAACACGCCTTCGATCCGCAAGGCTCTTTCGGCCGATAGTCCGACTGGCGATTGTCTCGACGAGGAAAACCTCGCCGTAGGTTCGCAGGCAGGCTCTGCCGTGGCCGCTGCCCTTAACACGCGGTTCGACATCTACGATGCTGGCGGCAACTCCCAGAACGCGTGCCCCTCTGGTGTGACATGCAGCCCGGCGCTCAATTCGTCCAAGGATCTCATTCGTAAAACCAACAGCGGTGGGGCCTGCCTTCTCAGCCAGAATGGAACGCCCGCAGGATCGTGGTTCTGGCCCGAACTCAGCACATACGGCTTCGATGCGTCCGGAACCGTGTTTCCCCTGTCGGACGTGAAGTTCATGGGGCATCCACGGGATGATTGCCACGCCAAGGGCGGTGCGACCGGTTGCGGCGGCGCGACGGGCGTTGGCGACGGCGTCTGGAACATCGACTATTATTTCCGCTCGAACTACGGGCTGGATTGGACGACGCTTGGCATCTCGATGCCAGCCGGAAAGTCGATTCCCCGCCGTTACGATGTCTACAAATGGGAACTCGCGCGCTGGGCGTCCAATCCGTCCGAAAAGACCCGGGCGGTGGGGAGCGACACAGCCTATCGCGGCCCCGTCTGCAATACGGCAAGCACTCCCATATCGGGTACGGATCGGCGCGTGTTTCCTATCGCCGTCGTCGACTGTACCTCTGCGGCCACTTCTCAGGTCGTGAAAAAGTGGGTGAACGTCTTCCTGGTTGAACCTTCGCTCAACCGGGGCAGCGCGCCTCCCCCAAATCCGCCCAAGAATGGTCCGAAGAAGAACTACTATCGAAGCACGGCCGCCGAAGTCTACGTAGAGGTCGTGTCCATCGCCAAGCCGGGCAACGATGACGGCGGCGATGCAAACGTCATTCGTCGCGACAAGCCGTACCTTGTCAAATGAGTGGCGCGACTTTCCTTGAGCGCATCCGGCGCGATAGTCGCGGAGCGGCGGCTGCGGAAACGGTACTCGTCATGCCGCTTGCCATCTTGATGATTTTCGTGGCGCTGGAGGCTGGCTTCTACCTCTACACCGAGCATCAGGTGGTGAACGGCGTGCGAGATGCCGCCCGATACGCCGCTCGGCTGGACATGGTCAGCGTGTGGGGCTGCACGGGTGCGACGAACGACATGGCCTATACCGGCTCGCAGCTCGCGCCGATCAGGAACGTTGCAAGGTTCGGCGTAGCCACGACAACCGGAACGCCGGTCGCGAGGCCATGGACCTGGGACGAGGCTGAAGTCGAGGTTCGCTACAAGTGCGTTTCCGACGCGCAATATACCGGAATCTATACCGACCATTCCAATGGCTATGCGCCAGTCATCACGGTGATTGGCAGGCCCAACTATCCCAGTCTTTTCGGTACGTTGGCCGGGTTCGACACGACCTTGCACCTTTATGCGAAGCAGGAAGCGGCGGGGGCGGGCGTATGAGGCTCCTGCATGCATTTCTGGGCGATGAGCGAGGGGCGTCGGCGGCCGAATTCGTACTCGTGTTGCCGATCCTGATCCTGTTCGTCTTTGGCGTGCTGGATACCGGTTGGTACGCTTGGAACCTTGGCCTCAATCAGAAGGCGGCTCAGATGGGCGCACGTATCGCGGTGGTGACAAATCCCGTGGCGAGCGATCTTGCCCAGAACATGGTTGGCGTGACCTGTGGCGGGGTCACATTGCAGCAGGGCCAGCCTATTCCGGCTGGCTGCCTGCCAGCCAAGACATGTCGGTTTACCTCGGCCAGCGCATGTTCGTGTTCGGGCGGCGCTGCGCCGTTTGCGGCAACGTCATGCAGCTTTGCCGATTTCGACCGGTTCGCCAGGGTAATGGAAAGCGTGAATCCTGCCATTCAACGCAGCAATATCACGGTGACATATAACGGGTCCGGCCTTGGTTATGCCGGAGACCCGAACTCAAAGGGTATCGAAATTGCACCGCATGTCACCGTGACGGTGGCGGGAATGCAATACAATCCTCTTATGGGAATATTGATGACGGGCATATCAATGCCTTCTGCATCGAGCACACTCACAATGGAAGATGGAGACGGCGTTAAATCCTTTTAGGATTTTTGCGGATTGGACGATTACATGGGATATGCAGGAAAAGACAACATGAGCGGCCCTGGCGCTTCGGCCACGACCTCGCCCTTTGGCGGAAATGGTCCAGTTGTCGCAGTGTGTGCTTCGGCGAAGCAACTCGCCTTGCTCGAACGGCAAGTAGATGCTCTTGCTCGAATCCTGGTTGTTCCTTTCCCGCTCGGCTCCGCGGACGGGGTTGATCAGACTTCTGTCGCAAAGGCGTCGGTTTTTGTCCTCGAGGTCGATCCGGCCGATAGGGCTTCGGTCGATCGCCTGATCCGGATGCGCAAGGCGATGCCCGCAACTGCGCTCATTGCCGCCGTCGAAAACCCTGATCTTACCCTGACGCGCACTCTCGTGCGCGAAGGGGTCACTGACGTGATTGCCTTGCCGTTTCGAGCCGATGAACTTGTCAGCGCAACGCTCGATGCCATGGCGCGGCATGCGCAGGCGATCGTTCCGGTGACGCTCGCGCCCGTGATTGGCGTGGTACGCAGTTGCGGAGGATGCGGGGCTACGACGGTCGCCACGCACCTTGCCCATGCCCTCAATCAATTTAGCTGGACGAATGGTCCGGCTATCGTTGCGGACCTCGATCTCCAGTTCGGCGAAGTCGGCGCATATCTTGACAGCAGTCGCAGTGGGTCGATCACCGATCTCATGCTCGCGCATGACAGGATTGACCGCGAGTTCCTCTATTCCATGGCGCCGCCTACCTCTGGCGGTGTCGGGGTGCTGTCTGCGCCAGCTACCATCAACTCAATCGAGTCCGTGAACGTCGATGACATGCTCTTCGTCCTGGACCAGCTGCGCCGGAATTACGGAGTAGTTGTCCTCGACTTTCCATCCGCATGGAGCAACTGGGCTGCATCGTTGGCCGTTCTTTCCGACATTCTATTGCTGGTGACGCCCGTTGCACTTTCCGGACTGCGGCAGACGAAACGAACACTCGACCTGTTTCGGACATTGGAAATTCCGGACGAAAAGGTGGCAATCGTGGCCAATCGCGTCGAGCGGAAACTTTTCCGCCTTGTTGGTACGAGCGAGGCTGAGGCGGCGATCGGCCGCAGTTTCGCCGCCTCGCTCTCGGATGAAGGCGATCAGATGGTTCGTGCGCAGGAGCAGGGCGTACTGATCCACAGCATCCAGAAGAAGACCTCTTTCAGCACAGCGCTGATGAAGCTTGCGCAGTCGATACACGTTCAGTTGCATTCCGGACAGTTGCTATGAACTGGGAAATCCGCCGCAGGAACGTAAAGCCAAGATCGCCCATCGCGGTACCGGCCCTGCCTTTGCCCGGCGATACGATGTTGACCCCAGACAGGACGGACGAGGCTCAGGTCGGTGCCGCTCCCGCCGCAAATGACGTTCTGCTTGGCATCAAGGTCGACATCCATCGAGAGCTTCTCGACCGCGTCAATCTGGCGGCCATCGAAAAGCTTTCGCGAACCGACCTGGTTCGTGAACTCTCTGACATCATCGGCGGCATCCTGACCGAACGGAATATCGCGCTCAATCGTGTCGAGCGCGAAGATCTCGTTGAAGACATCGTCGATGAACTGGTCGGCCTCGGTCCGCTTGAGCCACTCATCAAGGATGACAGCATATCGGACATTCTCGTCAACGGTTACGAGACAGTTTTCGTCGAACGCGGCGGCAAACTGCAGCGAGTATCGACGCGGTTCCAGGATGAGCGGCACCTCCTGCGCATAATCCAGAAGATTGTCAGTGCCGTAGGTCGCCGCGTCGACGAATCCTCGCCATTTGTCGATGCGAGACTGGCGGACGGTTCCCGCGTAAATGCGATCGTTGCGCCGCTTGCTATCGACGGATCACTGTTGTCGATCCGCAAGTTCTCCAAGAAGCCGATCAGCATGGCCCGAATGATCGAGATTGGCAGCTTGTCAGAACCAATGGCGATTCTGCTCAAGGCCGTGGTTGAAGGTCGTCTCAACATCATCATCTCTGGCGGCACCGGCTCGGGCAAGACGACGATGCTCAATGCCTTGTCTTCGTACATCGATGGCACCGAACGTATCGTCACGATCGAGGACTCGGCCGAACTTCAACTCCAGCAGGAGCACGTTGCGCGTTTGGAGACGCGCCCCCCCAACATCGAGGGGCGCGGTGAGGTCAGCCAACGCGATCTGGTCAAGAATGCCCTGCGCATGCGGCCTGACCGGATCATCCTGGGGGAATGCCGTGCGGGCGAAGCCTTCGATATGCTTCAGGCGATGAACACGGGGCATGACGGCTCGATGACGACGGTACATGCAAACACTCCGCGCGATGCGCTGACGCGTATTGAACAGATGGTTGGCATGAGCGGCATCGATATTGCGCCTCGTTCGGTCCGGGCCCAGATCGGCTCGGCCGTCAACGTCGTGATCCAGATCGGCCGTCTTTCCGACGGTCGACGCAAGACTCTCAGCATTTCCGAATTGACCGGGATGGAGGGGGAAACGATCACCATGCAGGAGATTTTCCGCTTCAACCAGCGTGGGCGCGACGAGCTCGGCAACGTCATTGGCCATTTCGAAGCGACCGGCATCCGCCCCCGGTTCGCTGCACGCCTCGAGGCGAGTGGCATCCACCTCGCCGCCGATCTATTCAAGCCGACGATGGGGTGATCGCATGACCCTCGAACTTCTCAGGTTCTTTGCCCTGTTGGCTATCTTCGTATTCGTCGTGATCGTCGTGCAGCAGGCCGCCAATGCAACGCTCACGCGGCAGCGCAATCGCAACGCGGTCAACAAGCGGCTGAAGCTGCTCGCGTCGGGGATGGATCGGGAAGCGGTCACAAATCTTCTCAAGGTCAATCACGCAGGGTCTTTCAGGCGCCGCGGGATTGTCGTCCGGCTTCGCAGGATGCTTGCCAGAACCGGCATGAGCATAACGCCGGACAGGATATTGGCGGGAATGGCCATCGCGACTGCGGTGGCCATAATACTGCTGAGCCTTCTGGCGTTCAGTCTCGGCACCACGATAACCTTGGGTACGATTCTGCTGATTTGTGTCGTCGGCCTTGGTTTCGGGGCCGGCATTCCCTACGTCGTTTTGAACCGTAGCGCGGAAAAGCGAAGGAAGCGGATGGAGCAGCAGTTCGCTCCCGCCGTGGACATCTTCACGCGCGCCTTGCGAGCAGGGCATCCTGTAGCTTCGGCGATCAGCCTCCTGTCCACTGAGATGGCGGATCCAATCGGCACAGAGTTCGGCCTCGTCGCGGACGAGATCGCCTATGGCGCGAACCTCAATGACTCCCTGGTAGCACTTGCGGAACGCTGGGAACTGGAAGATCTGCACATGTTCGCAGTCTGCCTGTCAGTGCAGAGCGAAACGGGCGGCAATCTGGCTGAGATCCTTGGAAACCTTGCGTCGGTCATTCGCGACCGCGCGAGCCTTTACCAGAAGGTGCGCGCGTTGAGCTCCGAAGGGCGGGCAAGCGCCTGGATGCTTTCGGTCCTGCCCGCACTGACGATGCTTGTCCTCTTCATGATAAACCCGAGCTTCTACCTTGAGGTGTCGGGCGACCCGCTGTTCGCGACAAGTTTCGCCGGCATGATCGGTCTCTATCTCATCGGCGTGCTGTGGCTTCGCAGCATGGTTGACCTGAAGGTGTGATGATGGATTTTATCCTCCAGAACGCGCTGCTTAGATCGCTCATTCTGGCGCTGTTTTTTGCGGCGACAGTCATCGCGGCCTTCTCTGCCATCAGTTATTTTACCCGACGTGCCCAGGTGCGCGCGCATCTGCGCACTGTGTCGGTTGACAGCGGCGCCTCGAACGGCGCGGAAACGAGCCTTGCACAGAGCCGGTCCGGACCGTTCTGGAGCATCGTCAATGTAATCGAGCGCACAGGTCTCAGCCTCGCCGACAGCAATCCGGACGCGCTGCGCACAAAGCTGATTGCGGCCGGCTTCGAAGCCACCGAAGCGCCGACCATCTATACGCTCTCCCGGCTCATCCTCGTTTTTCTCCTGCCTGCGTGTGCCATTAGCTACTTGATGCTGACGGGATCCGAACTCACCATCTTCAAGCTCTACATGGTCGGATCTGTCAGCGGGCTGCTCGGCCTCATCGCCCCTGCTTGGTTTGTGCGGATCAAGGCAGATCGAAGGATGGAGGCGATAACCAACGGTTTCCCGAATTGCCTGGATCTCATCCTGGTATGCGTCGAGGCTGGTCTCGGCATGGAAGCGGCATTCGATCGTGTCAGCCGGGAAATCGCACGTGCAGAGCCGCAGGTCGCCCACCTTCTAGTGCGAACCAATCTCCACTTGAGGGCCGGCGCCACTCGCGAGGAAGCGTTGCACCGCATGGCAACGCTTGCTGGCGTCGACGAGATCAGGTCGTTTGCGACCTTGCTTATCCAGTCCGAGAAGCTTGGCACCAGCATTGGTACCACTTTGCGGGTCTTTGCGTCCGAAATGCGCGAAAAACGCCGAATGCGGGCTGAGGAGAAGGCGCATCGCCTTCCCGTCCTGATTTCCCTTCCGCTCGTAACCTGCATGCTTCCCACCATGATCGGCGTGCTGATGATACCTGCCGCCATTCGCGTTGTCCGGAAACTCCTCCCTGTGATGTTAGGATAGTCCCATGAAACGAACTGTTCTTGTCGGATGCGTTTTGGTGTCACTGGTCCCGCAACTCGCGGGTTGCACTGTTTTCAGGCAGATCGGCTTTGCACCACACAGCAAGCCCAAGGAGCATCTGGTTGTGCAAGATGCAGTCAAGGCCGACACCTTGGCGTTGAGAGCTCGTAGCAGCACTGAGCAGCAGTTGCCGGTGCCTGCGCCGTCGGTTCTCACCAACATTGCGCGTGACCAACTCGCCGCAGGCAATTTTGGACTGGCAATAGAGACATTCAGGCTGGCTCGCGGCGCGGGGGAACCCCTGGCGCCGGTGCTTAACGGACTTGGCGTTGCTTATGCCCACCTTGGTCGCGCTGATCTGGCGGCCAACAATTTCCGCTTGGCTATTGCACGCGACCCAGATGAGGAGCGCTATCGCTGGAACCTGTCGAAACTGCTTGCGCAGACGGAAATGGCCCGGGCGAGGGACCAGGTTGAATTGTATGTCTCTCCCGGGCCAGCCGCAGAACCAGACGTGGCTGGGCAGGCTGGCAAGCTGGTCAAAGTCTCGCCGGGCCAATTCGTTATCCGTACCGTCAATTTCGAGAGCGCCAAGCCGGTTCGCAGCGCGGATGTCGGTTCTGTACGCAAGCGTCGCGAGACCAAGGACGGCTTGCACGACTGATCTGAAAGACCGGCCAGGTTATGATTGAATCCCACCAGCAGGCGATTGCGTTCTTGTTGCTCCTTGGATTTGCCGTCGCTGGGACGATAAGTGACGTCCGTAACAGGCGGCTGCCCAATTGGCTGTGTCTCGCGACTGCGGTGACGGGCCTTGGAGCGTCACTTTTTCTCCTTGAATACGGGGATCCGATCTGGGCGTTCCCTGCGCATGGTGCTGCAAGCCTAATCGTCGGCATGGCGCTCTTTGCACTTCGATGGATCGGAGGAGGGGATGCAAAGTTCTACGCGGCGGTGGCCTGTTGGTTTCCGCTCCGCCTTGCTGCGCTTCTTTTGGTGACCGTGACCTTGTCAGGCGTCTTGTTGCTTATCCTTTTCTTCGCCATCCGCCGTTTCCGCGGGTTGCCGATATCGCGGAAGGATGGCGCCAGCCTGCCATACGGAGTTGCAATCGGGACAGGAGGCCTGGTCGCCCTAGCGGGGTATAACTGTCTTTGAAGTTATTTGTTTTCAAGGTTGTAGTTCACCTGCTCTTTCGAAAAACGTTCGATTAGATCACGCATGGTCTCAACGATGTCGTGTTGATTTTTTGCGATTCTATCAGCCATGCCGCCGACGCCAATGGCCATTGGTATTCCAAACAAATCCTCGTCCAGAGTCATCGCAATGGACGATGTTACAGGCGTTGCGCGTTTGGCGATGTAGGCATATCCTACTTTCCTCACCCAGTTTACTTCTCGCATAAGTTCGGGCAGGGAGTATGAGTTATTTTCACTCAGCTTGTAGTAGTTTGTAAAACGCCAAATTTTTTCTATCGCGCGATCCTTCATCCGGGCCATGAGCGCGAGCCCGGTACTGGAATCCGTCATCAGTCGCATCGTGCCGGCGTTGGGCGGGAGTTTATGCTCATGGGCGGGTGTTAGCATGATGATGTATTGTATGTAGAGATCATTCTGGCATACTATCCCAACAGTCTCGTCAATTCTCCGTTGAAGCTCCTCTGCAAGGCTTCGGTATCCGCCGGAAGACTGAAAATATCCATGGAGCCAATTCCCAAGCATGTTGATGCGGGTCGAGGGAAGGTAGGTTCTATTGCGACGATTGTAGTTTAGGTATCCCATGGACACCATGCTCTTTAACAAGTTTGTTGTGCTGGATTGCGGGTATTCCAGAGAGCTGTAAATTTCATGTAAGCGCAATGGCTTGCGCTTTTCTTCGAAAAGCTCAAGGACTTCGAAGGTCCGCATTGCCGATTTTACGCCCTTCTTTCCCATGGCTCCCTCACAGAATCCGATGCTTGTTATTGCACCAGCTGGGCGGTACGCGCCCTAGGCTCAGGACTCACTGATCACAGCCAGAAGAGCACGGTGGCGGCGAGTGCGAGGGCGGAGAAGAAGACGGTTGGACAGCGGTCGTATCGCGTTGCCACGCGTCGCCAGTCCTTGAGACGGCCGAACATGATCTCGATGCGGTTGCGCCGCTTGTATCGGCGCTTGTCGTATTTGACGGGGATGGAGCGGGATTTCCGGCCCGGAATGCAGGGCTTGATGCCCTTTTGCTCAAGCGCGTCCCTGAACCACTCGGCATCATAGCCCCGATCGGCAAGCATCCACTGTGCCTTGGGCAGGTCGTCGAGCAGGGCCGCTGCGCCGGTGTAATCGCTGACTTGGCCGGCCGTGATGAAGAAGCTCAGGGGGCGGCCGTTGGCATCGGTTATCGCGTGAAGCTTGGTGTTCATGCCGCCCTTGGTCCGTCCGATCAGACGCCCGAGATCCCCTTTTTTACCCCAAGGCTAGACGCCGTGCGGTGGGCCTTGAGATAGGTCGCATCGATCATGACGGTCTGCGGCTCGGCCCTCTGGGCGGACAGACCTTCCATCATCCGGCCAAACACGCCCATCGCGCCCCACCGTTTCCAGCGGTTATACAATGTCTTGTGCGGCCCATACTCCCTTGGCGCATCCCGCCAGCGCAGGCCGTTCCGGTTGACGAAGATGATCCCACTCAGAACCCGCCGGTCGTCAACCCGCGGCTTGCCGTGGCTCTTGGGGAAATACGGCGCAAGCCGCGCCATCTGCTCGTCCGTCAGCCAGTACAGGTCGCTCATGCTCAGTCTCCTCGCGGAGCCTGAATCACATCCCCCTCAGCCAATCAATGGGTCCTGAGCCTAGGCCGCCAAGCGACGCGGCATGGTTGTGCTGCCTCAGCTTACCGCTGCTGTCGAGGCGTGGCATCTGCCAACGCATGAATGGGTCTTGTATCACATAGGAGATACTTGACCATTTTTTCTAGCGGGAATGGATGTTTCGCCGTCCACGAACCCGAGCGCATGCTTTCTTGGCTCGCACGTTGCCGGAGGCATGGCGGCGGGACGGGATTTCGCTATGGGTGATGCCAGTGAACGTCGTCGGCACTCAAGCCGGCAGGGAGGGGGTTCCCCGACTGGGGCCCTCAGATTAAGTTACTTTGATTTCGGCGCCGGTTCACAAATCCAAATAATTGTTCTTGCATGGTATTAGTATCTGAGCACGGACACTCCAATCGAGGCATCGGAGGGATTTTATGAATATAGAAGTGTCCGTGCTAGATTATTTATTCGTTAATTATATTGAATTATAAATATTCTAGATTGTCAGAAGGGATGGATATCGAAGTGGGGCATCTCCCTTTGGACGGAGAGATGATTTTTCACTTCAACGTAAAGCCGCTATACCCCTGGGCTGCCGCATCGTCGCAAATTTCACGATAACGCCCCAAACCGCCGACATAGACCGGAAAAGTGCGCGGCTTGCCCGGCACATTTGCACCCGTGTACCAAGTATTGGCGGTTGGATAGAGGGTCATGGATCCCAGCGTCGTTACCTTGTTCATCCACCAGTTTTCGGCACCGGCATCTGCTTCGATCGATCGCAGTCCGTTGGCGTCCAGGTGTCGAATGCAGTCGCATATCCAGTCGACATTTTGTTCGGCGAGCAGGATGAAATTGGCCAACGCAGATGGACCGTTGGGGCCAGAGATCAGGAAGAGGTTGGGGAAGCCTTCGATCATGAGGCCAACATGCGAGCGCCCGCCGTCAGCCCACTTGTCTTTCAGGCTACGACCTTCCTTGCCTTCAATGTCGATTGACAGCATCGCGCCGGTAAGTGCGTCGTAGCCGATGGCGGCGATGATGACGTCCACCTCCACCACACCATCGGCGGTGCGGATTCCGTTTTCGGTAATCTCGATGATCGGATGCTCCAGGCAATCCTTCAGCGTGACGTTTTCCCGGTTATAGGTCTCGTAGTACCCGGTATCCAGGCAAGGGCGCCGAGCGAAAATCGGGTACCCGCGGGGGGTAAGGCGGCGCGCCGTGTCAGGGTCATTGACGACCTCTGCAATCTTCCCACGCACGAACTCTGCAACGACTTCGTTGGCTTCGCTGTTCGTGAGCAAGTCTGAAAAGAGGCCGAGAAAGTGGGAGCCGCCGCGTTGCCAGGCTTCTTCCATCAGCTTTTCCCGTTCTGCGGGTGTGACGCTGAAAAGCGGACGATGGGTAATCGGCCGAATCCCTCCGGTCATCGAGTGCCGGGCCGCCTTGCGAAGCCCCGGATAATGGGCCTTGATATGGGCAACATAGTCTTCCTCAAGCTTTCGATTGCGCATCGGCAATGTAAAGCTCGGCGTCCGCTGATAAACGTACAGATGCTCCGCCTGTTCGGCAACGACGGGGACGATCTGGATACCCGATGATCCCGTACCGATTACCGCAACTCGCTTGCCCTTCAGATCGACATCGTGGTGAGGCCACTTTCCCGACAGGTAGATCGCGCCCTTGAAGGTGCTTGTGCCTGGAAGATCAAGCTGCTTCGGAACGGAAAGTGGCCCGGTGGCCATAAGGCAATATTTGGCTTCGAACACATCGCCGCAATCGGTTTGGACCCGCCACAATGTCCTCTCGTCATCATAGCGCACCGAGGTGGCGCGCGTGTTGAAGCTTATGTCGCGCTTCAGGTCCAGTTTGTCGGCGACGAAGCGCGCATACGCGAGGATTTCGGGCTGCGCGGCGAATTGCTCGCTCCATGCCCACTCTTGCTGGATATCGTCCGAGAAAGAGTAGCTGTAGTCGATGCACATCACGTCGCAGCGCGCGCCCGGGTAGCGGTTCCAGTACCAGGTACCGCCGACATCGTCGCCCGCTTCGATCAGGTGAGTATCAAGCCCCATGTTGCGCGTACGGTGCAAGGCATACATGCCGCCGAAACCAGCACCGATGATCAGCGTGTCGAGGCGGCGAGGTGCCTTCGCGTGCGAGCTATTTACCTGTTGCATAGAACATCCTTGGGGTAGTTCGGGAACTGATCCCGTGGCGCTGGAAAGCGTCCGGCTAGTGCAGCGACGCGCGGGTAAGGTTGCGGGGTGCGACTCAGTCGGCAGACGGCCCGGTGGCGATCTGTCGTTGTGCGATCTCCATGCCGGTGCGGTAGTCGCTCTTGCCATTCGCGTGTCGCGGCAGCACTGCGACACGAATGATCGTGCGCGGCTGCTTGTAAGCGGCAAGATCGTGCGACAGGGCGGTGCGGATGACCTCGTCATCGGGAGAGGGGCCGGCCTCGATCAGCGCTGTCACCACGCTTCCCCATTTTGGGTCGGGCAGGCCGAACACCATGGCATCGGCGACGCCGTTTACGCGCTTCAGCGCCTCTTCGACCTCTTCAACGAAAACCTTCTCGCCTCCCGTGTTGACGCACATGCTGTCGCGACCGAGGAGGCGAAGTCGCCCATCGGGCAAGCGTTCTGCCATGTCGCCGGGAACGGCCAGGCGCTCGCCGTCGATGATGCGATACACGCTGGCGGTTTTCACAGGATCGCCATGATATCCGCTGGCGAAGGGCGGACGTCGGGCCAGCCAACCCTTGCCTGCTTCATCGCTTCCGAGCACTCGATCCCTGTCAGGGTCGATAAGCACCGTATGCGGTGCGGGTTCGAACAGCCCGGTGGGCGTGGCGCGATCCTTTGTCGTGATTGCATAACCGAAGCCCGAAGCCTCGGAGGCGCCCAACGTGTCCAGCAATGTGATGCCGGGCAGGGCCTCGAGCAGCGCTTCCTTGACCTGCTGCGACCACATAAGGCCGCCCGACGAGATCAGGCGCAGCGAATCCAGGTTCCAACGTTCCCGATTGGCAGCCAGCGTATCGGCCATGGGGCGTGCAAATGCGTCTCCGACGATCAGGATGCGCGTGACGCGATTGCGCGAGGCCTCCTCCCACAACTCCAGCGCACTGAATCTGTTCGATGGCAGAAGCACTACGGTCCCGCCAATGAGCAGTTCTGCCAGGGAACTGGTCAGCCCGGCCCCGTGCATGAGCGGGCAGGCAGGCATGACGCGCCCAGCGCGGCCCGCCAAGACCTGCGCCACATGGTCATCCATGCTGGCAGGGGAAGTCACTGCGACCGGAGATTCCAATTGCGTCTGCCGCGCGTCTGCAGCGCGCCACATCACCCCCTTCGGCCGTCCGGTCGTGCCACCCGTATAGAGCAGATAGCCGTCGTCAGGGGAGCGCTCGATCCCGAGAGGCTCGGGGTCGCCGATGGTCACGATGTCGTCATAGGCACCGCCATCGCCGATCTGTACTGCATAGCTAAGGTGATCGATGGACCCATTGATCAGCGGGGCCACAACCGGTGCGAATTCGTCCTGGTAAAAGATTGCTGCGGCCTGACAGTCGCGCAGGACGTATTCGATTTCGGATGTTGTGTAGCGGTAATTGAGGTTGACGTGCGCCAGTCGCGCCTTGAACGCAGCAGCGGCAATCTCGATGAATTCCGGAATGTTGCGTGCGAGAATGGCGACGCGGGCGCCGGTAGGCAGGCCGGCTGCCAGCATGGCGCGCGCCAGCCGGTTCGTCCGCGCGTCGAAATCCCCCCATTCGACGACCCGGTCTCCGCGGATGATGGCGGGGCGATCGCCGGGCACATTTGCGGCGGTCGCATCCAGTAGGTCTCCAAAGTTCCAGTCCATGGACTTACCCTCAGCGACCGAGAAACACGGGCGGCCGCTTTTCGACGAAAGCGGCGACGGCTTCCCCGGCATCGTGCGACGACGCCAGCTTGGCGGTATTTCCCTGCTCGTAAATGTAGCCGTCGCGCAGCGTCATGTTCTCGATGGTGCGCATGCTGTCCTTGGCATAGCGCGTCGCGAGCGGGCTCTTGGATGCGATCACTGCAGCCATGTCCATGCAATAGGGCAGCAGCTCGTCGGCAGGCAGACATGCCTCGATGATGCCTCGGCGATACATTTCGGATGCAGGCACCCGATAGCCAGTCAGCATCATGCGGCGCGTCAATGAATGAGGCACGATACGTGACGAGTGCTTGCCTCCACCCATTAGTCCTACGTCGATTTCCGGGAGGCCGAACACGGCATTTTCAGACGCGACGATGATATCGCAGCTCGCCACCAGGCCGAATCCGGCTCCGAGTGCTGGGCCGTTCACAGCGGCGATGACGGGCTTCGCACAATCGGCAATCGCGTAGGCGACTTCGCGCACAATACGATTGCGGCTCCAGCGGGCTCCAGGCACCGAAAGGTCAGGTCGCCCTTTGAGGTCGGCTCCAGCGCTGAAGCATTTTCCTGCGCCAGTCAGGACCGCGACGCGCACGTCTTCCTGATCGTTGAAGCTGTCAAAGACTTCAGTCAGTTCTTGCAGCATTTCCATGGCAATGGCGTTGACAGGTGGGTTGGCCATTGTAACGACGGCCACGTTGTCTTTAACGTCGGTTAGAATGCTGTTCATGTGCCTCTCCAATTCTTGGAGGCAGATGGCAAAAGATGTGTGTTGTTTAGAAGTGGAAGCGCCTGCCACGTCGGTAAATCGCACTCTGGATTGACGCCTTCGAAATCAAAATCAGCCGGTTGATTTTCCATGTCTGGCGCGCGCCGACATTGCTTGGCGCGGTTGAAAATAAGACGGGAAGCCGTCGCCAGCCAGGCAGGCGTTGGCTCACTTTCAGCCACCGCAGCTCTTCTGGACCGTTCGCATTGGCGGACGGCGCATGCGCGACTTACAAGGGGAGGAGAGGATGATGAGCAGTTACTGTAAGATTCTTTTGGCGACCGCCAGCCTTGCAGCAGTCACTGTTGCTGCACCCGCTATGGCGCAAGAGACTGTGGGCCAGGGCGCGGTGCAGAACGATGATGGATTGACCGACATCGTTGTTACCGCGACGAAGCGGGGGGCGGCACAGAACGTTCAGAACGTTCCGATCGCAATTACCGCATTCGGGGTCAACGAGCTGGACAGCATCCACGCCCGATCGATCGCCAGTGTCAGCTACGCGGTGCCGAACGCGTCGTTCGAGAGCCCGGGGACGACCCCAGGCTACGCAAACTTCACGATCCGCGGCCTCGGCATCAACAGTTCGATCCCTTCAATCGACCCGACGGTAGGCGTTTTCGTCGATGGCGTTTACCTTGGCGTGAGCGCTGGCGTTCTCTTTGATACCTTTGATCTCGAGGGGGTGGAAATCCTGCGCGGGCCGCAGGGGCTGCTGTTCGGCCGCAACGTCACTGGCGGCGCGGTTCTGTTGCGCACAACCACCCCTTCGAACCGGTTTCGTATGGACGCCAGGGCCAGCCTTGCGACAGGGCTTGAAAAGCGGGCCAGCATCTCGGTATCCGGGCCGCTTGCTGGCGACGTCCTGAGCGGAAAGATCGCCGTCTACTATAACGATGACAATGGCTGGTTCAAAAACGACTTCGACGGCAAGAAGATCGGCGGCAGCGAAACGCTGATCGTTCGGCCCGCGTTGCGCTACCAGCCTAACGATGGCGTGGACCTCGTTCTGCGCTACGAGCATGGCCGGATGCGAGGTGACGGCGCGGTCTCCTCCAATCACGGGCTTTACCCGCGCGACAGCTTCGGCGTGAACCAGAACTATGTCGGCTTCATCAAGGCAGACTGGGACCAGGGCGTCAGCGAGCTCAACGTCGATACCGGCTTCGGTGACGGGAAGATCACCAACATCGCGGCTGTCCGCGCCATCGATAACGATGCGGGTACCGATATCGACGCTTCTCCCGCAACTGCACTGCATGCCCGTAACAAGATCAAGCAATGGCAGTTCAGCAACGAACTGCGTTACGCAGGCACCTTCGGTGATGTCGATGTGACGACCGGTCTGTTTTACTTCTATCAGGATCTTCAATACGCCGAGCAGCGCCTTCTTTCGGGCGGCGCGCTGACCGTATCGGGCGGTGGACGTCAGAAGCAGCACACCGGTGGCGTTTTCGCCAACCTCGACTGGCATGTTAGCGACATGCTGACGCTCAGCGCAGGCGCGCGCTATTCGGCCGAAGAGAAGGCTGTCCGGGTGCGCTCGATCGGCGTGGCGGGCTGTGATCTCGATGCCTTGCGGTGCAGCTTCAACTTCACCGACAAGCACAGCTGGAGAGGCTTTACCCCACGTCTCGGTGTGCAGTTCAAGCCGAACGATGACACGATGCTGTATGCGTCCTTTGCGCAGGGCTTTCGCAGCGGCGGGTACAACTTCCGCAATCTCAATCCCAACGTGAACCCGGGACCGTTCAACCAGGAACGCCAGAATGCATACGAGGTCGGTCTGAAGCAGGAATTCGGCCGCATTGCGCGCGTCAACATTGCCGGCTTCTACAACAAGATCAAAGGCGCGCAGCGTGAGTTTCAGGCTCCGTTCCCGCCGTTTGGCAACTTCCAGATCATTACCAATGCCGCCGACGTTTCGATCAGGGGGATTGAAGGCGAACTGCTTTTCAAACCGGCGCGCGGCCTGACTGTTTCCGGGCAATTCGGGTACAGCAAGGGCAAGTATGACAACATTCGATTTGATCTCAACGCCGACGGCGCGATCAACAAGGCGGACTATGCCCTCAAGCTGCCAAGGCTTTCTCCGTGGAGCTATGGCGGATCGATCACCTACGCAACTGCTGTGGGTGATGGCTTCGATGCGGAAGCGCGCGTTGGCGCAAATCATCGCGATGCTTCGTTCTTCAACGACCAGAATACCGGCCTGCTGCCTGCGGCAACCATGGTCGATGCAAACCTGTCGATCACCCATGGTCGGGCGAAGGTGTCATTCTATGGCAACAACCTCCTGAACGAGGTGACCTTCGCGATCGAATCTCCGCTTCCATTCTTCCCTGGTTCCACGTTCTCGCCTCTTAACAAGGGCAGAACCTACGGGATCGAGCTTTCCTACAAGATCTGATCTACTTCAAAATCAACTGAGCCCGCCGATTGGCGGGCTCAGCTTTTTCTGGATCTGGTGTGCCATGATGCTGGCCTGAACGCCGAGTGGCGGAACGACCTGCCCGATCTCCGGAAATAAAATTCGAGCGGGAAGGGTGTGTTTTAGCCGGCAGACCTGCTTATTTACGGCCTACCGAAGCTCCGGTACTCAGACTGCGGTCTGTATCGCCTGCAGATGTGCAGCGATCCTCTCGCCCCAGCTTTTCCGGAGGCGCGGTGGCCCATCATGGCCCATCGTATCATCAACTTCGATCGTGGCACCCGGGATCGCTTCTGCAGTTTCCTTGGCCTTGTCGAGCGGAATGACTTTGTCGTGCCTGCCGTGAAGGATCAGGGTCGGCACGGGAAGCGTGCCAAGCGCCTCTCGCAGATCGGGCGCCGCAATAATGGCGGCAAAGTGCCGTGCGGTGCCTCCTGGATGCACGCCGCGGCGCCAGGCAATCCGGGCACCCTCGACGACGCGATCCTCGTCATAGTCTTCAGCCATACAATTCGCTTTTGCCACGCCCAATTGCCGGGCGACGTAGGCCTCTTCGTCGAGTGATCCCTCGGCCATAAGCCGATCGAGCGCAGCATCGGTGACCACGTCGGCCATCGACCGGCACATTGCCATGACCAACGCCAGGCTAAGTACCCGCTGAGGATGAAGTACTGCCAGTTGTTGCGCAACCAGCCCGCCGATCGACCGCCCGGCGAAATGTGCAGCCTCAATTCCTTCCGCATCCATCACTGCCAGCACATCGTGTGCCATATCGGCGATACTGTAGGGAGGCGGAGTGCTGCCTGCTCCAAGTGCTCCTGCCTTGATTGCATGGAGGTCGGGCTTTTGGTCGACCAGCGCCGTCGAACGTCCGGTGTCTCGATGGTCTATGCGGATGGGTACGAAGCCTGCCGATACCAGGGGGGCGTAGAAGGTGTTGTCGAAGTCGGTCGAGGGGCGCCCCGCACCTGCAAGCATGATTACCGCCGGGCCATCACCCTCGGCCATGCGTTCATAGAAAATGCTTGCAGGCGGGTTGGTTGCGAAAGGCATGATGAATAATCTCCTCAGCCTGCCTTATGATGAAGTAAATCTTGAGGCACGAATTGGACCGGGCAATCGCTCCGTAAATCAGCATTTTGATTGTTGCTCCGCTTCGGATGCCTCCGCCTGCAAATCACGGCCGGACGCCTAGGTTGCCGCCTCGCATGTAAGGGCAACAAGCCCGTCACGGAGAGGCTGATGACCGGCGATACCATGATTGCTCCCACTGAAGTCCCGCCTTCGCGGATGCCTTATGGTGCCCTCTGCCTGTTGATGGTGGTCTATGCGTTCAACATGCTGGATCGGCAGATAGTGACCATCCTCGTAGAGGCGATAAAGGCTGATCTTGGTCTTGCAGACTGGCAGATCGGGATTATCAGCGGCCTCGCCTTTGCGATCTTTTACACCTTGCTTGGCATACCGCTCGCACGGATCGCGGACCGCGGAAACCGGGTTGGAATGATCGCGGTCTCTTTGACTGTCTGGAGCGGCTTCACTGCGCTGTGCGGGTTCTCGCGCAATTTTGTCGAGTTGCTTGTCGCACGCGTCGGTGTCGGCGTTGGCGAAGCAGGATGCACTCCTGCTGCGCACAGCCTCATCACGGATTATGTCGCACGCGCGCAACGCGGCCGAGCACTCGCCCTTTATTCGTTGGGCGTGCCGATCGGCTCGCTCGCTGGCCTTGTTCTCGGCGGTATATTGCTGGCCACTCTGGGTTGGCGATCCGCTTTCGTGATTGCCGGTCTGCCCGGGATTATCCTGGCGGTGATCGTCTGGTATGCACTTGAAGAGCCGCGCAAACATTTGGTCGCGGCCCGGGAAACGGGGCCTGCGCACATACCGCTGGCACAAGCTCTCGCTACTTTGCGTCGATTGCCAAGCTTTTGGTTGGTCTCGCTTGGCACCGCAATGGCTGCCTTCGGCTACTACGGCCAGTCGTCGTTTTTCGCTTCGCTCTACCTGCGCACGCATGGAGCAGGGATCGATGAAATGGCCATGGGTCACGATATGTCGCCAACTGTGTTCCTGGGGCTGAGCCTGGGATTCATCGTCGGAATCGTGGGTATGGCCGGCACCTTTGTCGGCGGACTTCTGGCGGATCTGGCCGCGCGGGGCGGGGTCAAGGGCTATACGGTAGTTCCGGCGACTTCGCTCATCCTGGCGGCACCGCTATTTGCGGCTGCGGCGCTTGCCAATACGGTCGCACTGTCCTTCGCGTTTCTCAGCTGTGCAATCTTCGTCCACGCGCTCAACTACGGTTCGGTCTTTGCTTCTGTGCAGACCCTTGTTCCCGCAAGGTTGCGCGCGATGGCGGCCGCGCTGCAGTTGTTCGTGACAAACGCGATTGGCCTCGCGCTTGGCCCGCTGTTCGTGGGCCTTGCTAGTGACCTGCTGGGCTCCATGCTCGGCAAGGAGCAGGGCTTGCGTGTCGCGATGGCGCTAGTCGTGCTACCGCTGGCGGTCGGGGCCGCATTTTTCTGGGCTGCGAGCCGCCGGATCGATGCCGACGAGGCTCTAGGTGCGCGTCTGGGGGCCGCCCTCCCTTAATTTGAAAAGTGGCCGCATGCATCTCCGCTTCCCGTTCGTGGCCCGGCGGGAAGGATTTTCTGCTTGAGCAGGGCGCGCTTGAAGCTCGGGTGCTGCAGGGCTGTTCTGTCTGGGAAAGGTTTTGCGGGGAGACTGACAGCTCCGTCGCTTGATCTTTCCCAGTCATGGAACATAATAGGAACATATGCGAATCGTTCCTGCCCTGATGCGCGAAAGCGCGGCGCCTTTGGCTGCGTGCCGACGCCCGTTCGGCATTGCCTCGCTCGATGCCGCGTTAGGGGGGGGATTGGCGCGGGGGCGCATCCACGAAGTCTATGCGGCTGAAGGCGATGATCTCGCCAGCGCCGCAGGATTTGCCGTGGGTGTGGCAACATGCATGACCCATCCGGGCAAGACGGTACTGTGGCTGCGAGTGCAACGGAGCGTCCGCCAAGGTGGGGTGGTGCAGGCCCGTGGTTGGGCCGAACTTGGCGGTGCGCCGGGGCTTGGGCTGATGGGTTTAGTACCCGATACCAAGGCTTTGTTGCGTGCTGGCGTCGATGCCTTGCGCTGCGCTGCCTTGGGGGCAGTGATCGTCGAAGGCTTCGGCGCGATGCGCGAACTCGACCTGACCGCTAGCCGCCGCCTTGCCTTGGCCGCCGAAAGATCGAGCGTGCCGTTGGTGCTGCTGCGTCATGACGCAACGCCCGTGCCCAGCGCGGCACAGACCCGCTGGCAGGTGACCGCTGCGCCCTCGCATGCCTTGCCCGGCAACGCGCCGGGAGTGCCGACCTTCGATGTGACCTTGCTGCGTCAGCGCTCGGGTCCCTGTGGCCTCGACTGGCGGCTGGAGTGGGACCGTGACCGACGTATATTCCGTGAAGCGACGTTATCTGGCGCTATGGTTTCCCCTCCTGCCCACCGACCGTCTGCAAATCCAGGAGGGGGCGACCGACAGGCCGCCTGAATCTCCTCTGGCGCTGACCGCCAAGATCAGGGGGGCATTGCGCTTGTGCGCGGCCAACAGGAATGCGCAGGCGCTGGGCATCGTCCCGGGCCTGACGCTCGCGGATGCGCGTGCGCTGCATCCCGACCTTGTCGTGGCCGACATGAACGAGGACGCCGACCGGCACTGGCTACAATGGTTGGCCGAACATTGCCTTGGTTGGTCCCCGCGCGTTGCCACCATTCCGCCCGATGGCATCATCGTCGACATTACAGGCAGCGAACACCTTTTTGGCGGAGAGACGGGCCTTGTCGCGCAAGCCGAGGAAACCTTCGCCGCGATCGGGGTGAGTGTGCGCATGGCCGTCGCCTCCACCGCACAAGGCGCCCAGGCTTTGGCGCGTCATGCGCGTTTCGCCATCACGGATGAGCGGCAGGCATTGCGCGATCTGCCCGTGCTTGCGCTGGGTCTGGAAGACGAGGCGACTGTCGCCCTGCGTCGCGCAGGATTGAAGACTATCGGCGATGTCGCGTCGCGGCCAGCGACCAGCATCGCGGCGCGCTTTGGTGCGGATGCGGTAACCGCGTTGCGCCGCCTTCTGGGGGATGAACATGTCCCGATTGATCCGCTGGCACAACCTGAACCGCTGCACTTCGAGCGTCGCTTTGCCGAGCCGGTTGCGCTTCAGGCGAGCATTGCCGCCTGCTTTTTCGACTTGTTGCGCGATGCCGGGCGCGCACTGGAAGAACGCAGCCTTGGCGGCCGGCGCTTTGTGTTGACGTTGTTTCGCAGCGATGGTGCACGCCATCGCCTGGCGATCGAGACGGGCTTGCCCACGCGGGATCCCGCGCCGGTTCTGCGCCTGTTCGACGAGCGCATCGGAAGTTTGGCCGATCCGCTCGATCCCGGCTTCGGATATGATCGTATCACGTTGTTCCTTCCCGTGACCGAGCCGCTAGCCGCCAGCCAGCCAACGCTCGATGGAAGCGGGCAGGAAACGACTGAGGTGGCAGATCTGATCGACCGCCTGAGCACACGACTGGGATCGGGTAGCCTGTGTCGGCTGGTCCCGCGGGACAGTCACATTCCCGAACAGGCCCAGCTTGCCCTGCCTGCGATCCATGCACCTTCCCCGGTCCATTGGCCCGCCCCGCCGGAAGGCGAACCGCCGCTGCGTCCGCTGTTCCTGTTTGATCCCCCGCAGTCGATTGAAGTGATCGCCGAGGTACCCGATGGCCCTCCGCACCGTTTTCGCTGGCGACGTAAGCTGCACGAGGTGCGGCTCTATGAAGGGCCAGAGCGGATCGCGTCGGAATGGTGGCGCCGCAAGGGTGGCGAAGTTCCCGGCAAGGGTGGGCTGACCCGAGACTATTACCGGATCGAGGACGTGCGCGGGCGGCGCTACTGGATATTCCGCCATGGGCTTTATGACGAGAAGCCCGATCCTCGTTGGTACCTGCACGGACTGTTCGCATGACTGGGTCCCAGCCCTTTGCCGAACTGGTCTCTGCCACCAATTACAGCTTCCTGCGTGGGGCTTCGCATCCCGCGCAGATGGTCGCGCGGGCACACCAGCTTGGCATGGCAGGATTGGGCGTGGCCGATCGCAATACCGTTGCCGGAGTGGTGCGCGCGCACGTGGGCTGGCGCGAAGTAGGGGGACTTGCCAGTGGCTTCCGATTGGCGGTCGGAGCCAGGCTGGTCTTTGCCGACGGAACGCCGGATGTGGTGGCCTATCCCTCCACGCTTCGTGGCTGGCGCCGGCTGACGCGGCTGTTGACGCTTGGCAACAGGCGGGCGCAAAAAGGCGATTGCACGCTCTACCTGTCGGATCTCCTGGACCATGCCGACGATCTTTTGCTGATCGCCACCGGTCACGATCGGCGGGTGCTGGAAAAACTGAGGGAAGCACGTCCCGGCGCGGTGTGGCTGGCCGTTACGATGCAGCGTGGCGGCACCGACGCACGGCGGTTGGCCCAGGCACAGGCTCTGGGCGCGGCGTGTGGCGTGCCCCTTCTGGCCACCTGCGATGCGCTCTATGACCATCCCGATGCGCGGCCGCTGCACGATGTTCTGACGTGCATTCGCGAAGGCGTGACCATTGCCGAGGCAGGGCAACGTCTGCTCGCCAATGCGGAACGCCATCTCAAACTCCCTGCGGAAATGGCTCGCCTTTTTCGGAGTCATCCCGAAGCCGTGACGGCCAGCGTCGAGATATTGTCGCGTATCACCTTCACGCTCGACGACCTGCGCTACGAATATCCGCACGAGCCAGTACCCGAGGGCTGGCAACCGCAGGCGTGGCTGGAACATCTGGTGCAACAAGGGGGGGAGGCGCTGTTCCCCGATGGCTTGCCGGAGAACTACCAGGCCGTGCTGAGGCAAGAGTTTTGCCTGATCCGGAAGAAGAACTACGCTTACTATTTCCTCACCGTGCACGATATCGTGCGCCACGCTCGCAGCCTCGATCCGCCGATCCTGTGCCAGGGCAGAGGCAGTGCGGCCAATTCGCTGGTCTGCTATTTCCTGGGTATCACCCCGATCGACCCGGTGCGCGAACAGCTGCTGTTCTCGCGTTTCCTGTCCGAAATGCGCGACGAGCCGCCCGATATCGACGTGGACTTCGAGCATGAGCGCCGCGAGGAGATCATGCAGTACATCTATGCTCGCTATGGCCGCGAACGGGCGGGCATCGCCGCCACCGTGATCCACTATCGTCCACGCAGTGCCATCCGCGAAGTGGGCAAGGTGCTGGGGCTGACCGAGGACGTGACGGCGCGGCTCGCGTCTACCATCTGGGGCAATTGGGGCAAGGATGTGCCGGAAGCCTACGTGGCGGAGGCCGGGCTGGATATTGCCAACCCCGTGGTCGCACGGCTGAAGGCGCTGGTCGATCAGTTGCTGACCTTTCCCCGCCATCTCTCGCAGCATGTCGGCGGCTTCGTACTGACCGAGTCACGGCTCGACGAACTGGTACCGATCCACAATGCCGCGATGCCTGACCGCACGTTCATCGAATGGGACAAGGACGATATCGACGCGCTGGGGCTGATGAAGGTCGACATTCTGGCGCTGGGAATGCTCACCGCCATCCGCAAGAGCTTCGACCTGCTGCGCAGGCACGACGTGGCAGACCTGACGCTGGCCTCCGTCCCGCACGACGACAGGGCGACGTATGCTATGCTCAAGCGGGGTGACAGCATCGGCACCTTCCAGGTCGAGAGCCGCGCGCAGATTGCCATGCTGCCCCGCATGAAGCCCGACTGTCTCTACGATCTGGTCATCCAGGTCGCGATTGTCCGCCCCGGGCCGATTCAGGGCGGCATGGTCCATCCCTACCTGCGGCGGCGCAACGGCGAGGAAGCGGCGGTCTTTCCCAGTCCCGCGCCGCCTCACGATCCGCATGAGTTGCACAAGGTACTGGGCAAGACGCTGGGTGTGCCGCTGTTTCAGGAACAGGCGATGAAGCTGGCCATCGTCGCGGCCCGTTTCACCCCCGCACAGGCCGATGGCCTCAGGCGCGCAATGGCCACGTTCCGTCACCATGGGACGGTCCACAACTACGAAGACCTGCTGATCGATGGCATGGTGGCACGCGGCTATGAACGTGAATTCGCCGAACGCTGCTATGAACAGATCAAGGGGTTCGGCGAATATGGCTTTCCCGAAAGCCACGCGCAGGCTTTCGGGTGGCTGGCCTATGTCTCGTCATGGCTCAAATGCCACCACCCGGCCGCTTTCACCTGTGCACTGCTCAACAGTCAGCCGATGGGCTTCTATGCCCCGGCGCAACTCGTTCGCGATGCGCAACAACATGGCGTGGAAGTCCGGGCGGTGGATGTGAACGCCAGTCATTGGGATTGTACGCTGGCAGGGGGAAAGGGTGGCCCATTTGCGCTGCAGCTTGGCTTTTCCCGTATCGACGGTTTCCGCAGGGCTTGGGCCGAAGCGTTGGCGCAGGCCCGCCACGATGGCATGTTTACCTCGATCGAGGACGTTGCCCGCCGTGCCGAGATGCCCCCTCAGGCCTTGCGCAAGCTAGCCGATGCCGATGCGTTCGGATCTCTGGCATCCTCGCGCCGTGATGCGCTGTGGGATGTCCGCCGCACGCCCCCCACGCAACTACCCTTGTTCGCCTTTGCCAATGCTCCGGAGCTCGGGCAGGAACCCGATGCCCGCCTTTCCGCGATGCCGCTTCCCGAAGAAGTGGTGGCCGATTACCAGACCACACGGCTGTCGCTGAAGGGTCACCCCATGCAATTCCTGCGGGATGCGCTGGCCCGCAAAGGCGTGCTGTCCTGCGCTGAAGCCAATACCGCTGCGGATGGTCGCAAGGTCCGCGTCGCCGGTGTTGTTCTTACCCGCCAGCGTCCTGGCAAGGGCAATGCGGTGTTCATCACGATTGAAGATGAAACCGGCGTGGTCAACGCACTGCTCTGGGCGCGCGATCTCGACAAGCAGCGCCGCGCCGTCATGGCCGCTCGCTTGATGCTGATCGAAGGCGAAATTCAGAAGAGCAAGGAAGGCGTGGTCCACCTTATGGCCGCGCGGATCATGGATCGTACCGACCTTCTCGACCGCCTGACAGATCGGGAGCAGGTGAGGCCCGCTGTTTCACGCGGCGACGAGGTCCATCGCCCCCAATACCCCCGCCTGCATGCGCATCCACGCGATGTAAGGGTCCTGCCCAAATCCCGGGATTTTCGCTGACGCCCCGAATTCAGCGAAATCCCCATTCCCATGTCAACGTCATTGCTGGCGCTAGTCAGACGGCAAATAGTTGATGCCCCTGGTCAGATGATGCCTAGCCGCTGAGCGGTGCGAGCGGCCGGGATCAGAAGATGCCGGATGAGCAATTCCTGCTTGCAAGGCATGGAGACGGGCTCGGGCGTTTCGAGCGGGAAGGGCAGGCGACCTGGATCGTCCTTGGCCAGGGCGTCGGCCAGAAGCTTGCCCATGAGAGGGGCCATGACATTGCCCCAGGCGTTGAAATACATGAGGCCGTAGACGCCATCCTGAAGTTCGAAAACGCCCGGAAATTGACGGTCGCGCATCGCCACTCGCCCGGTCCAGTATGTCTCCATCTCGATCGTCATCCCGCGCGTGGCAGGCCATGTCCGATGCAGCCAGCGAAGTTGCGAACGGAAGTGCCAATCCGCATCCTTTGCTCCGCCACTGCGAGGGATCGAAGACAGGATCAGGCGGTGGTGCCGATCGCGTACGATCGGATTCAGGTCGACCGGCACCTGCGCGAAAGTGCCGCCGCCGGGCAGCACAAGCTCGAGCGCCTCCGGCGGCAGGGGGCGAGTGGTGATCGCATAGGCGGTCAGCGGGTAGAATGCGTCCTGCAGGGCGGGGACTGCCTTTCCCGGATAGGCATTGGTGCAGAACACGACCCTGTCCGCAGTCACGCTTCCATGCGCGGTACGCACGCACCAGCGAGAGCCGGTCCGGTTGATCGACAGCGCTTCGCTGTCTCCATGAACCCGCGTGCCCATACGTGCAGCGGCCGCGATCATGCCGTTGGTAAACAGATAGGGGTTCACCCGCCCACCGTCCTCGAACAACACGCCGTAGGGGTAGGCCCCGGTGCCGAGGCGGCGGTGCATCTCCTCCGGCGACAAGGGGACAAGGCGCTGGATGCCGGCGCGCTCCAGATCGCCATGCTGGCGCCGGAAGGCGTCCAACGCGCGCTCGCTGCGCATGCCGTTGACGTAGCCACTGCGCACGGCGTCGCAGTCGATCCCGTGGCGGCGCGACAGGTCGTAGGGGATGGTCAGGTGTTCCCGGAACAGCTCAAGGAACCGTCGACCACCGTCAGTGTACTTCTCGAGGACGTTCAGGTCGCGCAGGATCGGCAGTACGTGGCCCGCATTGCGACCCGACGCACCCCAGCCCGGCTGCCGCGCTTCGATCACCGTCACCGCAACACCCGCTTCGGCCAGATGAAGCGCCAGAGACGAACCGGCAAGACCAGCCCCGATGACGGCAACACTCGTCTCGGTATCTCCTTCGAGAACGGGCCAGGGGTGCGAGATGCCTTGCGGCATCGTCCATCCGCTGAGCGTGACGGGCACCTCGCCGCGTTCGAAGTCGGCGTTCGACGGCATTTGTAAATTCATGGAAATCGGCTCACGCATGCATGGAATTGGGCTGGCTCATGGAGCCAAGGCGACAGGCAAGGGCCGCCGCCAGAAGGCACGCGGCGAACAGGCCAAATGGCAGGACGTAGCTTCCGCTTACGTCATGCAGCCAGCCAGTCAGTACGGGGGCGAGGGCACCTACGAAGCCGTTTATGGTGAAGACGATGCCGAGCAGGGAGGCAAAGCTTTGCGGGCCTACCAATTCGCCCAGAAGCAGCGACGCGGATTGCGACGGAAGGCCTGCCACGCCGCCCCAAAAAACGACGAAGCCGATCGTCGCGAAAAGTCCAAGCGCCCCTTGGTGACCGATGCCAAGCAAGGCGAAGGTCCCGAGAGCCTGCACTGCGACGATAGCGGGAAGGAGCCTGTGGGCGCTAACGCGATCGGAAAGAAGGCCGCCGATCAGAAGGCCGGGCAGGCTCATGAAATTGGTGAGGCTGTAGAGGTCGACCGCCGCGCTGTCAGTCAGGCCGTTCTTGCGGAGAAAGGCGACGATATTGAACAGGACACCGTTCATGCACAGTTGGCTGACGGTCAATGCGGCCGTCAATATCCAGAAGGCAGGAAGCCGCAGTGCGGCGGTTCGGGGCCGGCGCGCCGCGTCGCCGGGATCGATGCATTCGTCGTGCTGGCCGATCGAGAGCGTGCCGGGCAGGAAGCGCACGAGCAGCGGGCAAAGCAGCACACCAGCCATGCCGACGATCCGGAAGGCGGTGCGCCAGCCCACGGTTTCGATCAGGTATGCGGTGAAGATCGGCATCGCCGAACTGGCAAGAGCACAGCTTCCGATGAACAGTGCGATGGCCAAGCCCCTGTTCTTGCGGAACGCGCTGGTGATGACGGCGATACCGGGGACGATCGTCGCCGCACCTGCGCCAAAACCGGCAAGGCCCATTGCTACCATGAATTGCCAAAGCTGGGTGACCGATCCCGCCGCCGCCCATCCGGCGGCGGCAACCAGGCAACCGCCGGCGAAAATCGCCCGCACGCCGAGACGCTGCATGGCCGGGCCGACCGCGAGATTTGCGACACTCATGCCCAGCAGAAGCGCAACGGGCCCTGCGCCTAGCTCGGTCTCGTTCCACCCGAACCTTGCTTGCATGACCGCGGTATAGACGGTCAGCGAGACGAGCATGCCGCCGATGAGGACGAAGCCGGCGAGTGCCAGCGGAATGAGCAGCAGCCAGTTTTCGCGGACGGGCACCGTGGGATTGTCTGAAATGCGCGCGTGCATTCAGGCTACCGCCTGGATGGACGAGGAAAGCGATCGGACTCTCCGCCCTTGTCGAGCCCCACGGTTGCCCGATATGAGCGCGGCATGGCACGTGGAAACATCCGGCCCGGCGGGCGAACCGAGCGGGTAAGGCAGGCAGTTGCCGCTACCGTCCTGCAATTCATCAGGAGCGGGGCAACCGATTTCACGATGATCGACGTGGCCGACCGTTCGGGCATTGCACGTTCGACCATTCATGCGCGTTGGCCATCGCGCGATGCGCTCGTGGCCGAGGCGCTCCGTTCCCACAATTCCACATTCAACGTGGAACTGCGCGAGGACTGGCGCGAACACCTTCGCCACGTCGCCAAAGTCTTCCGGGATTTTTCCGCGCGACCGGACGAGATCGCGATCAACGCCCTTACGGCAAACCTCGCGCCCGGTTTCCTCACCGAGGAAACCCACCGCCAGTGGCAGACCATCTCCGAAGAACTGGCCGCGCCTTTGCGCGCGGCGCAAAGAGCGGGGGATGTGCGTGAGGACAGGGACCCTACTCTCGTGGTCTCGACGCTGTTCACGTCGATAACCGCGCTCATCCTCATCGCAAAGGACGTTCCCTCCGATGCCTACGTCGAGCAACTGGTCGAGTTGCTGATCGCCGGTTGTGAAGCCAGATCCTGACTTCGCCTCGTTGGCATGACACGCCGCCAGCATCAGTAGGTGATCCGGGCATCCAGGCCCACCGTGCGCGATTTCTTGAACGAAGCGCTGCCGTAGCCGAGGCTGCCGAAGTCGATCCCGAAATCGATGTTGCGCTGGTCTGTCAGATTGTCGCCCCACAGACCCAGCCCGAGCCGTGCCGTGCCGAGAGCAATATCGTCGAGTGCGATCCTGGCGCGCAGGTTGTGGTCAGGTCTTGAGCGTATGTCGCGGTTGAAGGTGTTCAGCCTGTCCAGTGTGAACCAATACACCGTGCTGCGATAGGAATAGTCGGCACGCAGCGACAGTCTGCCGATGCCCACTTCGTGATCGTACTGTGCGCCTGCGTGTGCGTTGAACCGCGCCGCCTGCGACATTCGCGCCTCGCTGGCGACATTGACGACCTCGTCCGTTGCCGGGTCGACATACAAGTAGGTCTTGTACTTGGGGGCAGTGTACCCCAGCGAGCCGTCGAACGTCAGGCCCGGGGCGGGCAGGGCAGTAAGTTCGGCCTCGATGCCTCGATATGCGACCTTGCCGGCGTTGACGATTGCAGAGGTCGCGCCGCCGGTCCCGGCGAGGAACTGCGATATCTGGAGATTGCGATAGTCGACGTGGAAGACCGCAAGGTTTGTGCGCAGGCGGCGATCGAACCATTCGGCCTTCACCCCGGCTTCGTAGGACACGATCTTTTCCGGCGCGAAGACGTTGATCTCCGACGCGGAGGGATTGATGCCTCCCGCCCGGAACCCGCTCGAAACGCGGATGTAGCCCATTACCCCGGGGCGCAGGCGGTAGCTGGCCGAGGCCAGCCACGAGACATTGTCATAGCTTGCCGAGCCATCAAGATTTGGCTGAACGTCTCCGGCGAGCGTCAGCCACTTGCGATCGTGCGTGTAGCGCAGGCCTCCGGTCAGTTCGAAGTCGCCGTTGCCCGGAGAAAAGCTCACCTGCCCGAATACGGCATGTGAACGCGCCTTTCCGTTGAAGGCCTGGAGCGGGAAGAGGTTCACCGCAGCTTCTCCACCGGGCAGGACGTAGGACAAGGTCTGGTAGTTCGCCTCGGACGATGTCTCGTCGAAGTAGAATGCACCCGCGACGTACTTGATCGGCCCAGCCTCGCCAAAGATTTGCAGTTCCTGCGAGAACTGGTGCTGCCGCTGGGTGGTATAGCCATCGTAGAGGTTCACCGGACTTATGCCTTCGGGCACTACGCTGCCGTCGACAAACAGCACCGGACTCAGTGTGAAACCAAGCATATTGCCGTTCCCGGAAAGACCGTTGGCTCCGTCCTGGCGATAGCTGCGATAGGCGGTGATGGACTTGACCGTGAGGTGTGGCGCAGCCTGCCACGCGAGCGTCAGCGAATGGCCGTAGACCCGCGCCTTCACGCTGAAGGTCAGCCGTTCGGAGAGGTCCGTGGCGGGCAACTGCTGGCCTTGTCGCAGGCCGACCGGGCCGATCTGGAACGGCGCGCCGCCAAACGATTCCGACTGGCCGAAGTAGTTTTTGACGTCGTCACTGGCCGCAACGACCTGGAAGAACGCCGGCACGCCTTCGCGGGTGTTGTAGTCGAAGGCATAATTGGCGGTCAGATCACCAAAATCGCCTTGTACCGCGGCGGTCACCGCTTCGCTGTTGAGCGCGCCGGGGTCACGGCTGGATTTGGCCAGCGTGTTGTCGAAATAGCCGTTCCTCTGGCGGTGCATGTATGAAACGGAGGCGCGCAAGGGGGTATTGCCCAAGGGGCCGGTATCGAGCCGGACGCGGGCGAACCAGTCCTCGAACGTGCCATAGCCGAACTTGGCTTCCGCTCCCGGCGATTGCGCCGGCTTGCGGCTTACCAGTTGGATCGCGCCGCCGACGCTGTTGCGACCGAACAGGGTGCCTTGCGGGCCGCGTAGCACCTCGATCCGCTCAAGGTCGACGAGGTCGAAGATCGCCCCGGCGGAGCGGGCGATGTAGACGCCATCGAGATAGATGCCGACTCCTTGCTCCGAAACGGCGCTTGGCGAGGCATTGCCGATACCGCGAATATAGACCGATGCCGCCGTGATTGACGCCGGCTGGGCGCCGATGCTGAGGTTGGGCGTGAACTGCGCGGTAGCTACGACATCCCGCACGTTGAGCTTTGCAAGCAGTTCGCCGGTAAGAGCCGTGACCGCCACAGGAGTGGTCTGCAGATTTTCCCGGGTCCGCCGCGCCTCGACCACGATTTCGCCCAGCTGCGCGGCCTCTGCGCGTTGATCCTGCAATGGGGCGGCCTCCATCGTCTGGCCGTGCGCGCTGCCGCAGCATGCGACGCACGCAGCGCCAGTCATGAGTCCGGCGCGCATGATCCGATGATTCGTCATGAAATCCTCCCGTTTTCCCGCAGTTCAAGGATCGCGACGCGAACTTGCCTGCATTTTGCAGCTTGAGATTTGACACAGGCTACGAATTTAAACAATACATAATGTAGCGTTAGTGGGGCTTGCGCAGGGCAGGTCCGCCCGCAGACGAGCGCCGCAGCTTGGGAGAGCGATTGGAATGAAGACCTTGTCACGCCTCGCACGCCGGGATTTCGGCCCGGCCTGCCCCGTCATCGGCGCGCTCATGAGGGAGGTCAGCCGTGCGCAAGCATGAGGCATTCGACTATGTCATCGTTGGTGCCGGTTCGGCCGGTTGCGTCCTCGCAAACCGGCTATCGGCCGATCCCGACGTGAGTGTCCTGGTACTCGAGGCGGGCGGGCGCGACACCAGTCCGTTCATCCACATGCCGGCGGGCTTCTTCCAGTTGTTGCAGAGTGGCAGCAATGCCTGGCACTACCAGACGGCGCCGCAGGAGCACCTGAACGGCCGCGTACTTGCCGACGCCCGAGGCAAGGTGCTGGGCGGCAGCAGTTCCATCAACGGCATGTGCTACAGCCGCGGCAGTCCCGAGATATTCGACCACTGGGCGGAACTCGGCAACGATGGCTGGTCATACAAAGACGTGCTGCCCTGGTTCCGCAAGGCCGAGGGCAACCCGGGCGCCGATCCTTACTTCCACGGCCAGGATGGTCCCTTGTCCGTTACCCATGCTTCGGTCACCAACCCGGCGCAGTTGGCCTGGCTTCGGGCTGCGCAGGAAGCAGGCTTTCCCTACAGCGACGACCACAACGGTGCCGCCCCGGAGGGCTTCGGGCCGGGGGAACACACAATCCGCAACGGGCGGAGGATCAGCACGGCTGTCGCGTATCTCAAACCGGCGATGCGACGTCGCAACCTCGTTGTACGAACTCGCGCGCATGCCACGCGGGTCTTGCTCGAGGGCGCGCGCGCAACAGGAGTGGAATATCGGCAGGGAAGGGCGCTGCAGAAGGTCCACGCCAGTCGCGAAGTGATCCTTTGTGGTGGCACTTTCCAGTCGCCGCAATTGTTGATGCTGTCGGGCATCGGAGACGGCGCACATCTTCAGCCGCTCGGTATACGTACGGTGGTCGACCTGAAAGGCGTGGGCCGCAACCTCCACGATCACATTGGCACGCAAGTCCAGATGACCTGCCCAGAGCCCGTGTCCGACTTCTCGGTAGCGACGAACCCGTTGCGGATGGCGCTGGCGGGCCTTCAGTATCTCGTCGCGCGCAAGGGGCCTCTGGCCCGGAGCGGAACCGACGTCGTTGCCTATCTGCGCTCGGGCGCGCCCGGGCACGATGAACTCGATCTCAAGTTCTATTTCATCCCGCTGCTGTTCAACGAGGGTGGCGGCATTGCACGGCAGCATGGCTTCTCCAACCTGGTTATCCTGACCCGGCCCGAAAGTCGCGGGGAGCTGCGCCTCCGCTCTGCCAACCCGGTGGATCAGCCGCTGATCGATTCGAATTACCTGGCGGAAGGGCGCGACCGCGATGCGCTGCGCCGCGGGGTTGGCATTGTTCGCCGGATCTTTGCCCAGCCTGCGTTTGCCCGCTTTCGCGGCGTCGAATGCACGCCGGGCGCCGACATTGCCGATGACGTTGCGCTCGATGGCTTCTTCCGCGAGACCTGCAACGTCAATTACGAGGCCGTGGGCACCTGTCGGATGGGTGATGACGAACTCGCCGTGGTCGATCCGGGGTTGCGAGTTCGGGGTGTGGAAGGTCTTCGCGTCGTTGACGGGTCGGTAATGCCCCGCATCACGACCGGGGACCCCAATGCGACGATCGTGATGATCGCGGAAAAGGCCGCACAGATGATCCTCTGATTAAATGCGGCGGCGCTCCCTGGTGACAGGGGCGCCACTAGCCGCGCGGTGTATGGGCTGGCCAGCCGTCCAGCTTTGCCGGCGGAAAGTTTTCGTTGCGCCATGAATTGTGCCGCGAAACCTTGACCAAAAAGACTCAACTGAATAAGTAGAGATTAACCCGCATGGCTTGAAGGTGATCAGGCCGCCATGCAGTTCAAGGGTCCTGGTCCGCGGCATTTGATCGGGAAGCAGCTTGCTCCGCGTTACCAACCGCTAAAGCGCGCGATGCTGGGGCGACGGCGCCAGGCATCGTGTTCCCTCCAACAGAGAGGTGATACGATGCAGACCCATATGATGCGCGCCTGACGCGCAGCCTGCCGGACATTCGCTGACGCTCCTGCTGCCCTGACCGGGCACGGGGCAACCGATCCGGCTTTCCAGACATAACGCAATTCGGGTCGGCCGCTCGCGACCGACGCCCGGAGGAGTGCGTCATGCGACCGCTTACCAGTTCCGATCTCGCGGAACTGGCACGGTATCCCGCGTCACTGCAGCAAACGATTGTTGCCCTTTGCGGCGTCGCCACCGGCGGCTCCCAGCGCGAATCCGTGCCCGTTCCAAGCGTCACCACCATCGGCCGCGCCTCCGCTGCGGCAGCATTTACGGGTTCAGGGAAATAACAGAATGAACAAGGTTTTCATCTCCAGGCAGCGTCTCCTCGCACTCTCCGGCATTGCCCTTGCGCCGCTGCTTTCCAGCGCTTCGGCTTGGGCAGCCGATGCTGCTACTCAACCTGCGGCGCTTGAAGACGTGGCGCCGGAAGCGGCGGCCGATGCCGGCGGCGAGGCTATCGTCGTGACCGGCTCGCGTCGCCGCGACGAGAATGTCCAGGACGTTCCCGTCGCCGTCAGCGTGATCAGCGCCGATGCGCTGGAGAAGCGCGGCGACTTCACGCTTGGCCAGATCCAGCAGCAGGTGCCCAGCCTCCAGGTCTTCAGCTTCAACCCGCGCAACACGAACATCAACATCCGTGGCCTCGGTTCGAACGTGGCATTGACGAACGATGGGCTGGAGAACGGCGTCGGGTTCTATATCGACAACGTCTACTATGGCCGCGTCGGCCTCTCGCAGTTCGACCTCGTCGACCTCCAGGGTATCGAAGTGCTGCGCGGCCCACAGGGCACGCTGTTCGGCAAGAATACGACGTCGGGCGTCATCAACATCACGTCGCGCACGCCCAGCTTCGATCCCGAACTTTCGGCCGAGGCAAGCCTTGGCAACTACGGCTTCCACCAGATCCGCACTTCGGCTTCGGCGGGCATCGCGCCCGATCTACTAGCGGTGCGCATTTCCGGGGCGATCAGCGGGAACGACGGGTTCCTGTTCAACAAGACCACCAACACCCGCGCCCAGAACTACCGCAACGAGAGCGTGCGCGGGCAATTGCTGTTCACGCCTGATCCCGATTTCGAAGTCCGGATCATCGGCGACTACGCAAAGCAGGAACAGTATCATGTTCTCTCCGTCTTTGCGGGCCTGCACACGACGTATGCCGACGGCACGACGATCCCCAACAACTTCGCCGTGCGAGCGGCGCGCTTTGAGGGCTATACATTGCCGACGTTCCGGGCCTTCGACCGGATCGGTGAGGCCGACAGCCACTACCAGTCCAACATGGAAGGCTATGGCGTTTCGGGCGAGGTCAACTGGGACTTCGGGGCCGCCGCGCTGACTTCGATCACCGCCTATCGCTGGTGGGACTGGAATCCCGCCAACGACGGCGACAGCACTTCGCTGCCTATCGTGACCAAGGCGCAGCAGGCCAACCGCCAGCGGCAGTTCAGCCAGGAGGTCCGGCTGGCGTCCAAGGGGAACCGGACGGTCGACTACGTGGTGGGCGCCTACTACTTCTGGCAGCTCGTCAAGGGTTACGGGGCCACCCGTTATGGCTCGGCCGCCGCCCTGTGGAACTTGCCGACGGTCAATCAGACGATCGCCAATGCAGCGCTCGACGGGTTCGAGGCCAATTCCACCTCTACGCCCGAGACCCGGACCTTTGCGCTGTTCGCGCAGACCGATTGGCACTTGTCCGACGCCCTCACGCTGACCACGGGCCTGCGCTGGAGCCATGAGAAGAAGTCGGGCGCTTTCAGCCAGTTCTGGGTCGACGGTGCCGACCTTTCGGCCTTCACGACAGCGCAGGTCACCGCGATCAACGCGATCCGCACCCAATTCAACCCGGTCACCAATTTCTCCACCAGATTCACGGACAACAGCCTTTCGGGCGTTGTCAGCTGAACTGGAAGGTCGCGCCCGACGCGAACCTCTATGCAAATTATTCGCGCGGCAACAAGTCGGGAGGCCTGAACCTCACGGCACTTCCCACCGGTATCAGCCCCGACGTCGCGCCGGAAAAAGTCGACGCCTTCGAACTGGGCCTGAAGTCGCAGTTTCTCGACCGCCGCGCCACGTTCAACGCTGCGGCTTTCTGGACCGAAATCAGCGACTACCAGACTGCGATCACCGAGCAGGTGCCCAACACGGTCAACGTCCGCCAGTACATCGCCAACATCCCGAAAGTGCGTTCACGCGGCATCGAGGGAGATCTCGCTTTCCGCGCGAGCGATAACCTGTCGTTCAACGTATCGGCCAGCTACACGGACGCAAAATATGTCCAGTATGCCAATGCTCCCCAAGCGGTAGAGAACCTCAACCTCGGTGGAATCCAGGACCTGTCCGGCAAGCCTCTTTCCGGTGTGCCGAAGTTCTCTTGGTCGGTAGGGACCGATGGAAGCGCACCGCTGGGCGATCTCGGTGGACGTACCTTGAGCGTGTACGCGCACGCCGATTATGCACACCGGTCCAGCTTCAACACGTCGGCAACGAATTCGATCTGGGCGCAGGTGCCGGGGTTCGGCATCGCTAACGTGCGCCTTGGGCTGAAGACTGACGACGGCCTGTGGGACCTTTCGGTCTGGGCACGCAACCTGTTCGACAAGGACTACTTCCTCAATCTTTCCGCCGCGAACACCGGCGTGGTCTCTGCCCAGGTGGGCGAGCCGCGCACGTACGGTGTCACGCTGCGGACCCGGCTGTGAGTGCGCTGACATGACCGCCGTCCGCAACACCTCGTCGAACGCTCGCTTTTTCCGTCTCGGCGCGATCTACCTTCCGGTGACTGCTGCCGCGCAACCCGTGGCAGCCTGGCTGCCGGCGATCTATTCGCGCGATTTCGGCCTCTCGCTGGCGCTTGTGGGTACGCTCTACCTCGCGGGCCAATTGCTCAACAGCGTGCTCGACCCCGTCGTTGGTGCACTGAGCGACAGGACGCGGAGCCGCTTCGGTCGCCGACGTCCCTGGATCGCCGGTGGGGGCGTGCTGTTCCTTGGCGGGGGGGCTTTGCTGTTCTTTCCGTCCGATGGCGCGGGAACAGCCTGGCTGCTGGCGGGACTTGCCGCCTACTATACCGGCCTGTCGCTGATCTCGACGCCGCTTCTGGCTTGGAGCGGTGAGGTGGCGGCGGGCTATCACGACCGGACCCGCGCCGCTTCCACTTTCACGCTGCTTCAGTCCGTTGCGCTGGTCGCCGCGCTCGGGCTGGCTGCGATCGCACAGAAGGTACAGCCTGGCGACGGCCGGTTGCAACTTACCCTGTTCGGCGCGCTGGTTGTTGCAAGTGCGGTGCCAGCGCTCTGGCTCACGCTGACCACGCGCGAGGAGCCGGCGTCCATCGCCTTCGATGGGGCGGTGCTGCGCACGCCGCTGTCGCCCCGGGCAGCGCTGCAATCCATCCTCTGCAATTCCCTGCTGCTGCGTGTGCTCGCCTCGGATGCCGCCGTGCGGGCGGGGCAGGGCATCCGTACTGCGCTGCTTCTGTTCTACGTCACGTTCTACCTCGGACGGCCCGAGTGGGCAGCCGGACTGTTTCTGTTCCAGTATGCCTTCGGCATGCTCTCCGCACCGATCTGGCAGCGGATCGGCGTCAAGCTCGGAAAGCGCGATGCCGCTATTCTTGCCGAAGTCCTCCAGTCGCTCATCAATCTCGGTCTGGTGCTGACTACGCCCGAACGGTTCTGGCTGGTGCTGGTGCTGGCCTTCGCCCAAGGGCTGACGCAGGGTTCCGGCAACATCATGCTGCGTTCGATGGTTGCCGACGTTGCTGACAAGCACCGTGCGGATACCGGGGAGGAGCGGGCAGGGCTCTACTATTCGGTCTTCGGCCTTGCCGACAAGATCGGCGGCGCGCTTGCCGCCGGGATTGCCCTGCCACTCATCGCATGGTTCGGCTTCGATCCGCAGTCCGCAACCAACGCGCCCCAGGCGCTGAACGGCCTCCTGCTCGTCTTCGCGCTCGGCCCGGCGCTTGCCCATGCCATTTCCGCTGCCGCCATCTCGGGTTTTTCGCTCGACGCCCAGCAGCACGACGCCATTCGCCGCCACCTCGATACCGCAGCCGATCCTGCGCTCCAGCCGGCCGAATAACTCCCTGAAGCTCAACACGAAGGAGCAAATCCATGACTGCCATCACCACTTATGCCAATGCCAAGGACCCCAACTCTCCTCTCGACATCGTTCCGGTCACAGGAACCATCGGTGCGGAAATCCGCGGCGTGACGCTGTCCGGCGATCTTGATGCCGGGACCGTCCAGGCGATCAAGGATGCCGTCGTGCGCCACAAGGTCGTGTTCTTCCGCGGCCAGAAGGACCTTGACGATGCACGACATGAAGGCTTCGCCTCGTTGTTCGGAGAGCCGGTCGCACATCCAACCGTGCCGGTCGCGGAAGGTTCGCGCTATCTGCTCGAACTCGACAGCAAGGAAGGCTACGCGGCCTCGAGCTGGCACACCGACGTGACCTTCGTCGATTCCTATCCCAAGGGCTCGATCCTACGCGCGATCACTGTTCCTGAAGCGGGCGGGGATACCGTCTGGGCGAATGGTGAAACCGCCTACGAAAGCCTACCGGAATCCCTTCGCCAACTGGTGAACAACCTTTGGGCGGTCCACACCAACCTTTACGACTACGCCGCCGTCCTCAATGCACCCAAGGGCGACGAGACCGAGCGCGAGCGCGTGAACTTCCACAAGAGCGTGTTCGCATCGACCGTCTACGAGACCGAGCACCCCGTGGTCCGCGTCCACCCCGTCTCGGGCCAGCGCAGCCTGCTGCTGGGTCATTTCGTGAAGCAATTCGTCGGGCTCAACCAGGCGGACTCCTCGCGCCTGTTCCAGATCCTGCAGGATCACATCACCCGGCCCGAAAACGTCGTGCGCTGGCGCTGGCAGCCGGGTGATGTGGCGTTCTGGGACAACCAGTCGACCCAGCACCGTGCCGTCGCCGACTTTGGTCTGCAGCGTCGCACCCTGCGCCGCGCTACTATTGCAGGTGAAGTGCCGGTCGGCATCGACGGTCGCCAGAGCCGTACCGTGCGGAAGGAAAAGGCCACCGAATACCAGCCCGCCTGATGGTTGGATGACCTGAGCAGGGCCTGCCCGAGGGCGGGCGGCGGGGTGGCAGACTCTCACTGCCACCCCGCAATTCCAATGGTTTCGAAAGCCGGGGCTTTCCGTCCGCCGCGGGGATTGTCCGGATCGAGGTCGACGTCAGAAACGCTTGATCGAAAGTACGTCGAACGTCTGCTTGAGAACGTCTGTAGAGCGATCGTAGTCAGCCAGCGCCAGCGCCGCGATCAGCGCGTCGATCACACAGAGCTGCGCGATGCGGCTGGTCATCGCTTCGGTTCGGAAACGGGTCTCGCGCGCCATGGTGAACAGCACGACGTCGGCATAGGCCTGAATCGGCGACCGCCCGAAATTGGTGATGACGATGGTTCGCGCCCCGGCCTCGTGGGCGAGCCGCGTCGCGGCCACGGTTTCGTTCGTGGACCCGCTGTGCGAAATTGTCAGCACGGCTACATCCTTGTCGCAGCGGGAGGCTGAGATCGCCTGGACATGGCTGTCGATCACCACGCGGGCGTCCAGGCCGATGCGAAGGAGCCGGTAGTGGGCGTCTTCGGCAATCGGCGCGCTCGACCCGATACCGTAGATTTCCACGCGCCGTGCAGCGCGGATGATGTCGACTGCGGCCGCCATGGCCTTCGGGTCTAGGACGGACAGCGAATCCCGCAAGGCCTGGATGCCGGAATGGAACACCTTTCGGCAGACCGTCTCAGTGGAATCCTCGCGTTCCAGGTCCTCATGGATGAAGTGTACGGGTTGGACGATTTCCTGAGCCAGGCTCAATTTCAGGTGCTGGAACCCGCCTAGTCCAATGCTGCGACAAAAGTTGATCACGCTCCCTTCGCTGGCATCCACAAGCGCGGCGAGATCGGTGATCGACATGCCCACGACGTCAGCCGGATGTTCGACCACGTAGGCTGCGATCTTCGCGGCAGTCTTGGACATTTGCGGCAGGGCCGAGCGTATCCGCGTCAGCGCGTTCTCAACTGGCAGGTGCGCAGTTTCCGTGACGGAAGATTGTGGGCTGGAAGGCATGGTGGAGGGCAGAACCTCGTGACTCGGAAGAATACTCCTCCGCTTCCCTAACATCTTTTCAACGGTGTGAAACTGTTACTGTCTTTGTCTCAATTTTATAAGATCAAAAACTGAGTTTAATTCACAAAGCTGTCACGCAGCGCGCTTAGCTCCCCGTTCGCACATGCAGCATGCCGTCTGATTCCGACAGCTCGGCGCTGTGCGCAACGCAGAATAGCAACGGGGAACACACATGTTCAGGACGTCCATTAAACGGTTCGCTTTGGCGGGCTTGATGCTAGCAGGGAGCTCGCTCCCGGTTTTGGCCCATGCGGCCGAAGATCAGGGCAACGCTCCGGTCGAGGCAGAGGCCGACGCTGACGCGGCTCGCTCGGGGATTGTCGTCACCGGCCAGCGCGAGAAGGTCACGCCGCAGGCTGAACAGGCGGCTGTCTATGGCAACTATGTCCAGGTCGTCGGTGCGGAGCAGATCGCCGCAAGCGGTGCATCGAACTTCGCCGAACTCGCCCAGTTCCTGATCAAGGGCGCCAACGTCGGCTATTCGCCGGATGAAGGCGAATACACGATCCGCCTCGACGGCGGCGGTGACCGCGACACGCTTGTCGTCCTTGATGGCGTGCCGCTCTACGACCGTGGCCCGGCGCTCGAGGAAATCTGGGGCACGACGACGATCGACCCGCACATGATAGAGGCCGTCGAAGTGTTCCGGGGTGGCAACAGCCTGTTCTTCGGTTCGAACGGCGGCATTGGTGTGGTCAGCATCCGCACCAAGCGTCCCGACGGCACCAATCGCGTCGAACTGGGCGCAAGCTATGGCTCGTTCAACTCGCGCGAACTCTGGGGCAATGCGCGCATGGCTCTCGACGGCGAGGGCGGCGCGCACAGCGTGATGGTCTATGGAAGCAGCCAGAACACCGACGGCCCACGCATCTTCAACCCTGCCGATTTCGTCGACAACGTGCGCCTCGCCGGTGGCGTGCAGAAGTACCCTCTCAACCGCAACAATGTTGGCCTGAAGTATCGTTTCAAGCCCAGCGACGCCACCGAGGTCAACCTCAACGCCCAGTACACGCAGATCGAATTCTTCGACGCGTTTCCGGACAACGAGACATATTCGCCCAACCGCGTGCGCTATCCGATCATCGATGCCAGCATCATTCACAAGTGGTCCGATGCCCTGGCATCACAGCTTGACGCCTACTGGAGCAATCCGAAGCTGAACAACACCGAAACCTTTGCCGAGATTTGCCGGGTGAAGGCAGGCTGCGTGGATACCCAGACCGGCAAGGATATTCCGTTCGGGACCGCGACGGGCCGCTCCATCGCCTATCAGTACAAGGGCTATGGCGCCGAATCCAAGGTGTCGGGCTTCATGGAATGGGGCTTCAATTTCCGCAATACGTTGACCCTTCAGGGCGTCGGCGAAGCCGTCGCCGGCGTTCAGATGGTATCGTATCGCAACGATTCAGACCCCGTCTTCAAGATCAGCAACGAATGGAACCGGACGACGGGCCTGTACCTCGACCTGCGTCCGCATCTGCCGTTCAGCCCAACCACCAACATCAGCCTGGCGGGTCGCTTGGACTTCTCCAACGCGTTCGACAGCAAGTTCATCTGGAAGTTCGGCGTGCGCCAGCCAATGGGCGACTTCTATGTTCGCGCCAACGGCGGCACGTCCTACAGCCTGCCCAAGACGAACGAACTCTTTGCCGACAGTGCCACCACGGTCGGCAACCCGAACCTCAAGCCGGAATCGACCGAGACCTACAACGGCGCGATCGGCTTCCAGAAGACGTCGGGTTCGCTCAACGTCAGCGCCGAGATCGGTGTTTTCCGCACCGACATCACCAATCGCATCCAGGGAACGTCGGGTCTTACCCCGAACACCTATTTCAACAACACTGCACTGACGCAGATCCGCGGCATCACGGCAGACTTCAACCTGGCGATCGGCGAACAGTGGTCGATCAATGCCGGCTTCACTCGGCAGAAGGCGCATCTCAAGGGTTCGACGCTGCAGATCAACGAAACGCCGGAATACATGATCCAGGGAACGCTGGCGTGGAATTCGCCCGACCAGCGCTGGCACGTGAACCTGTTCCCGCGCTACCAGGGGCCGGAATACGCGACGGGCGGTCTGAACAACAGCCTGCGCCACAATTTCGGCAATTATCTCGTCGTCAACGGCTCGCTTGGCTGGTGGGCGGGGGAGGACCGCCAGCACCGCTTCCAGGTGCGCGTGGTCAACATCTTCAACGAGAAGTACGCCGAACGCTACGGTTACGGAAACCAGCGCTTCAGCTCCGCGTTCGTTCGCGGCGAAATCACCACGACGAGCCCGAACTACTTCTACGGATACCCTTTCGAGGGCAAGCCGCGCGCGGTGTACGTGAGTTACACGACCGCGTTCTGACCGGGAGGGCGCCGACCTGCAAAAAGGGTCGGCGCCCGACTACAGCCGGGTCACCTGACTGTCACAGGAGAGGCGTAGCTGCGGCCGTGGCGGTGACATGGCACGGAACGGAACCTCTCGAGACCTGTGGCGACGATTGGTCCGCTGGCTTTTCATCGGGATGGCGCTCGTCGCCGGCTTCCACTTGCTCCAGCTCGATCCGCCCTTCGCCTCTCGTGATTTCGAGCAGCCCGTCAGGGTCGTTTTCATTCCCGCCGACGGTGGCACGGCAAGTGGCACCCTGGCCGACTTCAAGCCTCTTTTCGCCGCCCTCACGGAATCGACCGGAATGCGCTTCGAACTCAACGTGACCCAATCTTACAGTGCTGCGGTCGAAGCCCTCTGCAACGGCACCGCTGATTTGGCGTTCGTCGGACCTGCAACCTACCTACAGGCTCACGGCCGGCATTGCGCGGATCTGCTGGCGACGGGCGTGCGCGATGGGCGTGCGCAGTACTATTCGGGCATCTTCGTGCGCAAGGACGCGCCCTATCGCACTATTGCCGACTTGCGCGGCAGCCGCATGGCGTTCGGCGACATCAATTCGACCTCGTCCTTCATAATGCCGGTGGCCATGCTGCTCGATGCGGGGATCGATCCGGCGCATGATCTGGCTGAAGCGCGGCTGACGGGTAGCCATCCCAACAATCTTGCCGCGCTTGCTTCCGCCCGGGTCGATGCGGTGGCCATGTCGTTCGACTCGTTCGATCGAGCCTTGCAGGCGGGCTTGCCCGGCCTGGATTCGGTCCGTGTTCTCGCTCGCAGCGAACCGATGCCCTATCCGCCGTTCACCGTAAGCACCCGCTTAGCGCCGGACCGCCGCCGCCGGCTGCGTGATGGTTTTGCGAAGCTGGAGAAAGGCCGCCGGCACCTGCCTGGTTATGCGGGGAGACAACTGGATCGCTACACCGCGCACGTCAACGAAAGGGCCTTCGACGATCTGGCAGTCAGGCTTGCTCCCGTGACCGGCGAACGCGTCGCGGCAATTCTCCGGCGGACAGACAGATGAGCCGTGCAGGCCTGTCCATCAGCGTTGCCGCAATGACCCTGCGTCACGCCAACGGCACTGTCGCGCTCGATCGTGTGTCCCTTGAACTTGGCGAAGGATCGATTTGCGCGATCATGGGAGCCTCCGGTTCCGGAAAATCCAGTCTGCTTGCGGCAATCGGCGGGCGAGCCATGGCCTGTCAGGGGCGGATACTGCTCGGCGGCACCCTGCTTCTTCCGCAGACCTTGCCCGGATTGCGCCCAATGATCGGACAGGTCTACCAGGATCATCGTCTGGTCCGGCAATCGTCGGTCCTCGCCAACGTCCTGGCCGGTGCGGCGGCGACACTGCCCCTCTGGCGCGTGCTGACGGATCGCTATCCGACCGATCTGGTCGAGCGGGCGGGGTATTTGCTCGACCTGCTCGGCCTCGATGAATCCTTCCTGTCGCGGCGGCTGGATTCACTTTCTGGAGGCCAGGCACAGCGGGTGGGCATCGCACGTGCCCTGATCGGCGGCCCGCGCCTGATTTTGGCGGATGAGCCCGTGGCCAGCCTTGACCCGCCAACGGCACTGCGGGCACTCCGAGCAATCTCCAGCGTCGCGCGCGAGACAGGCGCAACCGTGGTGTGCGCGCTGCACCAGCCCGACCTTGCGGCGTCATTCGCCCAAAGGATCATTCATCTTCAGAAGGGCCGCATCGTCTCGGCCGACGGTTCCGTCGGAAGAGACGCGGCATGACCTCTAGCGCGAACGCCCGCCCCATTTCGCGGCGTCTTGTGGTGATGCTTTCGCTCCTGATCTTTGCTGCGTTCAGCGCCCCGCGCATGGACCTAGGCCGGATTGTTGCATTCGCGTCGGCAAGTCATCCGGGGGGCGGGGCACAGGCCGGCTTACAAGGGTTCAGGCCGCCACAGGTCGAAACGCGCGCTGCAGTGGCGGATCTGCCCGATCGCGATCCCGCCCGGCTTCCACCGTTCGCCCGTATAGAGACTCAAACTATCCGCGAACGCCAGCTCGACCCTGAAACGCTCCAGCCCGTGGAGCGGGAAGTTCGGCGCACATGGCTCGTATCCCCGTTTGGCTATCTCGCTGAGGTGGCGTTGCGTATGATCGAGACGATCGAGATCGCCCTGTGGGGAACGCTGCTCGCGGTGCTGGTCGGGTTTCCGCTCGCCTTGCTGCGCGCTCGCGCCTTTAGCTTGCCCAGGCCGGTGAGGATGCTGGCGAGGATGGTTTGCGCGGGGCTGCGGGCGCTTCCCGAATTGCTGGTCGCGCTCATTCTGGTGGGCCTGCTGGGTTTTGGACCGCCAGCCGGTGTCTTCGCGCTGGGCATTCATGCGGCGGGCTTCATCGGGCGCTTCCATGCGGATGCCTTCGATGACGCAGACCAGCGCCCCGTCGAGGCGCTGCGGGCGTCGGGCGCGGGAAGGTTCGCGGTGTTCCGGATCGCCGTGCTGCCTCAGGTCCGTGCCAACCTCGCTTCCTCCACGCTCTATATCCTCGATCGCAACGTGCGCATGGCGACCGTGATCGGGATCGTCGGTGCCGGCGGCATCGGCCAGGAGCTGAAGGGGCGTATCGACATGTACGATTACGGCCATGCCGCCACGATCGTCCTCGCCATCTTCGCCGTCGTTGCGCTGCTCGACGAATTCGCCGCGCATCTGCGCCGCCGCCAGTCTTCTTGATCCATCGCAGGAGTAGTACCACGATGTCCAACACAAGACGCGATTTCCTGAAATCCGCCGCAATCGGCGGGGTTGCAGGGACCCTTCCGGCCAGCATCGCGCGGGCGCTCGCCGTGCCCGCGCGCCGGACCACAGGTACGATCCAGGACGTGCGGCACGTCGTCATCCTGATGCAGGAAAATCGCTCGTTCGATCACTACTTCGGAACGCTGAAAGGCGTGCGCGGCTTCGGTGATCGCCATCCAGTGCCCATGGAGGGGGGGCGATCCGTCTGGTGGCAGCACAATGGGGCGCGTCACTTGCCGCCATTCCACCTCGATACCAGGACCACCAATGCGCTGAAGGTGCCAGGCACCCCGCATAGCTTCGCCGATGCGCAGGCTGCTTGGAACCAGGGCAAGTTCGGCCTCTGGCCCAAATTCAAGACCGACTATTCGATGGGCTACTACCGCCGGGAGGATATTCCCTTCCAGTTCGCCTTGGCCGAGGCTTTCACCATCTGCGACGCCTATCACTGCTCGGTGACCAGCGGAACGGACCCGAACCGCATTGTCTTCTGGTCCGGGGCAGGCTTCGATCCCGAGCTGTGCGCGCAGGGCATCAATTCGCGTGCCGACCGCAGCGAGCCCGACAATCTGCGCTGCTGGATCAAGGGTGCCCTGCCCGAGCCGGGCTACACCTACGCCTCCAATGCGCTGATGTGGAAAACCATTCCCGAAGTCCTCGAAGATGCAGGCGTCGATTGGCGGATCTACCAGGACCCCAACGACAACTGGACAGGCGCGATGCACGGTGGCCTTGCCTTCGAGGGCTTCCGCAAGTCCCGCCCGGGCGAACCGCTCTATGAAAAGGGCATGCGCCACCATTCGCTCGAGCAGCTTGCCCGCGACGTGCAGCAGGGCACCCTGCCGGCTGTCTCGTGGGTGCTGCCGCCCAAACCCTGGTCGGAACACCCTTCCTCCTCGTCGCCTATCGAGGGAGCTGAGTTTACCGCACGCGTCCTCGATGCGCTTTCTGCCAACCCCGAAGTGTGGAGCGGGACCGTATTCTTCCAGACCTTCGACGAGAACGACGGCCTGTTTGATCACCTGCCGCCCGCTGCGCCGCCGTCCTACAACGCCGATGGTACTCTGGCGGGCAAGGCGACCCTCAGGCTCGATGGACACTACTTCGATGACAACGAAGACCGTCACACCTCTCGCGACGATGTGATTTCAGGCCATCTGCGGCCGTTCGGCCTCGGTCCGCGCGTGCCGATGTACGTGGTTTCTCCGTGGAGCAAGGGCGGCTGGGTCAACAGCGAGGTGTTCGATCATACCTCGGTCGGCCAGTTCCTCGAAAAGCGCTTCGGGATCACTGTTCCCGCGATCAGCCCATGGCACCGCGCAGTGTGCGGCGACATGACCTCCTGCTTCGATTTCTCGAGGGACGGAGACGCCCGCTTTCCCGAACTGCCGGACGTGTCGAACTCCGTGGCGACGATCTCACGCCACCAGCAGCAAGCCCGTCTGCTGCCGCCGCGTGAACCGCAGGGCCTTTTCCAGGAGCAGGGTTTGCGCCGCTCCCGCGCGCTGCCCTATCGTCTCGAGGTGGATGCCAGCATCGAGGCAGGGCGCGTCACGTTGGCCTTCGTCAACAGCGGCAGCGTAGGCGCGGTCTTCCATGTCTATGACCGCCAGCATCTCGACCGCATCCCCCGGCGCTACACGGTCGAGGCGGGCAAGCAGCTAGAAGACGTCTGGCAGTTCGGCGGTGACGCCGGTTTCGACCTGTGGGTGCTTGGCCCGAACGGTTTCCTGCGCCACTTCATGAAGAAGGCGGCGACGGCAGGTGAAGTGCCCGGCGTGCGCATCCGCACATCCGCCCGGCAGGCCAGGCTTGATCTTGCATTCTCCAACCCGGGCGGAGAAAGCGTCGCGGTCACGCTAGGCGACGATGCCTACGGGTTCGCTCAAACACGTCAGGTCGTAGTCCCCGCCGGCGGAACCACGCGTGCCGTCTGGAATGCGGAGCGAAGCCAGGACTGGTACGATTTCACCATCACGACGGCAGGAGTCGCCATTCGTGCGGCCGGACGCATCGAGCGCGGTATCGACGGGGTTAGCGACCCGCTCATGGCGACGGTTGCCTGAGTGGCCGTCGGCCGCTCGTCCTGCGTGCGGCGACGACCTTATCAATCCTGGGCCGCTGCGAGGAGCAGCGGCCCCTTCGCCTCAAGGCTCAGCCTTCCTCGACCTGTCCTGACGATCTGGATCGGCGCTTGCTTCTCTTCGAGCCGGCGGCGAAGCAGCAACAGGCGCGTTTCCAGATTGTCCTTGATATCGGGCATCCGCGCGGCGAGCGCGAGCCGCAGTTCGCGGTTGCAGAACGTGTTCCTGCCGTCAACGAGGTGCCATTCGATGATACGGCGCAACACCGCGCCCGCGATCCCCTTCACGATATAGTTGCCGTCCACGAAGATACTGTCGTCGAGGCGGTGATGCGTGACGCGGATCGCGCCGCCATTCGCTACAGGCAGCGATCGCGCGGCGCCTGGCAAAGCATCATCGTCCCTTGACGCAATGCTTTCACCTGCCGCGATCGCACGCGCAGCCGCAGCGCATAGCAATTCCAGCGCTGCCTCGTCATCGTCGTGAAACGCCATGCGCTCCGGGCTTTCGACGAAGAGGATGCCGATCGTTTCGCCCCGCGTAACCATCGGCACGGCGATCTGGCTCATGACGCCGGCAAGTCCGGGAAAGTCGATCACGCGCGACGTGTTTTCGGACAGCCCTGCGTCGGCATCGATTGCTTCGGCAAAGCGACGCACGCGGCTCATGTCGCTAACCTTGATCGTGCGTCCGCTTGCGGCCGCCGTACCGATCATGCCCTCGCTGCCTTTGACCTCGGAGCCGATCCCGGAGGGGTCGTAGCCTGTGCTGCCCGTCGTGACGAAGCTGTCGCGGCCCGGATCGGGGACAAGAACGAGCGCGTGCGAATAGCCAAGCAGGCCGACAACGCGGTCGAGCAGGCAGTCGATGATATCTTCCACCTCCGCCAGATTTTCGATGGCCCGGCAGCCGTCCGCAAGCGCGGGAAGGCTTACCGGCGGGCGGGGCACCTGTGCCGGGCCGGTGTCAACCGGACAGGGAACCCTCTCGATCGCTTCCACCCTGAATACGTCGGCACTCCTTAGCCGCATGATCTCGGACATGCCGATCTGCGCGCTGCTTGCCTTGAGTTGAATCGAGATCTTCTCGAACAATGGCCCAGTGTCGAGTGACCGCACGAACCGGATGTCGAGCAGGTACTGTTCCCCGGAAAAACAATCGACGAGGATCAGCGTAACATGGGGATTAGCTCGGATGTTCGCGGCGGTCTTGGCGAAGAACTGGTTCGACAGCGCGACATGCTCGTCATCGACCCGGACGACGTGGGACAGGTAGGAAACGTTCGGCGTCCCGTCGGCCGCTGCGGTCGCGATGATCGAAGGAATCACTCCCTCGAAGCAAGGAGCCAGGTCGGCGAGGCGCAGTTTCATGGCTGCCTCATGCTGGCCAGTAGGCCGGCCTGTGGCCCGGGCGTCTGGACGTAGATTTCACTGATGTCGAGCCGTGCCACTTTCGCCCCGCGAGTGGTCAGCCATGGCGGAATGATTTCGGCAGGCACCCCAAGCGAAACGAGTGCCCCGGTGGCATCGGCAATGAACTTGTCCGACCGGGCGAGGTCGTCGTCTTCGGCATCGCGCAGCCTGGCAGGCCCCTTGATCTGGAACGTCACGTAGTCGGCGGGGCTCACGAACGTGACGGCCAGCCGGGCGGTCTCGCCAATCGCGGCTTCCAGTTGCGGCCACTGCCACGCCGAAAAGATCACGTCCATCGTCTCCCGATCGTCCGGCACGTGAAGACCTATTCCGCGCCCGGCCGATGGACGACCCTGTCGGTCCACGCCCGCAATGATGCACATCAGCGGGCGGTGCAGGAATTCAAACAGGCCGTCGTCAAGCCGCACGATGCGTTCCCCCAAACACCTGGCGTTTAGGGAGGTTTTAGGAAATCGCCCATGCTTTTCGCAATCATTTAGGAACGCGGCCGTTTCGTACCGTCTATTGAGCGTGTCGATGTGACGCGACCGACGAGCCGCTGCATTCCGCAATGGGGCACGCCGGTCATCCGGAGAACGGAAACAACGCCATGGCAAATCCCCTCATCGAGGACGACGAAATGACGCTGAACGAGACGCAACTTGCCGCATACCTCGCCAAGATCGGCATTGAAGGCGAAGTCTCGCTCGATCTTCATGGTCTGGCGAGGCTTCACCGCGCCCACCTGTTGGGGATCACGTGGGAGGCTATCGATGCGTTCATGGACTGGCCGTCATCCGTCGCGCCGTCCGCTGCTTTCGCCAAGATCATCGAACAAGGTCGCGGCGGCTGGTGTTACGAGATGAACGGCCTCTTCGGAGCGGCGCTTTCGGCGCTCGGCTTCCGCGTGACGCGGCTTTGCGGCTGTGTCGACCGGCCGGTTCTGGGCGATGCCGCCATAGGCAACCACCTGACGTTGCGGGTCGACCTGGATCGTCCCTACCTGGCTGAAGTCGGCGTGGCGGATGCTTTGTTCGAGCCGGTGCCGATCGGCGTCGGGCCGATCCGTCAACGTGGCTTCGACTTCTCCATCAAGGCTGCGGACGACGGTTGGCTCCGCCTTCATAACCATGCCCATGGCACCGCCCGTACTGTCGATTTCAAGCCTGATCACAGCGACGAGGCCGCGCTGTCCGCGATGCAGGCGTGGCTCATGCGTGAACCGGCCTCGCCCTTCACCAATGCCCTGGCGGTGTATCGTCACACTGTGGATGGCTATGTCGCGTTGCAAAATGATCGACTGCGCCGTGTAACCGCCCTGGGTGTCCAGCAAGAGAACATCGATGGCGCGGATCACCTTGCGCAGGTGCTGGAGGATGTGTTCAGTCTTTCGGTTCCGCACCCTGAGCGCATCTGGGAAAAGGTTGCCGCCATTCGTCTGGTCACAGCCTGACGGCCTGAAAACGGGGACAAGGCATTGAAACGACTTCTTACGATGTTCTGCGCGCTTGCCGCGCTGACTGGCAGCCCGCTCTTCGCGCAGGACAACGGCGCGGCGATGGCTGAAGTCGTCCGCCAGTTGCGGTTGACGGCGGACCGGATGGAGGGGCAGCTTCCCGCAAGCGACATTGCCGACATGCGGCGCCAGGCGGATGATCTGGAACGCGAGAACAAGCTTGGTGCATTCTCCGCGTCTTCGGCGCCTCCGGTCTCCAAGCGCGCTGCAGAACGCATTGCCGCCGAACATGGCGGGCGGCTTGACTGGCTTGACCAGCATCCGGCCTGCGTGGGGTACGGATGGGAAAACTACCGTACCTTTCGCCTGGCCAGCGGCGACCGGGATGCCGAGCGCGATGTTCTGTGCCAACGCGCCTTTGGAAACTACGCGGCTTACATGGCCGGCCAAAGAGCCGGTGACTTTGCCGGTTCTGATGCCTTGCGCGAAGCCTATGACAAGGCTGCTCACGCCGCCGTCGACTTTTTCGAGCGCCGAACCGGGGGCTGACCGAGCACCCGCAACTCTGCATCACATCTGTGATAGGCTGGCCAAGGCTTTGTCGCCGCGCTTGCTGGCCTTACACTCCCGGCACGACGGCTGACACTGAAGCAGCCGGGAAGGGAGAAGCGATGCAAAGGACAAAGGTGAAGTCCGCGTCGCGGACGCTGGAGGTCCTTGAGCTCTTCATGGACGAACGGCGCCCGCTCAGGTTGAACGAGATCTACAAGGCTCTCAACTACCCGCAGTCGAGCGCGACGAACCTGCTCAAGAGCATGGTCCTGATGGGCTATCTCAACTACAATCGCGCGAACATGACCTACCTGCCGACGATGCGGGTGACGGCGCTGGGAAGCTGGTTGCCGAGCATGATAAACCGCGAAGGTGGGCTGGTAAGCCTTGTCGACGAGATACAGCGCCGAACCGACGAGACGGTCGGCCTGGTCGCCCAGAACGACCTCTATATCCAGTACATCATCCTCAAGACGCCCGGCCATGAATTCAAGATGGCGCCGAACGAAGGCACGATGCGGTTGATGGTCGATTCCTCGTCGGGCCTGGCTTTGATGAGCCGGATGCGTCAGCGCGAGATCGACAAGATCTACCGATACTCCTGCCATTACGGCCTTGGCGGCGAGACGCTGCCGCAGTTCGAAGATCTGATGCGCGAGGTGCGCTGGACCCGCCAGGTCGGTCATGCCTATGTGCCGAAACGGCCCACGCCGCAGTTGTCCTCGATCGCCATGCCGCTGGACGAGAACCTCTACGGAATTCCGCTCGCCATTGGCGTTGGCGGCATGGTCGATCGCATCTCCCGCGCAAAGCAGGACATTCTCGATGTGATGAGCGAGGCCATCTCGGCCTTCAAGGCGCGTCAGGAGCAGGAGGACGCACGGGAGCACGAAGCCCTGCTGAATGCAGCCTGAGGTAGCAGGAACGCAAATTGGAAGCAGGAGGGGCGCCCTAACCAGGGCGCCCCTCCTGCTTTACCTTGCGCTGGCCAACTCGCGACCGAAGGTGAGCGTGCTGTAGCCGGACTGCGCGACAGCGGTGCAGGTCTCGTTATATCGGAAGAAGCCGCCGGTATACATGATCAGGCCACGCGGTTTTCCGTCGACGTTGGTGCCGGTGTACCAGGTGTTCGCCTTGGAGACGAGCGTCAGCTCGGCCAGGGCGAACACCTGCTCCATCCATGCGTCCTCTGCCTCCAGCGTCGGCTCCACAGTGCCGATGCCATGCTCGCGCATGTGGTCGATCAGGTCGCAGATCCAGTTCACGTTCTGCTCGTCAAGCGTGACGATGTTGGCAAGCGCGGCGGGGCCATTGGGGCCGCAGACCATGAACAGGTTGGGGAAGCCATGCATCATCAGGCCCAGGTAAGAACGCGCGCCGCCCGCCCACTTCTCGCGAACGTTGTGTCCGTCCCGGCCCTTGACCTCGAATGCCATCAGCGCGCCTGACAAGCCATCATATCCGGTGGCGAGGATCAAAGTGTCGAGTTCGACCTCACCTGCGGTGGTCAGGATGCCCTTTTCGGTCACGCGCTCGATAGGATGTTCGAGACAGTCCTGCAGGTGGACGTGGGGAAGGTTGAACGTCTCGTAGTAGTTCGTGTCCAGGCAAGGGCGTCGAGCGAAGATCGGATATCCGCGCGGCTTGAGCTTCTCTGCGGTGATCGGGTCATTGACCGTCTCGCCGATCTTTCGACGGACGAATTCGGCGACCTGCTCGTTTGCCTCGGGATTCGTAAGGAGGTCCGAGAACATGCCAAGGAAGTCGAGCCCGCTGCGCGACCATGCGTCTTCCATCACGCGCTGGCGCTGCGATGGCGTGATCGAGAAGAACGGGCGCGAGGTAACGGGGCGCACGCCGCCAAGGTGGCTTGCGCGCGCGACCGCGCGGATCGCCTGGTAATTGCGCTTCAGTTCGGCGACGTAATCTGGCTCCAGCCTGCTGTTGCGCATTGGCATGGTGAAGCTGGGGGTGCGCTGGAACACGTGAAGTTCCGCCGCTTCGTCGGCAACGACCGGCACGATCTGGATGCCGGTCGATCCGGTGCCGACCAGGCCGACGCGCTTGCCCTTGAAGCTGACTGGCTCATGCGGCCACTTGGCCGCGCGCAGCAGCTCTCCCTTGAAGTCGGCGAGGCCTGGGAACTCGGGGTCCTTGGGGATCGACAGCGGACCGGTGGCCATCACGCAGTAGGTCGCCTCGATGCGGTGGCCGCGATCGGTTGTGGCGATCCAGCGGCCCGCAGCCTCATCCCAGGTCGCGCTATCGACGCGGGTGTCGAAGTGGAAATGCTTGCGCAGGTCCAGCTTGTCCGCGACGAAATTGGCATAGGCGAGGATCTCCGGCTGCGCTGCGAACTGCTCGCTCCACGTCCATTCCTGCTGGATCTCGTCAGAAAAGCCGTAACTGTAGTCGACGCACATCAGGTCACAACGCGCGCCGGGGTAGCGGTTCCAGTACCATACACCACCAACGTCGCCGCCCGCTTCCACGCCGATGATCGAAAGGCCCATCCCGCGCAGGCGATGGATGGCATACATCCCGCCAAAGCCCGCCCCGACAACCAGGGCGTCCACGATCATGGTCTGGTCTGCGGGGGAAGGGCGGTCCTCGATTGCCGTCATGGTCGTAAGCTTTCCGGGTGTCTGGTTGTATCGGGGGAGGTGACGCGGGGCCAAGGGAGGGAGGCCCCGCGTCGGCAGGTCAGTAGCGGAACAGAACTTCGGCCCCGACGACACGTCCCTTGTTGATCGACGCGAAGGTCGATCCGGCAAAGAACGGGAGGCTCGAGACGTTGCCCTCGGTCTGGTCGTTCAGCAGGTTGGTGCCGTAGACCGAGAACTTCCACCTGCGACCGGCCGTCTCTACGGAGAGGTTCGCGTCGACCATGTCTGCCTTGCTCAGCAGGCCGGTGTTGGCATCGTTCGACCAGGCCGCATCGCGATGGGCATAGCCGAGGCGCGCCGTCACTTCGCCGCCACCTGTCACTTCATGCGCGAAATTGGCGCTCACCCCATAGGTCCAGGGTGCCAGGCGCGGCGGCTTGAGGGCAAAGTCCTTGGCATTGATCGCGCCGTCGCCCGTCAGGTCGTAGAGGATCTTCGTGTATTTGGCCTTGGTATAGCCGAACTGGCCGTTGAAGGTGAGGTGGTCGCCAACGCGCAGCACGGCTTCCGCCTCGATGCCCTGGATGCGGACGTTCGCGGAATTGCGAATGACCTGCGTCGTGCCGATCGGCAGGACCGGGCGGATGATCTCGCGCTGCAGGCCAAGCACGGTGTTGTGGAATGCCGCAAGGTTCAGGCGCAGCGTGCGGCCGAAGTCCTGCTTGATGCCTGCCTCGAACGAGTTCTGCTTCTCGGCGTCGAACGGCCCCGGGGCTTCTGCGGCATTGCCATTGCGGAAGTTGTAGCCGCCGCTGCGGAAACCGCGGGCGAAGAATGCATAGGCCTGGGTCTCGTTCGTCGGCTGCCATTGCGCGCCCACCCGGAAGGTCGGATCGCTCCAGCTCTTGCTGTTGGAGAAACCATAGGTGCTGCAGGTCTTCGTGACGATCGGGTCGCACAGGTTGCCGGCGAGATTTGCAACCTTGGCGCTCTTGCGCTCCCACGAATAGCGGACGCCGCCGTTCAGCGTCACTGTATCGGTGACGTGCCAGTCGGTCGAAACGAAGGCGCCGAACGTCTTCTGGTGCTGCTTGCCGCCGCCGGAGATCTTGAGCGCTCCCGCCGCAAGACGGCGCAGTTCGATGTAGTCGATATCCTGCTGGAAGTAGTAGAGCCCGGTGGTCAGCTCCAGCGCACCGAACGTGCCGGCATAGCGAAGTTCATTGCTCCACTGGTCTTGCCGGGTGAGCGTGTCTGCGTGGAAGGTGTAGCTGGGCGAGGAGTCGATATCGCTCGTCACGAAGCCCTTGAAGTCACGGTATGCGGCAATGTTGGTGATCTTGCCGTTGCCGAAATCGGTGTCGATGTTCAGTTCCAGCGACGCCTGGTTCCAGTCGTTTCGGGTAACGCCTTCCTCGTCGACGCTGATACCGAAGCTCTCGCGGCGGAAGAGGCCGAAGTTGCTCACTACCGCGCCGTCGCCGCGCACGCGTCCATGTTCGTAACGGGCCACCGCCTCAACCTCGGAAGTCGGCGTGTAGCGCAGGGCGGAGCGCACGATCAGCGTCTTGGAAGCGCCGAAGTTCTTGTTGCCGTTGAACTTGTTGGTGAACCAGCCGTCGTCGTCATTGTAGTAGACCGCGACCTTGGCGGCCAGCTTGTCCTTGATCAGCGGCCCGGAGACCACTGCGCTGGCGATCTTGTTGAGGCCGGTTTCCGCAGCTAGGCGCCCTTCGATCTTGAGGTCGTTGCCGGGGGTGGATGTGCGCACCACGACCGCGCCGCCCGTCACGTTGCGGCCGAACAGCAGGCCCTGCGGGCCGCGCAGCACTTCGACGCCTTCGAGGTCGAAGGTGTCGAACAGGATGCCGGCGCTGATGCCCATGTAGACGCCGTCGACGAATACGCCGACGGTTGGATCGATAGAGGGGATCGAGCTGTTGATGCCAAGGCCGCGGATGGAGAAATTGGCAAAGCCTGGTGCGGTGCCGACGTCGTCGAGCTGCACGTTGGGTGCGCTATAGCCCAGGTTGTCGAGCGTGCGCACGTGCTGGCTTTCGAGTTGTTCGGAGCCGAAAGCGGTGACGGCAATCGGCACGTCCTGCACGTTCTGCGCGTTCGCCTTCTTGGTGGCGGTGACGACGATGTCGCCGAACACCGATGCCTCGGTGGCCTGCTCCTGCGGTGCCACTGCTTCCTGCGCGTAAGCCTGTCCACCGGCGAGAAGTGCCAGCGCGCTCGTTCCCAGTACGGCCACGAGCCGCAGGTGTGCTACCCTCTTCATCCCCATCCCCTTTCTTCTGTAGATGTTCTGCCTGCCAGTTGCGGGCCGCACGACATCGCTCGGGCAAATGCGCCCGTTGTGTGCCGCCTCCGGCATTTGTCTCGAATTCCTTGTGGTGCCCCTTCATCGCCCGCATGATGCCTCATCGGCAATCCGGAGCGGTCCGGTGGCGCCAGAATCATACTGGCGATTCGGGTTCTAGCGTCGCAGCGTGTGGCCAAGGCCTCCGTCCACGGCAAGCGATTGGCCCGTGACGAAGCCCGATCGCGCGCCTGCCAGCCAGAGCGCTGCCTGGGCAATGTCGTCAATCTCGCCCAGCCTGCCGAGCGGCGTCTGTCCAACGCGGCTTTCGAATTGCTCGGGCGTGAGGATCGCCTTCACGCCTTCCGTCGCCACGGTCGAAGGCGCGATCGCGTTTACGCGGATGCTGCGCGGGCCAAGCTCGACCGAAGCAGAACGGGTAAGGCCGTCCACGCCCGCCTTGACCGCAGCATAGAGCAGCGCGCCCGCGCTCCCCAAACGCCCGGCCATCGAACCGATGTTGACGATGGCCCCGCCGCTTTCGGGCATGTGCGGCAACACCGCCTGGATGCCCCAGACGATCCCGCCCAGGCCAACGCCAGTCATCCGAGCGAAGATTTCGGGGGTGATGTCGGCGATCAGGTCATAGCTGTTCCACATCGCATTGTTGACCAGCACGTCGATCTTGCCGAACCGTGCGGCGGCCTCATCAATCGCCGCCGTCAATGCGGCACGGTCCGACACGTCTGCACCAAGTCCGATGGCGCCATTGCCGATTTCCGTTGCTGCGGCTTCCGCCCAGTGCTGCTTTAGATCGACGAGCGCCACGTGCGCGCCTTCCGCAGCATAGAGCGCAGCAATCGCCTTGCCTAAACCGCGCGATGCGCCGGTCACGATTGCGACCTTGCCTTCCAGTTCTCCGGCCGTTTGCTTGGCCAATCCCGTGTCCATGGCGTATCCTTTCGCTTTGGCACGGGCTTAACCGGCAACGATGCATTCGCAGCGGGGGCGCCAAGCGGTCGGCCAGATTATTCCGTGCATGATAACCGCAAGGCACCGTCCGGTGACTTTTGACCCGCGAGCAAGCGTAGGGGACGCTTCCACCAGCAAGGATGGACCGGGAGGCCTGCGTGGAAGCGAAACAAAGGGAAGGGCGTGCGCGCCTCGTTCTGGTGACCGGCGCGGCCCGCGGCATCGGTCTGGCGTGTGCCCACCGCTTTGCCAGGGCCGGTGATCGCGTGGTCATGGCCGACCGCGACTTGGCGGCGTGCACTTTCGAGGCTGAAAGGCTCGGCTCGCGGCATGTCGCGCTGCAACTGGACGTTTCGGACGAAGCGGCGGTCGAGCACGCGATGGACGGTCTTCTGCAGCAGTTCGGCGCGTTCGATGTCGTGATCAACAACGCCGGGGTGGTGGATCGCTTTGCCCGGCCGCTTCTTGACGTACCGCCGGAGGATATCGACCGGCTGATAGGCGTCAATCTCGAAGGTCCCTATCTGGTTGTGCGCGCTGCGCTGCGGACGATCCTTGCCGGACGGCGTGGCGCGGCAATCGTCAACGTCGCATCGGGCGCGGCACTGCGCGCGCTGCCGGGCCGTGCCGCCTACAGCATGACAAAGGCGGGCGTCATCGGCATGACCCGCGCGATGGCGATAGAGCTTGGCCCCCAGGGTATCGCCGTCAACGCCGTGCTGCCGGGATACATCGACACCGAAATTCTCCTTGCTCTGGAGCGGGAGGGCAAGTTCGACCGCGCCGCCGCTGCCGGCGCAATACCGATGGGAAGGCTCGGCCGGACAGATGAGATTGCCGAGGCGGTCCATTACCTCGCGCGCGGGGGTTATCATTGCGGCAGCCTGCTTTCGGTCGATGGTGGGGTCGATGCGTATGGCGGTTCGGGCAAGGCCTCCACCGCCGTCATGCCGCACCGCCCGGTGCGCGCGGGCGACGTCGCTTGCGTGACCGGCGGGGCGAGCGGCATCGGCGCCGTTGTGGCAGACCGGCTTGCCGGGCTCGGCTGGCTCGTGGCGATAATCGACAGCCGGGAAATCGCGGACGGACCACACCCTGCGTGGCAGGCCGACATCGCCAGCGAAGCCTCGGTCGAGAGCGCGATGGCAGGCATCGCTGGCCAGCTCGGCCCGGTGACGCTGCTGGTCAACAATGCCGGTATCGTCGAACCCATGGCGAAGTCTGCCGACCAGGCGCTTGCCGACTTCCGCCGCACGATCGACGTGAACGTGAAGGGCACTATCCATGCATCGCGCGCGGCTGCGCGGCAGATGATCGGCGCGGGCGGTGGGGCCATTGTCAATCTTTCCTCCATCACGGCATCGCTCGGTTTGCCGGGGCGCAATGCCTATTGCGCGTCGAAATCTGCCGTCACCATGCTCACCCGCAGTCTCGCCTGCGAATGGGCCGCGCATGGCATCCGGGTGAATGCGGTCGCGCCAGGATACATCCTGACCCCCGCAGTGCAGGCCTTGCTGGCTTCGGGAGAGCGCGACATGAACTCCGTCGTCCGGCGCATACCGGTGGCGCGCCTTGGTCAGCCTGACGAAGTGGCGGACGCCATCGCGTTTCTGGCCTCGGATGCGGCATCCTATGTTACCGGCGCCACGCTTCAGGTGGATGGCGGCTATCTTGCCAGCGGGCATCCGCCCGATGGACCGATGCCCTGAAGCGTCTTGGGGCCAATCGCATATGCAATAGTTGCCCCGGGGTCCGGTGGTATCCGTGCCAAGCGGGTCATGCTTCCATAGGTTCCGGTTCAATCAGATTTCGGGAGAGAAGCGATGAGTCAGGTAAGGTTGGACGTCAGCGATTACGTGGCCGTGGTCACGATCGACAATCCTCCGGTCAATGCCCAGAACATGGACCTCGTGGACGAACTGATCGCCACGTTCGACAGCTTCAACGACCGGGACGACGTGCGCGTGGCCGTACTGACCGGCGCGGGCAAGTGCTTTTCCGCAGGTGCGGACCTGCGCAACCGACCCGACCTTTCCGCCCCCGGCGCACGCTGGGCGCGCAACCGCAAGGTGCGCGAAGTCAGCTATTGCATCATTGACAACGCCAAGCCGACCATCGCGGCGGTCAACGGTCCGGCACTGGGAGCGGGGCTTGGCCTCGTGGCAAGCTGCGACATCATCGTTGCTTCCGAAAATGCCGTGTTTGGCCTGCCCGAGGTGGACGTCGGCCTGATGGGCGGTGGAAAGCACGCCGAACGCATCCTGCCGCATTCGCTCGTGCGCCGGATGATGCTGACCGGCTACCGTGCGCCCGCCGAGGAGCTTTACAGGCGTGGTGTGATCGAGGCCTGCCTGCCGCCCGAGGAACTGATGCCCTGGGTTATGGACATGGCCCGCAACATCGCCGCCAAGAGTCCGCTGGCTACCCGCCTCGCCAAGGACAGCATGCGCACGATCGAAAACATGACCTTGCGTGACGGCTACGTCTACGAACAGGGCAATACCGCAAAGCTTGCCACTTCCCAAGATGCGGCAGAGGCCGTGGCTGCTTTCGTGGAGAAGCGCCCCCCGGTTTTCCTCGGTCGCTGACGGGGAGCGCGCGACGATGACTGCTGGCAACTGGAACTTCGGCGACCTGCTTGATATCGCCGCCGCCAATGTCCCGACGGACCGTCCCGCGCTCGTGCGGGGCGACCGGACGATCGCGTGGGGCGAATTCGATTGCCGCACCAACCGGCTCGCCCGCGCGATGCTGGCAAGTGGCCTGAAGACCGGAGACCGCGTGGCCATCCTCGCGCGCAACATTCCCGAATTTATCGAGATCGCCTGCGCCGCGTTCAAGGCGCGCCTGACCCACGTCAACATCAACTACCGCTACACCACCGCCGAAATCGAATATGTCCTTGCCGATTGCGGCGCGGCAGCGCTGTTCCATCAGGACGAATTTGCAGGCGTCGTCGAGCCCCTCCCTGCCGCGCTCGATCATCTGAGGCTCGTCGTGCAGATCGGCGGGGAGGGCAGCTACGACCGGATGGTCGAAGAGGGCGACGGCACGCCGCTCGGCATCGCCCGGTCCCCCGAGGACGGCTATCTCCTCTATACCGGCGGCACCACCGGGCGCCCCAAGGGCGTCATGTGGGCGGCAGGCGATGCACGCGCGGTACAGCTTGAGGCGCCAACGGTGCGCAATCCGGTGCTGACCCTGGAGGACCACGCGAAGCAGGTTGCGGCCAACATCACCCCGGGCCGCGTGCTTCCGGCCTGTCCGCTGATGCACGGGGCGGGGCTCAACAGTTCGATGGCGGAACTCCTGATGGGCGGCACTGCGGTGTTGCTGGAAAAGGACAGCTTTCGCGCCGACGATCTATGGGATCAGGTCGAGGGGCACCAGGTCACGCGCATCCTGATCGTCGGCGACGTTTTCGCCCGGCCGATGCTTCAGGCGCTCGAGGCTGAACCGGGTCGCTGGGACCTGTCATGTCTCAAGGTCATTTCCTCGGCCGGCCTGATGTGGAGCGAGGAAGTGAAGCGTGGCCTTGTCCGCCAACTTCCGCAGCTGACGCTGGTGGATATCCTCGGTGCGTCCGAGGCCTCGGGTTTCGGCTATGCCGTGACGACCGCCACGCGTGAGACACCTACCGGCTATTTCGAGCCAGGTCGCCAGACCGTCATCATCGACGTCGACACCGACCGCGTGCTGGCCGACGACGAACCCGGCACAGGCTGGCTCGCCCGCCGCCCACCTTTCGCGCAAGGCTATTTCGGCGATCCGGAAAAGACCGCGCAGACCTATCGCACCATTGGCGGCATCACTTATGCCATCCCCGGCGACATGGCCGAACGTACTGTCGAGGGTCTCATTCGATTGATCGGTCGCGGCAATCTGTGCATCAATACCGGCGGCGAAAAGGTCTTCGTCGAGGAAGTCGAGGAAGCACTCAAGCGAGCCCCGGGCATCGAGGACGCCATCGTTGTCGGTGTGCCGGACGAGACTTGGGGCAAGGCCGTCGTCGCCCTGGTCCGCACTGGCGCGACCTACGACGAGGACGCCGCACGCACGGCGCTTGCAGCAGACCTTGCGCGCTACAAGCTGCCGCGCCGGATCATCGTCCTCGACGATCTTCCGCGCCATGCCAGCGGCAAGTCCGACTACCGCCGCGCGACCGAACTCGCCGTGGCCCACCTCGCCCTCGCGGCCTGACCGGTGCGGCCCCACGCCCTTGTTACCGGCGGCGCGCAGGGCATCGGCCGCGCCGTGGCCGAACTGCTTGCCGGGCAGGGCTGGGATGTCACGGCCGCCGATCTCGACGAGGCGGCGCTGCGGCGGGCGTCAGGGCAGTGGAACGACATTTCCCCTGCCGTGCTTGACGTCACCGCTTCTGCGCAGGTGGCCGCGCTCGTCGACCGGCTTCCACCGCTCGACGTGGTCGTCAATTGCGCCGGCATAGCGGCCGAACTCCTGCCGTTGAAGGACATCAGCCGCGCCGCGTTCGAACGAATGCTAAGGGTGAACGTTGGCGGCACCTTCCTGCTGGCGCGCGAGGCGGCCCGGCGGATGGAAGGGGGCGCAATCGTTGCCATCGCCTCGCGCGGCTATCTCGGCGGGGCAGGGGCAGCGCACTATGTCGCGTCCAAGGCAGCGGTCGTCGGCATGGTCCGTTCGCTGGCGGTAGAACTGCGCTGGCGCGGAATCAGCGTGAACGCGGTCGCTCCTGGCATGGTCGAGACACGCATGATCGATGACTTCACCTCCGAAATGCGCGCCCGCCTTGCCCGGCTGGAACCCGGCGGTGGGCCCATGCCACCTGCGACGATCGCCGGTGCCGTCGCTTACCTCGCCTCTGCGGCCGGGCGCGCGGTCAACGGGCAGGTCCTGCTGGTGGACGGTGGCAAGTCGCTCGGCGTCGCGCCATGCTGACCGTTCGCGCTCGGCCCGGCAGTCTGACCGATACCGCCGCACGTCTTGTCACTGCCGCAGGCATCCCGTCGGCCTTGGTCGATGCCATGCCCCCACCGCGCGCCGCCGCACTGGCGGGGCTTGGCGACGCCGACTTTGAATCCGCCTTCGTCGTTCCGCTAGCCGACCTGGCCCAGACTCTCGCTGACCTGCTCCCGCTCCACCGCCGCATCGTTCTCGTCGGCTCCATTGCGGGCCTAGGCGACTGGGATGCGGTGCTTTCCGGAGCCTTCGCAGCGGGAGCGACCGGGCTGATGCGCTCGGTCGCGCTGGAATTCATGTCGCATGGCGTGACGATCAACCTCATCGCCGCGCCCTCGGACGATCCTTGCCACGCCCTCCAGGTCGCCGCGCTTGCCAGCGCGCTGCTTGCATCGGATGGCGTCAGCGGGCAGGCCGTTCCCTGCGACGGCGGCGCGAACCTGCGCATGAGCCGTGCCCGCCCCCGCGCTGCGCCTTTACGGGAGCCATGATCGCAGGCATGAAACCTGCCGCAGGCCAGCATCAATCGCCGAGGGAGAACCATGTCGCAACCCGCGGTCAAGTCCGCGCTCCGTACGTTCGAAGTCCTCGAACTCTTCGCTGAGCGTCGCGCCCCGCTGCGCCTGCAGGACATCCACTCGGCGCTCGGCTATCCGCAATCCAGCACCACTGCGCTGCTCAAGAGCATGGTGATGTGCGGCTATCTCAACTACGATCGCGACCATCGCACTTACCTGCCGACCACGCGCGTCAGCATGCTCGGCAACTGGTTGCCCGGCTACATCCAGGCCGCAGGCGGCTACCGCGAATTGGTCGAGGAACTGCAGCGCCGGACCGATGAAACGGTTGCGCTCATCACCCGCAACGATCTGTTCGTGCAGTACATCATCCTGCTAACTCCAGATCACGAACACCAGATGGCCCCCCAGGTCGGAGCCATGCGCAAGCTTGTCGATTCTTCAGCCGGGCTTTCGCTCATGGCGCGAATGGACGACCGTGCGATCGACAAGCTGGTGCGTTACTCCAACGCCTACAACAGCGGCGATGATCTCCGCGTATCCTATGCGCAGATCATGCAGCAGGTCGATTGGGTGCGGAACGTGGGCTATGCCTATGTGCCCAACCGGCCGACGCCCGCCGTGTCCTCGATCACCATGGCGCTCGATGCTGATCTCTATGGCGTTCCATTGGCGCTTGGCGTCGGCGGGCTGGCTGGTCGGATCGCGGATCGCAAGGACCAGATCGTCGAGACGCTTCGCGAACTCGTCACGACCTTCCGGCCTGCTCCCGGCGGAATATCGCGGACATGATTGTCTCGTGCGCATGCGCCGATCAGGTGCATGCAGCCCCCGCTCGCGAATAGTCTGCATCCCTGACCGGAGCCGTACCGCGCTCCGGCATGGGAGAGCGATGGGTGATGGTCGAGATCGACTTCCTGGGTGACCACCGTTGCCTGCTGGGCGAAAGCCCGGTGTGGGATGCACGGGGGCGAAGGCTGTGGTGGGTGGATGCCGTTGGAAACTCGATCCACGCGGCCACGCCAGAAGGCGTGCCTCTGGTATCGTGGCGTTACGAAGCGATGGTCGGCAGCATTGGTCTTGCGGAAACCGGCTTGGTCGCTGCGTTCTCCGATCATTTCGCGCTGATCGACGGGGCTACCGGTCGGGCAACGCCATTTGCTGCGGTTCCCGGAAACGATGGCGCCATGCGCCTCAATGATGGCAAGGTGGATCGCGGCGGAAACCACTACATTTGCGGGGAGACCCGCATGGCCGAAGGGGCGACCGGGACGCTGTTCCAGCTTGCGGCAAACGGTGCGCTTGCCCCGGTGGCCCGCGGGATGCGCATCTCCAATGCCACCTGCTTTTCGCCCGAGGGGTCACGGCTTTACTTTGCCGACAGCCTCGACGGCGCGATCCGCTGCCATGCCTACGATCCTGCTACGGGCACCGTCGGTGCCCGCGTCGGCACGATCGATCTCAAGTCCATCGGTCAGGCTCCTGATGGCGCCACGATCGATGCGGAGGGCAATCTCTGGATTGCACTTGTACTCGATCAGGCCGTCGCCTGCGTCAGTCCTGCGGGCGAACTGATCCGTCGGATCGACATGCCGATGCCCTATCCCTCGTGCCCGGCATTCGGAGGGCCGCAGCTCGATACCCTGTACGTTACCTCCATCGCCAATTCCGGCCACAACCTCGTCACCGATCATCCCGATGGCGGGCGCATCGCCGTCGTTCGAGGACTTGGCGTGCGCGGCATTGCCGAAAGCCTCTTCACCGCCCGATCCAACGCAGGCTAGCCCAATGGACTTTGAACTCGATCCCGCCGATGTCGCCTTTCGCGAGGAAGTGCGCGAATTCTTCACCACCGGCATCCCCCAGGAGTGGCGCACCCGCGTCCGTGCAGGATTGCGCCTCCATCCCGAAGAGCTGATCGCATACCAGAAGCGCCTCGCCGCAAAGGGCTGGGGCGCGCCCACGTGGCCTGCCCAGTACGGTGGCACCGGCTGGAGCCCGATCCGTCAGTACATCTTCTGGACCGAGGCTGCCGAGGCCGATGCCCCCGCCCAGTTCCACCAAGGGCTCGAGCTGATCGGCCCGATCATCTTCACGTACGGCAGCGCCGCCCAGAAGGCGCGCTTTCTGCCGGGCATCGTCAATGCCGACGACTGGTGGTGCCAGGGCTATTCCGAACCCAACGCCGGATCGGATCTTGCATCGCTCCGCACCCGCGCGGTGCGCGATGGCGACCACTACGTGCTCAACGGGCAGAAGGCGTGGACCAGCTACGGGCACGTCGCCAGCCACTGCTTCGTGCTGGCCCGGACTTCTGACGAGGCCAAGCGGCAGCAGGGCATCTCGCTGTTCCTGCTCGACATGAAGACGCCGGGCATCACCATCCGCCCGGTCGCGACTATGGACGAGAAGCACCACACCAACGAGATGTTCCTCGATGACGTTCGCGTACCGGTCGAAAACCTGGTTGGGGAAGAAGGGCGCGGCTGGGAATACGGCAAGGTCCTGCTCGACCGCGAACGCATGGTCACTGCATCGGTGGCGGTCTTCCTGATCCAGACGGTCAAGGCGATCCGAGATGCGGCCTCTCGGCACACGATCGGGGGCGTGTCGCTGCTCGACAAGCCGGACTTCAAGGACAAGCTGGCGCAGTACGAGATCGAGGTGATCGCGCTCCAGACGATGGTCCTTCGCGTAATGGCGGATGCCAGCGCAGGGGTTGATTCGGGACCGCTCGGGTCGATGATCAAGCTTCGCTGGTCGCAGCTCCTGCAGGCCGGCACCGCTCTGTGGATCGCCGCTCTCGGGCCAAAGGCCGCCCACTTTGCCGCGCTCGACCACGCTTCGGTCCTGCCCACCGACATGCCCTATGCCATGCAGGGCGTGCTCCATTCCCGCGTGACCTCGATCTATGGCGGATCGAGCGAGATCCAGCACAACATCATCGCCCAGCGTGCGCTGGGCCTGAAGGGATAAGCTTCGCGATGCGCTTCACCTATTCAGACGAGCAGGCAATGCTGCTCGACAGCGTCGACCGCTTCGGCGCCGAGCAGTTCCCTCCCGCGGATCGTCACCACTTGGTCCAGCAGGGCCGTAGTGCCGAAACCGCCAAGTGGGCGATGATGGCTGAACTCGGCTGGTTGCTCCTGCCCATCCCCGAGGAATGCGGGGGCCTTGGCGGCGGCGTGGTAGAACTCATGGCGCTGGGCGAAGGCTTCGGTCGCCACCTTGTGCCCGGTGCCTATGTCGCCAGCAGCGTCCTTGCGTCAGCGCTGCTGGCCCATGGCGGCGAAGCGATGCATGGCCTGATCGGCCAGCTCGGGGCGGGCGAGGCGATTGCCGCAGCGGCGCTTCTCGAAGACGATGGCAGCTATGATCTGCACCATGTTGCCGCGACCGCCCAAGGCGCCGGAGGCGACTGGACTCTGACCGGCGCCAAATGCCATGTCGAGGACGGCGGCGATGCGGACTGGTTCATCGTTCCCGCGCGCACGTCGGGCGGCGTCGCGGACCGCGATGGTATTTCCCTCTTTCTCGTTCCCGCCGATGCGCCGGGCCTCAAGGTCGAACGCTTCCGTGCGATCGACGGCCATCGTCACGCACGGCTTACGCTCGAAGGCACGACGGCGCAGGCTTTCGGCCCGTTGGGCGAAGCCCTGCCCTTGATCGAGGCTGCCGTTGCCCGCGCCAACTGCGCGCTTCTCGCCGAAGCCGTAGGCTCGATGGAGGCAGTCAGCGCGATCACGCTGGAATACCTGCGCACGCGTGAACAGTTCGGGCGACCGATCGGCACTTTCCAGGTCCTGCAGCATCGCATGGTCGACATGCGCATCGCTTGCGAAGAAGCGCGCGCCATGCTTTGCCACGTCGCAATGGCCATCCCCAAGGGCGAGGCGGCGTTCCAGCGCGCGGTTTCGGCGGCCAAGGTGCGGATCGGCGAATGCGGCGTCTATGTCGGCCAACAGGCCGTGCAGTTGCACGGCGGCGTCGGCTTCAGCGACGAATTGATTGTCAGCCATCATCTGAAACGGCAGATGATGCTTGCGATCGCGCACGGCTCGGTCGACCACTACAGAACGAGGTTTGCCGCATGACCAGCGTGATGCTCGGAACCATCGAGGAACTGGTCGCACGCGAGCGCATTCGCGACTGCCTCTACCGCTATTGCCGCGGGATCGACCGGGCCGATGAGGCCATGCTTCGTTCGGCGTACTGGCCCGATGGCACCGATGCCCACGGCCCCTACAACGGCAGTGCCGAAGGCTTCATCGAATGGGCGATGAAGACCTTGCCGCACATTGAACGCGGCATCCACCAGATCCACAACGTGTTGATCGAGTTTCGCGAAGGCGGCGCGGCGGTGGAAAGCTATTTCTCTGCCTTCCAGCGCCAGCCCGGTGCCGACGGCCGGCTGACCCAGTGGGACATGAAGGGCCGCTATCTCGACTGGTTCGTCGAGCGCGCGGGCGAATGGCGCGTGCTCAACCGTCTCGTCGTGTTCGACTGGGTCGAGGAAATGCCCCTTCCGCCCGGCACCGAGGACGAGCGCTTCGGGGCGCGCAAGCCCGTCGGCGGACGCTGGCCGGACGATCCGGTCTACGCCGTCCGGGCCTGACCCCAGCCTGATCCGGTCATGACGGAAGCCTTCCCCGCGTTGGTCCGCCAGGACGATGCACGTTATGCGATCACGGTCGGGCCGGACCTTGCGGTAGGCCCTCCAGGACATGCCTATCTGTTCGGCGGTGCCAGCATGGCGCTGGCCCTTGATGTCGCTGCCGAAACCGTCGGGCGCCCGGTGGTGCAGGGCTCGCTGCAGTTCGTCAGTTTCACCCCGCTTGGTTCGGTTCTCGATCTTACGGTCGAAGTGCTGCAATCCGGCAGGACCCTCGCACAGGCGCGGGTCGCCGGGACCGTTGACGGTCGCCTCGTTTTCCATTCCGGCATTTCCCTCGGCATGCGCGAGGGATTTTCTGCCCGCCAGTGGGCGCTTGCCCCGCCAGTCCCGCAGCCCGACAACTGCCCGCCGTGCACCACGCTACCTGCACAGGATGACAATGCGCGTTACCTCGAGGGCATCGAAGTGCGCGAGGCAGGGGGGCCGGAAGTCCCTTCCGGACGAACCCGCCTTTGGTTGCGGCGCAAGGATGGGGCTCCACTGGATGCGGCGAGCCTTGCCATGTTTGCAGATTTTCTGCCTATTGCACTGGGCCGCGCGACGGGTTGTAGCGGCGGCGGCAACAGCCTCGACAATTCGTTGCGGATTACCGGTGCCGCCGCGCCGGGCTGGTGCCTCTGCGACATGATCATTCCCTCGTCTGCGTCCGGCTTTGCCCAGGGGCAGGTCACGCTCTGGGACCAGTCGGGCCGCCTGCTCGCGACGGGGGCGCAGTCGCTTCTGCTCAAGGGCTAGTCGAGGCGCGCCAGATCGTCCCGCGTGAACGTCCGGATCTGGTCGAACCGTCCCTCGCGCACCTTGGCACTCCATTGCGGATCGCCGATCAGCGCACGGCCCACGGCCACAAGATCGACCTCGCCGGTCGCCAGCATGTCCTCGAGCAGTTCAAGCCTTGCACCGTCTGCCGTCGGGTCATCGCCGACGCGCGTTACGAGGAAGTCTTCGTCCAGCCCCACCGATCCAACGGTGATGACCGGCTTGCCCGAAAGGCGCCGCGTCCAGCCGGCCAGGTTCATCCGGCTTCCCGCGAACTCGGGCTCCCAGAACCGGCGGGTGGAGCAATGGAACATGTCGACGCCCGCATCGACCATGGGGCCCAGGAAAGCCTCCAGGCAGGCCGGGTCTGCGAACAGGCGCGCGCCGTAGTCCTGCTGTTTCCATTGAGAAAATCGCATGCAGATGGGGAAGTCGGGATTCGTCTGGCGACGGCATTCGGCTACCACCTCGCGGGCCAACAGCCACGGCGTGCGACCCCATCCGTCGGCCCGTCCGTTTGTCGGCTCCCACAGGAACTGGTCCACCAGATAGCCGTGCGCGAAGTGCAGTTCGATGCCGTCGAACCCCATCCGCAATGCCTGTGCGGCGGCTTCGCCGTAGGCCGTGATGATCCGCCCGATCCGGGCTTCGTCCAGCGCTTCGCCGTTGGGCTGGCCGGGGGCGAACAGGCCTGCCGGCGACACTGCCGGAACTTCGGGGGTGTTGGTCATGTCCGGCCGCCGCGCGCTGCCGACATGCCACAACTGCGGAAAGATTTTCGCGCCGCCCGCGTGGACTTCGTCAACCACCGTTGACCATCCCCGAAGCGCATCGCCGTGGAACTCCGGCACGTCCCGCTCGGCCAGCGCGGCCGGATCTGCGATGCCGGTACCCTCGGTGATGATGAGGCCGACGCCGCCCTCGGCGCGGCGACGGTAGTAGGCGGCGACGTCTGCGCCGGGGATGCCGCCCGGACTCATGCGCCTCGTCATGGGGGCCATGACGAGGCGGTTGGGCAGGTCGAGGCCGGGCAGTGCGGCGGGGCGGAAAAGGCTTGGCAGTGTCATCGCGCGCAATGTGCCGATCCGTACCGCGCCTGTCCCGTATCAGCGCCTCGGGTGCGCGATTATCGCCTCTCGGATTGCCCCGCAGGCCCGGCGTTCACGCCTCGCGTCGCAGGAACTCGACGTGAAAACGCACCGGGCCGAGCGGCTCCACGAAATGGAGGATCGTCGGCTCGACGATGCCCGGCTCTCCATCTGCAGACAGGATATGCTCGGCACCTTCGCGGCGCGGATCGGTCACGACATAGCGCAGGCGCCCGTCCTCCACGTGGATCAGGCCCCATGTTCCGTCCTTGGTGGAATGGTCGCGCAGGAGGCCTGCGGGAATGCTCGCCTCTGTAAACGTTGGCGTGCGCTTGTAGGCCAGCAGCCCAGTCGGAAGTCTGGTCATGCCCGCTGCCTTTCGCGATAGAACTGCACGCCCATCGTCAGGCTTTCGGCGATGCGCGCGGCCTTCTGGCGAAACAGCTCGGCCTTGTCCGGACCGAGGATATCTCCGGTCGTCTGCCGCCACAGTTCCAGCCAACGCGCGAAGTTTTCCGGGGTCATGTGGGCTTCGTGCTTCACGTGCGCGATGAGCGGCTGGCCCTTGTAGCGGCCACTGGTGAGCATGATCGACGACCAGAACGCTTTCAACCGCTCAAGATGATCCGGCCAGTCCTCGATCGCGCCGTTGAAGATCGGTCCGAGAACTTCGTCCTTGCGGACCCTGGCGTAGAATTCCGGCACCAGACGGTCGATGTCGCCTTCGGTGATCGAAAGATCGTTCATGTCACGCAACCTTTTCGGTTTGCAGTCCGGTCCGCAGCGCGCGGGCCAGTTCGTCGCCGCGCAGCGGCTTTTCGATAAGTGTTGCCCCCATCGCGGCGGCTGTTGCCGTCAGTCTCGGCGGAGGGCAGGTGGCGAGGATGAACGCTGCGGCCTGATTGCCCGATCCGCGCATTTCGTCCAGCAGTTTCAGGCCTTCGGCAAGGTTGCCTCGGTCGATGACGACCGCCCGCGCTCCCGGCTCTGTTGCTTCCACGATCGGTTCGAAGCCCTCGACCGTCAGGGCGAATTGCAAGGAGGCCAGCACAGCAGGATCGCTTACGAACAGCGCTATCGTGTCGTAGGGAGCCATTTGTCCTATCCTCCTTGCCTCGGAAGATTGCCGCGATCAGGCAGCCTTCTTCCAGTTGGGCTCAAGCGCGTGGTGTGGCGGGCAGGCGGCGGGTTCCGCCACCGGAAGCCCTGCGAGTTCGTTGGCAAAGCCGTGGTTGACGTCGCGGTGGTGCGCTTCGTCAGCCCGGACGACCAGCACCACGTCACGCAGCATCGCGTTGTCGGGCAGCCCCCAATAGCGCTTGGCGATAGCGGGCGCGGGGACGTTGGCGCTGCGACCCTGATCGATTTCGGCAAGGTAGTGCGTGTAGCTGATCACCGCTTCTTCCTCGAAGTAGCCGACCACGCGGTGCGCGGTCTTGGGGCTGACGAGGTAGAGGCCAAAGAAGAACAGGTAGAATACCCACTGTACCCCCATGATCACGGCCCGTTCGAACAGCGTCGGCTTCGAGATTTCGATGAACGTCATCAGGTGCATGCGTTCGTTTTCAGCCTCGTCCATCAGGGTCTTGATCCACCCCTTGTCGTCGCACATGCGACGCAGGCAAGCGAGGTGGTTGATGGTCGCGCCGACCATGCCGGGCACCGCCGCGACCGTCTCCAGCACGACCGCGCGGTGGCCGTAGCGCTCGGCAAAGAACGTGTCGGCGCACCAGCGCAAGGCCTTGGTGAAGCCGAATGCGATCCGGTCCGACAAGCCTCCGGGCTTGTGGTGGACGCTGAGATCGATGAACGGTGGGATCATTGGAACTTCTCCATGAGCGGCGCGATTTCCTTGGTGCGTCGCTGATGGAACTGATCTAAGTTTCTGGCAGGAAGGGCGAAATTTGGATCATCTCCCTACTGTTCCGACCCTAGGGGATTTACCGGAGGTCCGGCGCGGCAACTTCACCAGCCGGTTCCTGCCCCGGCTGTCCGTCCCGGTGGCGCTTGGCGCGGCGTTTCTCGCGATCGCGGCGGGTGCGGCGTTTCGCTTGGGGTTCGCGCAAGCGCTCGGGCAGAGGGCGACCTTCATCTTCTTCGTGCCGGGCGTTGTCGTGGCTAGCGCCTTGTCGGGCTGGCGGGCGGGCACGTTGGCCGCGCTCTCCGGTGCGCTTGTCGGCCTGTGGTGCGACTGGATGTCGGGCCCGCTGGAGCAGGGGAGCGTGATCGCCGCTGTGGCATTCGTCGTCATCGGCCTCGCCGTGGCGGTGGGTGGCGAATGGTTCCAGCACGCGAGGATCGCGACCGAGGCGGCCGCCGCAGCGCTCGGCCGGCGCGAGACACACCTGCGCTCGATCCTTTCGACGGTTCCCGATGCCATCGTCGTGATCGACGAGCAGGGCCTGATCCGGACCTTCAGCATTTCGGCCGAACGCATGTTCGGGTGGAGCAGCGCAGATGCCGTTGGGCGCAACGTCAGCATCTTGATGCCTGAACCCTACCGAACGGCACACGACGGCTACTTGGACCGCTATTACCGGACCGGAGAGAAGCGCATCATCGGCAAGGGGCGGGTTGTCGTCGGCGTGCGCAAGGACGGGTCTACCTTTCCGCTGGAGCTTGCGGTGGGCGAGATGGAAGTCGATGGGCGGCGCCACTTCACCGGCTTCATCCGCGACCTGACGGAACGGCAGCTGGCGGAAGCCCGCCTGCAGGAACTCCAGAACGAACTGGTCCACGTGTCCCGTCTGACGGCCTTGGGTGAGATGGCATCGGCGCTGGCGCACGAAATCAACCAGCCGCTTTCGGCCATAGCGAACTATCTCAGGGGTAGCGCAACGCTGCTGGCTCGCCCGGATCCACCGCTCGACCGTGTTGCCGATGCGGTGGAGCGGGCGGCGAAAGAGGCCCTGCGCGCGGGGGACATCATTCGCCGCCTGCGCGACTTCGTGGGACGCGGAGAGACGGAGCGGACGGTCGAAAGCCTGCCCAAGCTGGTCGAGGAGGCCAGCGCGCTTGCCCTCGTCGGGGCGAAGGAACACGGCATCCGCGTCCGCTACGCGTTCAGCCCTGACGTGGACCTCGTGCTGGCCGACAAGGTCCAGATACAGCAGGTCGTGCTCAACCTCGTCCGCAATGCGGTCGATGCGATGTCAGCGGGCGAGGGGGATGGACGGGAACTCCTCGTCTCGATCGATCCCGACACCGACGATGCCGCGCGTGTCACCGTTTCAGACAGTGGTCCGGGGATTTCGCAAGACGTTGCCGACCAGCTTTTCCAGCCCTTCGTGACAACCAAACGGACGGGCATGGGCGTCGGCCTTTCCATTTCACGCACGATTGTCGAGGCGCATGGCGGCAGGATATGGGCGGAGCGCAGCGCGCTGGGCGGCGCGCAGTTCTGCTTCACCTTGCCGCGCGTCGCCAGGGAGGAACTCTACGATGGCGAATAGCGGTGCAGCCGAACCGATCGTTTACGTGGTCGACGACGACGAAAGCGCGCGACATTCGCTGGAGTTCCTGCTCGACGTGGCGGGCATCCGTGTGCGCTCGTTTCCGAACGCTGACGCCTTCCTCAAATCCTCTCCGCCGCTCGCCGGGGCCTGCATCGTTACCGACGTGCGGATGCCCGGAACAGGCGGCATCGAACTGGTCGAGGAGTTGCATCGGCGCGGCGCGACGGCGCCAGTGATCGTCATTACCGGCCACGCGGACGTACCGCTGGCGATCCAGGCAATGAAGGCGGGTGTCGCAGACTTCATCGAGAAGCCGTTCGACGACCAGGTGATGCTGGAAGCGATCCGGAGCGCATTGGCTCGCAACGCCGGCGACCAGCAGGCCCAGGCGGAGCGTCAGGCAGTGCTGGACCGCATGGCCACGCTCTCCCCGCGCGAGCGCGAGGTCGTCGTCGGGCTTGTCGCCGGCAAGGCGAACAAGGTCATCGCCTTCGATCTCGATATCAGCGCCCGGACGGTGGAAGTCTACCGCGCCAATGCCATGATGAAGATGCAGGCGCGGACGCTTTCCGATCTGGTGCGCATGGTGACGCTCGCCACGCTGACCTGATGGCGCCGCGGGGTCAGCGCAGGCTGTTTGCCAGTTCGTCGCGGAAGCGGGGGTGTGCCAGGCCGATCAGCGCGTCCGCCCGTTGCGCCACGGTCTTTCCGCGAAGGTCCACCCAGCCATATTCGGTGACGACGATGTGCGTGTCGTTGCGCGGGGTGGTCACCGGCCCGTCGAGCGTGGGAACTATGCGCGACACCTTGCCCGAAAGCGCGGTGGATTGGCAGGCGATGATCGACTTCCCGCCGCGCGACGCGGTGGCCCCGCGCACGAAATCGAGCTGCCCGCCCGATCCGCTGTACTGGCGGCCGAGCAGATGTTCGGAATTGCACGCCCCGCCAAGGTCCACTTGCAACGTTCCGTTTACCGAGACGACGTTGTCGTTCTTGGCGATGTGCCGCGGGTCGTTGGCCAGGTTCACCGGCAGCGAGTGGAAGGCCGGATTATCGTCGAGATAGGCATAGAACGGGGCGTCGCCCATGGCGAATGTGAACACGCTTCGTCCGCGATAGGTCGCCTTCGCCCGGTTGGTCACCGCTCCGCATTCCATCAGGCGGGCAAGGGCCGGGGTCATCAGTTCCGTGTGGATGCCAAGGTCCCTGCGATCCTCGAGCAGGGCGCAGACCGCGGTTGGCAGCGTCCCGATGCCCATCTGCAAGCATGCCCCGTCGTCGATCATGTCGGCGACGATGCGGGCGATGGCCTGTTCTTCCGGGCTTGGCGTGCCGCACTGGATTTCAGGCAGGGGCGTGTCGCTTTCGATAATGGCATCGACTTCGGACACGTGCAGCAGCGACTCCCCGAATACGCGCGGCATGTTCGGGTTGACCTCGACGATCAGCCGCTGCGCGCTGCGCGCGACCGACGAGGTGTAGTCGTTGCTGGTGCCGAACGTGAACCAGCCGTTGCGGTCCATAGGCGAAACGGTCGTAATGCAGGCATCGAGCGGCCCTTGCCGCGTCATCGCGTCGATCGCGCCGCTGAACGCGACCGGCACGAACTCCACCGGGCCATGACTGCCCGTTGGCGCGTTGCGGATCAGTTTGCGCTCTATGTCGCTGAGGAACAGGCAGTGCGGGCGCACCCGGTCCAGCAGTCCGGGCTTCAGCACCGTTTGCCCGGCCGCGTCGAGCGAATGGAGATACCACAGCCGCAGGTCCGTGAGGCCGGCGCTCTCCACCCTTTCCGCCAGAGCCCGCAGCAGGGCGGGCGGTTCGGCCACGGCCATGCCCATCGCCACGTTCATGCCGCTGCCGATCCCGTCCACTGCATCGGCAGCAGTGGTCAGCCTGGCACGGTAGAGTTCCCTTGCGTCCATTCCCGGTCCTTTCGCGGTCCCGGACGCTTCGACCGCATCCGTCACCCTGCGCAATGTCGTAGTGGCCTGATGTCACCATGCAATTCTAGACTGCAATCAAATCAACAGGCTGGCGGCCATCCGCCTTGCCGTAAAACAATATGACGGGACGACGGGTGATGAGCGAGCAGCAGAACTGGGATATCGAAGCGGACGTCGTGGTCCTCGGCTCGGGCGGCGCCGCAATGACGGCCGCCATCGCGGCGCATGATTTCGGCGCATCCGAGGTGGTGATCCTCGAGAGGTCGGGCATGGTCGGCGGCACGACCGCGATGTCCGGCGGGATGCTGTGGATTCCCAACAACCATCACATGCACGAGGAAGGCATCGAGGATTCCGACGAGGAGGTCGTGACCTATCTCGATTCCCTGGCCCCGGGCGCGCTCGATCCCGAAACGCTCTGGTCGTTCATGCAGAACGGCCCGGAAATGCTGCGCTACCTTGCGGAACGCACGCCGGTCCGCCTGCGTGCGTTCAAGGACTTCCCCGATTACCAACCCTATTCCCCCGGCGCGAAGCCGGACGGCGGGCGCTCGCTCGACAACGAGGCGTTCTCGTTCGAGCGGCTGGGCAAGTGGGCCGGAAGGGTCAATCCCAGCAAGATGGCCTATCCCCTGCGCGGCAGCCTGATGGAGGCGATCAGCGGTTCGCTGGACGAAGCGACGCTGGCGGAACGCGAGGCTGGCGACTATCGCGGACTGGGGCAGGCACTCGCCGGCGCGCTGTTCATGGCCGTGCTGGATCGCAACATCCCCGTCGAATTCGAGAAGCGCGCCCGCAAGCTCGTCAAGGACGGCGACAGGGTGATCGGCGTCATCGCCGATGACGCCAACGGCAAGCCTTTCCGCGTCCGTGCACGACGCGGTGTGGTGATCGCCACCGGTGGCTTCGAGTGGAACGAGACTCTCGTGAAGGCATTCGTGCGCGGGCCGCTCACCGGCCCGGTCAGCGTGCCCGAGAACGAAGGTGACGGCCTGCTCATGGCGATCGAGGCCGGTGCGCAACTCGGCAACATGCAGAATGCGTTCTGGATGCAGAGCGTGCTAGAGTTCAAGCCGCAGCACCGCAATGCCAAGCCGAACTACCTGCTCGGCTCGGACGAGCGCGCCCGGCCCGGCGCGATCCTCGTGAACCGCGCCGGCAAGCGCTTCGTCAACGAGGCGGCCAACTACAACGCACTCGGCAAGTCGCTCCACGCCTTCGACGCGGGCACGCACACATATGCGAACCTGCCGTACTGGTTGATCATCGACCAGCGTTACAAGGACAAGTACCACACCTTCAACTCGCCTCCGGGCGGGCCGACGCCTTCCTTCATGATGAAGGCCGATACGCTCGAGGAACTGGCCGAGGTCGCCGGTATCGATCCGCAAGGCCTGGTCGCTACAGTTGCGCGGTTCAACGACATGGTGCGCAAGGGCCACGACGACGACTTCAATCGCGGCGACAACTCCTACGACAACTTCTACATGTGGGGCGACACCGACTTCGACCCGCCCTACCGCACGCTCGGCGTGATCGACCAGGGGCCGTTCTATGCGGTGAAGATGGAAGCAGGCGCTCTCGGCACGGCGGGCGGACCCAGGACCAATGCCGACGCGCAGGTGGTCGACTGGAACGGCAATCCGATCCCGGGGCTCTACGCGGCAGGCAATGCGATGGCGGCGGTGCTGGGCGAGATCTACGGCGGCGCGGGCGGCACGCTGGGCCCGGGCCTGACCTTCGGTTATGTCGCGGGCCGCCATCTCGGCAGCCACATCTCGAACCACTGAAGAAGTGCGCAGTCGGCCTGTGCAAAGCGGGTCGACTGCGCACGATATGGCCGCTTCGGGGGCGGTAACCGCATTGCGGCAACCCTGCGGCGCGTCCGGTGCGACGTCTTATGGAATTTAGATGGAATTTCTATATGCTTGGGGCATGAGCAAAGGCACTCGCCCCATTGCGAGCCATACGAGGCTGCAGGAGATCGCTACTCACTTGCGCGCGGCATTTTCGTTGCCCGCGCATGAAGAAGTGCACCTTTCCGATCTCGTGGCCGCGCTCGGCAACAACGAGCTGCGCGAAATCTACAACGAGATCCAGTCGCTCCAGCAGGAGCAACTGGATCGCCTGGAGCGCATTCTTTCGCGCCATGCGGCCAACGACGCCTGACAGGTTCAGGCAGGCGTTTCGACCAGTTCCACGATTTCAAACGCGAAACCTTTCCAGCCGCGCATCCGTGCGGCTTCTTCGGCCGGAGCGCGTTTGCGCCGCGCTTCCGCCAGCGACCGCGCATGCCCCCAGAACACCTCGGTCTTTCCGTTTTCCAGCTCGGCCACGATGCGCCAGTAGTGGGTGAAGCTGTCGGTCGTGGGGCCGATGGTCTTCACGTAACCATCGGCCATCGTCGCCGTCAGATAGCGTCGCTTCTTCTTCACGGGCGCATCGGAGCGAGGCCGCTCAGGCCTCCGGAATGGCCTGTTCGCCGACGATGCTCAGCCCGTAGCCTTCGAGCGCAACAAGGTTGTGGTGCGAATTGGTTAGCAGGACCATGTCATGCACGCCCAGATCGGCAAGGATCTGCGCGCCGATGCCATAGCTGCGCAGTTCCATGTCGTGTCCGGCCGTTCCGGCAACTTCGTTCATCAGTTGCTGCGGGTCGGTCGGCATGAGCAGCACGATCACCCCGGAGCCTGCCTCGCCGATCGCGGTCATGGCGCGCTGCAGGATGCGCTTGCGCGGTCCCGGCTGGCCGAGAACATCGGACAGGACCGAGATCGCATGCATGCGCACTAGCGTGGGCTTGCCCGGCACGACCGCGCCCTTCTGGAGCACGAGGTGGGCCGATCCGTCCACCTTGTTGCGATAGGTCTTGATCGTCCATTCGCCGCCGTAATCGGTGTGGAACGGAGCCTGGTTCGCGCATTCGACAAGGTGGTCGTGGCGGCGGCGATATTCAATCAGGTCGCGGATCGTGCCGATCTTCAGGCCATGCTTGCGGGCGAAGGGAATGAGATCGTCGAGGCGCGCCATGGTGCCATCGTCGTTCATGATCTCGCAGATCACGCCCGAGGGATTGAGGCCGGCAAGGCGCGGAAGGTCGACTGCTGCCTCGGTGTGTCCGGCGCGGACCAAGACGCCGCCGTCACGTGCGATCAGCGGGAAGACGTGGCCGGGCGTCACCAGATCGTCGCGGGTCTTCGTCGCATCGACGGCAACGGCAATGGTGCGGGCGCGGTCTGCGGCGGAAATGCCGGTATCGACACCCTCGCGGGCCTCGATGGATACAGTGAAGGCTGTTCCATGACGGGTGCCGTTATGCCGGCTCATCAGTTCGAGGCCAAGATTGCTGGCGCGGTCGCTGGTAAGGCACAGACAGATGAGGCCACGACCGTGCGTTGCCATGAAGTTGATCGTCTCGGGCGTGGCCATTTGTGCCGGAATAAGCAGATCGCCCTCGTTCTCGCGGTCCTCGTCGTCGACCAGCACCACCATGCGGCCGTTGCGGACTTCGGCGATGATTTCTTCGACCGAGGCGAGGGCGAAGTCGTCGTCCTCGCTATCGTCCATTGCCCGCTCCAGCTTGGTCAGCGTATCGACGGTGGGGTTCCAGTCGGGCGAAAGCGCATCGCGCAACGTATTGGGATGCAGCCCGGCGGCACGCGCCAGCGCGGCCCGCGAGATGATCCGGTCTTCGATGAGCTGACGAGCGCGTGCTACAATATCCTGTGCCATACACATTGGGTGGCACATTAACGTATCACTCGTCAAGCCTCATCACATTTGAATGTCACTTTCGTGATGGGTGGAGCTGTTTCGCTGGCGGTCATTCACATTGATCGAGAGTGCGGCGCTTTGGCTACCGTGCACCGCGCCCGCCTGAAATCCGGTTCGGAAGGGAACCTAAAGCCATTCCGGGCAATATCCCTACATGAAGGAAAACGATCGCAACCAGACCTCGGAGGCCTTTGATCGCCGCAGGGCGGATGTGGGCCATGCCATGCGTCAGGCCTTCGTCTTGCCGGAGGAGCAAGACTTCGCGGATCTTCTGCGCAGGCTTGAACAGGATGCCGGATCGTCCGGTGCGCCCCATCCTTCGCGCGGTGGAGGCCGTCTGGGGTCATTCTTCGGAAGGCGTTGATACTGTCCATTCCTGGATCGTTTGCGCTCTTCAATCCTGCCTTGGCAAGACGGCAAGCCTGTCGGACTGGAATGACCCAAGCCACAATTCTCCTCCGCTGAGCGCGGCAGCCGAGAGGCCGTTGAACGCCTTGCGCGGTCGGCCATAGGCAAGCGTGGAGACACGGCGGGCATCGAGGTCCACTTCGCCCACGATCCAGCCACGGTGGCACAGCATCGGATCGGCAACGCCGTCCACCACCTTGCGCAAGCCGCCGCAGGCCGGCTCGTCGAGGCGCATTCCGGCGATGAGAAGGCGTCCGCCAGTCCAGTGGATATTGTCCGGCATGAAGTCCGCGGCTTCGATGCGGGCGAGGGGCGCGGCTGTGTCGCGGCGGTCGAAGACGACCACCGAGTGCCAGCCGAATGCAACGACGTAGAAGCGCTTCTGGTCCGGGTCGGTCTCGATCCCGTTGTTCCCCGGCAACCGCGTACCGGGCAGTTCCTCGAACCTGGATTGTCCCGCCTTCCATTGCCAGACGGCGCCGGTCGACCGGCCAAGCATGAAATCGCCGATGGTCGTGCCGGGGCTGGTCAGGACGGTCGCAAGGACTGTCCCGTCAGCGAACTGCGCAACGCTGTTCGCGACCTGGTCGACGGGCATGGGCACGCATCCCCGCCAAGTCACGCGCGGTTTCGAACCGCCTGTTGCTACATCGAAAGCTTCTATGGACTCGCGTCCTCCGTGATTGACCACGAGCAGCCGATAGCTGCCCGGTCCGGTCTGCCGAAGCGAGAGGCCGCGCGCGTTGAACAGGGCCGGGTTCACCGGACCGGGGCAATCGGGGAAGGTCCGGCGGTCCGGGTTTAATTGGCCGGGCGAAGCCTCGAACCATCGCTCTACGCTTCGGCTGCGGGTATCGATCAGTTTGAGCCCGGCTCCGGTGCTGAAGCCGCTCGCTACAAGCCAAGGAACCTCCGGCAAGGCAACGATGTCCTCCGGCCTTTGCAGACCGCAGACGTACGCAAGTTCCTCATCGACCGGACAGGCGTCGCTTCCGGCGCGTGACGAGGCCGGAAGCATTGCGCACACGGACAGGGCAATGGCAATGCAGAGCGTGCGCATCGTCAGTCGCGCGGCTTGGTTCCGGCCGCGCGCGGTTCGAGCAGCGGCGTCCGCAGGAGGTTCATCGCCACGAGATTTGGCCAGGCAACGACCTGCGTCTTCTCGCCGAGCCACACCAGGCGAGGTTTCGCGGGGTCGAAGGCTGGCCACCTTCCGGCCAGATTGCTGCGCGGTTGGCCGGTCATGGCGAACGCGACCAGCGCTGCCGCCATCTCGTCCTCGATGACCTGGTCGACGGGTTCCCATACGCGGGTCTGGCGGAACAGGTTCAGCGCTTCGCGGGTCCGTAACCAGTAGGGAACGTCGCCGGTGTGGTATGCACCGACGGTCGCCGGATCGTGGTCGCTGAAGGTGATGCCGGGCGCATAGGGCTGGCGTCGGGTGAAGATGAAGGCATAGGCGGGGGCCTTTCCGTGCCTGTCCTGCGCCGCCGCCCAATCTGCCATCTGAAGACCCACGGTCCCGTCGCGGGCGATGTCGGCCGCCGCGCGCGCCGGGTCCTTGGCTGCATAGGCCTTGAGGATCGCGTCTGCCCGGTCGGGATAGCGACCGCGCACCGCCGCCTCGAGATCGCCAGCGGTGCGAACCGTCGGGAACGGGCGGAAGCTCTCGTCGCGGGTGTAACCGACCAGGACCGGGACGTCGGATTGCGCCCTATTCACGAATGCTTCGTCGAGTGTGCCGGTGATGACGTGGCCGTCGTTTACGATGGGGTCGCGCCGGGTCGTGGCGGCGGCGATCCTGTCTCCGGGCATGGTCCGCATTTCCGCAAGCGAAGTGGCTCCCACTTCAGCCTGCAAGGCGCGGCCCTGTGCCTCGGCCTTGTCCAGCGGGACCGGTCCGAGCATGCCGCCAAAGCCGCTGCCGCTCATCGCCACGGCCTTGGCGAACAGGCCCAGGGCAAGCGGGCTCGCCTGCAGAAGCGAGACCGACATGGCGCCTGCCGACTGGCCGACGATGGTCACGTTCTCCGGATCGCCGCCGAATTTCGCGATGTTGCGCTTGACCCATTCCAGCGCCGCGATCTGGTCCATCAGGCCATAATTGCCCGATCCGCCATAGCCGGATTCCGCCGTGAGTTCGGGATGCGCGAGAAAACCCAGCGCGCCGACGCGATAGGCGATGTTGACGCGAACGACGCCGTCCTTCGCCAGCGGCTCGCCCGAATAGTTCGCCATGGCGGCCGAACCGATGTTGAACCCCCCGCCGTAGATCCACACCACGACCGGGGCCCTGGCGGCGCCCTTCGGTGCCCAGACGTTGAGGTACAGGCAGTCCTCGCTCGTCGCCTCGTTGCCGAAATAGTGGTTCTGCATCGAACCGCGCAGCGGTTGCAGGCATTCCGGTGCAAAGCGGTCGGCATGGAGCGTGCCGTTCCACGGCCTCACGGGCTGGGGTTGCTTCCATCTGAGATCGCGCAAGGGCGGGGCGGCAAAGGGCACGCCCAGCCACGCCGACACGCCTGAAGGCAGTTCGATCCCCTCGACCATGCCGCCGTCGACCGCGACCGGAGCGGCGGTTGCCGGCGCCGCGAGGCCCAGCAGCAACGTGCCGATCAGCCGCCGGATCACTTGCGCGGCACTCCCAGCTTCTCGTGGAAGAAATCGAATGTTGCATTCACCGCCTTGAGCGATGCAGCGCGGGTTTCCGCGGGAGTCTTGCCGATGAAGCTGTGGTCGACACCGGGAATGTAGATCGACTTGACCGGCACCCCGGCGGCCTTCAGCGCAGCTTCGCCCAGCCGCGACTGTTCGGCCGGGACGACCTTGTCCTCCTCGCCGTGGATCAGCAGGAACGGCGGGTCCTTGGCGTCGATGTAGGCGACGGGACTGACCAGCCGGTTCTTGTCGGCGCTGCACGGCCCTTCGCAGCCGAGCAGCTTGCCGCCCGCCGAGTTGCCATCGGGCGTCGCGTTCATGCCGGCGAAGTCATAGACGCCGTACCACGTCACCGCCGCCTGGACGCAGCCATCCTGCGCAGCGGCGGGATCGAGGGCCGTGTCGCGGCAGGTCAGCGCGGTGAGGGCGGTGAGGTGGCCGCCCGCCGACCCGCCCCATACGCCAACGCGCGCCGGATCAATGGCATAGCGCGCGGCGTTGGCGCGCAGGAAGCGCAGCGCCGCGTTCGAATCCTGCAACTGCGCGGGGAACCGCGCTTCACTGGAGAGACGGTATTCCAGGCTCGCCACCGTGAAGCCCTCGGCAGCCAAAGCCGCGAGAACCTTGGGGAAATCGGCAAAGGCGCCCGAGTGCCGGGTATGTCCGCCACGCCAGCCGCCACCGTGAATATAAAGCACCAGCGGATGCGGGCCCTTGCCCGCAGGGACGTAGATGTCGACGACCTGCGGGCGGTATCCGTCGATGGTCTGGTAGGTCACGTCGCGCCATGCCTTCACGCCGCCGGGGAAGGCGACCGGGACTTGCGGAAAGCGGTCTTCCAGGACGGGCTTGTCGGCGGTCGGGAACACCCTTTCCTTCGCCGTCGCAGGCTGCGCGGCAAGGACCGCGAGCAGGGCCGCACTGAGGAACTTTCCGGTCATTCTTCTCTCCCTTCGGGTATGCTTTTTTGCGTCTCGTGTATGGTTAGAGGCCGTTCAGGTCAGGCTTGTGCCGAGCCTGCGCAGCGAGACGGATCGGGGCGTTCGCCGCGCCGTAACCCTCGTATCCGCGCCGTTCGACCACCTCGAAGAACACGCGCCGCGCAAAGGCGCGGCTGTAGAACTGGAAGTACTCGGCCTCGCCGTCGCGGTCGTATAGCAGATCGTCGGCGGCCATCCGGTCGGCCAGGTTGCCTTCCAGCCCCCACCGCGCCTCGAGATCGTCGTGGTAGTTGCGGGGGATCGCGAGCCGCTCAAGTCCTTTGGATGCCGCGCTTTCCGAAGCTGCAAAGGCGTCGCCGGTGGCAAAGGCGACATGCTGCACGCCCGCGCCGAAATAGTTCTGCACGAACCGCGAAGTGAGCGACTGCGCCGCGAGCGACCCGTTGAGGGTGAAGCGCACCGAACGGTCGGCGCTCTCCACCGCCTGGCTCTGCACGAGGCCCATGGGATCGGCGATCTCGAGTTGCGGAGTCTTTTCCAGGTCGAACAGCGCGACGTAGAACAGAAGCCAGCTCAGGAACTCCTCGTACTGCATCGTCTGTGCGATGTGGTCGATCGAAGTGAGTAGGGGGGCTTCGGGCAAGGGTTCGAGCGCGTGGGGGAATTCATGCGCCCACATCGCTTCGCGGGTCGCGGCATCGACGAAGTAGAGCAGGCTTCCGCCCACCCCGCGAACGCTCGGAATTGGCCACTCGCCGGGGGCGACGGCCTGTTCGAAGCGGGGAACGCGCAGGAATTCGGCGCGGGCCAGTGCGGCGGGCACGTCCTCGACGGCCAGGCCGATCGCGCAGACCGACGCGCCGTGAACGACGTCGAAGCTGTGGGCGAGGCCTTCCGGTTCACAGTTGACGACGATGTTGATTCCGCCTTGCTGCCAGCGAGTGACATCCTTGGTGCGGTGCCGCGCGGTGGGACGGAAGCCTAGCGGGCGCAGCATGCCGCCAAGGGCCTCGGCCTCTTCGTGGCTGGCGGCAAACTCGATGAACTCGACGCCGAGCGGCCTTGCCTTCGCGGGCAGCGCCGAGGCACCGCTGGCGGCCCGGGCGATACCGCCCTGCATCAGGCGGAGCGAGCGATATCCGTCGAGCGCAACGCCGTGCGCCGAACCGGCGCGGAACCGGTCGTTGAATATCTCGAGGCTCCAGTAGCCATCATAGCCGATGCGGCGGATCGCTTCAGCCCAGTCGTCCAGCGGGAAATCGCCCTGGCCGGGCATGGAGCGGAAATGGCGGCTCCATTGCAGGAGGTCCATGTTGAGGACCGGAGCATCGGCCACCTGGACGATGAAAAGCTTTTCGGGGCGGATATCGCCGATGCTGCTCGACGGGATGCGGCGCGAAAGCGAGTGGAAGCTGTCGAGGACCAACCCGATGGCCGGATGATCCACGTCGCGCACGATGCTCCACGCATCGCGGTGGTCATTGATGTGTCGACCCCAGGCCAGCGCTTCATAGCCGATGCGAAGCCCACGCCGCGCGGCGCGTTCTCCCGCGTCGGCAAGGTCGGCAACGATGCGTTCACGGTTCCCCTCCGCAATGGGCGAGCATGACGAGCAAGCGAGGAGCAGGTCGGTGCCGAGTTCCTCCATCACGTCGAACTTGCGTTCGAGCCGGTCGAAGGCGCGGGCGCGTTGTTCGGCGGGAAGCCCTTCCAGGTCGCGGAAGGGTTGGAACATCGTGCAGGCGAGGCCGAGGTCGCGCATCATTGCGCCGATCTCGCGTGCGGAGAGATGGGTGGAGAGCAGGTCGTTCTCGAAGATTTCCGCGCCATCATAGCCAGCGTCGGCAATGGCTTGCAGCTTGGCATCGAGCGTGCCGCTGATCGAGACGGTGGCGATCGAGGTCTTCATGCGCGGGTCCGGGCTCTCCGTCACCCCGACTCTCGGGTCGGTGTTGACAACACAAAATGTTAGGGACTAGTTCGTTACATAAATGGCGGCGTGACGCAAGGGGATGAATGTGAAGGCAAATGCCGATGCGGCAGCCGGCGATGCGGCAAAGGATCGGGGAAAACCCGGTTCGCGCCGCCTTGCGGGCAGACCGCACGGCGAAATGCCGCTAAGGTCGGCCGCGACGGGGGAAGCGCTTCGCGCGGAGCGTGGGGCCCCGTGTGATGTCGCGGAGATTGCCCCCTTGTCCGAAACCGAAGCTTTCGACACCCAGCGTGCAGATATGGAAACTGCCTCGAAGCCCGCGCGCCGCAGTCGCGCGGAAAGCCGCGAGCAGGCGATCAACCAGATCATCGACATCGCGACGAACGAATTTGTCGAGAAGGGGCTTGCCGGGGCCCGTATCGATGAAATCGCGGGCAAGGCGACCAAGCGCAAGATCTACTACTACTTCGAGGGCAAGGACGAGCTGTATCGCGCCGTGCTGGAGCGGGCATACCGCCGGGTGCGCGAGAGTGAATCGCAAGTCGACGTCGAAAGCGGCAGCGCCGCCGACGCACTGCGCCGCCTGATCGAGCATGACGTGCGCTACCACGCGCGCCACCCCGAGCTTGTGCGCCTGGTGATGAACGAGAACATCCACCGCGCCGAACACCTCAAGCAGATCGATACCCTGCCGCAGGGCAACCGGCGGGTCATCGAGATACTCGAGCGGATCATCGAACGCGGCGTCGCCGAAGGGCAGTTCCGGGCCGGGATCGACCCGGTGGACCTGCACCTCAACATGACCGCGCTCAGTTTCTACAACGTCTCCAACCAGTTCACCTTCGCTCACAACTTCGGGGTCGACATGACCAGCCCCGCAGCGATCGAGCGCCGGGCCGGGCAGGTGGCGGACATCATCCTGGCCTGGGTGACGAAGAAGGACTGACCGCGCGGCGGTGCGGGCAGGGCGCCGGATCGCCCTGCCGGCAACCACATGCGGATCGGCCACTCGTCCCCCGGACCAGTCAAGGAGAGGACGAATGGCTATCCCACCCACTGCGCCTGCCGGCGAAGGGCCGGCAAGCTGGACCCGCAAGGGCCTTGCCATCGTGGCGCTGTGCTTTGCGATCAACATGGCGGACGGGGTCGACGTGACGATCCTGTCCTTCATCGCACCGCGTCTCCAGGCGGAGTGGGGCATCGGGTCCGACACGATGGGCAGCCTGTTCAGCGCGGGGCTGATCGGCATGGCGATAGGTGGCATGTTCATCGCCCCGCTGGCCGATCGGCTGGGCCGGCGCGCTGTGATCCTGGCGGCGCTCGCGCTGATGTCGCTCGGCATGCTGGCGAGCAGCTTCGCGGGCAGCGTCTCGTTCCTGTTCGCGATGCGCGTTCTGGTCGGTTCCGGCATCGGCACGGTGCTGGCGGCAATGGCGGCGCTTGCGGCCGAGAGTGCGCCGCCGGATCGGCGCAACCTGGCGGTTGGCGTAGTCCAGGCGGGTTATCCTTTCGCGGCGGTGTTCACCGGCCTGATCGTGGCGAAGCTGCTGCCGGTACATGGCTGGCAGGCGATGCTGCTGGGCGCGGCGGTGTTGACGGTCGTGCTTTTCCCCGCGGCGTGGTTCGTACTGCCGCGAGGCCGTCCGGTTGCGTCGGGCGCCGCGGCCGGCGGCAAAGCACCGGACGCGGGGAGGGTGTCCCACCTGTTCTCCCCCGAGCTGCGCGCGCGCACCATCGCGCTGTGGAGCGCGGTCTTTTTCGGCCTGATGGTGCTCTACTTCATCGTCAGCTGGATACCGAAGCTGTCCATCGCCGCCGGTCTGTCGGAGACGAACGGCATCTATGCCGGCGCGCTCTACAACCTGGGCGCGTTCGTCGGCACGATGGCGATGAGCTTTCTCGCGCTGCGGGTTCCGCTGGGCAGGCTGGTGCCGACGATGCTTGTCCTTGCCGGGGCGGCGATGATCCTGTTCGGGTCGGTCGCCATGCCGGTCTGGCTCACACTGGTCGTTGCGTTTGCCATCGGTGTGCTGCTGCAAGGGGGCTACAACGGGGTCTGGCCCATCGCTGCGGGTGCCTATCCCGACGCGCTGCGCGCAACGGGCGTGGGCTGGGCGATCGGCGTTGGCCGGGGCGGCGCGGTGATCGGCCCGATGCTGGGTGGATACCTCATGGCCGCGAGCGCGCCGCTGCCCATTCTCTTTGCCGCCTATTGCGTCCCGCTGGTCATCTGCGCCGGTGCTGCGTTCCTCGTCGAGCGCTACAAAATGTAACCAACCAGTCACAGTTTATTTGACAGGGACTAGTTCGTAACATAAATGCGACCTCGTGAAGGGCTACGACTCAAGTGGCCCGTGGAGGAGGATGACATGCATATGAGGGGCACTCGCCTTGCAATTTCCGCGTCCCTGCTGACCGTGAGCTTCGCGCTCGCAGCGCCGGCGTTCGCACAGGAAGCAGCGCAGGACAAGGCGGCCGAAGCGCCGGTCGACGCCAGGGAAATCGTCGTTACCGGGTCGCTCATCCAGCGTCCCAACAACACCGCTGTCAGCCCGATCGTGAGCGTCGGCGAGGCCGCGCTCAAGGAGACCGGCCAGGTCAACCTGCAGGACGCGCTGAACCAGTTCCCGAGCTTCACCACCGCCGGCAACGCCAACACCGGCGGGCAAGGCACCGGCGGTCGCGCGTCGATCAACCTTCATGGCCTCGGGACCAACCGCAACCTCGTGCTGCTCGATGGCAAGCGCCTGCCGCTGTCGGACATCAACGGCAACGTTGACATCAACATCCTGCCGGAATCGATCATGGGCGGCGTTGACGTGATCACAGGCGGCGCCTCGGCGATCTATGGTTCGGACGCGATCTCGGGCGTGGTCAACTTCAAGACCCTGCGCGCTTTCGACGGTGTGCGCCTCGACGCGCAGAACTCGATCAGCGAGCGCGGCGACGGTTACAAGTTCAACGGCTCGCTCGCTTTCGGTACCGGTTTCGCGGAAGATCGCGGTCACGTGATCGCGGCGTTCAGCTATGCCCAACAGGATGCAGTCAACGGCAGCAGCCGCGACTTCTTCTTCGACAAGACGCCGTCTTCGTTCATCGGCACGGGCACGTTCGTGCCCAGCGCCACCAATGCCCCGACGGTCGATGCCGTCAGCGGCGTGTTCAGCGGCTATGGCGTCGGGGGCCTGCCGAACAACGTGAACCTGCTGAACCTCGGGTTCAACAACGACGGCACGCTGTTCACCCAGACCGGTGCGCGCAACTACAAGGGCGCGAACGGCACCAACGGCTATCTCGTTGTCGGCAACAACGTGCGCATGCCGGTCGGGCAGCAGATCGACTTTGCGAACGCACTCAAGCGCAAGACCGCATTCCTCAAGGCCGACTACGACCTGACGCCTTCGCTGACCGCCTATGGCCAGTTCATGTACGTCGATCTTTCGGTCCACACCGCTTCCGGCGGCAGCCTTACCCAGTTCGGCACGCTCACCACGGTTCCGGTGACCAACCCGTTCATCCCCGATGATCTCAAGACGATCCTCGCCTCGCGCCCCAATCCCAACGCCCCGTTCACCTGGAACGGCCGTTATGTCGGCGTGCCCTACAAGAACTGGGACGAGAACTACGTCGTCGAGCAGTACATGGCTGGCCTGAAGGGCGATATCGCCAGCGGCTGGTCGTTCGACCTCTTCGCCTCGTACGACCAGTCGGTCCACGACCAGCAGCTCAACGATGCGGTGATCAAGGGCCGGGTGCAGACGCTGTTGAATGCGGCAGACGGCGGCGCGTCGATCTGCGCGGGCGGGTTCAACCCGTTCGGCGATGCCAATGCCCGCTCGCTGTCGGATGCCTGCGTCAACTACATCACCAAGACAGCCTTCTCGAAGGAGAAGCTCGCCCAGACCCAGGCCCAGCTCCAGGTCAACGGCAAGCTCTTCGACCTCGGCGCGGGTCCGGCGCAGATCGCGCTGGTCGCCGGCTATCGCAAGAACACCTACTCCTATGTGCCTGACAGCGATCTTGCCGCGCAGAACATCGAGGCGGTGATCGCCTCGCAGCCTGCCTCGGGCCGTATTTCGGTCAAGGAATTCGCGGCGCAGGTCGATATTCCGCTGCTCGCCGACAAGCCGTTCGTGCGTGAACTGGGCATCGGCGGCGCGATCCGTCATTCGGACTACTCGGTCACCGGCGGGGTCACCAGCTACGAAGTCGACGCCCGCTGGCGTCCGGTCGATGCGCTGCTGTTCCGCGGCAGCTACCAGCGCGCGGTGCGTGCGCCGAACATTGGCGAACTGTTCTCGCCGCAGACCGGCACGCAGCTCGTCATCGGCACGCCTCCGGGCGCGCTGGGCGATCCTTGCGACGTTCGCTCCAACGCCCGCACCGGCGCCGATGGCGCGAAGGTGGCTGAGCTTTGCGTCGCGCAGGGCATCCCGCAGGCGGCCATCTCGAGCTACACCTTCCCGACCACGGCAACGGGCCAGCTCGTGTCGGGCAACACCAACCTGACGCCTGAGCGCGCCGATACGTTCAACGTCGGCTTCGTACTAAACTCGCCGTTCGAAAGCGGCCCGCTTGCCGACTTCACGCTCTCGGTCGATTACTACAATATAGCCGTGAAGAACGTGATCTCGACGGTGCCCGGCCTGACCGTGCTGTCGAAGTGCTTCAACCTCGACGGTTCGAACCCGACCTACGACAAGAACAACCTCTATTGCGGCCTGCTGGTGCGCGACAACAGCGGACAGCTCACGACGGTTGCGACGCCGTACCTCAATCTCGGCGCGGTGAAGACCGATGGTGTGGAAGCGCAGGTCAACTGGACGGTGCCGGCGCGCTTCCTCGGCGACGAGAGCGGGCGGTTCTTCGTCAACTCGGCAGTGGGCTGGCTGCACAAGTACAAGTTGCAGCTGCTGCCTGGCGCGGCCTATCTCGACTATACCGGCATCAGCAACGGCGCCGCCGGCGTCAGCAGCCTGCCGCCGCGCGCGACGCCCAAGTGGAAGGCCGTGACGAGCTTCGGCTACCGTTCAGATGCGGCAACGCTCGGCCTGCGCTGGCGCTACCAGAGCAAGATGGAGGACACGACCTCGGTCCTGACGCCGGCGACAGCGCAGGTGGGCGTGCCGGCATATGCGCTGTGGGACATGTTCGGCTCTGTCCGGATCGCCAAGACCTTCGAGATCCGCGCGGGCGTGAACAACCTGTTCGACAAGGGACTGCCGTTCGTCGCCAGCTCGCAGAACGGCACCGACGTGGCGCTTTATGACCCGATCGGCCGCTCGTTCTACCTTGGCGCCAAGGTCAGCTTCTGATCCACCCTATGTCCCGGCGCCGCCTGCGCGGCTGGCGCCGGGATTTTTTGAGAAGGCAATGATGATCCGTTCCGGCCTCGTAGGACGTTCGATCCTCGCCTCCCGCTCTCCCGACCTGCACCAGGGGGAAGGGCGCGCGCTGGGGCTGGAGGTGAGCTACGAGCTGTTCGACTTTACCGCCCGCGACCTGCCCGACAGTGCATTGGCCGAAGTGATCGGCACGCTGCGCGACGACGGCTTTGCGGGCTTCAACGTGACCTACCCGTTCAAGCAGGCGATTGTGCCGCTGCTGGACGAACTCGACGAGAGCGCATTGGCCGTAGGCGCCGTCAATACCGTGGCGATCCGTGAGGGGCGCCTGATCGGCTACAACACCGACATGATCGGTTTTCGCCTGTCGATGGAGCAGGGCCTGCCGGGCGCGAGGCTGGAGCGCGTGGTGCAGCTCGGCGCGGGCGGAGCGGGCGCGGCGGTGGCCAATGCGCTTCTCTCGCTCGGCGTGCGCAGGCTGGTGCTGGTCGACGTCGACCCGGCCCGCGCGGAGCAACTGCGCAGCGAACTTGCCGCGCGCTTTCCCGGCCAGGATGTGGAGTGCGGCGCGCCTGGCACGCTGGACACCACAGGCGCCGACGGCATCGTCAATGCAACGCCCATAGGCATGAACGGGAAGCCAGGCATGCCGCTGCCACCGGAAAAGATTGCTGCGAGGCAGTGGGTGGCCGACATCATCTATTTCCCGAGAGAGACCGAGCTACTTCGGGTCGCGAAGAGCAAGGGATGCGCCACTATCAATGGCGTGGGCATGGTCGTGGGCCAGGCGGCACGGGCTTTCGAGATCATCACCGGCCATGCCGCCGACGCCCGACGCATGCGCGCAATGCTCGACTGAGTTATTCCGACGGTTGCCAGTTGTGCCCACGGGCGGCGCGCTCGGCTGCGGCATCGAGCGCTGGACCTGCCGCCATTTCCTGCGCGGCAGCCATGATTTCGCCCGCGCTGCCCGCCATGCGGTATTCGGTCGCCTGCGTTGGCTGTGAGCCGGCGGGTGCGAGCAGTTTCCAGCCCTTCGCGTCACGACAGGCGATGCCCCCTTCGGTGCCCTGGCTGTAGGCACGGCAATAGGCGCCAGCCTTGTCCCTGAAGCTCAGCAATATGCGGGGAGTGCCGGGCACGGCTGCGTCCGACCCCAGCGTCCGGTCCAGCGCGCTCGCTAGCTGCGGAGTGGCATAGTCCGTCGGATTATCGGCAGGGCGCAGCAAGACAGTCAGCACCAGCGATGCGGCGAGCGCCGGTCCGGCGGCCCAGGCCCATCGCGGCACGGACGTTCGCCTTGCGCGATGGGCGGCGAGTTCGATGACCGGTGCAGGTTGGGGGCGAAGGAGATCGGCGAGCCTGTCGGGCACCGGTTCCTGTACAATAGGGGCAAGATGACTGCCCAGCAGGTTGCGCAGGTCCCTGTGCCGCTGGACCTGCCGCTGCAATTCCGGATCAGCCTCGACAGCGGCGGCGACGGCGAGGAGTTCCTCGCCTTCAAGCTGGTCATCGGCCAGGGCGGCGATCTGTTCCGGCGTAGGCTTCATGCCGCTTCTCCAAGCCGTGCGAGCAGTGCATCGCGCCCGCGTACCAGACGGGAATTGAGCGTGCCTACGGGACAGCCGACGATCTCGGCCGCTTCCTTGTAGGACCAGCCTTCGACCATCACCAGCACGACCGCCTCGCGTTGTTCGTCGGGCAGCGTCGCCAGCGCGCGGTCGATGTCGCCCAGTTGCGCGCGGGCTTCCTGCGCGCCATCGGCCCCGGCGGTCGCGCCAGCTTCCTCGGCAACGAAAGTCTCGCTTCGCCGGGCCCGGGAACGGGTTTCGTCTATCCAGATATTGCGCATCATTCGGTACACCCAGCTATCCAGACGCGTGCCCTGCTGCCACTTGTCGCGGTTGCGGAGCGCGCGCTCGATCGTTGCCTGGCACAGGTCGTCGGCATCGGCACGGTCGCGCGACAGGCCCGCCGCGAAGCGCCTCAGGCGCGGCAGCAGGGCGAGAAGTCCGTCGGCGAACGGGTCGTTTGCGAATGCTTCCGTCAGTTTCCTGGCCTTTCCATGGACAGAACGGGCCGCGCCATCCGTTTCATCCATGAGCGAAAACATTTATGGTTCAAAGTGATGAATTCGAGATACTTCCCCTGGCGCACCGCGATGGCGCTTGTGATGATGGCGACGACCGCTGGCCCGGCCGCCGGCCAGCTTGCGCTGCCTGACCTCGCAACCCCGGTAGGTGAGACGCTGGGCAGGATCGAAAGGTCGCTGGAACCGGCCGAAGCGCTGACCGGAAAACTGAACAGTGCCGCACGGGACCTTGCACAGCAGCGGCTACGCCGGATCGACCGGTTGGTCCGGGCCAATCCGGCAAGCGTAGATCGCGACCGCGATGGACAGCCTGCGCGCAAGGGCGAACTGTTGATCGTAGATCCTGCGCCCGAGGCAATGTCGGCGGCCAGCAAGGCGGGTTTTGCCATGCTGGGCGAGGAGCGGTTGGAGGAACTGGGCGTGTCGGTGCTGCGCGTGGCCGTGCCCGATGCAATGTCGCTCGCCGCGGCGCAACGCACTTTGGCAAGGCTGCTGCCGGGCGCAAAGATCGCAGCGGATACGCTGCATTTTCAGAGCGGCACGCTGGATGCGGCAGGAAAGGATACGCCTGCGGCCCGCATGACGCCGATAGACGCGCCCGTGGGCATGATCGATGGCGGCCCCTCATCCGTGATCGGGGTGGAGCAGATGCGTGGATTTGCCGCAGGCGCCCCTTCGCCGAGCGATCATGGAACGGCGGTCGCATCCTTGCTGCATCATGCCGGGGTGCGGCACATTCTGGCGGCAGATGTCTATGGAAGCGATCCTGCGGGAGGGAACGCGCTGGCGATTGCCAGGGCGCTGGACTGGCTGATCGGACGCGGTGCGAGGGTGGTGTCGATCAGCCTTGTCGGCCCGCAGAACGCCTTGCTTGGCAAGGCGGTGGCGGCGGCGCAACGCAGGGGCGTGATGCTGGTCGCGGCGGTCGGAAACGACGGTCCTTCGGCGCCCCCGGCATTTCCGGCATCCTATCCCGGCGTTCTTGCCGTGACGGCAACCGACGGGCGGAACCGGGCACTGATCGAGGCAGGCAGGGCATCCCACCTGGATTACGCAGCGCCCGGCGCGGACATGCTGGCGCTCAATGCCGCGGGAAAGGCGGTTCGTGTGCGCGGCACGTCCTTTGCGGTGCCGTTCGTGGCGGCAAGGGCTGCGGCGGCAGGACCGGCCGGGCGGGCGAGGCTGGACGCCGAGGCGGTCGACCTGGGTCCGCGCGGAGCCGATACGACTTATGGGCGCGGGCTGGTTTGCGGCGCGTGCAGGCGCGTGAAGTGATCGGGTGAACCGACGGTGCCGTCCGCGAAATTTTTTGCCCGACGGATGAATTAAGCGCGCGGCGCGATCCGTTGTCCTTTCGGAAAGAGGCTTTCGAGCCTCGATGACAAGGACGAAAGGATCAAGCGATGCGTGGATTTCTGATGGCTTCGGGCGCTCTCCTGCTGATTGCGGCACCGGCACAGGCACAGATCCTTGGCGGTGGTGGCCTGGGAGGCGGCCTTGGCGGTTCGCTCGGCGGGACGCTGGGTGGAACCCTGGGCGGCGGTACGATCGGATCGCCAATCGACACCGTGGACAGCACCACGCGCGGCGCGGTGCGCGGATCGGGCAATGCTTCGGCGAACAAGTCGGTCGACCGCAAGACTGGCCGGGTAAAGGCTGATGGCGCGGCGCAGGGTTCGCTTGCCGGCGATGTGGCCAGCACGACGCGGGCGCCGACGCGGATGATCGGGGCAGACGCAGGTGGCAGCGGTTCGGCTAAGGCATCGGGCGCGGCTTCGGGCGGCATCGATGCGCAGCTCGTAGGGACCGATGGCGTGCGTTCGGCGGTGGGCGGTGCGACGTCGACCGTGCGCGACGTGGCGGGACGCGGGCGTGACATGGCGGGCGGTGTTGCCTCTTCGGCCACCGGGCTGGCAGGCCGCGCCGCAGGTTCGGCGGCAGCGTCGGGAAGCGGCGCGCTCTCCGCACAGTCCGGCACGCTCGCGCTGGCAGGTAGCGCGGCGTCCAATCTTGATGGCACCTTTGCCGTGTCCAGGGGCATGCCGGTCTTAGGCGCCGATGGCGAACGTTTGGGGAAGGTCCGCGACGTGATCACCGATGCGCGGGGCAATGTATCGGCGCTGCTGGTCAAGGCGGGGAGTGCCAAGGCCCTGCTGCCGGCGGCAAGCTTTGCCGGACGCGGCGACGCGCTGGTTACCGCGATGGGCGAAGGCGAGATCCGCCAGGTGGCGCAGCGGCAGGAAGCCGACGCCAAGGGCAAGAACTGATGGTGGGCGGGAGACGATGAAGGGGCGTTCGTCTCCCGCCCTGCTCAAGCGCGTTCCGGGGCGGGACTGACGGTCCCGGTACGCTCGAGCTTTCCCCAACCGACGATCCAGCCTCCGATGGCGGAGGCAAGGGCTCGCAGGACAACCCAGTACATGATCTGGCGGTAGACGATGCGCTGGGCGACCAGCAGGTGCGCCGGATAAGGTGGCCGCTTGTCGTCGAGGCGGTAGGCAATCCAGCCGCAGATGACGTCGATGGCGGTGAAGAGGCTCCAGTAGATCGCCATGCGACCAAGATCGCCTTGGGTCTGGGCCCAGCCATGCTGGACCACCCTGACGACCGTGGAGATGATCGAGGCGATCAAGGCACCGTCGATCAGCGGCGAGATCGCGGCGAAGGCGATCTGGAACAGCCAGGCCTGCGGGAGACCGACAAGGCCAAGACCGGCGGGCTTGCGGGAAGTGATGACCTTGCGATGCTTCCACAGGCACTGGAGCGTGCCGAAGGCCCAGCGATAGCGCTGGCGAGCGAGCGCGCGGAAGGTCTGGGGCGCCTCTGTCCAGGCGACGGCACGGGGGTCGTATGTCACGCGCCAGCCCTTGCGCTGGATGGCGATGGTGAGATCCTGGTCTTCGGCCAGCGTGTTTTCGGGATAGCCGCCCACGCTGTCGAGCGCCGCGCGACGCCATGCACCCACGGCACCGGGCACGACGGTCATGGCGTCGAAGCCCGCAAGCGCGCGGCGTTCGAGGTTCTGGGCGGTGATGTATTCCACCGCCTGCCAGCGCGTGACGAGGTTCACCCGGTTGCCGACGCGGGCATCGCCTGCGACCGCGCCGATCCGGGGGTCGGCAAACCAGCGCGCAAGGCGGCGAATGGTCAGCGGTTCGAACTGCGTATCGGCATCGAGCGCGATCACGACCTCGCCGGTGGCGTGGCGCAGGGCACGGTTCAGCGCCGCCGCCTTGCCTCCGTTCGCAAGCGTGAGGAGCGTGACGCGCGGGTCATGACCAAAATGGCGGGCGACAACCGCGCTGGTGGCGTCCTTCGACCCGTCATCGGCGACGATCACCTGAAGGGCGGGGTAATCGCTGGCGAGCACGCGCTCGACCGACGCGGCGATCACGCGTTCCTCGTTCCAGGCGGGGATTATGACAGAGACGGTGGGTTCGAACGCGGGAGGCTCGGCGCGGGGCGAGCGGCTTTGCCACCAAGCCAGGCCAGCCATGATGACCGCCCTGGCAATACCGAGCGCGATCGCGACGAAGAACAGCCACGAGAACAGCGTGACCAGGCCGTCGAGCGCGAGGAAGGCGGCGACGTCGACCCGCACCGCGGCGAGATCGGATGACGACAGCCGGGGCATGGCTGCTTGCGGCGGGATGCCGACGAGTTGCGACGCGGTGACGAAGCTGTAGCCTTCGGCCCGCAGCACCGCGACGATACGCGGGAGGGCGGCGACGGTCTGCGAGCGGTCGCCGCCGCCGTCGTGTAGCAGGATGACGTTGCTGCTGGATTGTTCCGTCGCGTTGTGGATCTGGTTGACGACTTGGCGGACGATTTCGTCCGTACCGGGATTCTGCCAGTCGTTCGGGTCCACATGAAGGCCGACGATGGTATAGCCGGCCTGCTGTGCGCGAAGGGCCGGCTGTAGTTCGTCTGCGGTCGTCGGCTCCGCGTCGCCGAAGTAGGGTGCGCGGAAAAGGGTCATGCTGCGGCCGGTGTAGGCCTGGACGAGGCGCTGGGTGGCGTTGATTTCGAGCCGGGTCTCGGCTTCCGATGAACCTGCCAGGTTGGGGTGGGTGTAGGTATGGTTGCCGATCTCGTCGCCGTCGGCGACCATGCGGCGAAGAAGGTCGGGTCGGACAAGCGCGTTTTCGCCGATGACGAAGAAGGTCGCGGGCACATGGGCGGCTTCGAGCGTGGAAAGGACCTTGGGGGTCCACTTCGGATCGGGACCGTCATCGAAGGTGAGGGCGAGGAGTTTGGGGTTGGCGGCCCCGGTACGGCGCACGACGAAGGGCGTGGGCAAGTCGCCATAGCGTTCGTCGCGGATCAGGTGCTGGTCCCCGAAGGCGACGGTCCTGCTGCCCGCGACGGGGGTGGCGGTGATGCGCAGGATCTCGCCGGTGCCTTCGACGTCGTTGCCGCCTTCGGAGACGAGGCGCGACAGATCGGGCGCCTTGCCCGAGCGCAGGGCCGCGAGGTCATTCCAGAAGCCCGGGTCCTCAGTGCCGAGGCGCCAGAGCGCTAGATTGCCGATGCCGAGGCGTTGGACCGCCAGCATCTCGTTCCAGTCGGTGGCGGCATCGAGCATCCAGACGGTGTGGGATACGCCGTCCTGTTCGTAAGCGAAGCCCGCGTTGCCGCTGGCCTTGTCGAAGATGATCGGAGCGTGGCTGTCATGAGCGGCGAGCCAGGCGTCGCTGAGAGACAGCGCATCGGTGCCGCCCTGGTGCCAGTCGTAGCCATAGCTGCCAAGCGCGATGACCAGGCGATCGGCGGGCAGGGCACGGGCGGACTTCTCGACCTCGTTCGTGAACCACGTTTGCGATGCGATCGGACCAGCAGCACCATTCTGCCAGTGTTCGTCGTAGGCCATGAGGATGACCTTGTCGGCGGCACGGCCAAGAGCGGCAATCGGCCAGTCGTCCTCGCCCGCGGGGGCTGTCACCGCAAGCTGGGCTCCGGCGGGCAGGAGGGCGTTCGTTTCGCGCAGAAACGCGACATAGGGGCGCATGGCCGTGGCTGGCAGGTCCTCGAAGTCGAGCACAAGGCCTGCGTCGCCGCGTCGCGCCACGTAGTCGGCCAACTGGCGTTCGAGCGCATGGCGCTCGGTGGCGTTTTCCAGAATGCGGGCCACGTTCGCGCCGTCCCAGCCGTCGCCGCCGACGTTCTGGACCATCGGCAAGACCTTGTAGTGGTGATGCCCTGCCGCGACGAAGCTGTCGAAGCGCGGGTCATTGGACACGGCAAGGCGGTGTTCCGGCCCCGCGACGTTGAGCAGCGCGGGCACGACCCAGTCGAGCTGGTTGCCGTGGCGCGAAAGCGACTGGAAGCTGGCATCGCTGCGAGGCTGGTAGAAGCCGATCGCCAGGGCTTCCTGGCTGCGTTGCAGGTGCAGCCGGGGCAGCCAGGAGCGGAGGCGGGACAGCCCATGGCCCCGGTGCAGGCTGGCGGCTTCGAAATGGGGCTGCGGCAGCGACAGCGCGCGCTGTCGCGGCACCGCGACGAGTGTCGTCGCGAAGGCCAGCGCCGCAAGGATCACGGCAAGGAAGACGACTGCCAGCGAACGCTTGGCGAGAAGGCTGCGGCGACCGGTCGGGTCGTAGAAGATCGGGCGGGTCATACAGTCCCTGTCATGCGGTCGACTGCGCCGAGGATGGTGCGCAGCACGCGCGGAGCATCGTGGCGGAGGTAGTGGTTGCCCGGCAGGGTCACGATGCCGGGGTCGTTGCGCCCGAGGAGCGGGCAGAGGCTTTCCGCCTCGTCAGCCCCCCGGATGCAGGTGACCGGAGGTGCTGCCATGAGGCGCAGTGCCGCCGCCGGCCTGGCGTCGGGTTCTCCCATATAGGCGATGCCGGTGGGGTCGGCGCGGAAGTGGACGTTGTTGGACGGCACCACGAGGACCACCCCTGCAATGCGTTCGAGCTGGCTTCGGGGGAGGTCGGGCAGGACCGTGGCGGCGATGTCGGCGCCGAACGACTGTCCGACCAGTATGACCTTGCGGGCGCCGCTCCGCGCGAAGGCTTCGTCGATGGCGTTGCGCACCACCTTGACCGTCTGCGCACGGTCCAGGTGATGGGCGAAGGCGACCGGGGAACTTATGCCTGTAACAGGAATGCCATGCGCGGCGAGCGCCTTCGCGATGTCCCCGCTGAGCCCGAAGCGCAGGCCCATGTCTCCGGAAAGCACGACGGCGGCAGTACTCGCGGCGGCGGGGTCTGGAATGCCGCTTGCCGGAAAGATGCTGCTCGCCTGCCAGCCGAACAGCATCAGTTTCGGCGCGTTCGCGGCAATCGTGGCGAGAGCTGCCAACGCGATGACGACCCGCAGCAGGATGGTCTTGCGGCGCGCCGTCATGCTGCCTGCTCCGCGAAAGGTACGGCCTTGATCGCGCCCGGTTCGGCCTTTGCGGTCGAAGGCAGCGGCCGGGGCGGCACATGCGGGTTGGCGATGAGATGCGCCACGTCGCGCAGCGACTGGAGGAGCGCGACGCCCTGCGGCCCGGCGAGGTAGCGGGGCTCCCAGCGGGGTGCGAACTTGTCCTTGTAGGCGCGCAGGCCTCGAAAGCCGTAGAAACGTTCGCCATGCCGGAAGACCAGCGCCGCCGCCCTTGACCAGACCGGCGCCAGTCGACGGCCTTCTATTCCCGAAAGCGGGACCATGCCGAGCGTGAAGCGCGCATAGCCCTGGTCCCGCGCCCAGAGGAGGAGATTGGCAAAGAGGAAATCCATCGTTCCGCGCGGCGCGTCGGCCGTGTGGCGCATGAGGTCTACCGATGCTTCTTCCTTGTTCTCGGTGAGCCACAGGTTGGCGAATGCGACGGGCCTGTTGCCGACCATGACCAGCGCCATGTCGAACGACTGGACATAGGTGCGGTCGAAGAAGCCGAGGCTGAAACCCTTCTCGCGTCCTCCGTGCAGGGCCAGCCATTCATCCGAGATCGCTTCCAGTTCCGCGAGGATCACGGGGACTGCGGCGGCAGGCACGATGCGAAATGTCGCACCGGCCCGGGCCGCGCCGCGCTCTGACTTGCGGACCGAGCGCAGTTCGGGCGTTTCGAGCGTAAAGGTGGCAAGATCGATCACGGCCTCCTCGCCGTACTTCACGATCTGCATGCCTAGGCCGATGGCGATGTCGAGGACTGCGGGCGATGCTTCGTAGAGCATCAGCCGTCCTTGCTGGCTGTGCGACAGGTCGCGGATCCGCCAAAGGAGTTCCTCCCATGACTGGCTCGCCCCGACGGGGTCGCCCATCACGATCCAGCTCGCACCCTGAACCTGGTACATCAGGAATGCGTCACCGGCCTCGGACAGGATGAAGCGCTTGTCGCCGGTAAGTGCGAGCATGGCCTCGGTCCGGTTGGCGATTGCCAGGATGCGGCGGATGACCTGCCATTCGTCGTCGCGCGGCAAGGGCGCGCGGGGCGCTGCGGCGGGGGCAAGCATTCGCCACGCCGCAAAGCCGAGCAGCAGGAATGCGCAGGCCAGCATCGCACGTAGGTAGCGTGGAACATCGGCGCGCAGGGCGAAACGCCACCACAGGGCGTCGCTGTAGGGAACGTGGCGGAATGCGAAGAGACCTGCCCAGCCTGCCATTGCGGCCGACAGAGCGATGGCGACGATCCAGCCCGCTCCGATGGGCTGCGCGGTAAGCGCGGTACGGCGGTTGAAAGCGCCTCTGCCAACCTGGAGTACGGCGGCCATGCCAAGGCAGACCAGCGCTTCTTCGTAGTCAAGGCCCTTGCCCAGCGAAAAGAGGGCGCCTGCCAGCAGAAGAATGCGCGCGAGAACGCTCGCGCCATCGAGCCGGCGATAGAGGCCGGGGGCGATCAGCAGCAGGGCCGTGCCGGCTATTGTAGCGGCGATGTGGCTGATTTCGATAACGGGGAGGGGAAGCAGGGTTCCCAACGCGCCGATGCGCCAGCCCACCGGAGGCAGTGCACCGGAAAGCAGCAGCATCGATCCGGCCAGGAACGCGCCGGAGCCCAGGAGCAACGGCAGGATGCTGTCGATCATTCCGCGCAGCCCGCCGAGCAGGCGCGACACGCCGCGCATGCGCCGCGCTTCGTGCCAGCCGAGGATCATCACGCCCAGTGCCAGCGGCGCCAGATAGTAGACGATGCGATAGGCGATGAGAGCGGCGAATATCCCGGTCCGGTCTCCGCCCGGCAGCACGGCCAGGACCGTTGCCTCGAAGATCCCAAGACCGCCCGGAACGTGGGTCAAGAGCGCCGCGACTATTCCTAGCGCCCAAGCCAGAACGAACACGGGAAAGTCTCCCGCCTGCGCCCCGGGGATCAGGACGAAGAGTGCCGCGCTGGCACAGGCAAGGTCGACAAGGCCTGCGGCGAGCTGGGCGACAATGGCCGGGCCATCCGGCAACGGAATGCTGGCGCCGAGGATCTTGATGGGATGGCCGCGCCTCGTGAGGATCAGCGCGAGGGCAAGAAGCATGACAAGAAGTCCCGCGCCGGCAAATCGCGTCTGGGATGCAGTGAGCGGAAGCCAGCCGAGTTGAACCGGGGTGCCGGAAAGGAGCGCGAGACCTGTCACGGCAGCCACGCTGAACCAGAATGTGGCGCCCGCCAGGCCGATCACGCGGGCGATGTCCGGACCGTCGAGGCCCGCGGCGATATAGACCCGGTAGCGAGCCGAGCTGCCCGTGATGAGGCCGAGGCCGAGATTGTGGCTGAGCGTGTAGCTTGTGAAAGAGGCCAGGGCGGCGGTCTTCCATGGCAGCGATTGCCCGATCACCCGCAGCGCCACGTGATCGTAGAAGGTAAGCGCGAGGTAGCTTCCTGCCGTAAGGCCGATGGCCGCGGCCAGCCGTGCGGGGGTGAGGGCGTGGAGTGCCTGGCGGACGTCGGCGTAGCGGACTTCGTGCGTCAGCCGGTCGAGAGCGACAAATGCGACGGCGGCGAGGAGCAGCACGAATAGGCTGGCCAGAATGCGGCGCTGGCGCGGGGTGACGGTCAGGCGGCGGTTCATCTGGGCAGCTCGCCGATACGCGTCCACACCTGCGACTTGCAGATCAGCCCGTGCAGGATGCAGCCGGAAATGCGGATGCGACTCGGTGACAGGACTTCGATCTGCGAACTGAACTTGCGACCCATGTCGGGGACGAGGACGACGCCCTTCCAGGTTCCGGGACTGTGTGCATGGTAGTTCTGGAGCAGGTCGAGGCCGATGAGGTTGGAGACGCCGCTTTCATGCGCATCGGCCTGTGCATCGGGGCTTGCCCAGACCACCTGGCCGCAGAGCGCGTTGCCACAGAAATGGTTGCGCACGGCGACGCTGTGATATGGGTTGATCCACAGGCCCGTCACGGGATCGCCCGATGGCTGGGCCACCGCCCCGGCAGGGGCGCTGGCTGGCGCAATCAGGCACGCGAGCAGGATGGCGGCAGTGAAAGTGCGCATCGCGAGGTCCTTCCGATGGCCCCTTGCTATGCAACCCTGCCTTGCCGCCTCGTGGAGCCAACATGAAAAATCGGCAATGTTGGGGCCAATCCCTCGCGATTGCCGGGCGTGCATGGCATGACAGTACCTTCCAGAGCGTGCCGAGTTGCCGGATGAGCCAGAAGATCCTGCTTGTTGAAGACGATGCCGACACCGCCGCGTTCATCGTCGGCGGCCTGGCCGAGGAGGGCTTCGTGGTCGATCGCGCCCGCGATGGGCGAGAGGGTCTGTTCATGGGTACGGACCACACATATCAGTGCATCGTGCTCGACCGGATGTTGCCGGGGTTGGACGGCATGGCGGTTCTGGCAGCGCTGCGCGGTGCCGGGGTGCACACGCCGGTCATCATCCTTTCGGCCCTTGGTGCGACGGAAGATCGGATCACGGGCCTGACCCGGGGGGCGGACGACTATCTGGCCAAGCCCTTTGCCTTTGCGGAACTGCTGGCGCGTATCCGGCTTCTGGTCCGGAGGGGCAGCGGGGCGCCGACCGAACAGACCAAGCTGTCCTGCGGCGACCTTGAAATGGACCTGCTTTCGCGCCGCGTTCGACGCGGGGCGCGGGCAATCGACCTCCAGCCGCGCGAATTCCGCCTGCTCGAGTTCCTGCTGCGCCATGCAGATCAGGTCGTGACCCGAACGATGCTTCTGGAAGGCGTCTGGGACTATCACTTCGATCCAGGCACCAACGTGATCGACGTCCACATCAGTCGCCTGCGCAAGAAGATCGACGAGGGCGAGGTCGTCGCCTTGCTTCACACCGTGCGGGGCGCCGGTTACCGCATCGGCACAGGTGCGTGATGCTGCGCGGGATGCTGCGCTCGACGACCGTGCGGTTCGCCGCGCTCGTGTTCCTGCTGCAGGTCGTGGCAGCGGCGTTCATGCTGGGCGGCCTTGGCGCCGTAATGCGGCAGCAGAGCCGCGCGCAGGCCCTCGATACCGTGGAAACCCTGCGCGACGACCTGATGGCGACGACGGCACAGGGCGGCGAGCGGCAATTGGTCGAGGCGATCAGGCTGCGGCTGGCGAACGAGGTCGGCCGGGGTGTCGTGGTGGCGCTGGTGGACCCGTCCGGACGTCTGGTGGAGGGCAATCTGGCTCGCATGCCCGACGACGGTTTCGCCGTGCACCTGAACAGGGTCGCCAGCGTCGTCAACGTGCGACGGCGCAATCACGCGGCTGACGAGGCAGCTCTCATCGTAGCTGCGCGCCTGCCCGGCGGCCAACTACTGCTCGCCGGAACGGTGGTGGAAAGCGACAGGCAATTCCTGGCGCTGCTCGAACGCGCCAGCATTGCGACGCTGGCGTTGTCCCTTCTTCTGGCGGGGCTGGCGTCCTTTCTGGCGACGCGGCAGATCGTCCAGCGGTTGCGCGGTACGGTCGCGACGCTCGAGGCCGTCGGGGCAGGCGATCTGGCCCGCCGGGTGCCGCCCGACGGGTCCGGAGACGCGTTTTCGCGGCTGGGCGAGGAGGTCAACCGCGCGCTGGCCCGGGCCGAGGCGCTGAACGGGGAACTGAAAATTGCGACCGACGTCCTCGCCCACGATCTCAAGTCACCTTTGACGCGATTGCTGTCGGCGCTGGATCGCGCTTCGGCCCGCGCCGAGGATGCCGAGGCGCTTGCCGCCGTTGAGCAAGCCGAGGCGGAGGCACGGCGGGTGCTTTCGATCATCGACACGGCGCTTGGCATCTCGAAGGCCGAGGCGGGGTTCGGCCGCGAGAGTTTCACGCCTGTCGATCTCGGCGCAATGCTCGAGACGATCGCCGAAATCTACGCGCCGGTGGTGGAAGAGGAGGGGCGTCGCATGGAAGTGCAGGCACCGCCGGGACTGGTGGTGCCGATCCATCGCCAGCTCATGGATCAGGCCATCGGCAACCTGCTGGACAACACGATCCGTTATGGCGCCGGGGCGATAAGCCTTGCTGTGGAGCCGCGCGACGGCGCGATGGCGATTTCGGTTGCTGACGAAGGGCCCGGCATTCCGCAACACCAGCACGAAGAAGCGCTGCGCAGGTTCGGAAGGCTCGACGAGGCGCGTGGCGGTTGGGGCGCAGGGCTCGGGCTCGCTCTGGTCGAAGCGGTCGCGCACTTGCACGGAGGGCGGGTCGAACTGGCCGAAAACCGGCAATCGCGGTCCGGCCAGCCGGGTTTGAAGGTGACGCTGGTGCTCGGGCAACGCGCTCCGGGCGGCGGCGATAGCGGTTGATGCACCGCTTCGCCGCCGCCCGCATGGGTTCAGAACGCGAGGCCCAGCAGGAGACCGCCGGCTGCCGCGACGGCCAGTACGCGGATGATGTTCCACTTCAGCCGGAACAGCAGGAGCGCCGAGATCACCGCGAGAAGTCCGGCGCGCCAGTCGAACGTCGCGAAGTCCGGACTGGTGATGCGCAATGGGCCCGCCGTCAGCACGGCTACCCTGGCGAACAGGACATGGATGAAGAACCACGCGCTCAGGTTGGCGATGACGCCGACGACTGCCGCGGTCAGGGCAGCGAGCCCGCCCTTCAATCGCGGTGAATTCTCCATCCGCTCGATCCACGGGGCGAAGGTGAAGATCCACAAGAAGCAGGGCGCGAACGTCACCCAGGTGGTCAGCGCCGCGCCAAGCAGGCCAGCGATCAGCGGGCTGAACGGCTCGGGTGAGCGGAACGCGGCAAGGTAGCCGACGAACTGGGTAACCATGATCAGCGGACCGGGCGTGGTTTCGGCAAGGCCGAGGCCATCCGCCATTTCACCGGCGTTCAGCCATCCGAAGTGCTGGACCGATTGTTGCGCCATGTAGGCGAGGACGGCATAGGCGCCGCCGAAGGTGACAACGGCAAGCTGCGAGAAGAAGCTCCCCACCTGCCACAGGACGTGCCCGCGGCCGAGCGTGACGAGCACGAGCAGCATCGGCGCCGCCCAGATTGCACCCCACGCGACAAGCGTGAGAAGGGTCTGTCGCCACGGGCGCGCCGAGGACGGCGCGGGGGCAAGGCCGGCCTTTATCGCCAGCCAATCCGGTCGCAGCGCCGCCACCGCCATGCCGAGCGCGCCCGCTCCCAGCACGACGAGGGGAAACGGCGCGTCGAACAGGAACAGCGCCAGGAATGCGACGACCGACAGCGCCTTCTTGAAGCCGGTGTTGAGCGCGCGCCCGGCGACCCGGAGCAGGGCCTGGACGACGATGGCCAGCACAGCCGACTTGATGCCCAGGAACAGCGCGGCGAACCAGTTGAGCCGAGCGGCAAAGGCATAGAGGATCGTCAGTGCAAGGATCACCAGAGCACCAGGCAGCACGAACAGGAGCCCGGCCGCCAGCCCACCGCGCAGGCCATGGAGCTTCCAGCCGATCCACGTGGCAAGCTGCTGCGCTTCCGGCCCTGGCAGGAGATGGCAGAAGTTCAGCGCGTGGAGATATTGATCCTCGCTCACCCACTGGCGCTCGTCCACCAGTTCGCGGTGCATCAGCGCAATCTGACCGGCAGGCCCGCCAAAGCTGAGTATGCCGATGCGCGCGAAGACGCGCAGCATTTCACGAAATTCAGGATGATTGGTGGCCGTCACCTTGTACCCATGCCTTTCCATCCGCACTAACGCGGACAAACAAGGCAACGCTTGGGCGGTAAGGCCTGACCGGGAGGTTGCTGTTGCCCCGGAGCGCCCGTTTAGACAGGAAACCGTTGCACGTTCAAGTGCCGTTCCGGCAAACCCCTGCTTGCCAGTGGCGTTGGGGCGGATCATGCTGGATCCATGACGCTAAGGCTCAACGTTCATGGTGCGGCACGGACGGTTACCGGATCGTGCTTCGAATTTGTCCTCGGGGACATGCGCTTGCTCGTGGACTGCGGCCTGTTCCAGGGCTCCCGCTCGCTGGAAGCGCTCAACCACGAGCCGCTCGACTTTGACGTGCACAAGATCGACGGCGTCATCGTCACTCACGCCCATATCGATCACAGTGGCCTGCTGCCACGGCTTGCTGCCGAAGGCTACGAAGGGCCGATCTGGTGCACTCCGGAGACCGCAGCCCTCCTCAAGGTCATGCTGGCGGATGCCGGGCGCATCCAGGAAAGCGAGGCCGAGCGCCGCAATCGCCGTCGCGACCGCGCGGGCGAGCCTGAATTCACGCCGATCTATACCGAGGAAGATGCGTCCGCCGCGTGCTCGCTCACCCGGACAATCCCGCTTGGCGAGTGGTTCGATCCGGCTCCCGGATTTCGTGCGCGGTTCTGGAACGCGGGGCATATCCTCGGTTCTGCATCGGTCGAACTGGTCGCCGATGGAACACGTGTCATGTGTTCGGGGGATGTCGGCCCGGCCAACAAGGCGTTCCACCCAGATCCGCTGACACCTGCTGGCTTCGATCACGTCATTTGCGAATCCACGTATGGAGACCGCAAGCGCGAGAAGGTGACGGTCGAGGAGCGGCGCAAGCTGCTGGAGGCCGAAATCCTTGCGGCGCGGGCGCGCGGCGGCAACCTGGTCGTTCCCTCGTTCGCGCTGGAGCGCACGCAGGAACTGCTGCTCGACATAGCGATGCTTTCCGACAGTGGCCGCATCGGCAACGCGATGGTGTTCGTCGATTCGCCGCTGGCCAACCGCGCCACCGAAGTGTTTCAGCGCTATGTCGGAGAACTCGAGGATACCGGCGGTCGAGACGTGTTCCGGCATCCCTCGATCCACTACGTGACCGACGTCGCCGAATCCATGCGGCTCAACACTATATCGGGCGCGATCATCCTGGCCGCATCCGGCATGTGCGAGGCGGGACGCATCCGCCACCATCTATTCCACAACCTGTCACGCCGGGATTCAACGGTTCTGTTTGTCGGGTTCCAGGCCGAGGGATCGCTGGGGCGTGTCATTCTGGACGGGGCCCAGCGGGTGCGCATATCGGGGCGCGACGTTGCCGTGCGCGCGCAGATCAGGCGGATCGACAGCTATTCCGCCCATGCCGATCAGGAGGAACTGCTGGGCTGGATCGCGAATTGCGGTCCCGTCGCGGGAAGCCTGATCCTCGATCATGGTGAACCGGGCGCCATCGAAAGCCTGCGCCAGCTCGCCCAGGGGCGCGGCCTTGCGCCGACCATCATCGTACCGGAGATTGGCGAGCAGTACGAACTTCCCGCAGGCCAGTCGGCAAGGCGTACCCGGACGGGGAGGACGGACCTTGGCCAGGCCATCGGGCGCGACTGGCAGAACAACTATGCGGACTTCGCAACCAACCTGAAGCGGCGTCTTGCGCAGATCGAGGATGCGCGAACCCGCCAGAAGGCTCTCGAGGAAATGCGCGCGGTACTCGACCGCTACGCCGCTTTCCGCGAGTCCCGCAGGAAAACGTCCCACACGCGGCACGACTGACGTCCGATTCAAAGGGTTCAAAGCCCATTCGCTTGACTGCGTGAACGTTCTCATATAGGTGAACGTTCACAACAGGCGCTCGGCGTCGAATCCGTGTGATAAAAGGGGAGGATCATGAAGAGTTCAGCAACGCGATCCATTGCGTTCCGCGCATCCAGCATCGGCGCGATTGCGCTGGCGCTCGCCGGGCAATCCGCGCTGGCACAGGACGTCGCTGCCGGCGATGCCGAGCAGTCGGGTGAAATCGTCGTCACCGGCATCCGCGCCTCGCTCAGCAAGGCTCTCGACATCAAGCGCACGGCGCAGGGCGTGGTCGATGCGATCTCTGCCGAGGACATCGGCAAGTTTCCCGATACGAACCTTGCTGAATCGCTCCAGCGCATCACCGGCGTGTCGATTGACCGTTCGAACGGTGAAGGCTCGACCGTCACGGTCCGCGGCTTCGGTCCGGAATTCAACCTCGTCCTCCTGAACGGCCGCCAGATGCCGACCTCGTCGCTGGGCGACGGGGCCAGCGCGCCGTCCTCTCGCTCGTTCGACTTCGCCAACCTTGCCTCGGAAGGCATCTCGGGCGTGGAAGTCTACAAGTCGGGCCGCGCCACGCTGCCCACCGGCGGCATCGGCTCCACCATCAACATCAAGACCCCGCGTCCGCTAGACCGTCCGGGCCTGTCGGGCAGCCTCGCGGTTCGTGGCGTTTATGACAGCTCGCGCAACGAAGGCAATCCGATCACGCCGGAGGTTTCCGGCATCGTCTCGGATACGTTCGGCGATGGCGTGTTCGGCATTCTCGTCACCGGCACCTGGCAGAAGCGCAAGGCCAGCGTGAACCAGGCGAACGTCGGCTGGCGCGACGGCTATCTCGGTTCGGAAAACAACTGGGGTTCGCTGCCGCAGGAAGGCGATCCGCGTTACGGCAGCATCACCAACCGTCCCGGCCCGAACGACGTCTATCAGGTCCAGCAGAACGCCAGCTACGATCTCAACGACATCGACCGCGAGCGGCTGAACGGTCAGGTCGTGCTGCAAGCTCGTCCGACCGACAGCCTGACCGCGACGATCGACTACACTTATTCGCGCAACACCGTGCAGGTGCGCAATTCGAACGTCGGCGTGTGGTTCAACTTCAACGACGTTTCCAGCGCCTGGACGGACGGTCCGGTTGCTGGCCCGATCTTCTATTCGGAAAAGTTCGGGGCGGGCGAAGGCAAGGACTTGTCCTATTCGGGCTCGCTCACCGAGAACCGCTCGGAAAACAAGTCCATCGGCGGTAATCTTCAGTGGAAGGGGCCGGGCGGCCTGCGCCTCGAACTCGATGGTCATCATTCGACGGCCGAATCCGGTGCCAACAATCCTTATGGCACCAGCACTTCGGTCGGTACGGCGGTCTTCGGAATCAAGCAGCAGACGGTCAACTACGAGAACGACCTCCCGGTCATTTCGGTCGTCATGCATGACGGCATCGACCCGCTCAACGCCGCGAACATCCAGGCCACCGGCAATGCGTTCCGCAACGCCTATTTCAAGGACACGATCAACGAGGTCCAGTTCCGCGGCGGTTACGACTTCGACAACTCGATCCTCGACAGCCTCGATTTCGGCGTGACCTATGTCGAGAACAAGGTGCGTTCGGCCTATGGCTTCATCCAGAACGATACCTGGGGCGGGTCGACCACGAAGGAGCAGCTCCCGGACGACCTGTTCACGCTCGAATCCCTGCCTGACAAGTTCAAGGGTGTCTCGGGTGCCAGCGACCCGGCGATGATCCAGAGCTTCTACCGCTTCAACTTCGAGAAGATGGTCGGCTTCCTCGACGACCTGAACGGCATCTGCGGCGGCGATGGCGATTGTCGCGCGCCATTCACGGTCGACCGGCGCATCCGCGAACGGACGCTGGCGCCCTATGCTCAGGCGAACCTGACCTTCGACCTGCTCGAAAACCCTGCGCATTTCCGCGCCGGCATTCGCTACGAAAAGACGAAGATCACCTCTTCGGCGCTCGTGCCGATCCCGACCGGCACGCAGTGGGTGGCCGCGAACGAATTCAACCTCACCTACGGCAGCGGATCGGACTTCACCACGTTCAAGGGTGAATACGAGAACTGGCTGCCCGCGTTCGACTTCGACTTCGAGCCGATCGAGAACGTCAAGGTCCGCGCGAGCTACAGCCACACCATCACCCGGCCCGACTATGCCTCGATGCAGGGCGGCCGTACGGTGGACCAGCTCTTCCGCATCGGTGGCGGCTTCGGCAGCCAGGGCAACCCGGGCCTGCTTCCCTTCAAGTCGAAGAACATCGACGTGTCGGCGGAGTGGTACTACGCCCCGGCCAGCTACCTGTCGGTCGGTTTCTTCGACAAGCGGGTGAGGAACTTCATCTCGAGTACGCGGGTTGACACCGAGGCGTTCGGGCTGACCAATCCGGCCGATGGCCCGCGTTACCAGGCCGCCGTGGCCGCACTTGGCCCCAACGCCAGCACGACCGCGATCCGCAACTACATCTTCGCCAACTACCCGTCTTCGGTGGTCGTCGACAGCTACGACCCGGTCACCGGAAACTACACCGGCAAGATCCTCGGTCTGCCCGAAGACAACAAGGTGAACTTCCAGATCACCACGCCGATCAACTCGGACCAGGCGGCACACCTCTATGGTTTCGAGTTCGCCGTGCAGCACAGCTTCTGGGATACCGGCTTCGGCGCGATCCTGAACTACACCGTGGTCAAGGGCGATGCGAAGTACGACAATTCCCAGCCGTCCAGCGTGCCGCAGTTCGCGCTGACCGGCCTTTCGGACAGTGCCAACGCCGTCCTGTTCTATGACAAGAACGGGTTGCAGGCGCGCGTCGCCTACAACTGGCGCGACAAGTTCCTCGCCGGCACGGGCCCCAACCCGTACTATGTCGAGGCCTATGGCCAGGTCGACGCAAGCGCGAGCTATGAGTTCCGCAAGGGATACACCGTGTTCGTCGAGGCGATCAACCTTACCGGCTCCAGCCGACGGGGGCACCTGCGCAGCACCAACAACGTGTTCTTTTCGTCGCCGGGCTATGCCCGCTACCAGGCCGGTTTCCGCTTCAATTTCTGACGCGGGGTTCCGAAGGGACGGGTTGATAACGTTCCTGCGGAGTGGGAGAAGGTCGGACCGGTGGTCCGGCCAATCCTGCCGGACAACCGGCACAACGATAAAGTGACTATGGGCGATGGACGAGGGTGAGGTCAGGCGGATCGTGATCGTCGGCGGCGGGACCGCCGGCTGGCTGTCGGCCTGCTTCCTTGCCGCGGAATTGCGTTCGCGCAGGGTCGACGTCTCGATAACCCTGATCGAGGCACCCGACATTCCCACGATCGGCGTGGGCGAGGGGACCTGGCCGACGATGCGCGGTACCTTGCGCGCCATCGGCATCGCAGAGGACAATTTCCTTGCCGCCTGCGATGCCTCGTTCAAACAGGGATCGGTCTTCTCCGGTTGGGTCACCGGAGAGCCGGGGGACCGGTACCAGCATCCGTTCACGCCACCACCCGCCGGGGCGCTCGACGACATCGTCGCGGCCTGGGCGGGCAGGGGCGACCAGCCTTTCGCAAGCGCAATGACCGCGCAGGCGGCGGTGATCGACCGGGACCTTGCGCCGCGCCAGCCGAACATGCCGTTCTATGCCGGCGCCCTGAACTACGCCTACCACCTCGACGCCGGAAAGTTCGCCGCACTTCTTTCCTCCCGTGCGACCGGACACCTTGGCGTCACCCACGTCCGCGATCGTGTCCGCAACACGGTCGCGGACGACAGGGGGCATCTGCTGGCGGTGGAACTGGCCTCTGGCGACCGGGTCGAGGGCGATCTCTTCATCGATTGTTCGGGCCATGCCGCGCTGCTGATTGGCGGCGCCTGCGGCGTCCCCTTCATTGACCGCAGCGACGTCCTGCTCAATGATCGCGCGCTCGCGGCGCAAGTGTCCGTGCAGCCGGGCACGCCGGTAGCTTCTGCCACCGTCGCAACCGCACACCGCGCCGGCTGGCTGTGGGACATCGGGCTTCCCGGCAGGCGCGGCATCGGCTGCGTCTATTCATCCCGCTTCCTGTCCGACGACGATGCGCTGGCAGTGCTGCGCGCCTATGTCTCGGCAAACGTCCCGGGCGCAGATCCTGCGGCGGTAGAGCCTCGGCGCATCGCCTTTCCGACCGGGCACAGGGAGCGTTTCTGGCATGGCAACTGCATCGCCATTGGCCTTTCGGCGGGCTTTCTCGAACCGCTCGAGGCCTCGGCCATCGTGATGATCGAGCTTTCACTCCGAGCGCTGGCCGAGAATTTCCCCCGCCAGCGCCAGGCCATGCCGTTCCTCGCCGGCCGCTTCAACGACCTGTTTCGCTATCGCTGGGACCGGGTGATCGAGTTCCTCAAGCTTCACTACCTGCTCTCGAAGCGGCAGGAGCCCTACTGGCAGGCACAGCGCGATCCGGCCGCTGTGCCGCAGAGGTTGGCCGAACTTGTCGCGCTCTGGCGTCACCAGCCGCCGAGCGCATGGGATTTCCCGCAGGTGGACGAGATATTCTCGGCCGAGAGCCATGCCTACATTCTCTATGGCATGGGCTTTCCACCGCCTGCCTCCACCGCGCGCGATCCGCTTGCCGCCCGCGCGCTAGATGACGTGGCGCAGCGCACCCGCGCCTTGTGTGCCGCGCTGCCGACGAACCGCAGCTACCTGTCTTCCCTCATGCCCGCGCAAGGAGCCGCCGCCCTCCCATGAGCCAGCACGCCGTCCTCGACAGCCTCTCCCACCGCGACCTGCGCGTCCGTACCGAGCGTTCCGCGGCGCTGGGCGATGCGGTTATGGCCTGCCTTGTCATGCCGCAGGAGTTCCGCAAGGCACAGGCGCACTATCCCATCGTGTTCCGGCGCGATGCGGAGACCGGCCGCTTTTCCGCGCTCGCCCTGTTCGGGTTCGAGAACGGGGAGAACCTGTTCCTGGGCGAAAGCGGGTGGGATGCCGGCTATGTCCCGCTGGCCCATTCGATACAGCCCTTCCTGATCGGCCGGACCGCGATCGAGGACGAGACCCCGCAAGTTCACGTGGACTTTGCCAGCGCACGCATCGTGCAGGATCGCGAAGAGGGGGTGCGGCTGTTCGACGAGGCCGGTCAGCCGACCCCGTTGCTCGAGGAGGTGGCGCAGGACCTTGGCGACCTCGATGCCGCCTTCCGCGCCTCGCCGGCCTTCTTCGCAGCGCTCGAGCGGCACGATCTGCTCGAACCCTTCACGCTCGACGTCCCGCTCGATGATGGCTCGCGCCATTCGCTTGTCGGCTTCCACATCGTCAACGAGGAGCGCCTGCGCGCGCTCGATGGCGATGCGCTGTCCGACCTCCAGTCGGGTGGGCACCTCCTGCCCCTGTTCATGGCGGTCGCATCCGTGGGCCGGTTCTCCGATCTCGTCGCGCGCAAGAACCGCCGTGTTGCCGGGGCCTGACACGCTGCCCGCGGTCGAGGAGATCGCGGTTGCCGAGCTTGGCGACCGCATCGCTTCGGTCCCGCAACCCGTCGTGGTGCGCGGTCTGGTGCGAGACTGGCCGCTGGTTCAAGCCGGTCTGCGCTCCGCCCGGGAGGCGCGCGACTATCTTGCCCGCCATGCCCGCCCGGTTGACCTCCCGGTGAGCATCGCCGACCCCTCGCAGCGCGGCAGGCTGTTCTACGACGAGGCGATGGCGGTCAACTTCCGCATGGGGAAGGGCCGGTTGGCCGATATCCTCGCCGGTTTCGACAAGGCCGAGGGTCGCAATGCGGACGAAGTGCCCACGGTCTACCTCGGCTCCATCGACATCCGTCGCTACTTCGATGGCCTGCACGAGGCCAATTCAGTCGATCTTGGCCGCGAGGATGCGCTCGCCTCGATCTGGATCGGCAACGCCACGCGCATCGCCGCGCACAACGACCATCCGCGCAATCTTGCCTGCTGCGTGGTAGGGCGCCGTCGCTTCACGCTGTTTCCGCCGGACCAGTTCGCAAATCTCTATCTCGGCCCGATCGACATCACCCCGGCCGGCCGGCCGGTATCGCTGGTCGATTTCGAAGCGCCGGACTTCGAGAGCCATCCCCGATTTCGCGAAGCGCTTGCTCATGCGCGGGTGGCGGAACTTGAACCCGGCGACGCGGTGGTGATCCCGCCCTTGTGGTATCACCATGTCGAGGCGAAGGCGCCATTCAACGTCCTCGTCAATTACTGGTGGCGCGATACGCCGCGCTATCTCGGCCAGCCGCAAACCGCGCTGACCCACGCGATCATGGCCATCCGCGACCTGCCCGAGGACGAGCGCGCGATCTGGCGGGCGATGTTCGAACACTATGTCTTTTCGGGCGGGGAGGCAGCCCGTGCACACGTCCCCGTCGAAGGCCAGGGCGTGCTCGCCCCGTTAGGCGCCCGCGCGGCCGAGCGCCTGCATCAATTCCTGCTGAGGAGCCTTTCGCAATGAAGCGTCCGAACCCCGCAGTCCCCGCCCTGCCGCGCCGCATCGTCATCGCCGGGGGCGGAACTGCCGGCTGGATGACCGCCGCAGCGCTTGCCCGGACGCTCGGCAAGGTGGCGCAGGTCACGCTTGTCGAAAGCGAGCAGATCGGCACCATCGGCGTGGGCGAAAGCACGATCCCGCCGCTGGTGGCCTACAATCGCATTCTCGGCATCTCCGAGGCCGAATTCATGCGCGCCACGCAGGCCACCTTCAAGCTCGGCATCAATTTCGAGAACTGGCGCGTGCCGGGCGAGGCCTACTTCCATTCCTTCGGCGGCACCGGCAAGGATCACTGGTCGGCCGGCTTCCAGCACTTCTGGATGCACGGCCTCGCACGCGGCCACGACGAGGCCTACGGCGAGTATTGCCTGGAGCTCAAGGCCGCGCAGGCCGGCCGTTTCGCGCACCTTCCGGAAGACCGGATGAACTACGCCTACCAGCTCGATTCCGGCCTCTACGCCCGCTTCCTGCGACAGATGGCCGAAGCCGATGGTACGGTCCGGATCGAGGGCAAGATCGGCGGGGTTCCGCTCGATCCCGAAACCGGAGACATCGCCGCGCTTGTTCTCGAGGATGGTCAGCGCATCGAAGGTGACCTTTTCATTGACTGCACCGGCTTTCGCGCGCTGCTGATCGAGGGCGCTCTCCACGTCGGCTATGACGACTGGACCCACTGGCTGCCCTGCGACGGCGCAATTGCCATCCAGACGTCAAGCGTTCGCGCTCCCGTTCCCTATACCCGCGCAATCGCGCACGGCAGCGGATGGCAATGGCGCATTCCGTTGCAACACCGCCAGGGCAACGGCATCGTCTATTGCAGCGCCTACATGGACCACGAGGCAGCGCTGGAAATGCTGCTGTCCACGGTGGAAGGCGAAAAGCTCGTCCGGCCCAATCCGATCCGCTTCCGCACGGGGGTGCGGCGCAAGCAATGGCATCGCAACTGCGTTGCCGTTGGTCTTTCGGGCGGCTTCATGGAACCGCTGGAATCGACGTCGATCCACCTCATCCAGCGTGCGATCCTGCGCATCGTGCGGATGCTGCCGGCAGGAACGATCAGCGCACGTGACGTTGCCGAGTTCAATGACCAGCAGATGCTCGACATGGAGCAGATCCGCGATTTCCTGATTCTACACTACAAGGCGACCGACCGCCGCGACACGCCGTTCTGGCGCCACTGCGCGAGCATGGAGGTTCCGGAAAGCCTCGCTCACCGGATCGAGCTGTTCCGCGAGACCGGCCGCGTCTTCCGTCGCAACGAGGAGCTGTTTGCCGAAAACTCGTGGGTCCAGGTGATGATGGGGCAGGGAATCGTGCCGCAGAGCTATCACCCGGTTGCGGCCAAGCTGCGCGACGAGGAACTGGCGCATCTGCTCCAGACCCTGCGCGAGCAGGTCGATCGCACCGTTGCCGCGCTGCCCGCGCACGGTGATTATATCGCGCGCTACTGTGGCGCCGAAATGCCGGCGGCTGCATGAGCCTGGGCGTGATCGCGGCCGGCGTACTGGCTGCGGCAACCCCCGCCGCCGATTGGCAGCTTGTCTGGTCGGACGAGTTCGACGGGACCTCGCTCGACCGCTCGCGCTGGGTATTGGCGGACGATTGCTGGGGTGGCGGCAACGAAGAGCGCCAGTGCTATACGGGGCGTGCCGAGAACCATTCCGTTCACGATGGCGTGCTCGAGATCGTCGCTCGCTGGGAAGAACGCACCGGCCCAGCCTTTCCGCGCGATCAGCGCACCAACGCCGAAAAGGCGTCGGCTACCCGGACCAAACCGTTCACGTCGGCGCGGCTCTCCACCGCCGGCAAGGCGGCCTGGCGCTATGGCAAGGTCCAGGTCCGCGCGCGCCTGCCGCAAGGGCAGGGTACATGGCCCGCGATCTGGATGCTGCCGGAAGACTGGGCCTACGGAGGCTGGGCGCGTTCGGGCGAGATCGACATCATGGAGGCGGTGAACCTTGGAACGCCTTGCGCAAAGTGCGCGGGCGGCGTCGAGAATCGGGTGCTGGGCACGATCCACTTCGGCGCAGAACCTCCGCGCAATCGCTACATCAGCGAAGAGACCGAGCTTCCGGGCGCGATCGATGCTTTCCACGACTACGAGGTCGAGTGGAACGAGCAGGGCATCGTCTGGCGCGTTGATGGGAAGGAATTTGCACGGCGCGTGCCGCACGAATGGCACACGCTTGGTTCCGACCGGGCAGGGGCGCCGTTCGACAAGCCATTCCATTTGATCCTGAATCTCGCAATCGGCGGCCATTTGCCCGAAGGCCGAAACACCGGTGGAGTTTCCGAGACCGGTTTTCCGAAAAGGATGCAGGTCGATTGGGTCCGCGTCTGGCAAATGCCGCCCGGACCAGATAACGCTGCTTCCGGGAACCTCAGGGGTAATTGACGCAAGATGGGTCGCAGGCGCCAGGCGGTAACGATCAAGCACGTGGCAGCGGACGCCGGCGTCTCGCTGCAGACGGTCAGCCGCGTTATCAACAACGAACCCAACGTGCGTCCGGAAATGCGCGAAAAGGTCCAGGCCTCGATCGACCGGCTCGGCTACGTGCCGTCGATCGCCGCCCAGCGGATGAGCGGATCGCGTTCCTACCTCATACTCGCGCTGAACGACCGCGAGCGCACGATTGCCGACTGGCGGGCACGTCAGGGCACCGACTGGGTTGACCAGATGCTGCTCGGCGGGATGCTCGAATGCGCAGAGCACGGTTATCGCCTGATCTTCGAACTGGTCGATACGCACAACGACCATGTCGAACGCGAGCTGACCGCTGCCATCGCGGCGCTTCAGCCGGACGGCGCGATCCTCACGCCGCCGCACTCGGACAATCCCAAGATCCTCGCGGTCCTTGCCCGGCACAAGGTGCCCTTTGCAAGGATCGGCGCGCAGACCAGCGAAAAGGGCCTGCCGCCGGGCATCCTCGTTTCGATGGACGACGAAGGCGGCGCCCGCACCGCGACGCGGCACCTGCTAGATCTCGGACATCGCCGCATCGGCTTCATATCCGGACCTACCGAATATCGCCTCGCGGGGAAGCGAGTCGAAGGCTGGCGCGCCGAAATGGAGGCGGCAGGGCTCGGTGTCGATGGCCTGCTCGAGGCTGGCGACTTCACCTACCAGTCTGGCGTGCGGGCTGCGCGCGCCCTGCTGACGAGGCCTGACCGGCCGAGCGCGATCATCGCCAGCAACGACCAGATGGCGCTTGCCACGGTCGAGATTGCGGACGAACTGGGCCTGTCTATCCCTGCCGACCTTTCGCTGGTCAGTTTCGACAATACGCCGCTTGTGCGCTTCACCCGCCCGGCGCTGACTGCCGTGGATCAGCCCATTGCCGATACGACCGCGCGGGCGGTAAGGATGCTCATCGCCTCACACCGCAAGCCCGATGCCGACATGGGCCCGGTGGTCATGCCGATGGGTTTCGAGATCCGCGGCTCTACCGCGCCTTTCGGCAAGGGCGGCTAGTTTCCCCATGCACGGCCCCTTTGGCGAGCATGACCGTCGCGACCGGCGGTTTCTCGCCCTTTACGCCCTGGCCTGGGCAGGCGCCACCATTGCCTATACGCCATTGCTCACCCTGCTCCTGCCGATGCACGTGGATGCGCAGGCAGGCGGCGATGGTGTCCGTTGGCTGGCGTTGACCACCTTTGCCGGCGCGCTCACCGCCAGCCTTGGCAATATCCTCTTCGGATGGTTGAGCGACCGAAGCGGAAGACGGCGGCCGTGGGTGCTGACGGGGCTCGGGCTTTCCAGTGCCCTGCTGATGCTTGTGCCCGAGGTGAAGTCGCTTGCCGCGCTCGCCGGCGTGATCATGCTCTGGCAGATCGGTCTCAACATGATGCTCGGGCCGCTGGCCGCATGGGCGGGGGACCGGGTTCCCGACCGGCGCAAGGGCCTTCTCGGAGGTCTTCTGGCTTTTGCACCGGCATCGGGTGCGCTGGCGGGGGCCTTCGTCACGATACCGGGCCTTGCCGATCTACCGCAGCGCTTCGATATCGTTGCCGCGATCGTTGCCTTGTGCGTACTGCCCCTGGCCATTCTTGGGGAAGATGGCTTTGCCGGGGCTGGGCAGCCGGAAGTTTCGGACGACACGCCTGCCGTCGCGGCGGCGCTCCTTCGCGCATTGGCAACGCGAATGTGGTTCGCCCGGCTTCTGGTGCAGGTCTCGGAGGCATCGCTCTTCGCCTACTTCTACTTGTGGCTGCGGACTGTCGATCCCTCATTTGGCGATGCGGCGATCGCGCGGGTGCTTCTCGTTGCCATGCTGATCGGCGCGTTGACCGCGCTGCTCGCCGGGCACTGGGCCGACCGGCGCGGGCGGCCGGTGACGCCGCTCGTGGTTGCTTCCGGGGGCGGAGCGGTCGGGTTGGTGGCGATGGCGCTGGCCTCGAACGCGGCGCAGGCGGTGGCGGGTTACCTTGTGTTCGGGCTGTCCACGTCCGTGTTCCTCGCGCTCCACAGCGCCCAGACCCTTCGCGTATTGCCCGATGGCGCACGGCGTGGGCGAAACTTGGGATTGTTCAATCTTACCAATACCCTACCGTCGCTGGCGGTCCCGTCGCTCACGCTCACCCTGGTTCCGGCGCTAGGGTTCTCCGGGCTGTTCCTGGCCTTGGCGGCGCTTTCCCTGCTGGCGCTTGTGCTTCTCGTCCGGGCGCCGTCCTCCACGCTTCGTCGCGAAGGCTGAGGCAGGGGTTGATTTCCCCGCAGGGACATGACAAACGACGTTTGAGAACGTTCACAGAATAATGGGGTAGTCGATGCCGATGCGAGCACACCTGCGGGGCCTGGCGCTAATCCTGCTGACCGGCAGCAGCCTCGCCGCAGCAGCCGACCGGGTTGATGTCCAGGCGGCGCCTTCAGGCATTGCCAACCCTGCGGCGTGGCCCGCCGCGCACAGCCCATCCGCCATCACCGACCCCGCGACGGAGCGGGCAATTACCCGCATTCTCAAGCGCATGACGCTGGAGCAGAAGGTGGGGCAAGTCATCCAGGGCGACATCAGCTCGATCACGCCTGCCGATCTGGAGCGATATCCGCTGGGCTCGATCCTCGCTGGCGGGAACAGCGGCCCCTACGGCAACGAACGCGCCGACGCCGCCACCTGGCTGCGCCTCGTCAACGAATTCCGCGCAGCTTCGCGCAAGGCGGGGGCGGGGGTGCCGATCCTGTTCGGTGTCGATGCCGTCCACGGCCACTCCAACATTCCCGGAGCGACGATCTTCCCGCACAACGTCGGCCTCGGCGCGACACGCGATGCGGATCTGATCCGCCGGATCGGCCAGGCAACCGCTGCCGAGGTGGCGGGGTCGGGTATCGAGTGGACCTTTGCGCCGACCCTGGCGGTGCCTCAAGACTTGCGCTGGGGGCGCGCGTACGAGGGCTATTCAAGCGATCCGCAGGTCATCGCCCGCTACGCTCCGGCGATGGTAGAGGGCCTTCAGGGCACTTTAGGTGCCGTTCGGGTCTTGCCGTCGAACCGCGTCGCGGCAAGTGCGAAGCACTTTCTGGCCGATGGCGGGACCGAGAACGGCAAGGATCAGGGTGATGCCAAGCTCTCTGAAGCCGACCTCGTGCGTATTCACGCACAGGGCTATCCCCCCGCCATCGATGCCGGTGCGCTGACGGTAATGGCAAGCTTTTCAAGCTGGAACGGGATCAAGAACCACGGCAACCGCTCGCTCCTGACCGATGTCCTCAAGAAGCGCATGGGTTTCGAGGGGCTGGTCGTGGGTGACTGGAACGGTCATGGTCAGATTCCGGGATGCACCACCACCGATTGCCCGTCGGCCCTCAACGCCGGCCTCGATCTCTACATGGCGCCCGATAGCTGGAAAGGCTTGTTCGACAATACCTTGCGGGAGGTTCGTGAAGGGAAGATCAGCAAGACCCGGCTGGACGACGCCGTACGCCGCATCCTGCGCGTGAAATTCAAGCTGGGTCTGATGGGGCCCAGACTGGTCGAGCGCGGCGATCCCGCGGCGGTTGGCGCCGATGCCCATCTCGAAATCGCGCGGGAAGCAGTCGCCAAGTCATTGGTCTTGCTCAAGAATGAGGGTGGCGTCTTGCCCATCCGTCCCGGTGCGAGGGTGCTGGTCACCGGGCCCGGGGCCGACAACATGGCAATGCAGGCGGGCGGGTGGACGATCACCTGGCAGGGTACGGACACCAGCGCCGCCGATTTTCCCAAGGGCCGCACCATCGGTCGGGCGATCTCGGAGACTGTCGCCGAGGCCGGGGGCAAGGCGGAGATTGCTTCCGATCTGCCTCCGGGGGCCATGCCCGATGTCGCGGTCGTCGTTTTCGGTGAGCAACCCTACGCCGAATTCCAGGGTGATGTGCCGAACCTCGATTTTCACGCGCGGGCGGGTGAACTGGACCTGATCAAGCGTCTGAAAGCGCGGGGTATTCCCGTAGTGGCCCTGTTCCTTTCCGGGCGTCCGATGTTCGTCGGGCCTGAAATGAACCTTGCCGACGCATTCGTGGCGGCGTGGCAGCCCGGGTCGCAGGGGCAGGGCGTTGCCGACGTCCTCGTTGCGCGCAAGGACGGCAAGCCAGCGCGCGATTTCACTGGCACGTTGCCGTTCGCATGGCCGCAGGACGCGCGCTCTCCGCTGGTCGATCCGCTTTTCCCGCTGGGCTACGGCCTATCCTATGCAAGGCCGGGCAAGGTCGGTCCGGTGAACGAGGACGCCCGGGTCGAGCACGGGCCAGCCATGAGCGAGACCACCTTCATCCGTCACGGCAAGGTGATCGAGCCGTGGCGGCTGGGCCTGGACAGTGTCGTGTCGACCCGCGCGGTCGACGTTGCCGCACAGGAGGATGCGCGCCAGTTCCGCTGGGCCGGGCAGGGCGCGATCGCGCTCGATGGTCCGCCGGTCGACATGGAGCGCCACCGCAACGGCGGCTTCGTCATGCGGCTGGACTGGCGGATCGATGCGCGCGGAACCGGGCCGGTGACCGTCGCTCTGGGAGGATCGCGGCTCGATGTGACCTCGATCGTCGATGCCAGCGTGGCGGGCAAGCCGGTGGCGCTACGGATACCGCTTCAGTGCTTTGCCGCGAACGGTGCGACGCTGAAGGAAGTGGGGCAGCCACTGCGCATCGGTGCCGACGCCGGCTTTACCGCAAGCATTCGCAACGCCGGTATCGAAGGCGTGGGCGAAAGCATCCCGTGTCCGCGCCCGGCGCGCTGACGCCGGGGAAGCGAGATCAGTTGTCGCAGGCGGAATAGTCGCCCGCGCGGCACGCCGCGACGGCTCGGCGCCACGCCGCCATGTCGCGTTCGTAGCGGGCGCGGTCGGCAGCATATGCATCCATCGCATTGCGGGAGGCACGCGCTTCTGCGGCGTAGCGGGCGTCGCGTTCCCGCACACGTGCCAGTTCCTTGAGATTGAGGCTGCGGATGATTGCCTTGTCCCGCGCGCGCGCTGCGGGCGAACGCATGGTGGGATCGTAGGGATCGTCGGCGTATGCAGAGGTCGCCGCCGTCATGCCGGCGAGCGCGATTGCGCAGCCAAGAACCCGAACCCACATTTTTGTGCAACTCCCATCCGAACCTGAAGCTGCGGTAGCATCGCATTCGGGGAGCCGACAAAGGGAATGCGATGTTCCGTTGGCGGGTCGTCGCACGAGAGGCGCAGCCCGTCGCAGGCCAAGCGCGTGGCGTGAGACGTCGCGCAGCACGCAGGAACCGCCTGCGGGGCAGGTGACTTGGCATGGGATGCAACCAAACCTCGACTGCCTCATCATTGGCGGCGGCCCTGCTGGGCTGACCGCCGCAATATATCTCGCGCGATTTCATTTGCGCATTGCCGTGGTCGATGCCGGAGGAGGCCGCGCCGCGATGATCCCCCGGACGCGCAACCATTCCGGCTTTCCCGGCGGAATCTCGGGCAGGGATCTGCTGGCGCGCATGGAAGAACAGGCGGCGGAGTTCGGCGTGGTGGTCGAGCAGACGACCGTCGAAGCGATTGACAGGGTCGATGGCGCCTTTCGTGCCGTGGCGCAGGGTCGGGAATGGATCGCGCAAACGGTGCTCGTTGCAACGGGCGTGATCAACAACCGCCCCCCGATCTTGCCAGAGGTCCATGATCGGGCCCTTCAGCAGGGGCTGCTTCGCTATTGTCCGATCTGCGACGGTTACGAAGTGACCGACCGCGACGTCGGGGTAATAGGAACCGGCGATCACGGCCGCGGGGAAGCCCTGTTCCTGCGCGCTTACACGGCCAACATCACGCTGATTGCGCCCGATGGTCCCCATGATCTGGACGCAGAGGCCCGCAGGGAACTGGAAGATGTTGGCGTGCGGCTCATCGATGGCCCTTGCCATGCGCTCCGGATCGACGGTGGAAATATCTTTGCTTCGACCCCAGTGGCAGAGCTTGGTTTCCATACGATCTACCCCGCTTTGGGTTCAAAAATCTGTTCCGATTTGGCACGATCGCTTGGGGCGGAGGCGAGCGAAGACGGTTGCCTGGTTATCGACCGGCACCAGCGGACGAGCATCGAGGGGCTCTACGCAGCGGGTGACGTGACCAAGGGACTGGACCAGATAAGCCACGCGATGGGCGAAGCGGCAGTTGCTGCAACGGCGATCCGCAACGATCTGCGCGCACGCCGTCCGTTATTGCGCAGGCGTGCCGCGCCCCTGACAACGGACTGACAATGTTACTAACAAACACTGGATTTTCAATAATCTGGTTAATGCGTTCGGTATGCAATTATTAAGGCTTTAACCAGTTTTTGGCTCTCCTGTCGGTTTAACGCCAAATGGACACGACCGTCCCACTCTGCGGCAATGAGAGTGCAAGAAGGTTCCAATTGTATCCATTGTTTGCTTCGCAAGCGTCGGATTTACCGGGATATCGGCAAATGTAGAGCGGGGCGGAACGAGGAAGGCGGACCGCCTGCCCATGTTTGGCAGCATTGTCTACAAACTGGACGAGTTGTTGCGTTTGATCTCGACTGTAGTATTATTTTTTAATTAATGATCCGAATCGGTCAGATGCGGACGTTGAAGATCGGGTGGCGACGCTTTGTACTCACAGGAGCAGTCGATGGCTGAGGCCCCGATCGTATACGTAGTCGATGATGATGCCAGCGTCCGAGCTTCGATCGGCTTCACCATGCGGAGCGTCGGTCGCCGTGCCATATGTTTCGAGAGCGGCCAGGGCCTGCTCGAACTCGCCGCGGCCCTTCCGCCCGCGGTCGTCCTGCTGGACGTCGGCCAGGATGGTTCTGAAGGAGTGAGTGTCCAGCGCGAACTGTGGCGCAGAGGCATCGACTTTCCAGTCGTTGCGATGGTGGGCAACAGCGATACCCAGACCGCCGTGAACGCGATCAACGCCGGTGTCAGCGATTTCCTGCTCAAGCCGTTTTCAGCCCAGGATCTCATTGCAACGGTGATCGAGGCCGAGCGCCGTTTTCGCAGTCCGGAACGACAACACGCGCGTGCGCAGGAGGCGCGGGCGATGCTTGAACGGCTGACCGCGCCCGAACGCCGCGTTCTTGCTGCCGTCACCAGCGGCATGCCCAATGCGGAAATCGCAGACGAACTGGGCATTTCGATCAGGACGGTCGAGGTTCATCGCGCGATGATCGTGCGCAAGTTCGAGGTCCAGTCCTTCACCTCGGTTCTCCGGATCGCCTTGGGAGGTCGGGTCACGCATTGCCCGACCGCGCCGCGTCCGCCTTTGCATGATGCGGTCGCTGCCGGGCGATAACCGGGGAGGCGCGGGGGTCGTGGATTTTCTTGGGATATCTACGAATGGCGCAGGGAGGTGAATGACCTAGTCCGTAAGAAACGGGTCAGTGCTGCCATTGCGGGGTATGCGCGAAACTCCGCCTCAGGGGCAGATTGGGGGCAGGGGGTGCTGGAGCCAGGGATTGAAGCCGGGTTTGGCGCGCTACAGGTAAGCAACATGCCTGTCGCCGTGGCGGTATTCGACCGCGAAATGCGCTACATCGCCTGCAGCCAGCTTTGGCTTAGCGAACATCGCATGGCCGAGGCCGATGTCGTCGGGCGCCTGCACTACGATGTGTTTCCCGACATATCGGATACCTGGCGTGCAATTCATCAGCGCGCGCTTGCCGGCGAGACGCTTTCCAGCAGGCTGGATCGCTACGAGCGTGCGGACGGATCGTCTGACTGGGTCCAATGGAACATCCAGCCCTGGCACACCGGAAAGGGCGACATCGGCGGGGTCGTGATGTTCGCCCGCGTCGTCACCAACGAGATCGAAGCCGATCACCAGAAGCACCTCCTCGGTCGGGAACTGGACATGCTGATCGACGGCGCCGTCGATTATGCGATCTTCATGCTCGACGAAGCGGGGCGGGTCTCGCTGTGGAACCGAGGGGCGGAACGTCTCACCGGATGGTGCCAGGCCGACATCGCGCAAAGCCACTACGAAAAGCTCTTCGTACAGGCCGATATCGATGCCGCGCTTCCGATCCTGCAGCTCAGGATGGCGGAGATCGTAAACAGCTACCGCGGGCGCCATTTCATCGCGCGCCGCGACAGCACCGTGATCCTCGCCGACGTCATCCTCACCCCGATCCGCAGCGAGGGCAGGCTCACCGGGTTCGGCGTCGTGCTTCGCGACGTGACGGGTGAGATGGAAAAGGCGAGGGAGGCCGAGGCGCGGGAAGCGCAACTGCGGGCCATTCTCGATACCGTACCGGATGCGATGGTGGTGATCGACGAGGATGGTTCGATCCGCTCGTTCAGCGCGACCGCTGAAAAGATGTTCGGCTACACCGCGCAGGAGGTTCTCGGGCAGAACGTCGCGATGCTGATGCCCGCGCCCGACAGTTCGCGCCACAGCGATTTCCTGCGCAGTTACCGGGAGACCGGGATCCGCCGCATCATGGGCCAGACCCGCCGGGTGTTCGGCCGTCGCAAGGACGGCACGACATTTCCGCACGAGCTGACAATTGGCGAGGCGATGGGCGGAGGACGACGCCTGTTCACCGGCTTCCTGCGCGACCTGACCGAGCGCGAGGAGGCCGAGGAGCAGTTGCGCCAGCTTCAGGCCGAGCTTGTCCGCATTTCCCGGATCTCGGCAGTGGGGACCATGGCGACCGCGCTTGCGCACGAGTTGAACCAGCCACTCACTGCAATAGCAAACTATGTCCTCACTTCCGCCACGCTGCTGGCCGATCCGGGCGAGGACACGATCGAGATAGTGCGCGAGGCGCTGGAGGAGGCGGGGCAAGAGGCGGTGCGAGCAGGGGCGATCGTGCAGCGCCTGCGGGCTTTCGTGTCTCGCGGCGAACTGGACCGCACGATCGAATCCCCGGCAATTCTCGCGGCGGAGACGCTGGCCCTTTCCGGTCTTGCGGGGCGCCGCCGGCACGTGTCGGTGGAAGTGGCGGTGCCCAGGACGCTCGGCGAAGTCCTCGTGGACAAGATCCAGATCCAGCAGGTGCTACTAAATCTTGTGCGCAACGCGTTCGAGGCGCTGGAAGGACAAGGCCAGATACGCGTCGGCGCAAGGGAAATCGCGGGCGGCATGTTGCAGTTCACCATCGAGGACGACGGTCCCGGCATCGACCCAGAACATCAGGCGGACCTGTTCGAACCTTTCGTCAGCACGAAGGAGAACGGCATGGGCATCGGCCTCGCGATCTGTCGGACCATCGTCGAAAGCCACGGGGGCAAGCTCTGGCACGAGATGCGGAATGACGGCGGCACTGCCTTCCATTTCACCATTCCCACCATCCGCGGAGCGCTCGAGAATGACTGACAAGAAGCTGGTCCACGTCGTCGACGACGAGGAAGGCGTGCGGCGCTCGCTGGATTTCCTGCTGCGCACGACGGGGTACAACGTCCAGTGCTGGATCGATGGCGATACCTTTCTCAAGGATGTGGACGGTTCGGTTCCGGCGTGCGTGCTGATGGATATCCGCATGCCCGGGTCATCGGGGCTGGAGATCCAGGAACAGATGCCCGAGCATGGACTGGACTTTCCGGTCATCGTGCTTTCGGGCCATGGAGACATTCACTCGGCGGTAAGGGCGATGAAGGCTGGCGCAGTCGATTTCGTCGAGAAGCCGTTCAGTCGGGACAAGCTGCTCGATGCCATCGCGAATGCTTTCCAGCGCGTCGAGAACGGCGAGGCGGCGCGTGAGAAGGCGGTATCGGCGCAGACCCTGGTAGCAAGGCTGACCTCGCGCGAGCAGGAGGTGCTCGAGGGGCTCGCCTGCGGATATCCGAACAAGACCATCGCCTACGATCTCGGTATCAGTCCCCGTACGGTCGAGGTTTATCGCGCCAATATCATGACCAAGCTCAAGGTTCCCAGCTTTGCCGATGCCCTGCGCATTGCGTTCACGGCCGGGCTTGGAATGGAAGCGCAGTGGCGCAAGGAGCACTCCACCCAGCGGCTCGGCTGATTCCCTTTCCGGAACAAACCGCATTATCCGTATCTCGCGCTCTGGGTAGCGTGGCGGTGCAGGTATGCCGGCCCTCGACCCCACCCCCCGTCCCCGGCTGAGCGTACCTGCACCGGGTGACTTTTCGCGCGGTGGATGCCCGCGTTTGTCGGTGCCGAACCCCTAGCTTTCCGGCCAGTTTTCCGGCCACTCGTCAGGCTGTGGCGAGGGCTCGACGGTGTCGGGCTCCACGTCTGGTGCCTCAAGCGGCGCAGGTCCGGGGAAGAACGGGTCGTCCGGCACGATTTCCGGTGGGGATTGCGGTTCGATGCGATTGGGGCCGGGTTCCGGGCGCGTCGCCATTGTGCAGGTCTTTCGCATGGGCCGGGCCGCGCGGTCCGGCAATCGCAGGCGCGGTGCGGGCAGAACTGCGCCGCGCCCACGCATGCACGATGAGGACAGCAGGTACGGCCCGCCATGCGAAATTGTACGGATGCCGGAACGCTTCAGGCGGCGATTTCGCGCTGGCCGACAGGTTGACCAGGCTTACGCCGAGCAAGCTGGTCTTCCCAGGCGAGAGCATGGCGCACGATATCCCCGAGCCGGGCGTGGCGGGGGCGCCAGCGCGTGCGAGACAGGATCAGGTTATTGTCGGCGATCAGCGCAGCCGGGTCGCCAGGACGCCGAGGGCGCATGACCCGTCGGATCTCGCGGCCGGAGATGCGCTCGACCGCGTCGAGGACGTCCAGCACCGAAAAGCCGGTGCCATAGCCGCAGTTCATGGTGTGGCTGGCCTCGGGATCGTCCATCAGCAGGTGCAGCGCGTGAACGTGCGCGTCGGCCAGGTCGCTGACATGGATGTAGTCGCGCACGCCGGTGCCGTCGTGGGTGTCATAATCCGTGCCATAGACCTCGACCAGCTCGCGCCGCCCAAGCGCCGCCTCGACGCAGACCTTGATGAGATGCGTCGCGCCGGCCGTCGATTGTCCGGTTCGTCCGGCCGGATCGGCGCCCGCCACATTGAAGTAGCGCAGCGCACAGTAGTTGATCGGATATGCGGCAGCGGCATCGGCGAGCATCGCCTCCACCACCAGCTTCGAGCGGCCATAGGGATTGATCGGCCGGGTGGGCGTATTCTCGCAGACCTGCGCCACGTCTGGACTGCCGTAGGTTGCGGCAGTCGAGGAGAATACGATGTGCGGTACTCCGCAATCCACCGCGTTTCGAAGCAACGAACAGGTCGCGGCCGTGTTGTTGCCGTAATACTTGAGCGGATCGACGACGGATTCCGGTACCACCACCGACCCTGCGAAATGCATGATCGCGGCGACTTCGTGATAGGTCAGGATAGAGCGCACAAGGGCGCTGTCCGTGACGTCGCCTTCGACGAAGCTTGCCCGCGGGTCGACCGCCCAGCGAAAGCCGGTGGTCAGGTTATCGAGCACGATGACCGGCCACCCAGCATCCAGCAAGGCGAGTACCGCGTGACTGCCGATGTAGCCTGCACCGCCCGTAACCAGTATCGAGCCGCGGCGTTCGGACGATCCATCGAAGATCATGCTGTCCCTCATCAGAAGCGAGACGGGCGTTCCTGCCCTCGCGCCTTATTCTATCTCCGTCGAGCTGGAGTATTCATCGCATCACGTGGTAACTCCAAATAGCTTCGAAGCGCTGGAAAGCGCCCATACCGTTCCGGACAAGTACGCAAGTCGGCAATCCCAGAACTCGTGAATCGGCGTTGACGCGGGGATTGGTGACGCCACGCCTGGTCGACCTGGGAATTATCCGTAACTCCAAATGGCAGTTCTATGAGTCTTACTCGCAAGTGGCCGGACAGGTGTTTGCGGGTAGTTTCGGAAGGTCAATCTGGCCTGCGTCATGTTCTTGATGCGGGCCGGAAAAACCGGAAGGGCATTCAATGACCTACATTCAGATCGATGGTTCGCTGTCGGACTGGTCCTCGAACCTGAGGATCGACGCGGGCGCCGTGGACGGCTACCAGATCTATGCCACGACCGATGCGACCGACTATATCTTCGCTTTCGCAGCGCCCACGGCGGTTGGTGCGAACACGACGATCTGGCTCAACACGGATCTCAACCAGGCGACCGGCTACCAGCTCTGGGGGACTGTTGGCGCCGAGTTCAACGTCAACTTCAAGTCCGACGGCTCTGCAGCACTTTATTCGGGGGCAGCCGGCGGAACGCTTGTCGCGGACAACCTCGTCCTTGCCTACAACGCCGATAAAACAATGGTCGAGCTGCGCGTTCCGAAGGATCTGCTTGGCAACCCCGGTTCGATCGACACCGTGTACGACATAAACGACACGGCGATCATTCCCAGCTTCTACCAGGACAACGCCATCCGGGTCTGGGACGATTCCGAGCTGGCCAGCGTCATCCCGGCGACAGATACCCGTATTGCGATCGTCTATTCAGCGACGACGGCGGCCAACTACTTCAGCCAGACTGCCTATTCGGACCTGTTCATGGCCGCCCAGTCGCAGGCGGCGCAGGCTGGCGTGCCCTTCGACATCATCACCGAGGCCGACCTTACCGACATCAACAAGCTCGCCCAGTACAAGGCGATCGTCTTCCCCTCGTTCCGCAACGTGCAGGCAAGCCAGGCCGACGAGATCGCGCACACCCTTCAGCTCGCATCGCAGGAGTTCCACGTCGGCTTCATCGTGTCCGGCGAGTTCATGACCAATGACGAGAACGGGAATGCCATGGCCGGCAATTCCTATTCCCGCATGGCGACGCTGCTTGACGCCACGCGCGTTACGGGTGGCACCGCTACGTCACTGACGGTCACGGCCACCGACCCGACCGGCGTCGTCCTTGATGGCTATGCCAACGGGGAACTGGTCAATCAGTATGCCAACGTCGGCTGGAACGCTTTCCAGAGCGTGAGCGGCACCGGCCAGACCATCGCCACCGAAACCATAAATGGTTCGTCGACATACGCTGCGGTTCTCGCCACCCAGACTGGTGGTCGCAACGTCCTCTTCTCGAGCGATGCGGTGATGGCCGACGCCAACATGCTGCAACGCGCCATCGATTATGCCGTGAGCGGCGAGACGGTGACCGTTTCGCTGAACATGACCCGCGACGCCGGCCTTGTCGCCGCGCGCGTGGACATGGACCAGAGCATGTACATCGAGGACGTCAACGGCGGCATCTATGACCAGCTCGTTCCGCTGCTTCAGCAATGGAAGGCGCAATACAACTTCGTCGGCTCGTTCTACGTCAACATCGGCGACAACACCCAGCAGGGGATCTATACCGACTGGAACAAGTCGCTGCCGTACTACACGGCGATGATCGGCCTCGGAAACGAGATCGGCACGCACACCTATACCCACCCCGAAGACACCAACCTGCTGAGCCCGTCTCAGTTGCAGTTCGAATTCGAGCTGAGCACCCAGATCCTCGAGCAGAAGCTCAGCGCGGCGCTGGGTTATGCCTATACCATCGAAGGTGCCGCGATCCCCGGCGCGCCGGAAACGCTGACGACTTCGCTGGCCATCGAACAATACGTCAAGACCTATCTGACTGGCGGCTACACTGGTCAAGGCGCGGGCTATCCCAACGCCTTCGGCTATCTGACGCCCGGTAGCCAGGACAAGGTCTATATCGCGCCGAACACCTTTTTCGATTTCACCCTGTTCGACTGGCTGCACCTTTCGGCGGCGGATGCCAGCGCGTTGTGGCAGTCTCAGTACGAGAAGATCGTCAGCCAGGCCGACTCTCCCGTCGTCGTCTGGCCATGGCACGATTACGGTGCGACGGCGTTCAATTCGCCCAACTACGCGCCCGAAATCTTCAACACGTTCCTTGCCCAGGCCGCAGCCGACGGCATGGAATTCGTGACCCTCGCCGACCTGGCCAATCGCATCAACGCCTTCCATGGCGCCAAGGTGACGACTTCGGTCTCAGGCAACACGATCACCGCCAATGTCACCGCTTCCGGCAACGTCGGTACGTTTGCTTTCGATCTGCAGGGGCAGGGCAGCCAGGTCATTTCGAGCGTGGCCGGTTGGTATGCATACGACAGCGACAGCGTGTTCCTGCCCCAGAATGGCGGCACGTTCGTCATCACCCTGGGCGCGGCGCAGACGGATGTGACTCACATCATCGATCTGCCCATGCGGGCGACGCTGATGTCGGTGACGGGGAATGGCACGAACCTGTCGTTTCAGATCCAGGGCGAAGGCACGGTTGTCATCGATCTTTCCGATCCGACCAACAAGAGCGTCCAGGTGTCTGGCGCCACCATCGTTTCCCAGGTCGGAGACAAGCTTACCATCGATATCGGGCCGGTCGGGTCGCACACCGTTACCGTCACCCAGACTTCGCTCAACCACGCGCCGGTTATCGAGTCCAATGGCGGTGGAGACACCGCGGCGATTTCGCTGGCGGAGAACCTCCTCGCAGTGACTGCGGTCATCGCGACCGACGCTGATGCCAATGCCCTGACCTACTCGATCACGGGAGGGGCGGACGCATCGAAGTTCACGATCAATGCGACGACGGGTGCGCTTGCGTTTCTGGCCGCGCCGAACTTCGAAGTCCCGACCGATGTCGGCGGCAACAACGTATACGATGTCGTGGTGACTGCATCCGACGGAGCGCTCACCGATAGCCAGGCGCTGGCCGTGACGGTCACAAACGTCAACGAGGCGCCGGTAATCACGTCGAATGGCGGCGGTGCGACCGCCTCTATCTCGCTTGCCGAGAACAACGCGGCGGTCACCGTGGTGACCTCGACCGATCCGGAAAACACCGCGCGGACGTATTCGCTCTCGGGTACGGACGCTGCTCGCTTCACGATCGACGCCGCGACCGGCGCGCTCAGTTTCGTCAACGCGCCAGATTTCGAAAACCCCACGGATGTGGGGGCCAACAACGTCTACAACGTGGTCGTGACCGCTTCCGACGGCAGCCTGACGGATACCCAGGCACTGGCAATCACCGTCACGAACAAGAAGGGCGTAACCCTCAATGCTTCGTCGAGCACCGGCAGCGTTCTGAACGGGACGGGCGAGGAAGACCAGCTCAATGGCTGGAAGGGTGCCGATACCCTCTACGGTCTCGGCGGTAACGACCGTCTCGACGGTGCGGGCGGAAACGACCGCCTTTATGGCGGTGATGGCAAGGACGTTCTGATCGGCGGCGCCGGTACGGATATCATGTCTGGCGGGGCTGGTGCGGACCGCTTCGAGTTCAACGCGCTGGGGAACAGCGTGACGGGTGCATTGCACGACGTCATCACCGACTTCGAAGCGGGCATCGACTTGATCGATGTGTCGAGCATCGACGCGAATTCCGGCAAAGGCGGGAACCAGACCTTTGTCCTGCTAGCGGAAGGTGCGGCGTTCACGGGGGTCGGGCAACTTCGTTACTTCTACGACAGTGCGACCGACCAGACGATTGTCCAAGGTAACGTGAACAACAATCTGGCAGCCGATTTCGAAATCGCATTGTCCGGACATCAAACCCTGTCCGCAAGCATGTTCATCCTCTGATCGTCAGGTATTTTCGATGGCCGGGATCGGCTTTCAACTGGAGCGGATGGTCCGCAATGGAGGTGTAGGCGGGTTCATCGGGGCAACGCTGGACGGGGCTGTTCTCAGCTCCGGACCGTGGGTCCTCACGATCTGCGCCGTCCTCCTGCTCCAGAACTGGATCGTCCGGCACGGCATTGCCGATGCCGGTACGATCCAGACGGTCATGGTCTATGCCTTCAGTGGGTCGGTGGTGATCGCAAGCCCCTTCGCGCTTGTCGGTGTGCGGGTGGCGTCGGACCGCATGTTCGAATCCAACCCCGCGGCGATTCCCGGCATCCTGACGCTTGCGCTGTGCGGCGCGACGCTTGTGGCCGTGGTCACCGGACACTTCCTGTTCGGCGTGCTGGCCGGTCACGGCGCGGCATTGGCGCTTTTTGGCACGGCGATACTCGTGCTGCTCACGCAGATTTCGGTGACCGGTCCCTTCCTGACCGCAATGAAGCGGCCTTGGCCGATCCTGCTTTCCTATGCAGCCGGAATCGTAGGCGCGGCGATCATATTCTGGTGCCTTGCCCCGGCAACTCCGATCGAGGTGCTGCGGGTGGTGGCAGCGGCGCTGGCCCTGACGCTGGTCCTGCTCCTCGCTGTTTTCGCGGCCGAATTTCCGGCGCCTTCAAGTCCGGACCAGGCGATCTGGGAAAAGGCCGCTCCTGCGCTCCATGTCGGGTTGGCGGGGCTGATGAACGCGTTCGCGCTCTGGGTGGACAAATGGATGCTGTGGTTCGCGGCCGACAGCACGAAGCCGCTCGGACTGTTGCGCGTCAATCCGATTTACGATCAGGCGAGTTTTGCCGGATTGCTGACGCTGATTCCGGGGCTCTCGCTCATGCTTTTCCTTGCCGAAACGCAGCTCGAGCGGGCCTTCGCTGTCCTTGTCGAATGCTGCACCGGCACTTCCAAGCTCTCCCGCATAGAAAGCGCCAGGGAAGACGTTATCGCCGCAGTCCTGCGCAGCCTGCGTCTTCTCATCGTCGCCCAGATCGTGATCGCCACGGTGTGCTGGGTTCTGGCACCCGAGATCTTCCGCGTTCTCGGCTTCGACGCACGCGGCATCTTCGCGTTCCGCTTTACCGTGATCGGCGTCATCTTTCACATCGCCGCGATTTATTGCGGCGTGGTTCTGGCCTATTTCGACCTGTTCGGCCGGGTTGTGATGGTGTGGACGGCGTTCTTCATCGGCAGCGTCGCCGCGACGCTGGTCGTCTGGCCAATGGGTTTCGCAGGCTATGGCTGGGGTTATCTTGCCGGCGCGTTGGCTGCTGCCGTCACCGGCCTCGCGCTGGTTGGCACGGCCTCGGTCCACATCGTCTACCTGCTGTTCGTGGGTAACAACCCGTCGGTGGTCGGCAACCGGAGGTACCTCGTATGATGGGCCCCTGGTTCGATCGTCGTCGCGTGATAGCGGCCCTCGCGGCCAGCCCGCTGGCATTCGGCCGGCTCGCGCACGCCGCTGCGCCCTGGCGCTGGGCGGTCGATTATGGTGCGAAGACTGATCCGGCGCTGGCCCGCCAGTTCGATCTGCTAGTGCTGGAACCAGATCACGCGCGCCCTATCGAAGCCTTGCGGGGGCCTGGCGCGAAGCTGCTCGGCTATCTCAGCCTGGGCGAAGTGGAGCAGGCGCGACCCTATGTCGGCAGATTGCGCAAGGCGGGCGCGCTGATCGCGGCCAATCCGAACTGGCCCGATGCCCGAATGGTCGACCTGCGCCACGCGCTCTGGACATCGCTGGTGGTGGAGGAGATCATTCCCGCCATCCTTGCCAAGGGCTATGACGGCATCTTCTTCGATACGCTCGACAACGCCGAGGCCATGCAACACGCTGATCCCGTGAAGATGGCCGGGATGGTCGACGCCGCCGCCGCCCTGGTTCGCGCCATCCGTGCCCGCTTCCCGCCGATCACGCTGATGATGAACCGTGGCTATGCGCTACTGCCGGCGGTCGCCCCCCACGTCGATGTGGTCCTAGGGGAGGCGATGGCATCGAAGTGGGACTTTGCGAAGAAGGCCTACGTCCGCACTACTCCGTCCGATTGGGAATGGCAGGCTGCCAGGCTGCGCGAAGCGAAGCTTGCCAATCCCGCGTTGCGCCTGACCGTGCTCGACTATTGGGACGAGGCCGACCGCGACACCGTTGCCGCGCTTTACCATTGCGAGCGCGAGGCCGGGTTCCACCCCTATGTCGCCACGCTGGCGCTTGATCGCATCCATCCGGAGCTTGCCGCATGACCGCGCTGCCTTCCCTCACGAGCCGCCAGGGCCTGGTGGCATTGACCGCCCTAGCCGGTTCGCTGGTTGCGGCGGCGGGCGTGCTGATGCCGAACGGCCTCGATGTCGCCGCCGCGTTGCGCCGCGCCCGTCCGCCCGTTGTGCCGGCCGCTGCCGCACCCGCAGTCGCGCCAGCGCCGACGATGGAAAGACTGTCGGCGATGTTCGCGCAAGGGCAGCAGCTTCAACCGGTCCAGCTCCAGCAGCTCCTCGCCTGGTCGGCAAGGACCGCCAGCGCGGCCACCTTGACGGCCATCGCCGATCGCCTTTCGGGCTTCGCTCCGGTGCCGACGGCACAGGTTACCTACGACATCGTCGCCAGCGGTCGCCCTGACGTCGCCCGTGCCTTTCTCGAAAGCCGGCCGGAGCGTGCCGAGCCCGCCAACTGGCGCCTGCGGCTAGAGCTTCATCGCACCACCGGCGATTTAGCGTTCGCGCAATCGATGGTTCGCAGCGCCGCGACCCGGCCGGGAACGGCGAGCGCCGAAGATTTCGTCTCGGCTGCCTATGCCGTCCAGCTACCCGAAGCGATCCTGACTGCTGCCGAGCATCGCGCGATCCCGGCACTAGACCAGACCAAGTCGCTCGACCTTGTCCGCCATGCGGTCAACTCCGGGCAACTCTCGCTCGTCCCGCGCATCGATCGCGCGGGTACTCCCGCGTGGCGCAGCGCGGATCCCTGGCTCGCGATGAACCTTGCGCAGCGGGCAGGGGACTTCAGCACCGCGCTGCGCTACGCGGCCTTGCTTCCCACGGGCGCGGCCGACGCCCGCCGAGCCCTTATCATCGCTTCGGGAGACAAGGCCGCCATTCGCACCATGCTGCTTGCCGAGGGGCGCTCCAATGCAAAGCTCCTGCCTTCGGCGGCCCAGCAACTCCTCGACACCGGCTTCCGCGCTGATGCGGTCGCTCTTCTGCGCGAAGGCTGCGCTGCCTGTTCTCCTGACGATGACGCTGCCCGCCGCCTCCTCTTCCTGATGGGGCCGCGCCCCGATGCCGATAGCCTGGCATGGTTGCGAGCGAAGGCGCAGGGTAGCGAGGGATGGGCCAAGGCCTATGCCCAGCGCGAACGCCCCGCGCAGGCGCTTGCCTTCATCGAGGGCCGGCACGATGCAGACACAACGCCCGTCCTACTCGAACGCATGCGCCTCGCCGGTGCCGCGCGCGATCGCCAGGCGGGCATCAAGGCGCTTGCTCGCCTCCTCGATGGCCGCGCGCTTACCGCCGGCCAGGCACGCGCAATGACCGCTGCCAGCCCCGCCGGGCTCGACAAGGCCACTACCCGGGCACTGGTCGAGGCTCGCGTCAGGGCGGGGGCGGCGCTGCCCAAGGACCAGCTCGACCTTGCGTGGGATGGCTGGAACCGGAGCGACGTTCCCGGTGCCCGCGACCACCTCGCTCGCTACCTTGCCACTCAGCCCGGTGACGCCGCTGCGTTGCGCCTAATGGCGGGGATCGAACGCAAGGGAGGGGGCGACAGGGCGGCACGACCATGGCTCGAAAAGGCACTCGCCGCGACTCCCGCCCCCAGCTTCGACCGCGCCGAGATTCTTGAACAGCTCGGTCGTACCGACGAAGCTCTCGCTCTCGTCCAGACCCTGCGCCGCGCCGCACCCGCCGACGCTCGGCTCAAGGCTGCCGCAGGCAGGTTGCTCGTCGCCGCAGGCGATCCCGGCAAGGCGCGCAAGGTGATGCAACCGTGAGATACATGCGTATCGCCCTCATTCTTTCGCTTTCGGCTTTTGCCGCAGTGCCGGCAGCCGCCCAGGACGCGCCCGCTCCGGCAGAGTCCGTCGAGCTATCCCGGGAAGCGACGCTTGCCTGGGCCGTACCCGTCCAACTTTCCGTGGAGCGTGACGGATATGAAGTCGTCGTCCGCTTCGACAAGCCGCTGGCCGAGGAAGAGATCGCGCGATTTGCCGCCGCGACCGGCCCTTATCTGGCAGACCTCAGGTGGAACGACGACAGCCTCGTCATGCGGCCTGCCGAAGGCAGCAGCATAGCCATCGACCAGCAGGCCCGCTCGTTGAGCGTCCGCTTCGTCGAGGATGCACCGGTAGGAACGGCGACGGCGACCGTTACTTCCGACGCCGATGGCGAGATCGAGCTTGCGCTTGCCCGGGCCCAGGCCGATGCCGCCGCCGGTTATCCCGGCGAGGCGCGTCGGCGCCTCGAAGAACTTGCACAGGCCCATCCCGGCGACGCCCGCGTCCAGCGCGCATTGGCCGACGCCGAGGCCGCCGAGGGTCGTACCCGCGATGCCGCCGCGCGCTACCTCTCGCTCGCTGCGGATGATCCCATGGCCCGCCGGATCATCGGCGATGCAGGTGGCCGAGTGACCGCAGGCACGATCTATCGCGATGGCAAGACCTTCTCGCAGTGGGAATCGGGCATCGACGTCAACGTGCCGGTCGGCGAAGGCCTGACCGCGGGCGCCGGCCTGCGCCATGTCCGCACGATCGTCGAATCCGTTGCAAGCGCCACCGGCTACCTGCCAAAGGTGACCCACAACCTGACCATCGCCGACGGCAACGCCAGCCTGCGCCTTGCCGATGCGGTGCGGATTACGGTCCTCGCCTCGGCACTGCTCGACCACGACGTCGTCGGTGCCGGCGCGCGGCTCGTGGCAGGGCCGCCCGAGCGCGAGGCGCGGCTCTATGGCTCTTACCGTATGCCGGATTTCTCCACGGCCGAGCAGGCGGCATTTGGCGGGCACATGACCAGGATCGGGGCAGGGGGCACTTTTCGCCTGACGCCCGAAATCGTCGTGCAGGGCGATGCGGTTCTCAACCGCTATGGCCTGCCGGGCGGCGGCGTGCGCACCCGCACGACGCAGGTCCTCGCCGGGGTCGATGTCCTCGCGTTGCGCCGTCCTCTGTCGGTCCAGCTAAGCTACAGGCTGGACGCTGAATATGTCGGCCGGGTGGACCTGCGCCCCAATGGAACTCCCTTTATCCCGCTGTCCGACCGCGAGAACCACACCGTCCAGGTCGTGATGAGCAAGTCCATCCGCAACGCCCAGGTCACCGCTGCGGGTGGTTGGACCAAGGACCGCTACGGCGGCGACGGTCCGACCGCCAGCGTCGGAGCGCTGTTCAATGTCGGCGATGCCTGGCGGATCGAGGCTGGCGGCGGAGTCAGCTCCATTTCCCGACCGGTGGTGTCCGGTCGGCAGTATTTCCTGCGCCTGTCGATCTCGCGCGCACTCGGGAGACGGTGATGCAAATCAAGTCGCTGCTGCTTGGCATTCCCCCCGCCGGAGAAAACGTCTCGCCCGGCATGCGCACATCCGGCCTTCGCCCGGCCAATGCTACCAGCGCGCGCCCGTTCGTGGAAACGCTCCTGTTCTTCGTCCTCCTGGTCGTGGTCGATCATGCGGTTGCGGCTGGCGATGCATTCGCCGCGCTTGAGCCGCATCCGTTCTGGTTGCCGGTTATCCTGATGGCTGTTGCCTATGGTAGCGGGCCGGGGCTGTTGGCGGCGATCCTCGCCTCGTTGATCTGGGTTCTGGACGGCGAGCAGGTGCAGACTGGCGACCACCTCGAGAGGATGCTTTCCCTCTCCATCCTGCCCATGCTCTGGGTCACCACGGCGCTCGTCACAGGCGAGATCACATCTTCGCACCTTGGTGCAATGCGCAGGCTGGCGCGCCACCGGAACCGTCTCACGCGCGAACAGAACAAGCTGACCGAGATCATCGGCGAGCTTGCAGAAACGAACCGCGCTCTCCAGGTCCGGATCGCGCTTGAAGAGCGCACCATTGCCGATGCGATCGCCGCGGCGGTCGAACTGGTCGACATGCGACCCTCGCAGCAACTTGCCGGCATCGAGCGCCTCGTCAACGTGGCGACGAAAGGCGGGGCATTCACCTTCTACGTCGTGGTCGGCGATCAGTTGCTGCCGCTCCTGCGCGGAAATGGCGCGCGCGGCGATCTGCGCTCCGACGGCGTGATCGCGGACATCTGGCGGGGCGCAATCCCCGGCGATCAGCCCATCGTGCAGGTTTCGCCGCGCTGCGCGGTCGTGCCAGTCTACGCCGATGGCGATCCCTACCTGCGCGGCCTGCTTTCGTTGGAAGGGATGGGCGAGGAGGTTCTTACGCAATCCATGCGCGCCGCCCTCATCCACATCGCATATTCGCTCGGACAACTCGCCAACGAGGTTCCGGCGCCCGCCGAACCCATGAAGCTGCCCCAGCGCCCCTGGCTGCTTGCGCAGGAACACGCTGCGTGACGCTTCTGCTTGCCCTGGCCATTGCGGACGTGATCCTGCTTGGTGGCTGGGCAGGCGCGGGGCTTTCTGCTTCCCCTTGGTATTCGGTCGTCCATGTTGCCTTTACCGTCGCGGCCTTCGGCGTGCTCGCGCTCGATTCCCGCCCTGCCGGCGCCGAAGGCAGGCCAGGCTGGAGCCCGTGGGACTGGAATGGTCTCTCACTGCCGCTCGGAGCGGTCTTCGGCCCCGCAGCCATACTTCTTTTCATCCTGTTCCGACCCTGGTCGATGCTCGCTCTGCGCACGACAGAACACGGAATGCCGTTCGAAGCGGCCGTACCGGCCCGTCATCGGCTGCATGGCAGCCAGCTCTTGACGGCGCGCCTGCTGGACGATCGCATGCGCTTTCCGTCCGCGCCTGGCGTTGAATCGATCGCCACCATCTTGCGCCACGGCGACCTCGAATCCCGCTGTGCCGCGCTGCAGACTGTGGTCCGGTCATTCGAACCGAAACTTTCGCCTCTCGTCGCAATGGCGCTGGCAGATCCGGATCAGACTGTGCGCGCGCTGGCGGCGGCAACGTCCGCCCAGATCAGCGCGAACCTGGCCGAACGTATCGCGCGATTCGAGGCCATGCCCGCGCCCGGCGTCCAGGATCGCTTCGACTTTGCGATGCTGCTCTATGATCATGGCTGCAACAACGTGCTGCTTTCGCAGTCCCAGGCAACGGCCTTGCGCGCGAAAGCGACGGATCGACTTACGGCATTGCTAGCCGAACCAGGGCTTCAGGCTAGGCGGCGCGACGCTGCAATGAAGGCACTGGCCACGCTGCAGGCGTATCGCCCGGCGTCTTCCGGTTCGGCAGGCGCCCCATCCATGGCGCCGGCATGACCGGACGCGAAAGCGATGTCTGCGTCATCGTCGAAGGCGCCTATCCCTATGTTACGGGCGGCGTTGCAAGCTGGCTTCAGGAATTGATCACCAGCTTGCCGGAACTGACCTTTTCCGTCGTGGCGATCAAGGCCGACGAGGAACCACAGAAATGGAACGTCGAACCGCCCCCAAACGTGATCGAGGTCGTGGAGGTCCCGCTGTCGTTCGCCCCGCGCAGACCGGCCGCGCTACCGCCGAGCCTTGCCGACCGGATAGGGCGCCTGCTCCTGCGTTTCCTTCAGGAGGGCCAGCCCGAAATACTGCGAACCCTGGTGGCCGAGCTGGCCGCGCTCGATCGCAAGCCGCATCCTGGCGATGTCATGTCCAGCGCGCAGATGTTCTCGATCCTCACGGAACATTACCGCGAAGCATTCCCCTCCGCTTCGTTCCATCATTTCTTCTGGGCAACCCGGATCCTCTTGGGAGGCTTGCTCGCCGTTCTTCTGGCGCCGCTGCCGAGGGCACGCACCTACCACACCCTGTCCACCGGGTTCGCTGGCCTGCTTGCGGCGCGCGCGCGGCATGAAACCGGACGCCCCGCGTTCCTTACCGAGCACGGCATCTATCTGCTCGAGCGGCAGATCGAGATCATGATGGCGGAATGGATGGGGGATCAGATCGACAACGGACTGGCGCTTGAACGCGAACAGCATGATCTGCGCGACCTGTGGGCGGCTGCGTTCGAAAGCTACGCCCGAGGGTGTTACGACGTCTGCCATCCGATCATTGCGCTTTACGGCGCCAACAGCGAAGTCCAGGCGCGCATGGGGGCTCGGCGCAAGAGCCTGCGGGTCATCCCCAACGGCATCCGGCCTGAACGCTTCGAGGGCGTAGTCTCCCGCCGTGACGAACAGCGGCCGCTCATTGCTCTCATCGGCCGCGTCGTACCTATCAAGGACATCAAGACCTTCATTCGTGCCGCAGGTCTTGTTCACGCGGCATTCCCCGATGCGCGCTTTGCGGTGCTCGGCCCCCGGGATGAAGACGTGGATTACGCTCTCGACTGTACTGCGCTTGTCGACGAACTCGGACTCGGAGACGTGATCGCGTTTCCCGGCCGGGTCAATGTGGTCGACTGGATGCCGAAGATCGACATACTCGTCCTGACCAGCCTATCGGAAGCCCAGCCGCTGGTCATTCTCGAGGCAGGCGCATGCGGCATTCCATCGGTTGCGCCCGATGTTGGCAGTTGTCGCGAACTGATCGAAGGCAATAAGCCGGGCGAACCCCATGGCGGTATCATCACGGCTCTTGTCGATCCCGAGGCGACCGCCGCAGCGCTTCTGCGTCTGCTGCGCCATCCTGATTTGCGCGCCTCGATGGGCGAGGTGATGCGGGCGCGGGTCCATGCGGATTACGACTGGTCGGGTATCGTGGAACAGTATCGTCGTATCTATTCGGGGAAGGAGGAGCCTCGCCAAATGGCGGTGGTCGGTTCGCCACCGGTCCCTCGTGCGACCTTGCGCGATGTCGCGAACGCGATTCGCGGACCGTCGAAGGGGTGAGGTTATTCTGCTCGTCGGAGCAGGATAGTTAGCGTGAAAAGTTAACGCTCCGGAAAGTTCCGGATGGCGGGGTGCACCCGTAAATCGCAGTAAACCGGATGGGTCGGTTTCGCTGGAGCTTTTGTCGCACGGTTTCCGTCGGCGGGCTGAATAATCAATATAAAACAGCTTATTAGGCGAGAATCGGGCAGCCGGTTGCCGATCATTTCAGGGCGTATTCAACCACCGGGGCAAAAACGGTGTCGAAATACGGGCCGGGGCTTCCGGAAATATACGGAGTAATACTTTGGGATAGATCCCGAAGACCCTGAGATTTTCCGGATTATTAAGATTTTTTAACGCTAAATGGTCAGTATAAGTCCCGATGTGGTACCTCTTTGTGGCTAGACTTTTAGTGGTTAAAATGGATTAATACTTCCTAACGATTGGCACTCTGTCCTGCAGATTCTCGAGATGAGATTCGGGGATTTTGGAGGGCTCGCATGAGGTATTGTCCATGAGCAATCTTTCGTCGGAAACGTCTGTCTTTCTGCTCGGCCGTAACAGCATCGGCCGCGAAGGGCTTCGCCTCCTGCTCGAAGGGGGCAGTTTCAGAGTTGCCGTGTCTCAGGAGGAGTACTCCGTTTCCTCCGATTGGCCACGGGACTTGGCAGGTCCGCACCTTATCGTGCTGGATACCGGCAAGGGCGACCAACTCGATCTCCAGGCGATGTTCAAGGGCTACAAGGCATCCTATCCGCAGGCTCGCCTTGTGATCCTCGCCGAAAGCTTCGAGTTCGAAGGCGTGATGCGCGCGTTCGCCGCCGGTGCCGATGGCTACATCGTCAAGGAGATCGGCTGCCAGTCCCTCATGGAATCGCTTCGCCTCATCGCCCTTGGTGAAAAGGTCATGCCAAGCGCGCTCGCGCAGTTCCTTCCCGAAACAATGGAACGTCGCACGCGTCCTGCCCGTCCCGGCCCGGACCTGGCCGGCACCCTCTCCGAGCGCGAAATCGAGACATTCCGTCGCATGTGCCGAGGCGAACCTAACAAGGTCATCGCCCAGAACCTTGGCATAACCGAGGCGACCGTGAAGGTTCACGTCAAGGCGATCCTGCGCAAGCTGCATCTAAAGAACCGTACGCAGGCCGTTGCCTGGGCCTTGGGCGAAGGGGCCGACTTCGGCGGTCCTGACCGCCGCCGTTCTGCAGCCGGCCATTCCAGCACCACGCCTGGTGCCATCGCCGCCTGATCATGGCAGCAGCCAGCGCGGGGTAGGCGAGGACCCGGTTGTGGCTTTCCTGTTCGGGAAGATCGCCGTGGTAGCGGAGGAGGGACTCGAACCCCCGACACGCGGATTATGATTCCGCTGCTCTAACCTGCTGAGCTACTCCGCCCCATGTGCGAACGATGGCGTCCGCGTGGCAGGCCGCGCTCCTAACCTTGGCGGGCGGTGCGGTCAACCGGGTTCGCCGGATTTTTTGTCTTCATTCGGTTTTCATGCACGCGACCGTGACAGCACGGCTTCGGATGGCTAGAGGCGCGTGCGTCATGGGGCGCCTCCGATACTTTCTTCTGGCCCGCCGGGGCCTTGTGCTCGCGCTCGTCGCGCTGGCGATCGGCATGAAGGCGCTGGTTCCGGCCGGTTTCATGGTGGAGACGCACGGGCGTGTCCTGACGGTGGCGATCTGTTCGGACGCCAGCGGCCTGCCAAAGACCACCCGGGAAATCGCCGTACCGTCGAAGGAACCGCGGCGCCAGGGCGGAGAGACGGGCGAGGCCTGTCCGTACGGAGCGCTTTCCATGGCCGCGCTGGGGGCAGGGGCCGATCCGGCGCTTCTTCTGCTCGCGCTCGCCTTCATCCTCCTGCGCGGCTTCCTGCCGGTCCCCGCACTGCGGCTGACGTCCGCGCGCCGAATTCGTCCCCCGCTTCGCGCTCCACCAGTCTTCGGCTGATCTCCATCCAGACCCGGCCTGCTTGGCAGGCCGCAGAGACAGCATGCCCGCGCAATGCGGCGGGCGGGACGAAGGCTTGTATAATGACGACATCACATCGCGCGATTGCCGCGACGTTGGCCGTGGCCGCGTCGGCAGCGGGTTCCCAGGCATTTGCCGAGGAGAAACCAGTCGATGAAACGCATGCAGAGATCATGGTTCTTGGCCAGCGGGAGGCCGTAATGGCGATCCCGGCGAGAGGGCTGGCAGTCAGCCTTGGCAGGGAGCAACTGGATGCCGTGAACGCTTCGAACACGGAAGACCTGATCAAGTACGCGCCGAACTTCTTCGTGCGCAAGCGCTATGCGGGAGACAGCAACGGCGTTCCAGGGTTTCGCGGAACCCATTCAACGCAAAGCGCGCGCACGCTGGTCATGGTGGACGGGTTTGTCGTGTCCAACTTCCTTGGCAACAGCTTCAACTTCGCGCCGAAGTGGGGCGTGGTCGGACCAGGCGAAGTCGAGCAATTCGACGTCGTCTACGGCCCGTACAGCGCGCGCTTTCCCGGAAACGCGATGGGCGGCATCGTCGACATCACGACCCGCGCGCCCCGGGATACCGAAGCCTTTGCGAACGTGCAGGAGATCCTGCAACCCTACAGCCAGTTCGGCGCCCACGATACTTACGAGGGTGGTTCTTTGGAGGCGGGAATCGGCTTGCGACAGAAGGAAGGGCCGTGGTCTCTGCGGGTGAGCGGCCGACACTTTCGCAATACGGGCCAGCCTATGTCGTTCCTTGGCCTGACGCCAGTCTCCGGCTCCGGCGGCGTGGTTGTGACGGGCGCGGTGGTTGATCCGGAACACGAGCGTGCGACGGCCGATGGAACCGGCATTCCCGGAGCCCCCGGCAACGCATCGAACCCGTATTTCGCGGCGCAATCGCCAGCTCGCATCAGGCAGGACCAGGCCAAGGCTCGGATCGGCTATGATGATGGCAGCGTGACCGGAGAGGCCCTGCTGGCATTCTGGCACAACGAGGACAACCAGACAGAGCCGGTATGCTTCCTGAAGGACGAGGCCGGCGAGGCCGTCTGCGAGGGACGAGTCCGTATCGGCACCCAAAGCTACACCGCGTCCGGCGCCACGTTTTCGCGGACGCTGCGCGACGAGCTTCTGGCTGGCCTCCGGCTGTCCGCGCCGATTGCCGAGGAGACCACCGTTCGCCTTGCAGCGTCGACGTACCAGATCCTGCGCAGCGACGGATTTACGTCCGCCAGCCATTCGGCCGGGGTGAGCAACGGGGCCGGCAACCTGGCGCGGCAAGGCCCGACAGGCTGGTGGACGACGGATGTTGCGGTCGAGAACAAGACCGAACGTCGCGAACTGGCTCTTGGCATTTCGGCAAATGCCTATCGCACGGATCAGACCCGTTACAAGCTGACCAACTGGCAAAGCGCAGCCGGAAAAGTGCCGGTAACAAGAACCTTCGGGCGAACGCGCCTGATCTCGGCCTGGGCGGAAGCGCGCCTGCCGATGGGCCCATTGAAGGTCACGGTGGGCGCCCGCCATGACGACTGGCGGGCCTATGACGGCGGCTTGCAGGCAAACCGTTACCCTTCGCGCCACAATAGCTCGTTCGATCCCAGCCTTTCGATCGAATACGGCCTTGGTGACGGAATGCGGATGCAGCTGAGCCTTGCCACGGCCACGCGCTATCCAACTGTGGGTGAATTGTTCCAGGGCAGCCTCAACGGCGACGGCTCGTTCAATTCCGACAGCTTCGATCCCAACCTGAAGCCCGAAAGGAGCCGGGATGCAAATCTGCTCATCGCACGGGATTTTGGCCCGGTCAGGCTTACGGGATCCGTGTTCTACCAGCGCGTGCGCAACACCATCTTCTCCTTCACCGGGTTCAACCAGAACGGCGTCACGACAAGCAACTTCAAGAACATCGAGTTGACGCGACAGGTGGGCACCGAGCTGATCGCGGAGGCCCGCGACTGGCCGATCCAAGGGATGGACATCGACCTTAACGGAGCGTGGATTGATTCCCGGACCCTGCGTAATCCATCGAATAGATCGGCCGAAGGCGTGCAGTTCCCGCGTATTCCGCGCTGGCGGACAAACGGGCACCTGCGCTACTCGGTGGCGCCATCGCTTCAGGTCTCGGTAGGGGCGCGCTTTGCCAGCCGTCCTAACACTGACCTTTTCGGGCAGCAGCGCGGCGACACCTTCGGCTTCACATCCGAGCTATTCGCGCTCGACGCACGGGTTAACTGGAGCGTCCGCTCGAACTTGCGCCTGTCTGCTGGCGTGGACAACCTGACCAATGATCGTGCGTGGGTCTTCCATCCTTACTCGCAGCGCACCTTCTTCCTGGAAGCGGGGTGGACGTTATGAGCCGCGTCGCGCGCTATCGCACGATTCAGCGCTGGCACTTCCTGGCCGGCCTGTTCGTGATGCCGATGCTCCTGCTGCTGTCGGTGACGGGGGGAATCTATCTGTTCAAGCCGCAGGTTGATGCCTGGGAGGAGCGGGCGTTCGACGCGGCTGCCATGGCCGAGGCGCCATCGCTGGCGGTCGCGCCGGATGACCATGTGGCGGCCGCTCTGCGGGCATTTCCGCATGGCTCGTTCCGGTCCTACCGCCTGCCGCGCTCAGAGGGCGCGGCAGCGCTCGTGCTTGTCGGTCTTCCCGACGGAGGCTCTCGCGAAGTATTCGTTTCTCCGCACGGCAGGGTCGTTGGCACCATGGATCCGCGCTGGCGGATCATGCAAGTGGTCCACGACGTTCACGGGCAGTTGCTTGTCGGTCCGCGCGGGAGCTGGCTGGTCGAACTGGCTGCCAGTTGGTCCATCGCGATGATCGCGGGCGGGCTCTACCTTTGGTGGCCACGCGGGCGGGGCACTGCGGGCGTCCTGTGGCCGCGGCTGCATCTTGGCGCGAGGGCGGCCCTGCGCGACATGCATGCGGTGACCGGCTTCTGGGTTTCCGGGCTTGCGCTTGTCCTGCTGGTGACTGGCCTGCCGTGGGCGGACGTCTGGGGCAGCGCCTTCAAGGCGGTGCGGGCCGAGTTCGGCTGGCAGAAGGGCGTGCAGGACTGGACCATCGGCGGACGTGCGCCCGATGCCGGTGAGCACTTCGGGCATGAAGGCATGGGGGATGCCGCGCAATCGCCGGTTACGGGGCGGCCGGTCCACGCGCATGGAAGCCATCATGGGAACGGCGCGACCGGCCCGTTCCTCGCCGAGATCGTGGCCAGGGCAAAGAGTGAGCGGCTTGCATTTCCCGTGGTGGTGACGCCCCCGGGCGCACCCGGTCGCTTTGGAGGAAATAGCGTTGCGGCGTGGACCGTGCGCTCGGACACGCAGAACCGGACCTTGCGGGTGACGCTTACCTATGATGCGCGAAACGGGCGCGAGACATCTCGCGAAACCTTTGCCGACAGGCATCCCATCGACCGGGTCATCGGATATGGCGTCGCGTGGCATGAGGGGCAGCTCTTCGGGCCGGTCAACCAACTGATCGGCGTGCTGACCGTGACCGGGCTTGCCGGGATGAGCGTGACCGGTTTCCTGATGTGGCGGCGGCGCAAGTCCGCGGCCGGTGTCGGGGTGCCCGCTGCCGCGCGGTCCGGCCGTGCAGGGTGGGGATCTTGGCTGGCGCTTGGCACGCTGGCGGCGGTGTTGCCGCTGCTTGCCTTGTCGCTGGTGGCGGTCCTGGCGCTGCAATGGCTGCGGCAACGCACGCCGGATAGCGGAACCGGGCGACTGGCCTCGTAAGTTGAACGAGAGGGGCGCCTTGCCGGCGCCCCTTTTTAAGCGATCAGGCGGTACCCGAAGCCACGCACGTTTTCGACCACTGGCGGGCCGAGGGCGTGGAGCTTGCGGCGCAGTCGGCTCAGGTAGACTTCGACAATGTTGGTCAGGGGATCGTCCTCCATTCCCCAGACTGCGCGAAGGATTTCGGTGCGCGAGATCACCGTGCCCGGCGATTCCATCAAGAGACGCAGTACACCCATTTCCTTGACCGTGAGCTGCACCGGCGTGCCTGCCCTCGTCAGGGTCATCGTGCGCGGATCGAAGTGTAGGTCGCCGACGGTGATCCGTCCATCGGGCTGTACCTTGCCACCTTGCGAGGGTGCCATGCGACGCTTGATCGCGTCCATGCGCGCCAGCAGTTCCTCGAACGCGAAAGGCTTGGTCAGGTAATCATCCGCGCCACCCTTGAGCCCGCGAATGCGATCTGCAATCTCGTCACGCGCCGTAACCATGATGATCGGCATGGTGGAACCCTGTTCGCGCAGGCGCGCGCAGACTTCGAAACCATCCATGTCCGGCAGGTTCACGTCGAGCAGGATGAAGTCGAATGCGAGGGAGGCTGCAAGCTCTAGCCCTGTGGAGCCGTCGGTCGCGAGGGTGACCTTGCAGCCTTCCTGGGTAAGGCCACGGTGCAAGGCACCCGCCAGTTCGATCTCGTCCTCGATGATGAGTATTCTCATGCGATGATTCCATGTGCCGTCCCGCTTGGCGGGAGGGGGAGACGTATCGATACCCGGGTTCCTTCATGGAGCCGGCTCTCTAGGCTGATCGTGCCACCGAGCGCTTCCAGAATGGACCTGGCAATGGAAAGGCCGAGGCCCTGGCCACTGCCGACTTTGCGGCTGCCGCGACGGAAGCGCTGGAACAGGTGGGGAATGTCTTCGGCGGGGATGCCGTCCCCCTGGTCCGACACCTCGATTACCGCGTCGCCCTCTTCCTGACGGATAGCGACTTCCACGTGAGGTGCATGTGAGGAATAGCACACGGCATTGTCCACGACGATGCGGATCACCTGTTGCAGGCGGACCGCATCGCCTTCGACGATCAGTGCATCGGGGCATTCGGTCAGGATGATCTGTCCGCCATCATCCTCGATCACGCGGTGGAAATCGTCGATGCAGGTGCGTGTTGCGGCAACCACATCGAATGGCGCGATGACGGTCTGCAGCATCGGCTCTTCGGCACGGGCGACCTGCAACATGTCTTCGATCATTTCGGCCATGAGCGCGGAAAGCCGAACCACGCGGTCGAGCCCGGTCCTGAGTTCGTCCATGTCCGCATCCGCCTTGCGCAGTGTGATTTCGGCTTCGCTGCGCATGATCGACAGGGGCGTGCGCAATTCGTGGCTGGCATCGGCCAGGAATTGCCGCCGCAGCCGGTTCGCCCGTTCGAGGGAGCGGTTGGTCGTGGCGAGTTCGGATGTCCGGCGCGCAACCGCACGTTCCAGTTCCTCGTTCGTACGCTGCATCGACAAGGCGGCTTCTTCGACGCGCGCGGCCATCGTGTTGAAGCTGTTGGCGATGGTACGAAACTCGGTTGTGCCGACGACCGGGACGCGGCGATCGTAGCGGCCTTCGGCCATTTCCCGCGTGCCGCGCCACAATGCGCCGAGCGGGCGGATGACCTGGCGCTGACCCCATATGAGGGCAAGAATGCCGAATATGCCAACGACCGACACCGTAAGGAACAGGGTGTCGGACACGCTCTGGAAGGTTTCGATGGAGCTGCGCTGGTATTCCTTTGCTTCGCGTTCTTCGACCTTGATGGCTTCGAAGACTAGGTCTTCCCACAGAGTCTCCCGGCCGTCGCCCATGAGCGACTTTTCCAGGTTGGCCCCGATCACGTGAAGCTTCGCCCGCTGCTTGACTTCTTCCTCGATGGATTTGGCCCGGTTGCGGCGATCGAGCGGGGTTTCGCTGATCAGGCGGATTTCGGCATTGATGTACCGTTCAGCATTTGTGACGTGCGAACGGACTCCGTCGATGTACAGCAGGCGGTCCTTCGCAAAGCCTTCCGGATCGACGTAGCGTTCCTGCTGCAGCGTGTAGCCGAGCACGGCGAGGCGCTGGAATGCGCTGAGCGACTGGGATGAGGCTTCGGAGCGGGCATGCTGTGCGCGTACGACGCCGAGCGCATGGCGCGCGATAACGCCGGGCACTGCCACTGTCAGCATGACGAAGGCGAGCGTCATCCACAGCTTAAGGCGGAGCGCATTCACGAGATGGACCTCTGCCGCTGGATCCGCGCCCCGACGGGTCCGCAAGGCGGCCGAACGCTCTGACCAGACACAGCCAGCAGAAGGCGCCGCACTTCAAGACACATCGATAAGGTTCCCCGGCCCATTTGCCACGTTCGCGACCCTATGCGAAGTGAACGGCGGGCGATAACATAAGGTACATTTTGTCCCGCCCTTGGCCGGCAAGCAACGAAGTCGGCAATTAAAATTCAATGAACCGCAACGCCATCGCAAGGATTGTGACGTCGAAAACGGTGTAATCGTACAGAAGGATGACAGTTTCGTATGGAAATTGTATCCGGTCCGGATGCGTACCACCCATGATGCTGTGACCGTAAGACTTTATCACCTGGGCGACGGCCCGGAAGGCGGTATCGCTGAAACACTGTGCTATGGCCCGCTCGACAAGGCGCTGGAAATGGCGGCAGCCCAGCCCGAGGCGATCCAGGCCGGGCTCTATATCGCGACCGACAATGATGTAGTCGCCTACCTCGACCTGATCGGTGGTTAGGCCTAGAGCGCTTCGCCCGCCGCGCGGCCGCTGGCCCAGGCCCACTGGAAGTTGTAGCCGCCAAGCCACCCGGTGACGTCGACTGCCTCGCCCACGGCAAAAAGCCCGGAAACCTTCGTTGCCTCCATCGTCTTTTGCGACAGGGCGCGTGTGGAAATGCCGCCGGCCATGACCTCGGCCTTGGCATAGCCTTCAGTTCCCGTGGGCTGGAACGGCCAGCGGGCAAGGCGCTCTTGCGCGGCGCGCAGGCCGGCGTCACGGCAGTTGCCGAGTTCGCTTTCGATGGAAAGCCGGTCGGCCAGCGCTTCGGCGAGCCGTTCGGGTAGGCGGCGGGCAAGTGTCGAGCGAAGGGTTGCGCGGGGCCGGACGCGTTTTTCCTCGAGCAGCCAGTCGCTCTGCGCATCGGGCAGGAAATCGACGGCGATCGGCGTGCGGTGCTGCCAGTAGGACGAGACCTGGAGCATTGCCGGACCCGACAGCCCGCGATGGGTAAAGAGGGCGGCCTCGCGGAAGGAAACCTTGCCTGTGCGCGCCACGACTTCGGCCGAGACGCCCGATAGCGAGCGGAACAACGCCTCGTCCTCGCCCAGGGTGAATGGCACGAGAGCGGGGCGGGTCTGCACGACTGGCAGGCCGAAGCGGCGTGCAAGGTCGAGCGAAAAGCCCGTGGCGCCCATCTTCGGGATCGAAAGGCCGCCCGTTGCAAGGACAAGCGAAGGCGCCGTGCGTTCGCGTCCATCGACCGTGATGCGGAAGAGCCCGTCGCCATGGTCGACGGCGGTGACGGGCGCCCCGAACGAGAAGGCAACGCTTCCGTCGCGGCATTCCGCCACGAGCATGTCGACGATCTGGCGCGCGGAATGGTCGCAGAAAAGCTGGCCGAGCGTCTTCTCGTGCCACGCAATGGCGTGGCGGTTCACCAGGGCGAGGAAGTCCGCCGGGGTGTAGCGGGCAAGGGCGGAACGGGCGAAGTGGGGGTTTTCGGAGAGGTAGCGGTCTGGCGCAGTGTGGATATTGGTGAAGTTGCAGCGCCCTCCGCCCGAGATCAGGATCTTTTTGCCTGGTTCGGGGGCGTGGTCCACGAGAAGGACACGACGACCGCGCTGGCCGGCGGTGAGGGCTGCCATCATGCCCGCCGCTCCCGCGCCGAGGACTATTGCATCAAAGGTGGCGGCGCTCACTTTACGAGCTGCGCGGCGAGGGCCTCGGCCACCTTGATGCCATCTACTGCCGCCGAGAGAATGCCGCCGGCATAGCCCGCGCCTTCGCCGGCCGGGTAGAGACCACGGGTGTTGAGGCTCTGGCAATCGGCGCCGCGAGTGATCCGGACGGGCGAGGACGTACGGGTCTCGACGCCGGTCATCACCACGTCGGGATGGTCATAGCCGGGGACCATGCGGCCAAAGGCGGGAAGCGCCTCGCGGATGGATTCGATGACGAAATCGGGTAGGCACTTCTTGAGTTCGGTGAGGTGTACGCCCGGCTTGTAGCTGGGGATCACGTCGCCAAATTCGGTCGAAGGCTGGTCGGCAAGGAAATCGCCTAGCTTCTGTCCAGGCGCCATGTAGTTGGCGCCGCCAGCCTCGAACGCGAGGCTCTCCCAGTGACGCTGGAACGCGATGCCTGCCATCGGGCCGCCGGGATAATCGCGGCTGGGGTCGATATCGACGACGAGCCCCGAATTGGCGTTGAATTCGGCGCGGGAATACTGGCTCATGCCATTGGTGACGACGCGTCCTTCCTCGCTCGTCGCGGCGACCACGCGACCGCCGGGGCACATGCAGAATGAATAGACCGTGCGTCCGTTCGAGCATTTGTGCGAGATCGAATAGGCGGCGGGCCCCAGGATCTTGTTGCCCGCGCTCGGGCCGTAACGGGCCGTGTCGATCCAGCTTTGCGGATGCTCGATGCGCACGCCGATTGCAAAGGGCTTGGCCTCGATATGCACGCCCCGGTCGTCGAGAACGTGGAAGGTGTCGCGCGCGGAATGTCCCACGGCCATGATGACGTGACGTGCCGGCTGGAACGAACCGTCAGACAGGTGCAGGCCGACGAGTTGACGATTGCCCTGCCCATCGGTCTCGATCTCGAAGTCGTCGACCCTGGTCTGGAAGCGATATTCGCCGCCAAGGCTTTCGATCGTCTCGCGCATCGACATGACCATGGTGACAAGGCGGAAGGTGCCGATGTGCGGGTGAGCTTCGGTCAGGATGTCGTCTGGCGCGCCGGCCTTGACGAATTCCACCAGAACCTTGCGACCAAGATGGCGCGGGTCCTTGATCCGGCTGTAGAGCTTGCCGTCGGAAAAGGTGCCTGCGCCGCCTTCGCCGAACTGGACGTTCGACTCCGGCGTCAGGACGGAGCGGCGCCACAGGCCCCAGGTGTCCTTGGTGCGTTCGCGAACCGCCTTGCCGCGCTCGATTATTATCGGCTTGAGGCCCATCTGGGCCAGGATCAGTGCCGCCAGCAGTCCGCAGGGGCCCGCGCCGATGACGACGGGCCGTTCGCCGTCCCAGCCAGCGGGGGCCATGACCGGAAACTTGTAGGAAGTGTCCGGGGTGGAACGGACATTCTGGTCTTCGGCAAAGCGGGCAAGGATTTCTGTCTCGTTCCTGACCACGCAGTCGACCACGTAGGTAAGAAGGATCGCATGCTTCTTGCGCGCGTCGTTGCCGCGGCGGAAGATCTGGTAGCGTTCGAGGTCAGTGGGCTCGATGCCCAGACGCGCGCAGATTGCTGCCGAAAGGTCCTCGGCGGCGTGGTTCAGTGGCAGCTTGAGTTCATTGATGCGAAGCATGGCGCCGCCCTAGCCAAATTCGGCGGGCGGCGCCACTCGTGCTTAGTCCTTGAACGGACCGGCGAATGCGATCTCGCTGACGGGCTTGCGGTCGCTGACGATTTCGCGTTCGCGCAGCATGTCGGGAAGCTGCGACTTGTCGCCCTGGCGGCCGATCACAAACGCCATTTCGACGCGGTAGCCTTCAGGCAGGTTGAGCACTTCGGCCGCCTTCTCGAAGTCGACGCCGGTCATGCCATGGGTATGAAAGCCCAGCGCCAGAGCCTGGAGGGCGGCGTTGGCCCATGCGGCGCCGGTATCGAAGCTGTGGCTGTGGTTGGGGTTGTCGCCCCGGTCGCTGCGCATGAACTCGTCCGAGACCGCGAATACGAGAACGCCGGCGTCCTTGGCCCAGGTCTGGTTGAACGGAACCAGCGCCGAAAGGAAGGCGTCGAAGTTGGCGTCGCCGCGATGGGCATAGGCAAAGCGCCACGGCTGGTAATTGTAGGCACTTGCAGCAAGGCCCGCTGCTTCGAAGATCACGTCGAGGTCTTCCTGCGGCACGGCCGAACCGTCGAATGCGCGGGGGCTCCAGCGGTTGACGATGTTGGGCAGGACGCGGGGAGAGGCGGTACGGGTCATGGGATGCTCCTTGATCTGGGCGGTAGACAACAGGTGGGGCCGGGACGGTCAAGCCATCCCGGCCCCCGGGGGGTATCAGCGGCGGTCGAAGGCGAAGCGGCCGGGCCCGAAGGCGGCAACCTGCAGCAGACCACCGGCAATTGCGATGTTCTTGAAGAAGTGGATGAACTGGTTCTGGTCAGCGAGATTGGCGTGGAAGCCGAACGCGGCGGCCAGGCTGAACCCGGCGATACCGAGCGCCACGATCCGGGTCTGGAAGCCGGCGACGAGCAGCAGCCCGCCGATCAGTTCCACAGCGACCGCAAGGGCATAGGCGACAGTCGGCAGGGGCAGGCCCGCGCTCTGGATATAGGCGATAGTGCCGGCCGGATCGGCGAGCTTTGACGCGCCGCTGAGGACGAAGATTGCGGCGATGAGGACCCGGCCGGTCGCAGCGAGAACGCTGGAGGACGAGGAGGCGGGCGCAAGATCAAGCGTGGTGGCAGTCATGGGATCGGTCCTTGAATTGGGCGCGTGCAGCGGGGCATGCGCAAAGATGGTGGTCATGCCGCTGCGTCGACGAGGACGAGTTCGGCATCTTCCAGTGCCGTGACGATGATCTCGCTAAGGCCCGTCAACGCGATGCCGTCGCGGGCATTGGCTTCGACATCGCCGACGCGGATCCTGCCCCGGGCGGGCACGAGATAGGCGTGACGGTCTTCGGTCAGCGCGTAGCGTATGGTCTCGCCGGCCTTGACGGTCGCGCCCAGCACGCGGGCATTGGCATTGATCGGCAGCACGTCGGTGTCACCTTCGATGCCCGATGCCAGCGGCACGAAACGGCCTTCGCGGCTGTCCTTGGGGAAGGGGCGCGCACCCCAGCTCGGCGCGTGGCCGCGACGGTCCGGGATGATCCAGATCTGGAACAGGCGGGTTTCCTCGTCTTCCAGGTTGTATTCGGAATGCTGGATGCCGGTTCCCGCCGACATGACCTGCACGTCGCCTGCTTCGGTCCGGCCCGAGTTGCCAAGGCTGTCGCGGTGCGAGATCGCGCCCTTGGTAACATAGGTGACGATTTCCATGTCGCGGTGCGGATGCGGCGGGAAGCCGGTCTTCGCGGCGATCACGTCGTCGTTCCACACCCGCAACGCGCCCCAGTTGGTACGGGCGGGATCGTGGTATTCGCCGAACGAGAAATGGTGGTGGGCATCAAGCCAGCCGTGGTTAGCCGCTCCGATGGAGGCGAACGGGCGCAGTTCGATGTGGGCGCCGGTTCCGGTCTTGGTCTGGGTCATGGCGATTTCTCCGAGAGGCGGCGGGTTGGATGCCGTCCTGTTGAGCTCCAGATAGGGCTTGCGATCCGATCGGATAATTCCGATAAAATGAACCAAGATATTCGGATAATTCGAAAGGTCGGCTGTGGACGTCGGGCAACCAACTCTCGATCAGTTGCGCCTGTTCCTCGCCGTGGTGGACGAGGGCAGCTTCAACGGGGCGGCCCGCAAGCTGGGCCGCGCGATTTCGGCCGTTAGTTATGGCATCACCACGCTCGAGGCGCAGCTTGGCGTGACGCTGTTCGAGCGCGAGGGGTCGCGCAAGCCGGTGCTGAGCGATGCGGGCAAGGCCATGCTGGCGCAGGCACGGGCGGTGTCGGACGACGTGGACGCGCTTGTCGCGGGGGTCAGGAGCTTCAACCAGGGCCTCGAAAGCGAACTCGGTCTGGCGCTCGACGTTATGTTCCCGACCCATCTCGTCGCCGAAGTGCTGCGCGAGTTCCAGCAGGTGTTCCCGACCGTCCAGTTGCGCCTCCATGTCGAGGCACTGGGCGCGATTGCTGCGTTGGTGGTCGAAGGGGAGGCGGAACTGGGTATCGGCGGCCCGGAGCTTGTCGCTTTGCCCGAACTGGAGCGGGTGGCCATCGGTTCGGTCGAACTGATCCCCGTTGCGGCGCCCAGCCATGCGTTGGCGCGGATGGAGACCATCCCCCCAGGCGAGGCGCGCAAGCATCGCCAGCTCGTGCTGACGGATCGCTCGCGGCTTACCGATGGGCGCGATTTCTCGGTCGTCGCGGCCAGCACCTGGCGCCTCGGCGATCTGGGCGCGCGCCATGCGCTGATGCGAGAGGGGATCGGGTGGGGCAACATGCCGCGCCACCTGGTCGATGCCGACATTGCATCGGGCAGGCTGGTGAGGCTCGCGATCCCCGAAGCACCGGGCATGGCTTATACGTTCCACGCGCTCTGGCGGCGGGATTGCCCGGTGGGTCCGGCGCGAGCCTGGATGCTCGATGCCCTGCGCGCGCGGCTGGCTCGCTGTCCGGACGCGGAACCGCCCCGCCAGTGGGGTTGACGGGGCGGAACAGGTGTTCGTGAGGTCTTGAAATCAGCAGCCGTTGCTCTTCCGCTTGAACGCGGCATTGTCGTTCGCGCGGATCTTGGCAATCTGGAGGCCCGGCGAGTTCGGGAAACCGTCTTTCGGGCCAAGCGCCTTGCCCGGGTTTGCCGACCCTTGCGCGGCGGAAGCGGCCTTGCCGTCCGAAGCGCGGGTGCCGGCAAGTGCGGCGACCGGTGCGAGCGTTACTGCCGCAGCGGCAAGCCCGAGCGCCAGTCGGCGGAATTCAAATGTCGTCATCATGGTGCCCCCCGGGGAGTGGTCGTTTCGACGTGGAGGCACCGTAGATCCCATACGATGCCGACAGCAACGACTTCCACGGAATCGGGTTTAATATTCCGCAAGGTTTGTAATTAACTTGAAATTCACCAAAAGTTTTTAGTCCGAAATGACTATTACGTCGCGCGGATTACTGCCGTTTTTTGAGCAGCGCGGTGCGCAGGCAACGGCAGACGACCTCTTCGCGCTGGTTGATAAGCTCATGTTTGAAAGTGACAATTCCGGCATCGGGACGTGACTTGCTCTCGCGCAGGTCAGTCACCTCGCTGGTCGCGCGCATGGTATCGCCGATGAACACGGGCGAAGGCATTGCAAGCTTGTCGTAGCCCAGATTCGCAACCAGCGTACCGAGAGTCGTGTCGCCGACCGACAGCCCGACCATCAGCGCGAATGTGAAGGTGCCGTTGACGAGGATCTGGCCGAACTCGCTTGCCTTCGCTGCCTCTGCGTCGATGTGCAGCGGTTGTGGATTGTGGGTCATGGTCGAGAACAGGAGATTGTCGGTCTCTGTCACGGTGCGGCGGATTTCGTGGCTGATCCGGTCGCCCACCTGCCACTCGTCGAAGAACTTGCCAGCCATCAGGCTTCTCCCTTTTCGATCTTCGCCAGCAGTGCCTCGACCTGAACCTGTCCGCCCGGCGCGGCGTTGAGTTCGGCCACGACACCGTCGAAGGGGGCGGTGAGGGCATGTTCCATCTTCATTGCCTCGAGCACCATGAGTTTCTGGCCCTTGGTCACCGACTGGCCTGCGGATACATCGACCGAGATGACCTTGCCGGGCATGGGGGCGAGGATGGCCCCATCCGAGGCTGCGCCGCCGGAGCCCCCGTCGGCCCGCGCCAGGCGCACGCGAAAGCGCTCGCCACCTTCGTCGATCGTCGTCGCGTCTTCGCCGGGCCAGTAGTCGAACGCCGGTTCGGGTGGCAGTTCGGTCGTGAACGTCCGGCCGAACTGGTCGGAAAGACGAACGTCGCGGCGCGGGGCAGCGTTCATGCGGAAGCCGGACCGGCTCGACCATGGCGTCGCGCCCGGCGTGCCGGCAAGGCGCATTGCGGCCAGAGCCAGACCCTCGCGGGAAGGCTCGGGCCGGGTGGCGAGGGTTTCGAGATTGCGCTCGATCAGGCCGGTGTCGACGACCCCGGCCTCGAACGCCGCGTGGCCCAGCAGGCGCCAGAGGAAGCCGCTGTTGGTGACGAGCGGTCCGACGATGCCTTCGTCAAGTGTCTCGCGCAGCGCAGAGACGGCTTCAGTCCGGGTCGGGCGGTGGACGATGAGCTTGGCGATCATCGGATCGTAGAAGGGCGAGATTTCCGCGCCCGCCTCTACCCCCGTATCAATGCGCGCATGATGGTGCGGGAAGTGGAAATCGTCGACGCGCCCGATGCTGGGCAGGAAGCCCCGGGTCGGGTCCTCGGCGTAGAGCCGGGCTTCCATCGCCCAGCCGTTGATCGATAGCTCGTCTTGCCGCTTGGGCAGCGGCTCACCCGACGCGACGCGGAGCTGCCATTCGACGAGGTCGACGCCGGTGATCTCCTCGGTCACCGGATGTTCCACCTGCAGGCGCGTGTTCATTTCCATGAACCAGATCCGGTCCGCGCGCAGGCCTTCGGAGCCATCGGCGATGAATTCGATGGTGCCCGCGCCTTCATAGTCGACCGCCTTGGCCGCGCGGACGGCGGCCGCGCAGACAGCCTCGCGGGTCGCTTCGTCCATGCCGGGCGCAGGGGCCTCCTCGATCACCTTCTGGTGCCGCCGCTGAAGCGAGCAGTCGCGTTCGAACAGGTGGACGACGTTGCCGTGGGCGTCGCCGAAGACCTGAACCTCAATGTGCCGCGGGGAAAGGATGTACTTCTCGATAAGCACACGGTCGTCGCCGAACGAGGAGGCAGCCTCACGGCGGCACGAGGCGAGCGCTTCGGCAAAGTCCGCCGCGGCATCGACGCGCCGCATGCCCTTGCCGCCTCCGCCCGCGACGGCCTTGATCAGTACCGGGTAGCCGATGGCGTCGGCCTCGGCCTGCAATCGCTCCGCCGATTGATCCTCGCCCAGATATCCCGGCGTCACCGGCACGCCTGCCGCGATCATGCGGGCCTTGGCGGCGTCCTTGAGGCCCATCGCGGTGATCGAGTGCGGCTTCGGGCCAACCCAGACCAGGCCCGCGTCGAGAACGGCCTGAGCGAACTCGGCATTCTCCGAGAGGAACCCATAGCCGGGGTGGATGGCCTCAGCGCCAGTGGTGAGCGCGGCGGCAATGATGCGCTCTCCCACCAGATAGCTTTCGCGCGCTGCTGCCGGACCTATGTGGACTGCTTCGTCGGCCGAGCGGACGTGCAGGGCATTGGCATCGGCATCGGAATAGACCGCCACTGTGCGAACGCCCATGCGCCGCGCTGTACGGATCACGCGACAGGCAATTTCGCCGCGATTGGCGACGAGGAGGGATTTGATCATCGGTCTGGCCTCCATCACATCCTGAACACCCCGAACCGGGGCGCCTCCGCAATCGGCGCTTCGAGACAGGCCTCGAGGGCGAGCCCCAGCACGTCGCGGGTCTGGACGGGGTCGATCACGCCGTCGTCCCACAGCCTTGCGGTGGCGTGGTAAGGGTTGCCTTCGTCCTCGTACTTCTGGCGGATCGGTGCCTTGAAGGCCTCGGCTTCCTCGGGCGTCCACTTGTCCGCATCGCGGTGGACGGTCGCGAGCACCGAGGCGGCCTGTTCGCCGCCCATCACCGAGATGCGGGCGTTGGGCCACGTGAACAGGAAGCGCGGCTGGTAGGCCCTGCCGCACATGCCATAGTTGCCCGCGCCGAAGCTGCCGCCAATCAGCACGGTTATCTTGGGCACCTGCGCAGTGGCGACGGCGGTCACCAGCTTTGCACCGTGCTTGGCGATTCCTTCGGCCTCGTACTTTCCGCCTACCATGAAGCCCGAGATGTTCTGGAGGAACAGCAACGGAATGCGACGCTGGCAGGCAAGTTCGATGAAGTGCGCGCCCTTCTGCGCGCTTTCGGAAAAGAGCACGCCGTTGTTGGCAAGGATCGCGACGGGAAGTCCATGGATATGGGCAAAACCGCAAACCAGCGTTGCGCCGTAATGTGCCTTGAACTCGTGGAACTCGCTGCCATCCACGATCCGCGCGATCACTTCGTGCACATCATAGGGGGCGCGTACGTCCTCGGGGATGATCGAGTAGAGATCCTCCGCCGGATAGATCGGCTCCTTCACCTCCCGCACCGCCGCCATGGCGGGGTTCTCGAGACGTCCAACCCCATCCAGATGCGAAACGATGTCCCGCACGATGGTCAACGCATGCTCGTCGTTGTCGGCCAGATGGTCCACCACGCCAGACTTGCGCGCATGAAGGTCGCCACCGCCAAGTGCTTCGGCGGTGATCTCTTCGCCCGTCGCCGCCTTCACCAGCGGCGGTCCGGCGAGGAAAATCGTGCCCTGTTCGCGCACGATGACGGTCTCGTCGCTCATCGCCGGCACATAGGCGCCGCCCGCCGTGCACGATCCCATGACGCTGGCGATCTGCGGTATGCCGCGCGCGCTCATGTTGGCCTGGTTGTAGAAGAAGCGGCCGAAGTGGTCGCGGTCGGGAAAGACGTCGGCCTGGTTCGGCAGGTTCGCACCGCCGCTGTCGACCAGGTAGATGCAGGGCAGGCGGTTTTCGCCCGCGATCTCCTGCGCGCGAAGGTGCTTTTTCACGGTCATCGGGAAGTAGGTGCCGCCCTTCACCGTCGCGTCGTTGGCGAAGACCATGCACTGGCGCCCCGAAACCCGGCCTATCCCGGCAATGATCCCAGCACCGGGCACCTCGTCGTTGTACATGCCGTTCGCGGCGAGTTGGCCGATCTCGAGAAAGGGCGCACCGGGATCGAGCAGTCGCTCCACTCGCTCGCGGGGGAGGAGTTTGCCGCGCGAGACGTGCCGTTCGCGGCTGCGTTCGTCGCCGCCGAGGGCAGCCTTCGCCACTCTTTCGCGCAGTTCCCCCGCCAGCGCGCGGTTATGCGCCGCGCGGGCCTGCGCCTGCTCGGAATTGAGGTCGACGTTGCTCGAGAGGACCGGTGCGCTCAACGCGTGCTGCCTTTCAGGTGACGGGTGAAGAAGGGAAGAACTTTGGTGACAAAGCGCTCCTTCACGCGGTTGCCGTGGTCGCCCACATAGATCTCCCAGTCGTGCGCGATGCCGAACCGGGTCAGTGTTTCGTGAATCAGTTCATCGTCCGCCCGCACGAAGTCGGTATCGCCGGTATCGATGGCGATGCCGCTCATCCGCCGCAGCGCGGGCAGATATTGTGATGCCATCGCCACGGGGGAGTTCGCCGCCCACTTGGCAATGACGAGATCGTTGACCTTGCCGTCACTGGTGCCAAGGTCGGCGTAGAATGGCGGCTTGGAGGGGTTGGGCGACCATGCCGCTGCCACTGCGAAGTTGCCCCGGCTCATCCAGTCAGCCGCCAGTGCCTGATCGACCGTCCAGGCTTCGTACTTCGCATCGGCTGACGAGGCAGGGCGCGGAATCTGGCAGCACGGGTTCATCGCATAGAGCGCGCTGAACACGTCCGGGCGCTTCATGCCGAGCTTGAGCGTGCCATAACCTCCCATCGAATGTCCGGCGAGGCCGCGCGCCTCGCGCCTGGGGATCGTGCGGAAATTCTTGTCCGTCCAGGCAATCAGCTCGTTGGCAATGAAATCCTCAAAATTTCCGACGGTTGGCGAGTTCGAATACATCGAGCCGCCCCATTTCGTCATGCTGTCCGGAAAGACGAGGATCACTTCGGCTCGGGCTGTTCTCAATGCAGCCTCATAATCCGTTCCTTCGACGTACTTGCTGGCTGTCGAGTTGAAGCCGTGCAGGAAATAGACGACCGGATAGCGCTTGCCCTTGGCCTTGTCGTAGGTGTCCGGGAGGACAACGTAGACGGTACGGTCAGCCGAGTTGCCTTCAAGATTGCCCTCTACCGCTGCGCTGTGAACGGTCGCCTTCTCCACCCGCGCAAGTGCGGGTTGGGCAAGGCAAAGCGTGGCAGCGCAGGCAAGGATCGTTTTCAGGCGCATCGTTCTCTCCGCAAGGTCCGTTATCGTGCGCCGATCAGCTCCCTGCCGATCAGCATCCTGCGGATTTCATTGGTTCCGGCGCCGATGTCGAGCAGTTTGGCATCGCGCAGGTAGCGTTCCACCGGCCAGTCCTTGGTATAGCCCGCGCCGCCGAGCGCCTGCACGGCCTCGCCCGAAACGCGGAAGGCGTTCTCGCTCGCCAGAAGGATGGCCCCGGCGGCGTCGAACCGCGTGGTCTGGCCTGCATCGCAAGCCTTGGCCACGGCATAGACATAGGCCCGGGCCGACTGAATCGCGACATACATGTCGGCGACCTTGGCCTGCATCAGCTGGAACGTGCCGATCGGCTGGCCGAACTGCTTGCGTTCGCGCACGTAGGGGATGACCGTGTCGAGGCATGCCTGCATGATGCCGATCTGCATGCCTGCCAGCACCACGCGTTCATAGTCCAGCCCGCTCATCAACACGCCGACGCCGCCGTGGAGCGGACCCATTACGTTTTCTTCCGGAACGAAGCAGTCGTCGAACACCAGTTCGCAGGTGGGCGAGCCGCGCAGGCCCATCTTGTCGATCTTCTGGCCGATGGAGAAGCCGGGCATGTCCTTCTCGATCAGGAAGGCGGAGATGCCCCGGCTGCCCGCTTCGGGCGAGGTCTTGGCGTAGACCACCAGCGTATCGGCATAAGTGCCGTTGGTGATCCAGAATTTCGTTCCGTTGAGGCGGAAGCCGCCGGCTACCGCATCGGCGCGCAGCTTCATCGAGACCACGTCAGACCCGGCGCCTGCTTCCGACATGGCCAGGCTGCCGACGTGTTCGCCCGAGATCAGCTTCGGCAGGTACTTCGCCTTCTGCTCGTCGTTGCCCCAGCGCCGTATCTGGTTGACGCAGAGGTTCGAGTGCGCGCCGTAGGACAGCCCAACCGAACCGCTTGCCCGGCTCACTTCCTCGACCGCGATGACGTGATCGAGATAGCCCAGGCCAAGGCCGCCGAATTCTTCCTCCACCGTGATGCCATGCAGACCGAGCGCGCCCATCGGCTCCCACAGTTCCCTTGGGAAGCGGTCGTTGCGGTCGATCTCGGCGGCGAGGGGGGCAATCTGCTCGTCGGCGAAGCGACCGGCGGCCTCGCGGATCATCAGGGCGCTTTCGGTCAGTCCAAAGTCGAAATCAGGCGTGGCGCGCATTTCGGCATCCTCTCGCAACTCTTTTCGGGGCCAACGATACCATTGCCAAAGTCGCGATCAAAATTGATTTGATCCGGGATTTGCGATAGATTTTTCCTATGATGAAACGAGCCCAGCTCCGCCACTTCCTGGCGCTTGTCGAAAGCGGCAACTTCACCCGCGCGGCGGAGCGGCTGGCGATCTCGCAGCCCACGCTTTCCGCCTCGATCGCCGAACTCGAACGGATGGCCGGCACACGTCTGTTCCTGCGCGAGAAGCGGCAGGTCCGCCTGACTGCGGCTGGCGCGCGGCTCGTCAACCATGCGCGGGCAATCGAGCGCGAGTTCCGGGCTGCCGAAGCAGCCTTCGTCGAAGCCCCGGTACCACTGGCGCCGCTGCGACTGGGCACGATACCGTCGGTGTCGACCGCGATGCTTTCCGCGGCGGTGCGGCGCTGGACCGGCCCTCAGCCGCTGACGCTGGTTGAAGGCACGGATGCAGAATTGCGGCGCAAGCTGGGCGAGGGGCAGGTCGATGTCATCCTTACGCTGCTACGCCCCGAGGATGCGGACCGTCCATCGCTGCGACTGCTGGAGGAGGGGTATCGCCTGCTCCTGCCGGAAAGCCACGCCCTGGCAGGGGCTGCGCTGATCGATGCGCGCGACGTTGCGTCCGAGACGATGATCGCGCGCCGTTCGTGCGAGATCCTGGGGGAGACCAGCCGCTGGTTCACCCAACGCGGCGTGCGCCCGCCGTTCTTCCTGCGCTCTTCGAACGACGATCGATGCATCGAGATGGTGCGGGCGGGGATGGGAGTCACCACCGCGCCGCAATCGCTGGCGCGGGACGGAGTCGTGGCGGTACAGCTTGCCGATTACGATTTCCGGCGGACGCTCGGCCTTGTCGGCGGACGCGACCGGCCGGACCTTGTGGCAGAGGAGGGCGCGCTTGCCGAAGCGCTGCGCGCCGCGTTCTACTTCACGGCGTAGAGCAGGCGCCCTTCGCCGAGGCGTTCCAGGACGCCCGAAATGTCGTCGTTCGAGAAGGCGAAGCAGCCCTGGCTGCGACCGATCCGGCCCTGCGTACGGGCCATGTCCTCGTCGACGTAGCTTGCCGCGTGGATCACGATGCCGCGTTCGAGCGCCGCACTGTTCGCATCCTCAAGTCCGATCAGCCGCCGCGACCGGCCATGCTTCCCGTAATAGGTCGTGCCGGTGAGGAAGGCACCTGGGCTGGAGGCGTTGGAGCCGAACCGGTTGGAGAAGCGCTGCACCCATCCGCTGTTGGCCGGGTCCGAACCGCTCCCATGCGAGACGAGGTGCGACGAGAGAACCGTGCCTCCGACGACGTCGATCAGGTGGAACCGCGCCTCGCGCGAGGGCTGCGAGAAATCGACCAGCCCGACGAGGTCGCGGTGGCTGATGTGCGCCCCATGCGCATCGAGCGCGGCGACCGCGCGCTGAACCATCAGCGGCGGCGTCGGCTGCGAGAAAGGAGTGGCGTCGATTGCCTTGGGAGGTGTGATTGCCGCTGCAGGCTGGCCCGAAACGGCCATGCTACCCAGCGTTGCTGCCAAGGCGCCCAAAAATTGGCGCCGGTCAGGAACCATTATGCGAGACCCCGGTTATCCGTCATTGGTCCCGAATTTGTATGCTGCACGTCACACCTTCAAGTGCGGCGGCCCATCCTTGCGACGAGTCGTGCATGACCCGCCGCCTGTCGAGCCGCCGCGCGGAAACTCAGGCCTTCTTTTCGAGCATGAGCGACTTCGGACTGCGGAAGTTGGATGAAGGCACCCAGTCGAGCGGGGCGTCGGCACGCCGGAAATCGGGCACCGCCTTCAGGAGTTCCTCGTAGGCGATCTGCGTCGCCAGGCGCCCGATCATCGAGCCAAGGCAGGCGTGGACACCGCCGCCGAAGCCGAGGTGGCGCCGCGGCTTGCGGGTGATGTCGTAGACGTCCGGATTCTCGAACATCCGCTCGTCGCGATTGGCTGATCCATAGGCGAGGATCACCGCGTCGCCAGCCTTCATCACCTGTCCGTGAAGCTCCACGTCCCGCGTCAACGTCCGTTTGAATCGCTGGGCGGAAGTGTTGAACCGCAACGATTCCTCGATCGCATCGGGGATCAGCGAAGGGTCGGCAACCAGCGCGCTGCGCGCTTCGGGATAGTCGGCAAGGTTCAGGCCGAACATTGCCATGAAGCCCGAAAGGCTTTCGATGCCCGCCATGATCAGCGTGGTGACGGTAAGCTGGACTTCCTTGTCGAGCAACTTCTCCCCGTCGATCTCGGCGGTGATGAAGCTGGACAGGAGGTCGTCGCCGGGGTTCGCCTTGCGCGAGGCGACCAGCTTTTCGGCGTAGTCCGCCATCCAATGGAACGCCGCGAGATGTTCGGGGCTCTTCTGGCGCGTGACCGGATCGGTCTGGACCATCAGCACCGCGTTCTCGCGCACCTGCTGCGCGCCTTCGTCCGGCAGGGCGAAAAGGTAGAAGAGGAGGTCGACCGTCAGCTTCGACGTGTAGTCGCCCACCAGGTCGAACACCGGCTTGTCCGCCAGCGCGGCCAGATGCGCCTGGGCCGATGCCCGGGCTGGTGCGATAATGTGTTCAAGCGCACGCTTGGTCACGGCCGACTGGATGAGGGCGCGCAGGCGGTCATGGCGCGGCGGATCACTCGATCCCAGCGTCGAGCCGGCGCGACCGGGAAACTCGTCCACGAGGTTGCCCTTGGCGGAAGAATAGGTCCGCCAGTCCTGCAGCGCTGCAAGCACGTCGTCATAGCGCGAGAGCACCCACTTTCCGGCCTCCTCGGACCAGAAGCAGGGGTATTCGTCGCGCAGCACCTTGTAGGCGGGGAACGGGTCGGCGTCGATTGCCGGGGAATATGGGTCGAAGCGGAATTGCGGCCGCTCGATCACGGTAGCCATGAGCCTGTGTCCTCTCTCAAGTGCCCGGCATCCTGCCTCTGCACGGTGAGGAAGGCGACGCAGGTTCGCCGCAATTCCTTGTACTTTTCATGCAATCGGTCAGATTGGCGCGATGCGTACCCCAGCCTTCAATCGCTACGCCCTCTACGGAGAACAGGGAGTTTCTCTTCCGCCGGAGTTCGTGCACCTCGAACGGATCTACGATCGGTCGAGCGTGAACGAATGGACGATCGAGCCACATGCGCATCCCCACATGGTGCAACTCCTGCTGGTCGAGGAAGGTGGTATGGAACTGGCTGGCGAGAGCGGCCGAAGCCTCCTGCGGGCCCCGGCACTGATCCTTGTTCCGCCATCGTGCATCCACGCCTTCCGCTTCGATCCCGGTGCCGAGGGTTGGGTGCTGTCGCTTGCCGCGACACTCGCCAATGATCCCCGGCTCGCCGGTCTGCTCGACGCCCTGCCAGCGCTGAAGGGCAGCAGCAAGGCGGTGCCGCTCGACGGCATGCCCGCGATGGCGGCACGCCTGCGCTGGCTGCTGGCCGACCTTGCGCTGAGGCTGGGGCAGGGGGGGCAGGCCGGGCCGGCGTTGCTGGCCCATGTCGCGTTCGTCCTGGCGACGGCGGGCGAAGCCGCGTCGCTTGCCGAAGGGCAGGGCTTGCCTGACGGGCGCGAACCTCTGGTGGCCCGCTTTCGCACGCTGGTGGAAGAGCGCTATCGCGACCACTGGCCGGTCACCGCCTATGCAAGCGCACTCGGCACCACGCCATCGACGTTGACCCGCGCCACCCGCCTGTTGGCAGGCAAGGCGCCGGCCGACATGGTTCACGACCGCCTGCTTCTCGAAGCGAAGCGCAACCTGGCCTTCACCGGCGCCACCGTCGCCCAGATCGCCTATGCCCTGGGATTTGCCGATCCGGCCTACTTCGCCCGCTTCTTCAAGGCACGCACGGGTTTCACTGCGAGCGATTTCCGGAAAAACCGCGCGTGGACGAGCGTCGAAATGCGCGATAATCCGCCCGCATGAACGCGCCGCCACTATCCCGCAAGCGCAAGGTCGATGTCGAACGCCGGGCCGAGATCGGTCGCGAGCGCCGCGCCCGCACGCGCGCTCGCATCCTTGCTGTCACCTTCGACATCTTCGGTCGTGAGAACGGGCTCTATTGCCGGGTCGAGGAAGTCTGTGCGGCGGCGGGAATTACGCGCCAGACCTTCTACAACCACTTCACGGGCATGGAAGACCTGCGCGAGGCGCTGACATGGGAAGTCAGCCACGATTTCCTCGTCGCCGTGACAGCTTCGATCGACGCCATGCCCGATGCGGCGCGGCGCACCGCCGCCGCTGTCCGCTATTACCTCGAGCGGGGGCGCGTGGACCCGCGCTGGGCCTGGTCCATCGTCAACCTCTCGGCAAACGGCGTGGTCTTCGGCGCGGAAACCTTTGCCCAGGCCCGAAGGACCATAGCAGAAGGCATCGAGGCAGGCCTGTTCACCGTATCGGACGACAGGATCGGACGCGACATCGTCATGGGCGCGACGCTTTCCGCGCTGTTCACGCAACTGCGCGAAGCTACGCCTGACGACTACCCCCGCCAGGTGGCAGGCGCGGTCCTTGCCGCGCTCGGCTGCGATGCCTCCCGATGTGCCGCCGTCGCGGCCTTGGCCTTGCCGCACCTTTGACCGCTTCTCTGGGTGCCGTCGACCGGTCGCCATGGCGCGGCTTGACTCCTTGCGCCTGCTGCGGATATCAAATTTGACATAAAGTAATGTTCGAAATACGCGACCTTTCGGACGAGGGAGAACGAGGATGCGGATCAAGGCGACGATCCTGCTCGCCTGGTGCCTTGCGGCGACCAGCGGGGCGGCTCATGCGGACGGGGGCAGGGTGGCCTCCGTCGCGAAGGGCCGTGCGCCCGAGAAGGTCTACAAGGTCACTTGCGGGTACTGCCACGGACACAACGTCGGCCCGATCATCCTCGGCCGCAAGATTCCCGCTGCCACCGTCCAGGCCATGGTCCGCAGCGGACGCGGCGCGATGCCCGCCTTCCGCCCGACCGAGATCACCGCCGCCGAACTCGCTGCCCTTGGCGTTTGGATCGAAAAGTCCCGGGCCAATCCGAAGGAGCATGGACAATGACTGCAGGAATCTCGCGTCGCGACATGATCCGCGCGGGCGCTGCCGGCGCCGCGCTCCTCTCCTCCCGGGCATTCGCCAGTCCGCTCGACGGCCCGCGCATCATGCCGCCGGGCCTGGCCGCTGACCGCTTTGCCGCTGCTGTCAAGGAACTGCGGGCCGTTGTCGGCACGGACTGGGTCTTTGCGGATGCCGAAAGCACGCTGCCCTACGCCAGCACCTTCACCCCCGACCCCGACGGTCGGCACCTGCCTTCGGGCGCGGTGGCCCCGGCTTCGGTCGAGGAAGTACAGGCGGTGCTGAAGGTGGCGAACAAGTACGGGCTGCCGCTCTGGCCGGTCTCCACCGGCAAGAACATGGGTTATGGCAATGCAACGCCTGCGACCTCGGGCCAGATGGTGCTCGACCTCAAGCGCATGAACCGGATCATCGAGGTAGACGCCGAACTCGGTACTGCGCTGGTAGAGCCGGGCGTGACCTACCAGGACCTCCACGACTACCTGCAGGAACACAATCTGCCCTACTGGGTCGACGTGCCCACGGTCGGGCCGATCGTGTCGCCGCTCGGCAACACGCTGGAACGCGGGGTGGGCTATACCCCTTATGGCGACCATTTCTTCATGCAGTGCGGCATGGAAGTCGTGCTGGCCGATGGCACGGTCGTGCGGACCGGGATGGGCAGCGTGAAGAACTCGACCACCTGGCAGGCGTTCAAGTGGGGCTACGGCCCCTACATCGACGGCCTGTTCACCCAGTCGAACTTCGGCGTGGTGACCAAGCTCGGCATGTGGTTGATGCCGGCGCCGCCAGCCTACAAGCCCTTCATGGTCCGTCACATGGAAGTGGCCGACGTGGCGCGGATCGTCGATGCGATCCGCCCGTTCCGCATGAACAACCTCATCCCCAATTGCGTCTTGATGATGGGCGCGGCCTACCAGCTCGCGATGTTCAAGCGCCGCGCCGACATCTGGACCGAGCAGCGCTCCGTTCCGGATGACGTGATCCGGGCCGAGGCTATGCGGAACGGCCTCGGCATGTGGAACACCTATTTCGCGCTCTACGGTACCGATGAGATCATCGCTGCGGTGGAACCCATCGTTCGCTCCGCCTTCGAGGCGACCGGCGGCGAGGTACTGACCGAGAGGGAAATGTCCGGCAACCCGTGGTTCGAACATCACAAGTCGCTGATGCGTGGCGGCATGACGTTGGAGGAGATCGGCATCGTGCGCTGGCGCGGGCCCGGTGGCGGGATGATCTGCTTTGCCCCGGTCGCTCCGGCCAAGGGCGTCGAGACCGCCGAGCAGACCGCGCTCGCCAAGGAAATCCTCGGCAAGTACGACTTCGACTACAACGGTGCCTTCGCCATCGGCAGCCGCGAACTGCACCACCTGATCTTCCTGCTGTTCGACAAGGATGATCCGGCCGAGGAACGCAAGGCGCAGGACTGCATGGAAGAGATGATCCTGCGCTTCGGCGACAAGGGCTGGGCCGCGTATCGCACCGCCGTCAGCACCATGGATCTCGTAGCAGGCCAGTACGGCGAGGCGAATAGGATGCTCAATCGGCGCCTGAAGGCGGCGCTCGACCCAAACGGTGTCATCGCGCCCGGAAAATCGGGGATCACGCTTTGACGATGCGATGCGTCGACCCGTCGCAAGTCTCTTGTCTATCAAATTAGTTGAGTTATCTCCTGAAGCCTGTCGGGACGTAATCCGAGTCGACCGGCTTTCCGCTTCAGGAGATGGCAATGACTCACGATTCCTCGTTGCGAGCGGGGCGCGACCCGCTCATCCTTACCGTTCCGGGGCTCAGCAACAGCGGCGCCGGGCACTGGCAGACGCTGTGGGAACAGGAGCTTCCCGATTGTCGCCGCGTCGATCTCGGCCTTTGGGACGATCCGCACCGCAACACCTGGGTGAACAAGATCAACCTTGCGGTCCATCGTGCCGAGAGGCCCGTGGTGCTCGTCGCGCACAGCCTCGGCTGCCTTGCGGTCGCATGGTGGGCGGAGTTCGAAAAACCTGCCAACGGCAAGGTATTGGGTGCGCTTCTTGTCGCGCCGCCTGATGTCGAGGTGCGCCCGATCGACCGCCGCCTTACCCGCTTCGCACCTTTCCCGCACGGGGAGCTTCCGTTCCCCTCGATCCTCGTCGCCAGTCGCAACGACCCCTACATGGGCATCGGTCAGGCACGGCATCTGGCGCGGGCCTGGGGCAGCCGCTTCGCCGACGCGGGCGAGGCGGGGCACATCAATGCCGATTCCGGGCTTGGCGACTGGACGTTCGGACGATTGCTGCTCAACCAGCTCTTGCCCCGGCCGCTTGCGCTGGACAGTTCCGCTTCCCGCGGGGTAGTTGGCAACTTCCAACCGGACAGGGCGCTGCGCCGGTTGGGAGCGTGACCGTCAGACCGGACCTGCCATCGGGGCGGTCCGGTCGACCACGAAGCCGTAGCTGCCATTCTGCCAGAAAAATCCCTGGGTCAGGTCGCTTTCCCACGCGCTCGTGTGCAGTTCGGTGCCGTTCAGGTCACGCCAGGTTCCATCCTCCGGAAACCTGGTGAAGGATGAAATTCTCAAATGGCGCCAGGCGGATAGCCCGAAGGTCCACGCTTCCAGGGCACGGTCCCGCCGGTCCCAGTCGATCCAGGTGATTTCGTTGTCCTGCGCATAGGCATTGTTGTTGCCGCGCTGGCTCCGGCCAAATTCGTCGCCGGCGGTCAGCAGGATCGTACCGGTCGAAATGAACAGTGTCCCGAGCATGGCGCGTACAAGGGCGGCGCGGCGGGAAAGGACGTCCAGATTGTCCGTTTCTCCCTCCATGCCGTTGTTCCAGCTAAAATTTTCGCCGTGTCCATCGCGGTTCTCCTCGCCGTTCGCCCAGTTGTGGCGCTGCTCGTAGGCAAGCGTATCGGCGAGAGTAAAGCCGTCGTGGGCCGCCAGGAAATTGACCGTTCGGCAGGCCTTGCCGAAGATATCGGAAGACCCGGCAATCCGCGTTGCAAGCGCGCCGACGCCGGTCTCACCCTTCCAGAATCGTCGTACGTCGTCTCGGAATCTGTCGTTCCATTCCAGCCAGTTAGAAGGGAAACCTCCGAGCTGGTATCCCCCGGGCCCAATGTCCCAAGGCTCCGCGATCATCACCCGGTCGGCCAGCACCGGGTCGGCGGCGATCTCGCGGAAGATCGGCGCGTCGGCGGCGAAGCCGGGGCTGCGGGCGAGGATGGGAGCGAGGTCGAAGCGGAAACCGTCGACGCCGCAATGCCTTGTGAAGTGGCGCAGGGTATCGAGCGCCAGCGCGCGAACGGCAGGATTTCCGAAATCGAGCGTATTGCCGCAGCCGGTGTCGTTGATCAGCCTACCGTCGGGCGCCTTGGTATAGGCCGCGTCATCGAGACCGCGGAGGCAAAGGACGGGGCCGAGAACGTCGGATTCCCCGCTGTGATTCAATACGATATCGAGGATTACGCCGATCCCTTCGGCTCGCAACGTGGCCACGGTTTCGCGCAGTTCCCTGACTCCGCCCGGACAGACGCGGGGATCGAGAGCCATGGGGGCGACGGGGTTGTATCCCCAGGCGTTGGTGAGGCCGAGCGGGGGCAGGTGCCGCTCGTCGATCCAGGCGACGATTGGCATGAGTTCCACCGCCGAGACGTGCAACTGCTTGAGATGGCCGATGATTGCCGGGTGAGCGAGCGCGGCGACGGTGCCCCGGAGCGGCTGCGGGACATCCGGATGGAGCATGGTAAGCCCGCGCACGTTGACTTCGTAGATCAACCCGCCGTGGCGGAACAGCGGCGAGAGGTGAGAAATCACCGGCGGTGCGGTAACCACTGCTTTGGGAACAATTTTCGACGTGTCAGCGCCGTAGGTGGACAAGCTCGTGTGTTGCACAAAGCTGCCGTCCAACTCGATTGCGTAGGGATCGACAAGCAACTTGGCAGGATCGAACCACAGACCATCCGGCGGGTTCCATTCGCCAGACGCGCGGTAGCCGTAGCGAATGCCACGCAGATCCCTTGGAATTTCAACGATCCAGTTATCGCCGACGCGGGTCATCGCGATACGCTGCTCGGCTTCGTCCTCGAACAGGCAGAGCGTCAGTGCCTCGGCGCGAGGGGAGCGGACGGAGAAGCGGGTGGCGCCGTCCGCCAGAAAGACGCCCGGCGTCACGTCACCACGTCGGGCGCGGTGCGTCCGGTGTGACGCGCGATGCCGGCGATGGCGTCTGCCGCCCGGATGAGATCGGCAAGCATTTCAGGCGTTTCACGGTCGAGATCGCCGCCCACCGGTTCGTAGCGTTCGAGATAGACGCGCAGGGTGGCGCCTTCGGTGCCGGTGCCGGAAAGACGGAAGACCACGCGCGAGCCACCTTCGAACAGGATGCGGACACCCTGATTGCTGCTGGTCGATCCATCGACCGGGTCGAGATAGGAGAAGTTGTCGGCTGTCGAAATAGTCAAATTTCCGAATGGCTTGCCTGAAAGACTTGAGAGCGATTGGTTGAGTTCTGCCATGAGTGCATCGGCCCTGTCGGTCGGCAGCGCCTCGTAGTCGTGGCGGGCGTAGTAGTTGCGGCCGAACCGCGCCCAATGCTCCCGTGCGAGCTGATCGACGCCGATCCTGCGAACCGCGAGGATGTTGAGCCATAGCAGCACCGCCCAGAGGCCGTCCTTTTCGCGTACATGGTCGCTTCCGGTGCCCGCGCTTTCCTCGCCGCAGATCGTGGCCATGCCGGCATCGAGAAGGTTTCCGAAGAATTTCCAGCCGGTTGGCGTCTCGAAGCAGGGCAGGCCCAGTGCCTCCGCCACACGATCAGCCGCAGCGCTTGTCGGCATCGAGCGGGCAATGCCGTTGAGACCGCCGGCATAGCCCGGTGCGAGGTGCGCATTGGCGGCGAGCATGGCCAGGCTGTCGGACGGGGTGACGAAGCGGTGCCGGCCGACGATCAGGTTGCGATCGCCGTCGCCATCGGAGGCGGCGCCGAAATCCGGAGCGTCCGGGCCGAACATCGTATCGAACAGCTCGTGGGCGTGGACCATGTTGGGATCGGGGTGATGACCCCCAAAGTCCTCGAGCGGAATGCCGTTGCGCACCGTGCCCTTGGGAAAGCCGAGGCGGTTTTCGAGGATCTCGATGGCGTAGGGACCGGTGACCGCGCTCATCGCGTCGAAGGCCATGGTGAACCCGCCCTCAACATTGGCGCGTATTGCATTGAAATCGAAAAGGGATTCCATGAGTTCGGCGTAATCGGAAACGGAGTCTATGACGTCCACTGTCATCGCTTCGACCTGGGTTGAGCCGAGCCTGTCGAGGTCGACGTCCGGCGCGTCGACGGTCAGCCAGCGGTCGATTGTCTGGGTGCGGGCATAGATCGCCTCGGTTACAGCCTCGGGAGCAGGGCCGCCGTTGGCAATGTTGTACTTGATGCCGAAATCCTCGTCCGGACCGCCGGGGTTGTGGCTGGCCGACAGGATCAGGCCGCCAGAAGCGCCGTACTTGCGGATGACGTTGGATGCGGCGGGGGTGGAAAGGATGCCGCCCCGACCGACCAGAACCTTGCCATAGCCGTTGGCGGCGGCGATGCGGATGGCCTGCTGGATGACGGTGCGGTTGTGGTAGCGGCCGTCGCCGCCAACGACCAGCGCGCTGCCAGGCGCGCGCTCGACCACGTCGAATACCGACTGGATGAAGTTTTCCGCGTAGTTCGGCTGTTGGAAGACCTTCACTTTCTTGCGCAGGCCGGACGTGCCCGGCTTCTGGCCGGAACAGGGCGTCGACGGAACGGTACGAGTCATTGGTCCTCCGCGATGAGGGCGGCGTAGAGGTCCGCATAGGCCTTGCCCGAGCGGCTCCACGAAAAGTCGGTCTTCATGCCGGCTCGCTGCATCGCGCGCCAGACATCCGGTTGCCGGTAGAGCGTTACGGCCCGGCTGATAGCGTCCGACACGCTGGGATAGTTCACGCCTTCGAATTGCACGCCGGTTGCGACGCCGGCCATGACCGCTGCCAGGTTGGCATCTATCACCGTATCGGCAAGGCCCCCGGTTCGTGCGACGACAGGTACGCAGCCATAGGCAAGGCCATAGAGCTGGGTGAGGCCGCAGGGTTCGAAGCGAGAGGGTACGAGGATCGCATCGCCCCCCGCCTGCATGCGGTGGGACAGCGCTTCGTCATAGCCGATCCGCACCCCGACCTTGCCGGGATGGCGCGTGGCGGCTGCGTGGAAAGCGTTTTCCATCGCCTTGTCGCCGGAGCCGAGCAGGGCGAGCCGGCCGCCGATGCCGACGAGGTGGTCGATGCATTCGAGCAGGACGTCGATGCCCTTCTGCCAGGTCAGGCGGGTTATGACGACGAAGAGCGGTCCATCATCGGCCTCCAGCGCGAATTCGGCCTCGAGCGCGCGCTTGTTGGTCACCCGGCGGGCGAGCGACTTGACGCCGAAGCGGGCGGCGAGTGCTGGATCGGTTTCAGGGTTCCACTGGGCCGTGTCGATGCCGTTGACGATGCCCGACACGCGGTTGCCCCGGCTGACGACCAGACCTTCGAGGCCCATGCCGAATTCGGGCGTGCGGATTTCGCGGGCGTAGGTTGGGCTTACGGTCGTGATGGCGCTGGCGGCTTCGAGGCCCGCCTTCAGGTAGCCGACCCCGCCGTGATACTCGACGCCGTCCATCGCCCAGGCCTGGGGCGGGAGGCCGAGCGCGGGGAAGAGGTCCGCGCCGTAGTGACCCTGGAAAGCCATGTTGTGGATCGTCATGACCGAGGGCACGCGGCGTCCCCCGGGCGGCGGCGCGAAGCGGAGGTAGGCCAGAGCCATGGCTGCCTGCCAGTCGTGCGCGTGGACGAGATCGAAGGCGCGACCCTTGACCGCACCGCCAGCGACATCGGCCGCAGCGCGTCCGAACGCGGCGAAGCGGCGCCAATTGTCCGCCCAGTCCCGGCCCGAGCTGTCGACATAGGGGGTTCCGTCGCGCTGGAAAAAGGCGGGCGCATCGAGGACCAGCAGGGGATGGCCGTCGATCTTTCCGGATACGAGGCGGGCCTTCTCTCCCAGCAGGCTGTTCCAGGTGTGAAGGGCGCGCGGGCGGGCGAGCGCCTTCATCACCGCCGGATATCCGGGGAGGATCGTCGTCATCCCGACGCCGTGTGGCGCCACTGCCGAGGGCAGGGCGCCGGCAACGTCGGCGAGGCCGCCAGTCTTCACAAGCGGGACGGCCTCTGAGGCGACGGAAAGGACCTTGATCGTCATGCCAACTGGTCGATCATCCGCTTGGTGATGAGGCACACCCCGCTTTCGGTCCGCTGAAAGCGGCGGGCGTCAAGCTCGGGGTCCTCGCCCACTACGAGCCCTTCGGGAATGCGGACGCCGGAGTCGAGGATCACGCGGCTGAGGCGTGCACCCCTGCCGATGTTGCAATATGGCAGGATCACCGCTTCCTCGCACGAGGAGAACGAGCCCATCTTGACGCCGGTGAAGAGCAGGCTGCGCCTGGCGATGGCGCCCGACACGATGCAATCCTGCGAGATCAGCGAGGATATCGCCATGCCGCGACGGCCATCCTCGTCGTGCACGAACTTGGCGGGGGCGGCGATGATCTGGTCGGTCCAGATCGGCCAGTCGCGGTCGTACATGTTGAGCTTGGGCACAACGTCGGTCAGGTCGAGGTTGGCCTCGAAATAGGCGTCGAGCGTGCCGACATCGCGCCAGTATTCCTCGATTTCTTCCGCCGCGCGGATGCACGACGCGGTGAAGCGGTGGGCGACGGCCTTTCCGTTCCGGACGATCTTGGGGATGATGTCGTTGCCGAAGTCGCGCGACGACGAGGGATCGGCGGCATCCTCGCGCAGGATGTCGAACAGGAACTTCGTGTCGAAGACGTAGATGCCCATCGATGCCAGCGCCATGTCCTCATTGCCGGGAATGCCGGGCGGATTGGCGGGCTTTTCGACGAAAGCGGTGATCGTGTCGGACGTGTCGACCGCCATGACGCCGAAACCGGTCGCTTCGATGCGCGGCACGACGAGGCAGCCGATGGTCACATCCGCGCCGCTTTCGACGTGCTGGCGGAGCATCAGCTCGTAGTCCATCTTGTAGATGTGGTCGCCCGCGAGAATGACCATGTACTTGGGCGCGTAGGACGCGATGATATCGAGGTTCTGGTAGACGGCGTCGGCAGTGCCTTCGTACCATTGGTGTTCGGACACGCGCTGCGAGGCAGGGAGGATGTCGAAGCTCTCGTTGCGTTCGGGCCGCATGAAGTTCCACGCGCGCTGCATGTGGCGGATCAGCGAGTGCGCCTTGTACTGCGTGGCGACGCCAATGCGGCGGATGCCCGAATTGATCGCGTTGGAAAGGGCGAAGTCGATGATGCGCGACTTGCCGCCAAAGTAGACCGCGGGCTTGGCGCGGTTATCGGTCAGTTCCTTGAGGCGGCTGCCGCGTCCGCCGGCCAGGACATAGGCCATCGCATCGCGCGCCAGCGGCTGAGAGTAGGTATCGCGCATCCCCGTTCTTCCCCTTCCTTCTTATCCTTCGAATTCAAGCATCAGCGTGGCCAGCGGCGGGAGGACCACGAAAGCGGCGCCTTGTTCGGCAGTGACCTTGCCAAGATTGCCGATGCCGCTGCCGCCATAGTCCTCGGCATCGCTGTTCAGGACCTCGCGCCATTCCCCATCGAGCGGAAGCGGCAGGCGATAGTGGTCGTGGACCTGCGGGGTCATGTTGCAGATCACAGCGACCGGCCTTGCGCCCGGTGCCTTGCGCAGCCAGGCGAAGATCGAGGCTTCCGCATCGTCCACCACCAGCCATTCGAACCCTTCCGGCTCGCAATCGCGGGCGTGGAGTGCGGGGCGGCTGGCATAGACGCGGTTGAGATCGCGTACCCAGCGGCGGATGCCCTCGTGGGCGGGAGCCTGGAGCAGGTCCCAGTCGAGCGCGCGAGCCTCGCTCCACTCGCGGCGCTGGGCGAATTCCTGGCCCATGAACAGCAGCTTCTTGCCGGGATAGCCCCACATCAGCCCGTAATAGGCGCGCAGGTTGGCGAACTTCTGCCAGTCATCGCCGCTCATCTTGTTGAGCAGGCTGCCCTTGCCGTGGACCACTTCGTCATGGCTCAGCGGCAGGACGAAGTTCTCGCTGAAGGCGTACATCAGGCCGAAGGTGATCTCATCGTGATGGTAGCGGCGGTGGATCGGCTCGCGCGCCATGTACTTCAGCGTATCGTGCATGAAGCCCATGTTCCACTTGAAGCCGAAGCCGAGGTTCTCGCGCGGGGCGCCATCGAACGCCGGTTTGGATACGCCGGGCCACGCGGTTGATTCCTCGGCGATGGTGAGGAAGCCGGCGTGGCTGCCATAGACGGCCCGGTTCATCGCCTTGAGGAACTCGACCGCTTCCCAGTTCTCGCGGCCGCCTTCGGCGTTGGGAATCCACTCGCCAGCCTTGCGCGAGTAGTCGCGGTACAGCATCGAGGCGACCGCATCCACGCGCAGCCCGTCGACATGATAGCGTTCGGCCCAGAACAGCGCGTTGTTGACGAGGAAGCTGACGACCTCGCGGCGGCCGAAGTTGTAGATCAGCGTGTTCCAGTCGGGATGGAAGCCGAGGCGAGGGTCTTCGTGTTCGTAGAGCGCTGTGCCGTCAAAACGGACGAGGCCGTGCTCGTCCGTCGGGAAGTGGGCAGGGACCCAGTCGATAAGGACGGAAATGCCCGCCCGGTGGGCGCCATCGACGAAACGGGCGAACCCCTCCGGCGGGCCGAAGCGGGCTGACGGGGCGTAGAGGCCGGTCGTCTGGTAGCCCCAGCTCGGATCGTAGGGGTGCTCGGAGACGGGCAGGAATTCAATGTGGGTGAAGCCCATTTCCGCGACATAGGGGATCAGGCGGTCGGCCAACTCATCCCAGGTATGGAAGCCTTCCTCGTGCGGCTTCTGCCACGAGCCGGGGTGGACCTCGTAGATCGACATCGGCTCGCGGCGCGCGTCGACCGAGGCCCAGTGCGCGCGGTGGGCGGCGTCGGCCCAGTCCATCTTGACCGGGTGCGCGGTGAGCGAGGCGGTGCTGGGGCGGAATTCGGCGGCAAGCGCATAGGGATCGGCTTTGAGCGGAAGCACACCGCCGTCGTGGCCGACGATGCGGTACTTGTAGGCGCGATGTTCGCCGATGTCGGGAATGAAGATTTCCCAGACGCCGATGTCCGCCCGGCGGCGCATCGGGTGGCGGCGGTGATCCCAGTCGTTGAAATCACCGACGACCGAGACGAGCCGCGCGTTGGGCGCCCAAACCGCGAAGTGCACGCCGCGCGCGCCCTCGTGCTCGATCAGGTGCGCACCCATCTTGTCGAACAGCCGCAGATGCGTGCCCTCGGCGATCAGGAAATCGTCGAGCGGGCCGAGGACGGGGCCGAAGGAATAGGGGTCGGTGACGAGCCATTCGTGCCCATCGGCCTTGCAGGCATAGCGGACTGGCTGGCGCGGTCCCTTTACCTTGCCTTCGAACAGGCCGCGCCCGTCGACGCGGCTGAGCTTGCCCAGCTTCTTGCCCGAGAGCGACCATGCCACGGCCTCTTCCGCGCCGGGCAGGACGGCGCGGGCGAAGGCGCCGTCCGGTCCTTCGTGGATGCCGAGAAGCGAGAAAGGATCGGCGTGCGTCCCGTCCAGAAGGGCATCGATGGCGCTCGCCGGTGGTTTCATGCTCGGTCTCGGACCCCCCAGATGTCGCGGGCATATTCGCCGATCGTGCGATCGGACGAGAACCAGCCTACGTTGGCAATGTTGCGGATTGCCGAAGCGCGCCACGACGGCTGCTGTTCCCAGCGGCGATCGATGTTGCGTTGCGCCGCGTGGTAGGCATCGAAATCAGCGGCGACCATGAACCAGTCGTGGTCGTAGATGCCGCCCATCAGGCCTGCATAGCGCTGCGGGTCGTCGGGCGAAAAGACGCCGGTGGCGATTGCCGCGATGGCCTGCTGCAATTCGCGCGAGCTTTCGATCACTTCGCGCGGGTTGTAGCCGTTGGCGCGCTTGTCCTCGACCTCCTGCGCGGTGAGGCCGAAAATCTCGATGTTGGCGTCGCCCACGCGGTCCTTGATCTCGATGTTGGCGCCGTCGAGCGTGCCGATGGTGAGCGCACCGTTGAGGGCGAACTTCATGTTGCCGGTGCCGGAAGCTTCCATGCCGGCGGTGGAAATCTGTTCGGAAAGGTCGGCCGCCGGTATGATCTTCTCGGCCAGGCTGACGTTGTAGTTCGGCACGAACACGACCTTGAGCAGGCCGCCGACCGAAGGGTCGGAGTTGACGCGGCGGGCGATGTCGTTGGCCAGTTTGATGATGAGCTTGGCGTTGTGATAGCTCGATGCGGCCTTGCCGCCGAAGATCTTTACGCGCGGCACCCAGTCGCGTTCAGGGTGGCTGCGGATCTGGTCGTAGAGCGCGACGGTCTCTATCAGGTTGAGCAGCTGGCGCTTGTATTCGTGGATGCGCTTGATCTGGACGTCGAACAGCGCGTCGGGATCGAGGCGGATGCCCATCAGTTCCTTGACGTGCTTTGCCAGTGCGATCTTGTTGGTGCGCTTGACCTCTGCAATCCGCTCTCCCAGCGCGGGATCGTCGGCCAGCGCGTTGAGATCGGAGAGCTTTTCGGCGTCGTCAAGAAAACAGTCGCCGATCGCGTCCTTCAGGACCGAGGTCAGGCCGGGATTGCACTGCTGCAACCACCGGCGCGGGGTAACGCCGTTGGTCTTGTTGTTGATGCGCGCCGGGTAGAGCTTGTGCAGGTCTGAAAAGACGGTGGTCTTCATCAGCTCGGTATGGAGCGCTGCCACGCCATTGACGCTGTGCGCGCCCGAGAAAGCGAGATTGGCCATGCGCACGCGGCGTTCGCCGCCTTCGTCGATCAGGCTGATCGCCGAGATCGCGGCGTCATCGAGGCCCGCCTTGCGCGCTTCGCGCAGGACACGGCTGTTGATGGCGTAGACGATCTGCATGTGGCGCGGGAGCAGGCGTTCGAACAGGGGCAGGGGCCAGGATTCGAGCGCTTCGGGCAGGAGCGTGTGGTTGGTGTAGCCGACCGTCGCCTTGGTCACTTCCCACGCCTCGTTGAATTCCAGGCCGTGGACATCGACCATCAGGCGCATCAGTTCGGCAACGGCAACGGCCGGGTGCGTATCGTTGAGCTGGATCGCGGCCTTTTCTGGCAGGGTGCGGATGTCGCCATTGTACTGGACGTGGCGGCGCACGATGTCCTGGATCGACGCGGAGGTGAAGAAATACTCCTGCCTGAGGCGCAGTTCCTGCCCGGCGGGGGTAGAGTCCGCCGGATAGAGCACGCGCACGAGGCTATCGGCGCGGACCTGTTCGGCAAGCGCGCCGAAGTGGTCGCCCGCGTTGAAGGCGTCGAGGCGCAGCGGATCGAAGGCGTGTGCTGTCCACAGGCGCAAGGTGTTGACGCGCTTGCCGCGCCAGCCGACGACCGGGGTGTCGACCGCGCTCGCCTCGACCTTTTCGGCCGGGCGCCATTCGACGCCGTCGGCCTTCTCCACCACTTCGCCGCCGAAGCCGATGATGTAGGCGCTTTCGCGGCGATCGAATTCCCATGGGTTGCCGTGCGACAGCCAGGTTTCGGGCAGTTCGACCTGCCACCCATCGTCGATCCGCTGGCGGAACATGCCGTTCACATAGCGGATGCCGTAGCCGTAAGCGGGGATGTCGAGGCTGGCGAGGCTTTCCATGAAGCAGGCGGCGAGGCGGCCGAGCCCGCCATTGCCGAGCGCGGCATCAGGCTCGAGGTCTTCCAGCGCGGAAAGGTCGAAGCCGTGTTCGCGCAGGGCCAGTTCCATGTCGCGCGTCAGGCCCATGTTGGACAGGGCATCGCGCAGCAGCCGGCCGATCAGGAACTCGAGGCTGAGGTAATAGACCCGCTTTCCGCTTTCCGCATAAGTCTTGCGGGTGGATTCCATCCAGCGGTCGATGATCGCATCGCGCAGGGTGAGGACCGTTGCGGTGTACCAGTCGTGCGGCTTTGCCGCGCGCTCGTCCTTGCCGACGCGGTGGCGCAGGACGTCGATGATCTGCGCATCGATCTCTGCGGCCCTGGAATTCTTGTCGAGGCTCATGCCGGTCGTCCCACCCTGCCTTGTCCGGAACGGGCGATGGACATGCCACGCACGCGCCGGTCCCTGTTGTACCGGCCCTTCATCACCGCCTGCCTGCTTTTTCCGGCAAGCGCCTTGCGGTGCCTGCGGAAGCGGCTGGGCGGGTTCGCATCGAACTCCCAGATACATGGGTATGACAGCGCCCGCGCATTCGGCAAGGCGCGATCGTGCGGGGATTGCGCGGGTACGCGGCTGGATGCGCCAAACGAGGGTCGGCACGACAACGGGATTGCCGGATCGGACGGTCTGTCCTGCTTCGCTTCCATGCCCCCACCGTGTTTTACTGTGGGGGCCGTTCTAGTCCTAGTTCCCGGCGCTGTCGGCCAGAATACGTCTGCGCATCAGAACATGCGGCGCAAGATGTTGTCCTTGATGACAAAATGATGGTGCAGGGCGGCTGCGACGTGGAGTACGACAAGGCCGGCCATGAGGAAACCGAGCACTTCGTGGCTTTCGCCCGCAGCCTCGGCAAGTGGCGAATCCTTGACCACCGCGAACTTGGGCCAGTCAAACAGGCCGTACATCGAGATCGGCCACTTGCTGGCCGAGGACATGATCCAGCCGGTAAGTGGCACGACGAGCATCAGCACGTAGAGCGCGCCATGCGTGACCTTCGCGACAAGGCGCTGGAGATTGCCCATCGTCGCGGGCCATTCCGGTGTCGTCCAGGTGAAACGCCAGCCGATACGGGCGAGCGAAAGCAGCAGGATCAGGATGCCGGTGGCCTTGTGGACCGGAAACGGGTTCCAGATATCCTCTATGGCCTCTCCGCCGATTCCGCTGACGACGTTGAAGATCACCATCACGGCGATCACGGCATGAAATGCCCGCGCTACGCTGTTGTAACGCAACAGGTCTTCACTTGCGGCACCACTCGCCATGTCAACGGACCTCCACACGAATACCCGCCCAGAACGTGCGCGGCGTGCCGATATCCATAGAACCGTCCTGCAGCCGCGTCACTATCGTCTCGCCAGTAAGGTTCTCGCCGCGCAGGACAAGGCTGATCGGGCCATGGAGCGGAAGCTGGGCAAAGCCGTCGAGCGTTGTGGCCGACGGGAGGAGGTCGGTTTCCAGATCGTCCTCGAACTGCGCGCCAACGTGCCGCAGGGTGAGGCCCAGCGACCAGCGTTCGGCGGGCCGCCAGGCAAGGGTGGCCGTGCCCGCCCAACGCGGCGTCTGCGCGGGACGCTTGCCGTCGAGCGAGGCGGAAATGCCCGATGCCTCCACCTCGGCGTCGGTCCATGCCAGCGAACCATCGAGCGAGATCGCGCCCGCCCGCAGCCTGGCGCCGAATTCAAGACCGCGCGCATGGACGGCATCGACGTTCTGACGCTTGCGCGTGGTCGTGTTGCCGCTCGTGCCCAGGGTGACATTGGCGATGGCGTTGCGGATGCGGTTGTCGAAGGCAGTCGCGTTGAACGCCAGGCCGGGGGCGGGGGTGAAGTCCAGCCCCGCTTCGAAGCCCTCGAGCTTCTCGTTGTGCAGAAGCGGATTGCGCTGCGTTGCGGTGATCGCGATGCCACCCTCGCTGCGCGGCGCGACGACGCTGAACGAGCGGTACAATTCGTTGAGCGTCGGCAAGCGCAATCCGGTGTACCCGGCAGCGCGAAGCGAGAGCATGTCGGTGGCCCTGAACACGGCGCCGCCTCGGAAGCTTGCCTGCCAGCCGGACCTGTCGGCAAAGGCGGGGTCCAGCGCGGAATCGATGGTCGTGGCGCCCGAGGGGCTCCGCTCAAGGAAATAGCCGTCGCGGATTGTCCAGCGGTCGGCGCGGGCGCCGGCGTTGAGGACGAGGCGGCCGAGCGTCCAGTCGTCTTCGAGGAACAGGCCGAGGTCGCTGGTCTTGCCACCTGCCCGGCGACGGGCGGTAACCAGGCCAGTAGCCGCCGAATATGCGTCCTCGGCCATGTCGCCATCGTTGAGGCGGTAGTCCGCGCCGAGCCTGAGCACGTGGTTACCGCCAACGGGCGGGCGCAATTCGGCCTTGCCACCCACGCCCGTCGAAGGCGTGGCTCGCTGGTCGAGCGTCTTGCGGAAGCTGGTCGAACTGATGACGACATTGGTGAAGTCGCGCGCCTGCACATAGGCGAGCACGTCGAAGGCCCAAGCGCCACGCCCAACGAGGCGCAACGAAGCATCCTGTCCGCTCGAGGATGTGTCTGCCCCCCGGAAGCGCAAGGTGCGCCGGTCGTCGAACAAAAGCCCGCGCATCTGCAACTCGACGTCGGTGGACAGGGGGGCGACCAGGCGTAGGCCGGCCGACCATGAGTCGTAGCGTGCCCGGGCGCTGATCGGCACGCGCTGGCCGACGGGCGTGGTCCAGAAGCCCTGACCGCGGTCCCAGCGGCCGGAGATCACCGCAAACCCCTTGCCCACGCGGGGGGCGAGGGCGCCGGAAAGTTCCGTCTCGCCACGGTCGTTCGCCAGCGCACCAGCCTGGACGAGGCCGAGCTGGTCCGCGTTCGCGCTTTCGAGTTCCACCGTTCCGGCAACCGCGCCCGCGCCAAACGCGCCTGCGCCGCCGCCGCGCGTGACGCGTGCAGTCGCGAGCCGTTCGGGGGCTATCGCACTGAAAGGGATATGGCCGAAGAATGGATCGGCCATCGGCACGCCATCGAGCAGGACGAGCGTGCGGCTGGTCGCATTGCCGCCAAGCGAGCGCAGCGTCACGCCTTGCGCGGAAGGATTGGACGAACGGCTGTCGGAGCGGCGGAACTGCTGGAAACCCGCGACAGAGGAAAGGGCGTCCTCGAGTCGGCCGGATGCGGTTTCGAGAAGGCGTTCGCGATCGATCTGCTGGACGTTGTAGGCCGGTGCCGACGGCGGGGCCTGAAGGCCGGTGCCGATCACCACGATTTCGGGCTGGACCGCATCCTGCGCGTGGGCAGCGCAGGGGGCGAGTGTGGCGATCAGGAAGAAGGGGCGGGCCAATGGCCGCATGCTGTTGCTCCGTCTGGCTTTGTCGGGGCGGGGTGGTAGCCGCCCGGCCATGATTCGCCAGCGGTAATTGAAGCCCCTCGGTGGAAACGGAACGTTCGCTGCCACTCGGCGGCCGAGCTGGGCGTAGCGACCAGAATTATGACGTTCGTCAAGTAATGGCATGCGGTAAACGGCGTATGTTGTGTGCTGCGACGCAAAATAATCTGTGCTCCGCGATTCAACACAATGAGGGCACATGTCCACCCAGCGTCTTACCCAGGTCGAACCGGCGGTCGTCAACAAGATGGCGGCAATGCTCAAGAGCCAGAAGCCGGAAGTCATTCAGAACCATTTCGGAATCGGCTTGAACACGTGGGTCAAGCTGCGCGAGGGCAAGGCCATTCGCCATTCCGTGGCGGTTCGCCTGCTCCAGCGGCTGCAAAAGGACGAATTGATCTGATCCGGGACGGAGCTTCGGCGCAGGGCTTGCGCTATCTGACATTGCAGTGCACAAAACTGTTCGCGCCGCATACAAGGTGGGCGGCGCTCGGGGGTGCCTTCAATGGTCGCGTTCCGTGGGGTCGCAAGAAATCCGGTTGCTGACGAAGGGCGGCTCGCATGATCGCGCTGCCGCGCTTCGCCGCCCTGCCATCGCGTGGCGTTCCCATCGCCGCGGCATGGGCGGCGCTGGCGGTGGCCCTTCTGATCGTGGACGCCGTGGTGCCCGGAGAGAGCCTTGCGCTTCACGGCGCTACTCTCACCAGCTTCTGCATCTTCGTTCTCACCTGCATTCGCCAGGCGCGGCGGGACGACGACAGCCAAGACACGGACCGCGAAGCCCTGCGCCAGGAGCTTGACGCTGCCGAATGCGCCAGCGCTGCGAAGAGCCGGTATCTTGCCAGCGTCAGCCACGAGATCCGCTCGCCGCTCAATGCGATCTATGGCTATGCGCAGCTCGTCGAGCGCGAAGGCACGGTCGATCCGCGCGATGCGGCCAGGGTCATCCGTCGCAGCGCCGAACATCTCACTAACCTCGTGGAAGGCCTGCTCGACATCGCCTCGATCGAACAGGGCGTAGTGCGCATCGACAGCACGGTTGCACGCCTCGATGCGCTGGTCGAGCAGGTGGCGGAAATGTTCCGGCCGCTCGCGGTGCAGAAGGGCCTCGCGTTCCGCTGCGATCTTCCCGCGCGTCTGCCCGAGTTCGTGCGGATGGACGAACGTCGGGTGCGGCAGGTGTTGATCAACCTTGTCTCCAACGCGGTGAAGTTCACCCAGGCGGGCGAAGTGGTCCTGGCGGTGCGCTGGAGCGGCGAAATAGCGACATTCGAAGTGCGCGATACCGGCCCGGGCATTTCCCCGGCCCATCAGGAGACGGTATTCTCGCCCTACCAGACTGGTGGGGTCGAATGTGGCGGCGGTGCCGGACTGGGACTGGCGATCACGCGTGCGATAGTCGACATGCTGGGCGGCGACCTGCGGCTGGAAAGCCGGCTGGGCGAGGGATCGCTGTTCCGCGTCGTGCTGATGATGCCGCATGTCTCCGGCATGGTGGACTGTGCCGCGCCGCGCCCTCGACCGGTGGGGTATCGGGGGGCAAGGCGGTCGCTGTTGCTCGTCGATGACGATGCCGACCATCTTGCCGTGCTGCGCTGCACGCTCGAATCCTGTGGGTTCGACGTTTCGCTGGCGCCCGACGGCGCGGCGGCGCTTGCTCTGGCTCACGCGCGCGCCTTCGATGCTGTCGTCCTGGACATTGCGATGCCGGGATTGTCGGGTTGGGAGGTCGCGGAAAGGCTGCGTGCCGCGCACGGGCAGTCATTCAGGCTGGTCATGCTTTCCGCCAATGCCGAAGAGCGGCACGGGCCACGGGGCAAGGAGCCTGACCACGACCTGTTCCTGATGAAGCCGGTTGAACTGTCCGCGCTGGTCGACTCGCTGGGCAAGCTGCTGGGGCTGGAGTGGATACTCTCCGAAGGCGGCGGCGACACCGTGCTGGCCCAGCCGCGGATCGACGTGTCGGACAGCGCGCGGACACATGTCGATCGTCTGAAATCGTTGGCGAGGATCGGCCACTTGCGAGGGTTGGAGGCGGAAATTCGCAGCATGCAGGAAACGGACACCGGGACGGCGCCACTTGCCGCGCGCCTCTTCGATTGCCTCGACCGGTGCGACCTCGTGGCGATGCGGCGGGTGTTGGAGGGCATATGACGACTGGCGAATACGAGCGGCGGGACACCGTGCTGGTGGTGGACGACGAGCCGGATTCGCTGCGTTTCCTTGCGGATACGCTGGAGGGCGCGGGTATCCGGGTGCTTGTCGCGATTTCGGGCGATGCGGCTCTCGACGTGCTGCAGCATGTGGAGCCGGACCTGATCCTGATGGATGGGGTAATGCCGGGGAGAAGCGGCTTCGAGACGACGGCGTGCATCAAGGCGCGCCCCGAACTTGCCCATGTGCCGGTCGTCTTCATGACAGGGCTGCACGACGACGAACACGTCGTCCGCGGTTTCGAGGTGGGCGGGGTCGACTATCTGCGCAAGCCTGTGAATGTCCAGGAACTGCTTGCGCGGGTTCGGGTTCACGTTGGCAATGCCCGCGCAATCCAGGCGGGTGCCGCAGGCCTCGACGCGACTGGTCGGCTGATGATGGCGACGGACCTGCAAGGTGGCTTGCTATGGTGCACACCCTTGGCCGAACGGGCGATAGCGCGGGCATGTCCGGGCTGGAGCCGCGACGCAGGCGCGCTACCGGATGCCCTTCGCGAACCGGTCCGCAAGATGCTGGGGCGCGGTGCGGCGCAGTCTGGGTCAGTCAAGGTCGAGCAGGTCGACGGCACGATGGAACTGGTCGTGATCGCGCAGTATCGCGGGCAGGAAGTCCTGATCCGAGTGAACGAGCTGAACCCGAAAGCCGACATCGCCCTGCTGCAGCAGAAGCTGGGCCTTACCGACCGGGAGGCCGAAGTGCTGCTGTGGACCAGCTATGGCAAGTCCAATGCGACGATATCGGAAGTCCTCGCCATCAGCCCCCGCACGGTCCAGAAACATCTGGAACGCATCTACGAAAAGCTGGGGATCGAAACCCGCGCAGCCGCAGCGGCGGTCGCGATCAAGGCGCTGGGCAACTAGGCCACGAGGGCAGCGCCACCTGCGGCAGGAGGCGCTGCCCTGACAGGTTTCAGCGGCTGTGCGCCGGTGCGGCGCGGTGCGCGGCCTGGGCCATGCGCTTGATCGCAGGCTCGACGCTGGCGATGGCTTCGCGGCGGCACTGGACGTCGGGCAGTGGCGTGACGATCATGCGGTCGGCCGGATCGCAGGCTGCTGCGGCCGCATCGGCGACACGGTTGCGCAGGCGGCGGACATCGTCCGGACGGGTAAGATCGAGGCCTTCCGACGATACGGAGATCGTGACGGTGGATGCGTCGCCGGCATTGGCGATCTGGGGCGCGGACAACAGTCCGAGCGCCGCGGCTGCGGCGAGAACGGTTTTCATGGCATGGTCTCCTGCGTCATTTTTCGTGGAGCCTTGCCGGCCCCTTTATGGTGGATCCGCCCGCGCTTTTCGCGATGCCTTGATCCACGCATAAAAATAGGCGTTCGCAGCCACCCGGCAAGCGGAATCTTGTAAAAAACGACGAATTTTCGGGCTTTTTTCTTGTGCCATGCAACAGGTCCAGCATGTGCATAGCTTCGTCTGCAAGGGCGAGCGGTGGCGGTGCCTGGCCTTAATTTAGGACATATGTTCAGGAATCTTGCAGATATTCCATGGACTTGAGCCGTCCAACAGGATTCGGCGGGAAGGGGGCAGGCGTGGCCTTGCGCACCTTACATTGCCATGGCCGCAACGCAGCATTGCGGCGTCCGTCGTGGAGCGATTTGTCACGTTCAGCCACCTTGGTCGGGCGCCGGGTTTGCGCCACAACTTGGCGGGGAGAACGAAATGACGACCATGTGTGCGCTCCAGGTGCGGGCGTTGAGCGAAGATCTGGGCGGGCTCGCTCTTGTCGATCTGCCAATGCCTGTGCCTTCAGCAGGCGAGGCGCTGGTGCGGATCGAGGCCGCTGCGCTCGGCTTTCCCGATCTCCTGATGACGAAGGGGCGCTACCAGGCCCGGCCGCCACTGCCGTTCGTGCCTGGTATGGAAGGCGCGGGCGTCGTGGTCGAAGCAGGCGAGGGGTGTCAGTTCAAGCCGGGCGACGAAGTCATCGTGGGCGGTCTGACCGGCGGCGTGGCGCAATACGGCTGTTTCGCCAGCGGCGCGATGATGCCCAAGCCCGCAAGTCTGGACATGGGCCAGGCCGCTTCGCTGCGTGCTGCATACCTCACGGCATGGGTGGCGCTCGTGCGCAGGGGTATGGCCCAGCCGGGCGAGACCTTGCTGGTCCACGGGGCAGCGGGAGGCGTGGGGCTGGCAGCGGTGGACCTTGGCAAGGCGCTCGGCCTGCGGGTGATCGCGGCCGCATCCAGCGACGAGAAGCGCGCGGCGATACAGCAACTCTATGCACCGGATCACGTGATCGACAGTGCGCCGGGATTTCGCGACCGTGTGCTGGCGATCACCGAGGGGCGCGGCGCGGACCTCGTCTACGACCCGGTCGGGGGCGACGTGTTCGACGAATCCACGCGCTGCATCGCCTTCGACGGGCGCCTGCTAGTCATCGGTTTTGCCGGAGGGCGCATTCCGCAGATCGGGGTCAACATCGCGCTGATCAAGGGGTTTTCGGTGGTTGGTGTCAGGGCTGGCGAATACGGCCGCCGCTTCCCGGAGCGGGGGGCGGAGAACCTGGCGCAGGTCCAGCGGCTGGCAAGCGATGGTCGGATCCGGCCGCATGTCCATGCGCGGTACGCGCTTGCGGACTGGAAGCAGGCCTTTGCCGGAATGGAATCGCGTTCCGTGATCGGGCGAAGCGTGATTCTCCCGCACGGATGAAGCGCAAAAAAATGGGCCGCACCGTTGCCGGGCGGCCCTGAAAAGTTTGGGAGAGGATGCCTGAAAGGCCCGTCCCAAATGGTCCCCACGCCGGTTTTGCGCAAGTGCGAAACACGGCATTTACATTGCACAAAATGCAATCGCATGGGCAGGCGGGATTGCCGGCAGAGGCCGTCAATGGACATATAAACCCCGGAAAATGAGGATTTTCTTACTGTTCATTCGAATGCGCAAAGCCGATCTGAAGTGCTCAACGTGCAAAGCCTGCACAAAATGACAGGTCGTGCCGGCATCTCAATCGCCTGTTGCTTCCCCTTCTGCTGATTGCTATAAATCATAACAGATTGGGAGAGAGTCATGCAGTTTGAACGCATCAATCCGATGACCGGCGCCGTCGCCTCGCAGGCAGAGGCCATGAAAGCGTCGGACATTCCTTCCATTGCTGCCCGCGCAGGACAGGCCTTTCCGGCGTGGGCCGCGATGGGCCCCAACGCACGTCGCGGCGTACTGATGAAGGCGGCTGCGGCGCTCGAAGCGCGGGCCGACGCTTTCGTCGAGGCCATGATGGGCGAGATCGGCGCGACCAGGGGCTGGGCGCTGTTCAACCTCGGCCTTGCCGCCAGCATGGTGCGCGAAGCCGCCGCGCTGACCACGCAGATCTCGGGAGAGGTCATTCCCTCGGACAAGCCGGGCTGCATTTCGATGGCTCTGCGCGAACCGGTTGGCGTGATTCTGGGCATCGCGCCGTGGAATGCGCCGATCATCCTTGGCGTGCGCGCCATTGCCGTGCCGCTCGCCTGCGGCAACGCGGTGATACTCAAGGCCAGCGAAACCTGTCCGCGCACCCACGCGCTCATCATCGAGGCCTTCGCCGAAGCCGGCTTCCCCGAAGGCGTGGTCAATGTCGTGACGAACGCGCCTGCCGACGCAGCGGAAGTGGTCGGCGCGCTGATCGATGCGCCGGAAGTGCGCCGCATCAACTTCACCGGCTCGACCAATGTCGGCAGGATCATCGCAAAGCGCGCGGCCGAGCATCTCAAGCCCTGCCTGCTCGAACTGGGCGGCAAGGCACCGCTGATCGTCCTGGACGATGCGGACCTCGACGAAGCGGTCAAGGCCGCGGCTTTCGGCGCCTTCATGAACCAGGGCCAGATCTGCATGTCGACGGAGCGGATCATCGTGGTCGATGCCGTTGCCGATGCCTTCGCCGATAAGTTCAAGGCCAAGGTCGCCTCGATGGCTGTCGGCGACCCGCGCGAGGGCACGACCCCGCTCGGCGCCGTCGTCGACGCGAAGACCGTCGCTCACTGCCGCAGCCTGATCGACGATGCCCTGGCCAAGGGCGCCCGTCTGCTGACCGGCGGCGAAACCACGCACAACGTGCTCATGCCCGCCCATGTCGTCGATGGCGTGACGCAGGACATGAAGCTGTTCCGCGACGAGAGCTTCGGCCCCGTGGTCGGCGTGATCCGCGCGCGCGACGAAGCCCATGCCATCGAACTGGCGAACGACAGTGAATACGGCCTGTCGGCGGCCGTTTTCACCCGCGACACCGCGCGCGGCCTGCGCGTCGCCCGCCAGATCCGTTCGGGCATCTGCCATGTCAACGGCCCGACCGTCCACGACGAGGCGCAGATGCCTTTCGGTGGAGTGGGCGCGTCCGGCTACGGCCGCTTTGGCGGCAAGGCCGGCATCGACAGTTTCACCGAGCTGCGCTGGATCACGATGGAAACCCAGCCCGGCCACTATCCCATTTGACCTATCCGACTTTCTCGAAGGACAAGACATGACCGAACAGCAGAAGATCGAGCGCGCGGAAGAAGATACCGTCGCTTTCACCGTCGAGGACGGCATCGCTTGGGTGAAGTTCAACCGCCCCGAGAAGCGCAACTGCATGAGCCCCAAGCTCAACCGCCGCATGAAGGCGGTGCTTGAGGAACTGGAATTCCGCGACGACGTGAAGGTCCTCGTGCTGACCGGTGAGGGCGATGCCTGGACCGCCGGCATGGACCTCAAGGAATACTTCCGGGAGACCGAGGCCCAGGGCCTTGGCGCCGTGCGCAAGTCGCAGCGCGAAAGCTATGGCTGGTTCGAACGCCTGCGCTGGTACGAGAAGCCGACCGTTGCGATGATCAACGGCTGGTGCTTCGGCGGCGGCTATGGCCCGCTGTTCGGCTGCGACATCGCGATCGCTTCGGAAGACGCGCAGTTCGGCCTGTCGGAAATCAATTGGGGAATCCTGCCCGGCGGCGGCGCGTCGAAGGTCGCGCAGGAACTTATGCCGTTCCGCAAGGCCATGTACCATGCGATGATGGGCGAGAACCTGACAGGCAAGCAGGCCGAAGAGCAGGGCCTCGTCACCGAAGCCGTGCCCGCCGACAAGCTCAAGGCGCGTGTGCTGGAAATCTGCGAAGCGCTGAAGAAGAAGGATAGCCACGCGCTTCGCGCCACCAAGTGGACGATGCGTCGCATGGTCGACATGACCTACGACAACGGCCTTGAATACCAGATTCGCGCGCAGGAAGCGCTGCACAGCTTCGGCGGTGCGGCAGCCCGCAAGGAAGCGACGCGCCAGTTCCTTGACGAGAAGAGCTTCAAGCCCGGTCTCGGCACGTTCGACACGTCGAAGGTCAAGGGCTGAGAAAGACCCTGCTTGCCGTAGCGTAAAGGCCCCGGTCGCCCATGCGGCCGGGGCCTTTTGCTTGCGAAAGTGGTTGCCAGCGAACCGCGTCCACGCCAGCTTCGGCGGATCAGGGAGTCGTGCATATGAAGCTCAAGTCATTGTTCCACTTGTCCATTGTCTCCTCCTTGGCGCTCGTCGGCGCTGCTTCGGCGAAGGACGCCGCCTATCCTCGGGCAGAGGCGCAGACGCTCGACCTGGCGCAGAAGGCCATCGCAATCCGTTCCGTGCGGGGCGAGGGGAACAGGACCATCGACGTCGCCAACCTTTTCCGCGACGCACTGCTCAAGGGCGGCTGGCAGGTTGGCGACATCGAGGTGACGCCGGTCGATGACACTGCCTACATCATCGCCACGTGGAAGGGCTCGGACCCCTCGCTCAAGCCGGTGGTCATCTCCGGCCACATGGATGTGGTCGAAGCCAAGCGCGAGGATTGGGAGCGCGATCCTTTCGTGCCGGTCGTCGAGAACGGCATCCTTTACGGTCGCGGGGCAAGCGACATGAAGTTCGACGGCGCGCTGGCGCTGTCCACGCTGATCGAACTTCGGCGCCAGGGTTTCAAGCCGAAGCGCACGATCGTCATCGAGTTTTCCGGCGACGAGGAGACCACGATGAAGACCAGCGCGATCATCGCGGAAAAACTCAAGAACGCGGAACTGGTGATCAACGTCGATGGCGGCGGCGGCACTCTCGACGAGGCGACGGGCAAGCCGCTCTACTGGACCTGGCAGGGCGCTGAAAAGACTTATGCCGATTACCGGCTGGAGGTGACCAATCCGGGCGGCCACAGCTCCGCCCCGCGCCCGGACAATGCCATCGTCCAGCTATCGCAGGCGCTGGTGAAGGTGGGGGCCTACAGGTTCAAGGCTGAACAGAACGACATCACCAGGGGCTATTTCGAAAAGGCGGCGCCCTTTACCGACAGGCCCGAGATTGCCGCCGCGATGCGCGCCTTCGCCGCCAACCCGGCGGACGAGAAGGCACTGGCGACCCTGCGGGCCGATCCATCCATGGTCGGCAAGGTCGGGACGACCTGCGTTCCGACCATGCTCGGCGGCGGCCATGCCGAGAACGCGCTGCCGCAGCGCGCCTTCGCCAACATCAATTGCCGAATCTTCCCCGGCCACACCAAGGAGGCGATCATGGCTGAGCTGGCGCAGGTGGTCGGCGATCCGGCTGTGAAGATCAGCGACGTGACCGAAGGTTCGGTCGCATCGCCCGCGTCCCCGCTGCGGCCCGACCTGATGAAGGCTGTGACCAGGGCAATGACCAAGGCCTACCCCAAAGTGCCGTTGATCCCTTCACAGGCATCGGGCGCTTCGGATTCCATGTGGTTCCGCGCGCTCGGCGTGCCGAGCTATGGGCTCAGCCCCTCGTTCTCGAAGGACAGCGAGGACTTCTCGCACGGCCTCAACGAGCGGACGCGGTTGTCCAATATCCGGCCGGGGATCACCTACTACCTGACCCTGATCACCGACCTCACGAAATGATCGAGGCGAGGAAGCTGCGGGCGATGTCCCGCGCATCCTCGGCCGAGAAGCAGCCCGGCGAGAGGCACAGCTCCAGCCACAGTCCGTCGACCAGCGCGGTAACTGCGATGGCCTGACGACGCCGAGCCTGCGGCGCCACACCGCAATCTCCCAGCAACGTTTCCAGCCGCGCGCGGTAGCCCGCATACTGTTCGTCGTGCTGGCGGGCGATGTCGGCCCGCGCGGTGACGAGACTCCAGAACGCGATCCAGGTGGCGAGCAGCGCCGGATCGGCGATGGGCGGCGCGAAGCTGGCGGTGACGAAGGCTTCCAACCGTGCGCGCGGGCCGGGCCCGGCATTGGCGACGGCTTCGTCCAATGCCTCGGCGACCTTCCCGTCGACGTATTCGTAAGTTGCCGCAACAAGCGCGTCGACTGCGCCGAAATAGTGACCGACCAGTCCCGGCGAGACACCCGCTTCCTGGGCGATTGCCCGCACGCTCGCGCCCGCTGCGCCGCTGGCCGCCAGCACGCGGGCGCAGGCCTCGATCAGGCTTAGCCGACGCGCGTCGGGCTCTGCGCGGCGGAAGGCGGGCGAGGGGGCGGTGGTCGTCACTTGAACATTCTGCCCGTTGTTGTACGATCGTTCAATAAGCAATCTTGGATTCGGGCAAATGGGCGATCTTTCCGGCGCGTTCCGGCACATTTCATCGGACGAGGTCGATCCGGACGCGGACTGGAGCCTGCCTGGCTGGCTCTACACCGATCCGGAATACTTCGCGGTGGAGATGGAGCGCGTGATCCGCCCGTCGTGGCAGATCGTCTGCCACGAAAGCGACATTGCCGCGTCAGGCGCGTACCGCACGCTGGATTATCTGGGTGAAAGCGTGATCGCGATCCGGGGTGAAGACGGCGCGATCCGTGCTTTCGCCAACGTCTGCCGCCACCGTGCGATGCGGCTGGTCGAAGGGCCTGCGGGCTGCGCCAAGAAGCTCGTCTGCCCGTATCATGCCTGGACGTTCGAACCGGACGGTCGACTTTCGGGCGTGCCGATGAAGTCCGATTATCCCGCGCTAAAACTCGAAGAGAACGGCCTCGCGCCGGTCGCGGTCGAGATCTGGCGTGGCTTCGTGTTCGTGCGTCTGGTCGACGGCGGATTCCCCAGCGTGGCCGAGATGATGGCGCCGTTCGAGGAAGAGGTTGCGCCCTATCGCTTCGAGGACATGCGCCGCATTGGCGACGTGCGTTTGCGGACGCGCGACGTGAACTGGAAGAACGTTGGCGACAATTATTCCGACAACCTCCACATCCCCGTCGCGCACGATGGCCTGACGCGCATCTTCGGCAAGTCCTACGAGATTTCCGACCACGGTTGGGCCGATCGCATGAAGGGCGATCTGGTCGACAAGCCTTCGGCCAACTTCTGGGAGCGGTTCTACCAGGCGCACCTGCCGGAGGTGCCGCACCTGCCGGCGCAGTCGCAGCGGCGCTGGCTGTACTACAAGCTCTGGCCGAACATCGCGTTCGACATCTATGCCGACCAGATCGACTTCATGCAGTGGCTGCCACTCACGCCGACGACCTCGGTCCTGCGCGAGATGTGCTTCGCGCTGCCCGATGAAAGGCGCGAGATGAAGCTGGTCCGCTATGCCAACTGGCGGATCAATCGCGTGGTCAACAAGGAGGACACCTGGCTGATCGAGCGCATCCAGCAGGGCATGGCCTCGCAAAGTTATGGCGCGGGACCGATCGGCAAGAGCGAGGTCTGCCTGCGCAGCTTCGCGCGCAAGATTCGCGCAATCACCCCCGAGGCCCGCCTGCACAAGGCGCCGGCGCCGGGGTGGAGCAGGAAATAGTCCGCAAGCCAGCGGAATTTACATGTTTTCCGGGGAGTTACCGCATGTCCAACCGTTATGACGCACTGATCATCGGCGGCGGCCACAATGGCCTTGTCTGCGCCTTCTACCTTGCCAAGGCAGGGATGAAGGTCCGCGTGCTGGAGCGCCGCGACGTGGTCGGCGGTGCTGCCGTGACCGAGGAGTTCCACCCCGGTTTCCGCAATTCGACCGCCAGCTATACCGTCAGCCTGCTGCGGCCCAAGGTGATCGCGGACATGAAGTTGCACGATTACGGCTATCGCGTGATCGAGCGGACGATCAGCAATTTCTTCCCGTTCCCCGACACCTACCTCAAGTTGGGCGGCGGACCGGGCCGTACCGAGGCAGAGTTCGCGCGCTTCTCGAAGAAGGACGCGGAAAGCTATCCCAGGTATGACGCCGCGCTGGAAAAGGTCGCGAACGTCCTGCGCGACATTTCCCTGCAGACGCCGCCCAACGTCGGGGGCGGCATTGCCGCGCTGAAGTCCGCCGCGACGCAGGGCTGGCCGATTGCGAAGCTGGATATCGCCACCCAGCGCGACTTGCTCGACATCTTCACCAAGTCCGCGCGCGATTTCCTCGATGGCTGGTTCGAGGATGACCACGTCAAGTCCGCCTTCGGGTTCGACGCGGTGGTCGGCAACTTCGCCGGCGTATCCACGCCCGGCTCTGCCTACGTCCTGCTGCACCACGTGTTTGGCGAAGTGAACGGCAAGCTGGGCGCATGGGGCCACTCCGTCGGCGGCATGGGGGCGATCACCCAGGCCATGGCGAAGGCCTGTGTCGATGCTGGCGTGGAGATCAGCCTCGAAGCGCCCGTTTCGCGCGTGCTCGTGAACAACGGCAAGGCCGCTGGCGTGAAGCTGGAGGGCGGCGAAGAGCTTTACGCCCCGATCGTTGCTGCCAACGTCGGCCCTGCCATGCTCTATCGCCAGATGGTCGATGCCAGCGACCTTGACGAGGATTTCCGCCGGCGGATGAAGAACTACAAGACCGGCTCAGGCACGTTCCGCATGAACGTGGCGCTTTCCGAACTGCCGGATTTCAAGGTGCTTCCCGGCAAGCAGCTTGCAGAACACCACACTGCCGGCATCATCATCGCGCCCGGCATGGATTACATGGACCAGGCCTTCATCGATGCGCAGCAGTTCGGCTGGTCGAAGAAGCCCATCGTCGAGATCAAGATCCCCAGCACCGTCGACGACAGCCTTGCCCCTCCGGGGCAGCACGTGGCGAGCCTGTTCTGCCAGCAGTTCGCGCCCCAATTGCCCGATGGCCGGTCATGGGACGATTGCCGCGAGGAAGTGGCGGATCTCATCATCGACACCGTCAACGACCATGCACCCAACTTCAAGGCCAGCGTGATCGCCCGTCAGATCCACTCGCCGCTCGATCTGGAGCGCAAGTTCGGCCTGATCGGCGGAGACATCTTCCACGGTACCATGGGCCTCGATCAGCTCTGGGCCGCGCGGCCGGTGCTGGGCAACGGCGACTATCGCTCGCCGATCAAGGGGCTCTACATGTGCGGCTCGGGCACGCATCCCGGCGGCGGCGTGACCGGCGCGCCGGGGCACAATGCGGCGCATGAGATCATCCGGGATCGTTCGCTGTTGTGGAAGCTGCTCCATCGCGCCTGATCCAGAGGTACACGGGCAGGCCTAGCGCGACGAAGCCTGCCCCATAGGTCAGCGCCTCCGCGCCAAGTCCCCACGCCGCCCATGCGATGAATGCCGCACCGACGAGTGCCGCGATCACCATCGGGCGCTCGTCGGGTAGCAGGCGCACGGCTGCGAGCATCGCGACGAAATAGGACAGCATCCCTGCGGCGAGGCTGACCGAGGCGATGAAGGCGAACAGGTCGCCCATCCCGCGCCCGTAGTTGAGCAGGGTCACGATACTCAGCAGTATGCTCGACACCACGTGCGACCGCACCGGCGTACCGCGCGGGCCTTCGGCGGCGAACCACCGGGGAAAGACGCCGCCGCGCGCCATGGCCCACGGCACTTCGCCTTGCAGCAGGATGAAGCCGTTCAGCGTGCCGAACGCGCTGATCGCGGCGAATAGGGCGACGACCTGGCCCATGCCCGAGCCGAAGAAGCGTGCGAGGAAATCGGCCACCGGGGCAGGGGAGGCGGCAGCATCCGCCATTGGCATGTAGAGCGCGAAGGCGCCTGAAATGCCCATGTAGACGAGGCCGGTGATTGCAACGCCGATCAGCGTCGCGCGCGGCACCACTGTCCGCGCATTCTCCACCTTGTCGGCGGGGACGGTGGCGGATTCAAGGCCGAGGAAGCCCCAGAAGGTAAGTCCCGCGGCGGTGGCGATCACCCCGCCCGACAACGGGACCTCGGGCTGGACCACCGTTGGCGCGCCCGTGATCAGCAGCCAGATCGCCAGGCCTATCAGCCCGGCCAGCGGCACGAGCTTCAGCGCGGTCGTCACCACCGACACGTCCCCCGCCGCGCGCACGCCGCGAATGTTGACCAGCGTCAGCAGCCACACGAAACCGACTGAAAGCAGCGCGGGGACGGCTGGCGTCGCGCCGATCCAGGGCGCGATCAGGCTGAGGTTGCTGACCAGCGCTACCGCGACCGCGCCATTGCCCGCCCACAGCATGGTCCAGTACGACCATGCCGTCACGAAGCCCGGGATCGGTCCGAATGCGGCCTGGGCATAGGCATAGGGCCCGCCCGCCAGCGGCAACCTTGCTCCCATTCTTGCAAAGGCAGCCGCAAGGCACAGCGCCCCGGCAAGAGTGACTGCCCAGCCGATCAACTGGTTGAACCCCAACGGCGCCAGCGTCGCGGGAAGGATGTAGATGCCCGAGCCGATCATGTTGCCCACGACCAGCGCCAGCGTCATCCAGAACCCCAGGCCGCGAACCTTGCTTCCACGAACCTTGTTCATTGCGCCGCTTCCCTGCTGCATGGTCGCCCGTCCATTTGAAGTGGTTCGGCGCGATCGGTCCTGTGCATCGTGCGCAGACTAACGCTTGATCGCGAGGCGTCACCATGTTTGTGATGCTGGCAATGGCCAACGTCACCACTTCCGCGCCCCGCGCCGTCGCACCCGCCTATGACCCGCGCCTGGTAAGGGCCGCCGTCGCCATGAACGAGAACGACCTGCCCACGGCCGAACCCTTGCTGCGCGCCCTGCTGAAGGACGATCCGTTCGATGTCAGGGCGATCCGGCTCTTTGCCGAACTGGCCGGGCGGATCGGGCGCTATCAGGATGCGGAAAACCTCCTGCGCCGGGCGATAGAACTGGCGCCGCAGTTCACCGCCGCGCGCGCCAACCTCGCGCTCGTGCTATATCGCACGAACCGCGCGCCCGAGGCGCTTGAAGAGCTCGCCAAGGTGACCGCCGATGATCCCGAGAACGTCGGACATGCCAATCTTCAGGCCGCCGCCTATGGCCGCATCGGCGAGTTCGACGAGGCGCTTGCCCTCTACGAGCAGGTCCTGAAGCAGGCGGCGGCCCAGCCGCGCGTGTGGATGAGCTACGGCCATATGCTCAAGACCGTGGGCCGTCAGGCCGATGGCGTCGCCGCCTATCGCCGCGCCATCGAACTCCTGCCGACGCTGGGAGAGGCGTGGTGGAGCCTTGCCAACCTCAAGACCGTGCGCTTCGACGATGCCGATATCGCAGCGATGGAAGCCGCGCTGCGCGTTCCGGACCTTGCGCCGGAAGACCAGTGGCACCTCGATTTCGCGCTGGGCAAGGCGTTCGAGGATCGGGGTGAGGCGGAACGATCGTTTCGCCATTACGCCGCCGGCAATGCCCTGCGGAAGAAGCGCATGCCCTATCAGGCGGAAGAGATCACCGCGCAGGTCGACCGCGCTGTCGCCGCCTTCACGCCCGCCACGGTCGCCGGGCTTTCCGGCAAGGGGTGCGAGGCGGGCGATCCGATCTTCGTGCTTGGAATGCCGCGCGCGGGGTCGACCCTGGTCGAACAGATCCTGGCCAGCCACTCGATGGTCGAAGGTACCAGCGAACTGGCCGACATCGGCTACCTTGCGCGGACCGTCGAGGGCTATCCAGCCGGTCTTTCGTCGTTGCAGGGCAATGACTTGCGAGCGCTAGGGGAGCAATACCTCGCGCGCACCCGCATCCAGCGGCATACCGACCGGCCACTGTTCGTCGACAAGATGCCGAACAACTGGATCCATGTCCCCTTCATCCGCGCGATCCTGCCCAACGCCAAGATCGTCGACGCCCGGCGCCATCCGCTTTCCTGTTGCTTTTCAAACTTCAAGCAGCACTTCGCGCGCGGGCAGGGGTTCAGCTACTCGCTCGAAGACATGGGCCGCTACTACCGCGACTACGTGCGCGCGATGGCTCATTTCGACAAGGTCATACCCGGGGCTGTCCATCGCGTGATCTACGAGCGAATGGTCGAGGATACCGAGGCGGAAGTGCGTGCGCTGCTGGCATATTGCGGGCTGGCCTTCGAGGACAACTGCCTCGCCTTTCACCGGACCGAGCGGGCCGTCCGCACGGCCAGTTCCGAGCAGGTCCGCCAGCCCATCTTCAGGGACGGCACAGATGCGTGGAAGGCCTTTGAACCCTGGCTAGGTGAACTCAAGGTCGCGTTAGGTGCCGTTCAGGACTTCTACCCCGAAGCGCCTCCGTTCGACTGAATTGGTGCGTGGCAATTTGGCCACGCTTCCCTCCTAACGTTCGTTTCAACTTGCAACCATCTTGACGATTGCGTGCGGCGCAGCGCAGCATTCGTTTGCAAAACAGAAACATGAGGGTGGGTTCTGCCATGCGCATGAAGTCCGGACCAAGTTATACCGCACGTATTTCACGCCTGCTGCTGCTTGCAGGCACGGCCATCAGCTTCCCCGCGATGGCGCAGCAAGCGCAAAGCGATGCTGCGGAATCCGATCCCAACATCATCATCGTCACCGCGCAGAAGCGCAGCGAAAATCTCCAGAACGTGCCGATCTCGATCCAGGCGCTCGGCACGCAGAAGCTCGAGCAGCTCGGCGTCGCGAACTTCACGGATTACGCGCAGCAATTGCCGTCGGTGACCTTCCAGGCGCTGGGCGGAACGCCGGGTACCAACGTCGTCTACATGCGCGGCGTGGCTTCGGGCGGCGACGGCAACCACTCTGGCTCGCTGCCTTCGGTCGGCGTCTATCTCGACGAGCAGCCGGTGACGACCATCGGCGGCAACCTCGATGTCCACGTCTACGACATCGCGCGCATCGAAAGCCTGTCCGGCCCGCAAGGCACCCTCTACGGTGCTTCCTCGGAAGCGGGCACGATCCGCATCATCACCAACAAGCCCGACACGACCGGCTTCTACGGCAGCGTCGATGCCGAGGTGAACACGGTCAACAAGGGCGGCGAAGGCTACAAGTTCGAGGGCATGATCAACGCCCCGATCTCGGCCATGGCGGCTCTTCGCGTCGTCGGTTATTACCAGCGCGACGCGGGCTTCATCGACAACGTGCCGGGCACGCGGACCTTCCTGGGCACGCCCGTGCTCGACGAGAACGACCAGTACGCGGGCAATCTGCCCGACGGGATCAGCGTCAACAACAACGCCTTCGTGAAGAAGGACTACAACTACACCGACACCTACGGCGGCCGCGCCGCGCTCAAGGTCGATCTCGACGACAACTGGACCGTGACCCCGCAGGTCATGTACCAGAAGACCAAGAGCCGCGGTTCATACGGCTTCGATCCATCGGTCGGCGACCTTCAGGTCCAGCACTTCTTCCCCGAGTTCCGCAACGACAAGTTCGTCCAGGCGGCGCTGACCATCGAGGGCAAGATCGGCAACTGGGACCTGACCTATTCGGGCGCCTATCTCGATCGCCGCACGTTCCAGTCGTCGGACTATACCGACTACGCCGAAGCCTATGACGCGCTCTATGCGAACTACACCTACGAAGGCACGTTCTATTGCAGCGGGCTTGCCGGGTGTTTCGCCTACCAGGACGCCAACGGCAACACGATCGACCCGCGCCAGAAGGTGATCGGCACCGACCACTTCAAGAAGCTGAGCCAGGAACTGCGCATCGCATCGCCGGCGGACCAGCCGCTGCGGGTGGTTGCGGGCCTGTTCTACCAGCGCCAGTCGAACGACATTCACCAGGATTACCAGATCGCCAATCTGGCACCAAACCTGTCCGTCAATGGCCATCCTGGTACGCTGTGGTTGACCGAGCAGAAGCGCGTCGACAAGGACTATGCCGCGTTCGGTGAAGTGAGCTTCGACGTTGCGCCAACGGTCACGCTGACGGCCGGCGGTCGCTACTTCAAGTACGACAACTCGCTGATCGGCTTCTTCGGCTTCGGCCGCAATCCGGGCGACACCGGCCAGTACGATGGCGACCCGCCGAACGCGGCCTATTCAAACCGTACCGGCGTTGCCCAGTGCTTCACCACTGCGGGCGAGCGGCTGTATGACCGCAGCACCGACACCTACAGCTCGTCGCGTACGCTGCTGCCGGCGGCGGTTCCGGGCGGGCCGTGCACCAACCTTGCGGTCTATCAGGACGGTACGCTCAAACCGGTGCGCACCAAGGACGATGGCTTTACCTATCGCTTCAACGCGACCTGGAAGCCGAACAGCGACGTGATGCTCTATGCCACCTGGAGCCGCGGCTTCCGCCCCGGCGGCATCAACCGTCGCGCCGACGTCGAGCCCTACAAGGCGGACTTCCTCACCAACTACGAAGTCGGCTTCAAGTCGACGCTTGCGGGCGGAATGGTGCGCCTCAACGGTGCGGTGTACCAGCAGAACTGGAAGGACTTCCAGTTCGCGTTCCTTGGCGCCAACAGCTTTACCGAGATCCACAACGGCCCGAATGCCCGCATTCGCGGCGTCGACATGGACGCCTCGATCGGTCGCGGTCCGCTGACGGTCAACGTCTCGGCGGCTTACACCGATACCAAGACGCTCAAGAACCTCTGCCTCTTCGACGATCCGTCGTTCACCTGTACCGCCGATGGTCCGACCGGGGAAACCAACCTCATCTCGGCACCCAAGGGCACCCGCCTGCCGATCACGCCGAAGTTCAAGGCGAGCGGCACGCTGCGCTATACGGTTCCGATGGGCGATGCGAAGGCACACTTCCAGCTCAACGGAATGTACCAGAGTTCGGCTTCGTCGGACATCCGCACGGCGATCTACGAAACCTTCAGTGGCGACGTGATCAACCCCTCGGCCCAGCTTGGCAGGCTCAAGGCGTTCGGCACCGTCAATGCGGCGGTCGGAGCGGACTGGGACAGCTACTCGATCGAACTGTTCGTCTCGAACATCTTCGACGAGCGCGGCCAGCTTTCGCGCTTCCAGCAGTGCGGATCGTGCGGCCAGCGTCCCTATATCGTGCCCACCACGCCGCGCATGTTCGGCCTGCGCGCGGGCGCGAAGTTCTGATCGCGGGCTAGGAGAGCGCGGGGCGGGCCTGGGTCCGCCCCGGCTCGCCCATTCGCACCAGATCGGCAAGCGTCGCGGTCACTGGCGCGGTGAGCCCCGCTGCCGTCGCCGCATTCACGATCTGTCCGTTGATCGCGTCGATTTCGGTCGGCCGCCCGGCGAGGCGGTCCTGTAGCATCGATGGCTTGTGCGCCTTGTGGTTGGCGAGGGCGAAGTCGATCTTCGCCGCCAGTCTCGCGCGGTCCATGGCAATGCCCCGACTGGCCGCGACGGCGACGGTCTCGTCGACCACGGCAACCGCAATGCGACGGCCCTCTGGCGTGTCCAGTCCGCCCACCGGCAGGCCAAGCACGGTGGAGAGCGCATTCAGCGCGGCGTTGAACGCGGCTTTTTCCCACACTGCCGCAAGGACATCGGGATCGTGCCGGGCATCCATCCGGCCCGCGTTGAGCAGCGTGGTTGCGGCTTGCGCATGGTCTGCGCCGGCCTTGTCGCAGGGGCCCAGCCACACGTGGCCCGTGCCGTGCGCGGCGACGCCGTTCGGCGGCAGGAGGTCTGCGGGCCAGTCGGTCACGCCGATCAGCACGCGATCTGCCGGGAAGACCTCAGCCAAGGCTTCGGCGTTACCCAGGCCGTTCTGCAGGGTAAGGGCGCAGCAATGTCCGTCGTTCAGATGCGCGACCGAACGGATGGCTGCTGCGGTATGCATTGCCTTGGTGAAAACGAGCACGAGGTCTGCCGGCTCGGCATCTGCCGCAGTGCAGGCGGTGACGCGGGCCGTGCGGTCGCCGTGGTCGTCGTGCAGGACTATTCCGCGGGCCGCGATTTGCTCCAGCCGCGCGGTGTCGACGTCAACCAGCGTGACCTGCTTTCCGGCCAGGGCCAGCCTTGCCGCAAAGAGGCAGCCCATCGCGCCGGCACCGACGATAACCACGCGCTCCATCTGGATAGTCCCTCGCTCGTACATGCGCGCGAGTATCCCGGCGGGTGGATTGGTCGGTCAAGCCCCGCTGCCGACAAGCGGAAAATGACGTACGAACTGGCTCGCCGCATCCGGTAGAAGGCCGGACTTGCGCCGATGCAGGATGAAGCGGCGCTGCAGCGCGAGCTCGGCAATGTCGAGCTTCCGCATCGCGCCGCTGGCAAGGTGCGGGGCGAGGAGCGGCTCCGGCAACCAGCAGAGCAGTTCGCTGCTGGCGGATACGGCGATCATGGCTTCGACGGAACCGCATTCGACGACGACGCGCGGTGTGAGGCTATGGCGCCGGACGATTTCCTCGAACGTGCCGCGCGGCGTGAAGGCATGGCCCGGCATGACCCAGCCCCGCGTCATCGCCTGCGCCAGCGTCGGGCGGGGCGGTAGGGTGTGCGAGGCGGCGCAGAAGACGGCGAAGCTGTCACGATAGGTGCATTCGCCGATCGGAACCACTTCGTCGTGGTCCAGCGGTTGCGAGGAGACGGCAAGGTCGATCCTGCGCGTCAGCAGCGCATCGAGCAGTTCACCGTCGACGCCTTCGACCAGCTCGAACGCGAGATCGGGTGTTTCGACCAGCACGCTGCCGATTGCGCTGGCGACGAGCGTGCGCAGCACCGCCGCGACCGCGCCGATGCGCACCGTCCCGCGCCGCAGGCCGCGCAGGGCGGCAAGCTCGTCGCGCGTGTTCTGCATCTCCGCAACGAGGTGACGGGCGTGTGGGAGAAGGAGCCGGCCAGCGTCGGTCAAGGCCATGCCCTTGCCGCCGCGATCGAACAGGCGATGGCCAAGCCTTTCCTCGATGCCCTGGACGAGGCGGCTGAGCGAGGGCTGGGTCAGGTTCACAACTCGCGCGGCGCGGCCGAGGCTGCCGGTATCGGCAATGGCGATGAATGCGCGGAGCTGGCGTTCGTCGAAATCCATGCGCAAGGCGTATGGCTTTCCGCCAAGATTGCAATTGTTTCTAAGGCTGCGGCAGTTCATCCTCGGTTGACAAGCATATGCCCGGAGAGATCATGTCGACCGTCCGTCACGTTACCATCGACCTTCTGCGCGAACTCGGCATGACTACCGTTTTCGGCAATCCGGGCTCCACCGAACTTCCGATGTTCCGCGATTTTCCGGACGATTTCCGCTATGTCATGGGCCTTCAGGAAAGCGTCGTGCTGGGCATGGCCGATGGCTTTGCGCAAGGGACGGGCCGGGCAGCCATCGTCAACCTGCACAGTTCGGCGGGCGTCGGGCACGCGCTCGGCAACCTCTTTACCGCGTTCAAGAACCAGACTCCGCTAGTGGTGACGGCGGGGCAACAGGCGCGCTCGATCCTGCCTTACGAGCCCTTCCTCTTCGCCGAACGCGCCAGTGAGTTTCCGCGTCCGTTCGTGAAATGGTCCTGCGAACCGGCCCGGGCGGAAGACGTTCCCGCCGCGATCCACCGCGCCTGGCTGGTGGCGATGGAGCCGCCTTGCGGGCCGACCTTCGTTTCGATCCCCATCGACGACTGGGATCGGTCGTGTGAGCCGTTCGCGGCGCGAAAGGTTCATGCAGACCGGGCTGGCGATCCTGCTGCTCTCGCCGCGTGCGCGACGTCGATGGCGCAGGCGCGACGTCCTGCCATCGTCGTTGGTGCGGGGGTGGCGCGCGATGGCGCCTGGGACCGCGTGATCGCCCTTGCGGAGCGTCATCAGGCGGCGGTCTGGGTGGCGCCGATGTCCGCCCGGTGCAGTTTTCCGGAAGACCACCCGCTTTTCGCGGGGTTCCTTACGGCCGGGCGCGAGGCCATCGTGGCCACGCTTTCGTCCCACGACTTCGTGCTTGCGCTGGGCGGGCCGATGAACCTCTACCACGTCGAGGGACATGGGCCGCATATGCCGGAGGGCTGCGATGTCTGGCTGATCGGTGACAACCATATCCATGCCGCATGGGCGCCGGCGGGAACTGCCATCGTGGCGCAGTGCGACAGGGCGCTCGATGCCTTGCTGGCCGGGCCGGAGCCGGTGCAGCGCGATGCTCCACCCGTGCGCCAGCGCCTGCCGCGGCTTGATGGCGCGGCTCTTACCGATGCCTATGTCCTCCAGCGCCTTGCCGCCCTGCGCAGTCCCGAGAGCATCGTCGTGGAGGAAGCGCCTTCGAGCCGGGGGCCGATGCACGAACACCTGCCGATCCTGCGCAAGGACACCTTCTATACCACGGCCAGCGGCGGGCTCGGCCACGGGCTTCCGGCCGCTGTGGGCATGGCGATGGCGCGGCCGGACGACAAGGTCATTGCGCTGCTTGGCGATGGTTCCGCCATGTACGCGATCCAGGGGCTCCACGCGGCGGCGCAGCATGGCCTGCCGGTCAGCTTCCTCATCCTCAAGAACAACCGCTATGAGGCGCTGCACCATTTCGGGCGTCATTTCGGCATGCAGCAGCTCGTCGGCACGCAGTTCCCGGAACTGGACTTCTGCAAGCTTGCCGAAGGCCACGGCATCGTCGCACGCCGCGCCGAGGACGCGGCATCGCTCGACGAGGCGCTGCGCTGGTCGCTCGCCGCCGACGTGCCGACGCTGGTCGAAGCGGTGGTGCTGTGACCTTGCGCCTTTCCGACCTTATCGACGACCGCCCTTCGCAAGGCGTGTTCCGCGTGAACCGCGCGATCTTCACCGACCAAAGCGTGTTCGACGCGGAAATGCGCCGCCTGTTCGAGGGCGGATGGGTCTTTCTCGGCATGGAATCGCAGGCGTCCGGTCCGCACGATTTCTTCACCACCTCCGCCGGGCGCGTGCCGGTCATGGTCCAGCGCGACGGGGAGGGCGTGTTGCGCGCCTTCGTCAATTCCTGCCCGCACAAGGGCGCGCGCCTGGCGCAAGTGCGGCAAGGCAACGCGCGGCTGCACGTCTGTCCGTACCATAGCTGGTCGTTCGACAGCGCCGGCCGCAACAAGGCCGTGAAATGGAAGGCGGCCGGGTGCTATTCCGATGCCTTCGACCGCGACGATCATGGCCTCGCGGTCCTCCCGCGCTTTGAAGGCTATCGCGGCTTCCTGTTCGGCAGCGTTTCGCCTGAAGTCCCGCCGCTGGCCGAACATCTCGGCGAAGCCGCCAAGCTGCTCGATCTCGTCGCGGATCAGAGCGAGGAAGGGCTGGAACTCGTGCCCGGGCAGGTGACCTTCACCTATCAGGCGAACTGGAAGCTCCAGCTCGAGAACTGTTCCGACGCCTATCACTTCACATCCGCCCACCCATCCTACATCCGCGTGCTGGAACGGCGGCAGAAGGAGATCAGCGAAGAGGTCGTTGCCTCGGTGTGGGAGAACAGCGACTACTGGAAGGAGGACACCAAGGGCGTCGGCGGCGGCAGCTTCAGCATGGCAAATGGCCACGTGCTGAACTGGGGTGTGTTTGGCGTCACCCCCGCGATCCCGCTCTACGAACGCGCGGCGCAACTGGCGGAGCGTGTGGGTGAGGGGAAGCGCGACTGGATGTTCAACATGCGCAACCTCACGATCTTTCCCAACCTGCAGGTCGCGGAGAACGCGTCGAGCCAGCTTCGCGTGATCCGCCCGATTTCGCCGGCGCTTACCGAAATGCGCACCTGGTGCATCGCGCCCAAGGGGGAAAGCGACGCTGCCCGCCGCCAGCGCATTCGGCAGTACGAGGACTTCTTCAACCCCACCGGCATGGCAACGCCCGACGACACCGTGTCTTACGAAAACTGCCAGATCGGCTTTGCCGGCACGACCGAACCCTGGCTCCAGGGGTATGCGCGGGGGATGGAGGCCTCGGTCGAAGGCGGCAACCGCTTTTCCGAACGTATCGGACTGGAACCGCAGCGCAGCGTTCTGGCGGACTCGCAGCTTTGCGACGAAACGCTCTACCACAGCTACTACCGCGCCTGGGCCGCGCGCATGGCACCGGAGTTCGCGGCATGAGCACGCCCCTGTCCCGCGCGGAGGCCGAGGAGCTGCTGTTCCGCGAAGCCGTGCTGATCGACACCGGTCGCTTCGCCGAATGGCTCGACCTGTTCACGCCCGACGTCGAGTTCTGGATGCCGGCCTGGCGGGACGAGACGACCACAACGGAAGACCCCGACCGCGAGCTTTCGCTGATCTACTACAAGGGGCGGCGCAATCTCGAGGATCGGGTCATGCGCCTGACTTCCGGCCTATCCACCGCCTCGACACCCCTGCCGCGTGTCGTGCACCAGGTGACGAACGTGCTGGTCGATGCGGAGGAAGAAGACGCGGCGCGGGTCTCGGCGGCGTTCGTCTGCCACCGCTTCGATGTCCGCATGAATCGCGCCGACTGTTTCTTCGGCCGCTACGACTATCGACTGGTGCGCGGTGAAGATGGCTGGCGGATCGCGCGCAAGAAGATCGTTTTGCTAAACGACACGATCCCGACCGTCGTCGACATCAACGCGATCTAGGCACGGGCGGTAGTCGGGGAGGGGCGACCTTCTAAAGGAGGCCGCCCCGGTCCCGGTCAGGCGAGAATGTCGGCGACCGGGGTGTATTCGTATCCCAGTTCGGTTGCCACGGCTTCGTAAGTGACCTTGCCCTCGTGGACGTTCAGGCCCGCTGCGAGGTTGGGGTCGGCGCGCAGCGCTTCCTTCCAGCCCTTGTCCGCGATGCGCAGCGCGTGGGGGAGCGTGACGTTGTTCAGCGCGTAGGTGCTGGTACGTGCAACCGCGCCCGGCATGTTGGCGACGCAGTAGTGGACCACGCCGTCGACGACATAGGTGGGGTCGGCATGGGTCGTCGCCTTGCTGGTCTCGAAGCAGCCGCCCTGGTCGATGGCAACGTCGACGAGAACCGCGCCGGGCTTCATCGTCGCCAGCATGTCGCGCGTGACCAGCTTCGGCGCGGCGGCGCCGGGGATCAGCACGGCGCCGATCACGAGGTCGGCCTCGGCGACCAGCGCTGCAAGCGCGGCCTTGCCCGAATAGAGCGTGCGGGCGCGGCCTTCGAAGTGGTTGTCGAGGCGTTCGAGCACGTCAGGGTCGCGGTCGAGGATGGTCACGTCGGCGCCAAGCCCCACGGCCATCTGCGCCGCATTGAACCCCACCACGCCGCCGCCGATGACGACGACCTTGCCCGGCAGCACGCCCGGTACGCCGCCAAGCAGCACGCCCCGGCCCCCGTTGGCCTTTTCGAGCGCTGTCGCGCCAGCCTGGATCGACATGCGACCTGCGACCTGGCTCATGGGCTTGAGCAGGGGCAGGGCATTGCCCGCGCCGGTGACGGTTTCATAGGCGATCGCGGTGACGCCGGACTTGACGAGGTCGGCGGTCTGTTCCGGATCGGGTGCGAGATGGAGATAAGTGTAGAGCACCTGGCCACGGCGCAGCATCGCGCGCTCGACGGCCTGGGGTTCCTTGACCTTCACGATCATCTCGCAACCGTCGAACACGGTCCTGGCATCGGCCTTGATGATCGCGCCCGCGCCTTCGTAGTCGGCGTCGCTTGCTCCTATGCCGTTGCCCGCGCCGGCTTCGACCCACACTTCGTGGCCATGGGCGACGAGTTCGCGGACGCTTTCGGGGGTAAGCCCGACGCGGTATTCATGGTTCTTGATTTCACGGACGGTTCCGACGCGCATGACAAGCTCCTGTGGCTCGTGGTCTCCTGGTAAACGCAAGACTATCGCGATGGTCCCGGCAGTTCTTGCCTATTTGCAGCCTTGCGATGTGGCTGTTTGGTGATATTTTTCGGATTTCACCGCATAATCGGGAAGAATTTTCATGGATCGTGCTGACCTCGCTCTGCTTGAAGCGATCCAGGCCGACTCGGCGCTGTCCATCTCCGACCTCGCCGAAAAGGTCTCGCTCTCTCCTTCGGCGTGTCATCGCCGCATCAAGGCTCTGGAACAGTCAGGCGTGATCGCCAGCTATGGCGCCCGCCTCGAGCCGCGGCTGCTGGGCCTTACGGTGGAAGTCTTTGTCGAGATCACGCTCACCAGCCAGAGTCGCGAGGTGATGGACAGGTTCGAGCGTGCGGTGGGGGACTTCGACGACATTCTCGAATGCCACCTCATGTCGGGCGCGGCGGACTATCTCCTGCGCGTGGCTGCCTGCGATCTCGATCAGTACGACCGCATTCACCGCGATTGCCTGGCGCGGTTGCCGGGCGTGTCCGCCATGCGCTCCAGTTTCTCGCTACGGCGCATCAAGAAGATGCAGGGCTATCCCGTCAGGCGGTTGCCAACCCCCTGATCTGTTCGGAAGTGATCGTCTTCACCAGGTTGCAGAAGGCATGGACCGCCACTCGCTCGATCTGCGGCATGCGCGGTTCGAACGGCTTTTCGTGGCCCGCGAAGATGGTCATTCCCTCCATCGAGCCCGATATGAACAGTGACACCGTCTCGCGGTCCATCGGTGGCAGGTCGGGCCGCATCTCGGTGATGATCTCCAGAAGCGGCGCGCGGGCGCGGACATAGAGATCCTGAATGCGTTCGAGCACGAATGGATCGTGATTGGACAGCGCCCACAGCTCGGGGAAGAAGCGGGTGGTCTTCTTCGAGCGGATGTCGTCGAGGATCAGCATGCACATGCGGCGCAGGCGCTCTTCGGGCGGGACCCCGGGCATGTGCATGATGTCCTCGAACTCGATCTCGTAGCTGCGGATCACCGCGTCCATCATCGCCCGGACCAGGTCCTCGCGGCTGCGATAGTGGTAGGTAAGGTTGCCGAATTTCAAGTCGCAGGCCGCCGCGACTCGGCGCATCGACATGGCCCGGTAACCTTCCTCGATCAGGATGGTGAGGGCGGTACGCAGGATCAGCTCTCGGGTCTCGTGACCCTTCAGATACCCCCCTTCGCGTTCCGGCATGATCATGTCGGTCACGAATTTTGGCGCATCTTCCTTTTGATACATATCGGTTTTTCCTTGCATACGCTCCGACATTAGCGCCAGCGGAAAAACCTGTCACCTGACAAATTTAGGTCACTTGACAGATTTGTTGCCCTTTTGAGACTATACCCCTGTAGCCGGCGATGACCGGCCAGACGCCAGGGAGTTCCGGATGAGGTTGTTTGCGCTGGCCCTTGCCCTTTCCGTTTCCGGTGCGGCGCTCGCCGCAACTCCGGCCGCAAAGGCGCCGTATCCCAAACCTCTGCCGGAGGAGCCCATTCCGGCGTCGGCCAAACTTCCGTCCCAGTGGCCGGCCAGTGTCGTGCTGATCCACGACTTTCATTTCAGCTCGATCGTCGATGGACGGGTCATGGTGGTGGACACCGCGTCGACCGACCATCCGGTGAAGGGCATGGTTCGCGCGGCCCAGTTCGCCAACATGCTGGTCTCGCCTAGCCGTGGCGAGATACTGACGTCCGAGACATTCTATTCCCGGCTCACGCGGGGTGAGCGTACCGACGCCGTGACCATCTGGGACATGGCCACGCTCCAGCCCAAGGGTGAAATCGTCATGCCGGGCGGCAAGCGCCAGCAGTCGGTCACCTATCCGCAGCTCTTCCAGTTCACGAACGGCGAGAAGTGGGCGCTGGTCGCCAACTTCACCCCGGCCCAGTCGGTCAGCGTCCTCGACATCGATGCGCGCAAGGTGATTGCCGAGATCGACCTGCCGGGCTGCGCCCAGCTCTATCCCACCGGCGAACGTGGATTTACCAGCTTCTGCGCCGATGGCTCGCTGTTCAGCGTCAAGCTTGGCCCTGATGGCCAGGCGGTCTCGTCGAAGACGGTCGAGAAGGTGCAGGACATCGACAACCAGCCGCTGTTCAGCACGCCCGCGTGGGTCGGCAGGACTGCATGGTTCGTCAGCTATCGCGGGCAGATCCAGGCTTTCGATTTCTCGGGTGACGTGGCGCGCCCGCTTCCCGGCAGCTTCAACATCGGCACTGCCGATGGCGCCGCCCCCGAATGGCGTCCGGGCGGCTGGCAGGTCATCGCCGCCGATGGCGCGGGCAAGCTCTACGTCCTGATGAGCCCTAACGGGCGCGAGGGCAGCCACAAGGACGGCGGCACCGAGGTCTGGGTCATCGACACGGTGAAGAAGGCCCGCGTGGGCCGGATCGCGCTCAACGGGGTCGCGTCTGCGATCGCGCTGACCCGCGAGGCGACGCCCCGCCTGGTCGTTGCGCGCGGGGATGGCACCATCGATGTTCACGACCCGGCGACCGGCGCGCTCGTGCGCTCGCTCGGCACTGCCGGCGGTGCCAATCCCATCGTCATCACGGCACCCTGACGTGGCCGCGCTCCCCCTCTTTCTTGCGCTTCTGCTGGGCGGTTCCGCCCTGCACAAGGCGCTCCAGCACGAAAGGCTGGCAAGCGTCGCGGGCAGGCTGTCCGGTTTGCGCGGCCAGGGCCTGCTTGCCCTGATCGCCGCCGGCACGGTGGAACTGGTCGCGGCTGTCTGCCTGTTCGTGCCGGACTTGCGAGCCACCGGCGCACTCATCGCGGCGGTTCTATGGTCGGGATATGCCGCCGCGCTGTTCCGGCTGCGCGGGCAGACGCTTGATTGCGGTTGCGATCTCGTCGCCCGTGAAAAGGCTGTCGACGCGCCGCTCGTCGCCCGTCCCCTGGTGCTCGCCGGGTTTGCATTTCTCGTATCCACCCTGCCGGCGGCGCCGTTCGGGCTCGACGCTCCGTTCGCCGCCGCCGGACTTCTTGCGCTCTATCTGGGCGCTTCGGAAATCCTTGCCATTCCCCATCCTCGCTGGAGGAAGTCGTGATGCTGACGTCCCAGATCCTGTTGTGGACCGCCGTTATCGTCGAGGGCCTGCTGATCGCGGCGCTTGCCCGTCAGGTCGGCATTCTCCACGAACGCATTGCCCCGGCAGGGGCCCTGACACTGCACCAGAATGTGAAGATCGGCGAGACCGCCAGCCCGATGACGGTCACCACCATCGAGGGCGCCCCGGTCGAGATCGGTGGCAAGCGGGACGGGCGCAGCCAGCTTCTGTTCTTCGCCTCGCCCGACTGCCCGGTGTGCAAGTCGCTGCTCCCCGTGGTCCGTTCTGCGGCAACCGCCGAGGCCGACTGGCTGGACATCGTGATCGCTGGCGACGGTTCCAAGGCGGAGTACCAGCGCCTGCGTGACCTGAACGGCCTCGAAAATGTTCCGACCGTCCTTTCCGAAGCCCTTGGCCGCGCCTTCGGCGTCTCGAAGCTGCCCTACGCGGTCCTGCTCGACGAAGCCGGGCGCGTTGCTTCGCTCGGCCTCGTCAACAGCCGCGAACACCTTGAAAGCCTTTTCGAGGCCAAGGAGCGGGGCGTGGCCTCGATCCAGGATTTCCTCGCCCGCCGCCAGAAGGAGGCCTGACCCATGGCCGGTTTCGACAAGTGGACTGAACGCCTTGCCCGCGGCGTCGCCCGCCGCAGTTCTCGCCGCAGCACGCTAGCCTGGCTGGGCGCCGCGATCACCGGTGCCGCTGCTTTCCCCGTGCTTCCCGTGGCCCGCGCGGCCAGCGGATCGCCGCACGGGGGAGGGGGCGCAACCCATGCTCCCATCTCGTCTGGCAATCCGCAGGATCCGGGCGACCAGTCGAGCTGCGATTACTGGCGCTATTGCGCGATCGACGGCTTTCTCTGCTCCTGCTGCGGCGGCACGGTGAACTCCTGCCCGCCGGGAACCGAGATGTCGCCGATCACCTGGATCGGCACCTGCACCAACCCCGCCGACAACCGCGCCTATGTGATCAGCTACAACGACTGCTGCGGCACCTCTTCGTGCGGCCAGTGCCTTTGCAACCGCAACGAGGGCGACCGCCCGCAGGTGCGGCCGCAGTCGAACAACGACTACAACTGGTGCCTGGGCACCGAAAGCAGCGTCTACAACTGCTCGACGGCGGTGATTGTCGGCGTCGCGCTGGACGCGCCGAAATGAAGGCGCTTTTCGGCCTCGTCCCCGCGGCTGCGCTGCTCGCGCTCGCATTGCCGGCGGATGCCGCGCCCGATGGAGCGACGGTCTTTGCCCGCTGCGCGGCTTGCCACACACGCACCGGCGCGGGCGTTCCGGGCGCCTATCCCCCGCTGGGTGCCGATTTCCGCGCGCTGGCCGCCAAGTCCGCCGGCCGCCGCTATCTCGCGCTCGCGGTGATCAAGGGGCTTTCGGGGCCGATCACCGTGGAAGGCAAGCCCTATCGCGGCGTCATGCCAGCCCAGGTGCTGGACGATGCGACGACTGCTGCCGTCCTCAACCACGTCGGCACGCAGATTGCGAAGACGGGCCCTGCCTTCAAGCCCTTCACCGACAAGGAGGTGGCCGGGCACCGGGCATCGGGTTCCGGCCTCTCCGCCGCTGATGTCGCCAAACTCCATGCCGGGGTAGGCGGGAAATGAAGCGGGCCGCGCTCGGATTGGCGGCACTCGTGGCCGCGACGGCCGTGGGTGCAGCGGTCCGGGCCGGCGAGCCTGCGATGCGCGGGGTAACCAGCCCGCAACAGGCGCGCATCGACTACATGCTGAAGTGCCAGGGATGCCATCGGCCGGACGGGAGCGGCGACGACCGATCCAATCCGCCGATGAAACATGTCGTCGCGCGCTTTCTCGGCGTCCCCGGCGGGCGGGAATTCCTGGGCCGCGTGCCCGGGGTCTCGACCGTCGATCTCGACAATGTCCGGCTGGCGAACCTCGTCAACTGGACGCTCTACACATTTGATCCGGCGCACATGCCCGCCGACTTCCGGCCTTATACCCCGGAAGAGATCGGGCAATTGCGGCGCCACCCCCTGCGGCTCGAACGTGCCGATATGAGAGCGCGACTGGTCGCAGGGTTCACGCAGGACAGAACAGAACCACACATGCCCTGATTGGGAGGCAAGACATGAGGGAACGTCTTTACCGTGGAATCGCGCTGGCAGGGGTAGCCGCCGCATCCATTTTCGCCGCAGCGCCCGTATTGGCGCAGGAAGTGCAATCCGACAGGGCCGTGCCCGACGGCGAGATCGTCGTGACCGCAACCAAGCGTGCGGAAAGCCTGCAATCGGTCCCCATCTCGGTCTCGGCCATCGGCGGCGATACGCTTGCCAAGGCGCGGGTCGGCAGCGTGGACAGCCTGGTGACCAAGGTCGCCAATCTTCAGCTCACGTCGATCGTGGGCGACAACACGCCGATCTTCGCGCTGCGCGGCGTATCGATGTCCGACTACAGCCTCAACCAGTCGAGCCCCGTCGCAACCTATTACGACGAAGTCTACAAGGGCAACTTCGCCTTCCTCGGCGTCACCATGTTCGACCTTGAGCGCGTCGAGGTACTGCGCGGGCCGCAGGGCACGCTCTATGGCAAGAACACCACCGGCGGCGCGGTCAACATCATCGCCAACAGTGCGAAGCTGGGCGAGACCAGCGGCTATTTCAGCGCCGGCTATGGCAACTATGACCGCTTCGACCTCAACGGCGCGGTCAACGTGCCGCTGGGCGAAAAGGCGGCCCTGCGCATCGCGGGCACTTATGCCCGGGCCGATGGCTGGTTCAAGAACGTGGTCCCGGGCAAGCCCGATCTCGCCTCGACCGACGAGTACGCCATCCGAGGCACGCTGAACTTCGAGGCGAGCGATACCGTCCGCTTCGTCCTGCGCGCGTCGACCAGCTACCAGAACCCGCAGAACTATGGCATCTATGCCCAGCCCGAAGACGTCAATCGCCCCGGTCTCGACCGCTGGGAGATCGCCTCGAACATCGCCACCAAGCGCAAGGCGCGCACCTATTCGGTCGCGCTTACCAGCAACTTCGACGTGTCGGATACGCTGACCGTCACCAGCATCACCTCGTGGGACAAGGGCAACCTGTTCTTCTACGAGGACACCGACGGCACCGCCTCGCAACTGCTCGAAATCCCCTATACCGACCGCGCCACCCAGTTCGCGCAGGACCTGCGCCTGACCAGCGACACCGGTGGCCCGTTCGATTTCATCCTCGGCGCCTACTTCAACCGCGAGAAGGTCTACAACGAGACTGCCTTCGAGATCGGCAAGGACATTGACCTTACCGGCGACAACATCGTCACGGCAGACGACTGCGTCGAAGGCCTGACCAACGAAGATGGCAGCGACGATGGCATCGCCTGCCTCTTCCGCAACCGCTTCGACCAGGTGAAGAAGAGCTACGCGATCTATTCGGACCTCAAGTACCAGGTCACCGATGCGGTGACCCTGCGTGGCGGCCTGCGCTATACCCACGATACGGGCCGGCAGAGCGGCTTCCGCTCCGATGCGCTGGGCGTCGACGGGTCCGAGGTGGCCAACCTGATCCCCTTGTCCTCGCTCAGCTATTCGCAGGACAACCTCTCCGGGAAGATCGGCCTCGACTACAAGCTGGCCGATGGCAACCTGCTCTACGCCAGCGTCAGCCGGGGCTACCGCGCGCCCAGCTTCAACGCGCAGGCCTTCTTCGATCCGTCGGAGCTTTCGGTCGCCAAGCCCGAGCAGGTGACCTCGTACGAAGTCGGCGCGAAGACGCAGTTCCTCGACCGCCGCATCACGCTCAACGTGGCCGGGTTCTACTACGACTACCGCAACCAGCAGTTCATCAACGTCGACCCGGTACTGGGCTCGCAGACGCTGCTGAACATTCCCAAGTCGCGCATCTATGGCGGCGAGGCCGAGCTGACGATCCGCGCCAGCGACCGGCTGACCCTGCACAGCGGCATGGGCGTCCTTGCCACAAAGATCCAGCGCGGCAGCGTGAGCGGCGTGGACGTTTCCGGCAACCGCCTGTCCAACGCACCGACCTTTACCTTCAACGCCACGATCGACCTGACGCTGGTCGATGGCGACATGGGCAAGCTCTCGGTCCACCCGGACGTGGCCTACCAGTCGAGCCAGTTCTTCGAAGTGCTCAACATCCCCCGCCTGCGCCAGACTTCCTACGCGCTGGTCGGCGGGCACATCGACTGGGAAAGCGCCGACGGGCGCTTCAATGCCTCGGTCTGGGGCAAGAACCTGTCCAACAAGTTCTACTTCACCTCGCGCGTGGACCTGCTGGCGGGCTTCGGCTTCGACTACAACCACATCGGCAATCCGCGCACTTACGGCGTGACAGTGGGCGCGAAGTTCTGACATCCTGAAGAACAAGGCGGCAAAGCCGCCGGGAGAGGAAAATGGCTGACTACAAGCTGCTGATCGGCGGCAACCTCGTCGATGGCGACATGACGATGGACGTGATCAACCCGGCCACGGGGGAGCCGTTCTGCACGGTTCCCCGCGCCTCCGCTGCCCAGGCCGACGCCGCCATTGCGGCGGCGAAGGCGGCAGTGCCCGGCTGGTCTGCCGTGCCGTGGGCCGGACGGCAGGCCAAGCTCATCGAACTTGCCGACGCAATTGCCGCCCGCAAGGACGAGATCGCGCGCGTGCTGACGATGGAGCAGGGCAAGCCGCTGGCCGAAGCCTTGGGCGAACTCGCCTGGACGGACGGATACCTGCGCCACTACGCCACCCTGGAATTGCCGGACCGGGTGATCCAGGATGACGAAAGTGGCTACATAGCGGTCAGGCATCGGCCGCTCGGGGTTGTCGTGGGCATCATCGCCTGGAACTTCCCCTTGCTCGTCGCCTGCTGGAAGATCGGGCCTGCGGTGCTCGCCGGCAACGCCATCGTCCTCAAGCCCGCGCCGACCACGCCGGTTTGCGCACTGATCCTGGGCGAGATCTGCCGCGACGTGTTCCCGGCGGGCGTCGTCAACATCATCACCGACGCCAACGATCTCGGCCCGCACCTGACGGCTCATCCGGATGTCGCGAAGGTGGGCTTCACCGGTTCGACCGCCACGGGCAAGCGCATTGCCGCAAGCGGCGCCGACACGCTGAAGCGCGTGACGCTGGAGCTCGGCGGCAACGATCCCGCCATCGTGCTCGAAGACGTCGACGTGCGCGAAACCGCGCAGGCGATCTTCGGCAATGCCTTCCTCAACAACGGTCAGGTCTGCCTCGCGGTCAAGCGGGCCTATGTCCACTCCGACATCTACGACGCGATGTGCGGCGAACTGGCGCGGCTGGCGCAAGCGGCCGTCGTCGACGACGGCTTGCAGCAGGGCACCCAGATCGGCCCGATCCAGAACGCCATGCAGTTCGAGAAGGTCAAGGGCTTCCTCGATGCCGCGCGCGAGGAAGGGACCATCGTGGCAGGTGGCGAGGTCATGGAACGCGCCGGCTACTTCATTCGCCCGACCATCGTGCGCGACGTGACCGACGGCGACCGCATCGTCGACGAGGAACAGTTCGGACCGATCCTGCCGCTGATCCGTTTCGACGATGTCGAGGACGTCATCGCCCGCGCCAACGCCTCGGACTACGGGCTTGGCGGTTCGGTCTGGTCGAAGGACGTCGCCCGCGCGGCCGATATCGCCTCGCGCATCGAAAGCGGTCAGGTCTGGGTCAACCAGCACATCGCCATCGGCCCGCACATCCCGATGGCCGGCTTCAAGAGCAGCGGTCTGGGCGTCGAGCAGTCGGTCGAGGGCCTTGCCGAATATACTCAGACCCAAGTGGTGAACATCAAGCGATGACGCAGTTGTCCTACGCGAAGGGGCCCGCCGACGAGCCCCTTCTTGAAAAGACCATCGGCCAGGCACTGCGCGATGCGGCGGCGCTCTGGGGCGACGAGCTTGCCCTGGTATCGCGCCACCAGCAGATCCGCTGGACCTGGGCCCAGCTCGACGCAGAGGTCGATCGTATCGCCACGGGCCTGCTCGACAGGGGCGTGGCCAAGGGCGACCGTGTCGGCATATGGGCGCCGAACTGCGCGGAATGGACCGTCCTCCAGTTCGCGACCGCGCGGATCGGTGCGATCCTCGTTACCATCAATCCCGCCTATCGCACCAGCGAGGTCGAGTACGCGCTGAACAAGGTCGGCTGCACCTTCCTTGTCACCGCCGCGCGCTTCAAGACCAGCGACTATGTGGCGATGCTGCGCGAACTGGGGCCGGACAAGCTGCCGGGCGTAAGCTGCATGGTCGTGCTCGGCGCGGATCGCCACGACGGCTTCGAGCCATGGGAGGCCCTGCGTGCCGAACCGGACGCCGCACGCCTTGCCGCCGCCGAGGCTGCGCTGAACCAGAACGATGCGATCAACATCCAGTTCACCAGCGGCACCACCGGCTTTCCCAAGGGCGCCACGCTCACCCATCGCAACATCCTCAACAACGGCCATTTCACCGCCCGCACGATCAAGCTGACCCAGCGCGACCGCATCTGCATCCCGGTGCCGCTCTACCACTGCTTCGGCATGGTCCTGGGCAATCTTGCCGCGCTCGCCAGCGGGGCGGCGATGGTCTACCCCGGCGAGGCCTACGATCCGCAGCTTGCGCTCGCGGCGGTGGCCGAGGAGGGCTGCACCGCGCTCTATGGCGTGCCGACGATGTTCATCACCATCCTCGCGCAGCCGGACCTTGACCGCTACGACGTATCGACCTTGCGCACCGGCATCATGGCCGGCTCGCCTTGCCCGGTCAGCACGATGCGCCAGGTCATGGACCGCCTCAACATGACCGAGGTGACCATCGGCTATGGCATGACCGAGACCAGTCCGCTCACCACCCAGACAGCGACCGACGATCCGCTGGAAGAGCGCGTCGGCACTGTCGGCCGTGTCCATCCCCATGCCGAGGCGAAGATCGTCGGGCTCGATGGCGAAACGCTGCCCATCGGCCAGCAGGGCGAATACTGCTCGCGCGGATATGCCGTCATGCTGGGTTACTGGGACGATCCGGAAAAGACAGCAGAAGCCATCGACGGCGAGGGCTGGATGCATTCCGGCGATCTCGCGACGATGGACGAACATGGCTATGTCCGTATCACCGGCCGCATCAAGGACATGATCATCCGCGGCGGTGAGAATATCTACCCGCGTGAAATTGAGGAGTTTCTCCTCACCCATCCCGCCGTTCAGGATGCGCAGGTCTTCGGCGTTTCGGACGAGAAGTTCGGCGAGGAAGTCTGCGCCTGGGTCATCGCGCGGTCCGGCCACGCGCTCTCGCACGACGATATCCTCGCCCACTGCAAGGGCCGCATCGCACACTACAAGGTGCCGCGCCATGTCCGCGTGGTCGAAGCCTTCGCCATGACAGTCACCGGCAAGGCGCAGAAGTTCGAGATGCGCAAGATGATGGAAGCCGAACTCACGCGCACGGGCTGAACCGGGCGGTTGGCCGGGAACCGTAGCGGGGCTTCGGCGATAGTCCCTGGTATGGCAGACCATCTTTCCCGCTCGCCGCGCCCCGCCGCGTTGCCCCTTTCCGGGGGGCGCTGACCGTGGCCGCGCGCGCCTTCTGGCAAGGGCAGCTTCGCCTGGCGCTGGTCTCGATCCCGGTCGAGGTCTACCCCGCCACGCGAAGTGGCGCTGCCATCAGCTTCCACCAGATCCACGAACCCAGCGGCAAGCGCATCCGCTATGAAAAGGTCGCGCCCGGCGTGGGGCCGGTCGACCGCGAGGAGATCGTCAAGGGCTACGAGGTCTCGCGGGGAAACTACGTCCTGCTCGACGACGAGGAGATCGAATCCGTCCGCATCGAAAGCCGCAAGACGCTTGAACTCGTCCAGTTCGTCGATGCCGCCGAAGTCGACGTGCTCTACTACGAAAAGCCCTATTTCGTGGTCCCCGCCGACGATCTTGCCGAGGACGCCTACATCGTCCTGCGCGAAGCGTTGCGGACCACCGGCAAGGTCGGGCTCGGCCAGCTTTCGGTGCGCGGGCGCGAACAGCTCGTCTCGATCAAGCCCTGCGGACGCGGCCTCGTCATGGAAGTGCTGCGCTATGCCGACGAGGTGCAGCGCGCGCAGAACTGGTTCCGCGACATTCCCGCGCGCGATGCCGACCCCGAACTGCTCGATCTCGCCGCCAGCCTGATCGAGAAGAAGACCGCGAAGTTCGCGCCCGAACAATTCCACGACCGCTACGTCGACGCGCTCCACGCGCTCATCGAGAAGAAGGTCAAGGCCAAGGGCAAGCGCATCGTCGAGGACCCGGAAGCCGACGCGGCGCCCAGCGGCGGCAACGTCATCGACCTCATGGCTGCGCTCAAGAAGTCGCTGGGCGAGGGCAATGCCGGGGAAGGCGAGGGCCGTCCTCGCCGCAAGGCCGCCGCGCCCCGCGCACGCAAGCGGGCGTGAGCCATGGGGCGCAACGATCCGCTCGCCGCCTACAACGCCAAGCGCGACTTCGCGCGCACTGCGGAACCTGCCGGCAAGCGCAAGTCCAGCGCCACGGGCAATCTCTTCATCGTCCAGAAGCACGACGCCACCCGCCTGCACTGGGACTTCCGCATGGAGGTTGATGGCGTGCTCAAGAGTTGGGCCGTGACCCGGGGCCCTAGCCCCGATCCCGACGACAAGCGCCTCGCTGTCCAGACCGAGGACCACCCCCTCGAATACGCCCGGTTCGAAGGCATCATCCCCGAAGGCGAGTACGGGGGCGGCACCGTCATGCTCTGGGACAAGGGCACCTGGGAGCCGGTCGAGGGCAAGAGCGCCAAGGATCTGGAAAAGGGGCACCTCCATTTCCGCCTCGAGGGGGAGCGGATGAAGGGCGAATGGCTGCTTGTCCGCCTCAAGCGTCGCGGCAATGAAAAGCGCGACAACTGGCTCCTGCGCAAGCTGGACGACGCCTATGCGGGCCAGGGCGACCAGCTCGTCGAGCGCGGCCTGACCAGCGTCCTCACCGGCCGCACCATGGCCGAAATCGCCTCCGACAAGGCTGGCAGCCATTCGCTCAAAGGCAAGCGCGGCAAGGCCTTCGCTTCGGTGATGGAAGAAGCAGGCACGCATAACCGCAAGGTCGGCAAGGCGCGCGGCAAGGCACCGTCCAGGGCGCGCCGGAACGCACCGCTACCCGCCTTCCAGCCCGTCCAGCTCGCAACCCTGGTCGATACGGTGCCCGATGGGCGCCAATGGCTGTACGAGATCAAGTTCGACGGCTACCGCGCGCTCGTCGCAGTGCGGGGAACCGAGGTCCGCGTCTTCACCCGCAGCGGTCTCGACTGGACCGAAAAGTTCGCGCCGCTTGCCCGCCATCTCGCCGGGCTCAAGCTGCCGTCGTGCCTGATCGACGGCGAGATCGTCGCCGCCGATGCCGATGGCAATCCCGATTTCTCGCGGCTTCAAGCCGTGCTCAAGCGCGGGCATGGCGAACAGGGCGAGGGTGATGCCTTGTCGTTCCACGCCTTCGACTTGCTGGAACTCGAAGGCGAAGACCTGAAGCCCCTGCCCAATGTAGAGCGCAAGCAGAAGCTCGCCGCGCTGCTTGCCGGGGTCTCGCCGCCGATCCACGTCGCCGACCACATCATCGGCGGCGGCGAAAAGCTGCTTGGCGCGCTGTGCGGCGCGGGGCAGGAAGGGATCATCTGCAAGCGCGCGGACGCGGCCTATGCGGGCAAGCGGACGCAGAACTGGCTGAAGGTGAAGTGCGTGGCCCGCCAGGAATTCATCGTCGTCGGCTTCACCCGGTCCAGCGCCCGCCGCCGCCCTTTCGCCTCGCTTCTCCTGGCCCAGCGCGAGGGAAAGGCGCTGGTCTACAAGGGCAAGGTGGGCACCGGCTTTGACGAGGACCTGCTGCAAGACCTCGCCACCCGGTTCGAAGCCCTCAAGGTCGACGAAGGTCCGCTCGATGTGCCCATAACCGAAGCGCGCGGCGTGACCTGGCTGAAACCCGAACTCGTCGCGGAAATCGCCTTTGCCGAATTTACCGCCGAAGGCCGTGTCCGCCACGCCAGCTTCGTCGGTCTGCGCGAAGACAAGAAGGCCGCGGACGTCGTCCCCGAACGGCCCGCCCCGCTGGTCGTTCAGCCGGAAATCGTGCCGATCAGCAATCGCGAGCGGGTGATCTTTCCCGAAAGCGGCCAGACCAAGGGCGACCTTGCCGATTACTACGCCGCGATGGCGCCCGCGATGCTCCCGTTCATCGCCAACCGCCCCGTCAGCCTCGTCCGCTGTCCTCAGGGGCGCGCGCGCCACTGCTTCTTCCAGAAGCACGATAGCGGCTCGTTCGGCGAACACGTCCACCACGTTCCGATCCGCGAGAAGGATGGCAACGAGGAGGAGTATCTGTTCGTCAGTGACGCCGCCGGCATTCTCTCGTGCGTGCAGATGGGCACGATCGAGTTCCACGGCTGGTGTTCTCTGGCAAGCGATGTCGAGGCGCCCGAACGGATGGTCATCGACCTCGATCCCGACGAGGGGCTCGATTTCAACGACGTCAAGCGCGCCGCCCGCGATATTCGTGACCGCCTGTCCGACCTCGGTCTCGTCAGCTTTGCCATGCTTTCCGGCGGCAAGGGCGTTCACGTCGTCGTGCCGCTGCGGCCCGACCACACCTGGGAGGCTCACGCCAGCTTTGCCGAACGTTTTGCCCGCGCGCTCGCCCTGGCGGAACCCGATCGCTACGTCGCAACGATGAGCAAGGCCAGGCGCAAGGGCCGCATCTTCATCGACTGGCTCCGCAACCGGCGCGGCAGCACCGCTGTCATGCCCTATTCGGCGCGCGCCCGCGCCAACGCTCCCGTCGCGGTGCCGATCGCCTGGGAGGAACTCGACGACTTCGCGAACGCCCACCCCTTCTGCATCGGCGATACGGCAGGACTACTCAAGCGTAGCGAAGGCAAGTCGCTGCGCGGCTGGGGAATGGCCCAACAGTCCCTCCCGGACGTTTAGGGGCAGGACGCAGGTCTAGACCATGTCCCCCGGTCGGATAAGCCGGTCGAACGTCGCCTCGTCAACCAGTCCCAGCGCCAGCGCCGCCTGTCGCAGGCTCAGGTCATGCTCGTGCGCGTGCTTGGCGATCTTCGCCGCGTTGTCGTACCCGATCTCCGGCGCCAGCGCGGTCACAAGCATGAGCGAGCGTTCGACAAGGTCCGCGATCCGCCGCCGGTTCGGCTCGATCCCTTCGACGCAGCGGGTGGCAAAGCTTGTCATGCCGGTCGACAGCAGGTGGACCGATCGCAGCACGGCGGCGCCGATCATCGGCTTGAACACGTTGAGTTCCAGATGCCCCTGCATCCCTCCCACGGTCACGGCCTGATGATTGCCGATCACCTGCGCCGCCACCATCGTGAGCATTTCGGCCTGCGTCGGGTTGACCTTGCCGGGCATGATCGAACTGCCCGGTTCGTTGGCCGGCAATTCCAGCTCGCCAAGGCCTGAGCGCGGGCCGGAACCCAGCAGGCGGATGTCGTTGGCAATCTTGGTCAGCGCCACCGCCAGCGTCGAAAGCGTCCCCGAAAACTGGACAAGAGCGTCGTTGCTGGCGAGCGCTTCGAACTTGTTCGGCGCGGAAACGAAGGGCCTGCCGGTCAATGCGGCGATTTCTGCCGCCATGGCGTCGCCAAAGCCTTCCGGCGCATTGAGCCCGGTCCCCACCGCAGTCCCGCCTTGCGCCAGTCGCAGAAGGTGCGTCTCGGCGGCCTTCAGGTGCGCTTCGATGCCGCGCAACTGCTCGGCATAGCCGGAAAACTCCTGCCCCAGTGTCAGCGGGGTCGCATCCTGCAAGTGGGTTCGCCCGATCTTGACGATATCCTTCCACGCGAGCGCCGCGCCCGCCAGCGCGCCCCGCAGCCGTCCCAGCGCGGGCAGCAGGTCTCGGTTCAGCGCCTCGACGGCCGCGACGTGCAGCGCGGTAGGGAAGGTGTCGTTCGAGGACTGGCCCATGTTTACGTGGTCATTGGGATGGACCGGGCTCTTGCCTCCGCGCTTGCCGGTAAGGATCTCGTTGGCGCGCCCTGCGATGACTTCGTTGGCGTTCATGTTGGACTGGGTGCCGCTGCCGGTCTGCCAGATGACCAGCGGGAACTGGTCGTCCAGCTTGCCGTCGACCACTTCGGCGGCGGCCCGTTCGATGGCGTCGGCCAGCGTCGGGTCTAGCCCGTGTGCCCGGTTCACCCCCGCCGCTGCCCGTTTTACCAGCGCCAGTGCGCGAATGATGCCAATCGGCATCCGCTCCATCTCGCCGAACGGAAAGTTCTCGATGCTTCGCTGCGTCTGGGCGCCCCAATAGGCATCTGCGGGCACGCGCACTTCGCCCAGGCTGTCGGTTTCGATCCGGTGCATTCTCGATGCTCTCCGCGCCAGTGTCAGGTGCGGTCTAGCAGACGCTCGACCGAATCGTCAGTCGTCGACTGCTTGTCGGTCGCGATCCCGACTTCCCGTTCCAGCGCCGAGCGCAGGCGGCAGATCTCGTCGTCGGTCAGGTGCTCGATCCCGACGAAGCCCTCGCGCGCCTTGTCCACCGCGCGGATCAGTTCGTCCAGCTTGGCCTGCATTGCCGCGGCGTCGCGATTCTGGCTGTTCTGGATCAGGAAGACCATCAGGAAGGTTATGATGGTCGTGCCCGTGTTGACCACGAGCTGCCAGGTGTCGCTCCACAGGAACAGGGGGCCACTCAGCGCCCAGCCGATGATGATGGCGAGTGCGAAGATGAACGTCGCGGGCCGCCCCGCCATGCCGGAAACCTTGTTGGCCACGGCGGTGAAGAACTGTTCCATGGGCCGCTTCAGTCCTTGCGCTTGTGTTCGGGCTTCCCCTTGCGGCTCGTCGAGGCAAGTTCCTCCAGTTCCTTCTCGGTCATGGACTTTTCCATCGACCGCGATGCGCCTTGCAGCTTGCTCTTGGGCGTGTCGCCCCGCTTGGCGGAAAGGGCGGCGCCTGCGGCCTTCTGTTGCGCTGCGGATTTTGCGGGCATCTCAAAATTCTCCTTGCCCCCGGGAGCCTTAACGTCCGCTGGGGCGGGCCGTTCCGGCGACGCGCGCCATGCGCAGTTTGGCGTAGGGTGCGCTGGTCTGGCGGGCGATAGGCTGGCAGCGCGATGACAGGCATTGCGCTGCCGGGGGCACCGAGTGGAGGCGACGAGCGACAGGACCGACGTCATGCTGGCGGATGCCCGGCGCCTCGAGCAGGAGGGACGTCACGACGAAGCCTTTGCCAGCTTCGTCGCCGCAAAGGCGGCCTTGCGCGCCACTACCGACTACGATTTTGCTGCCGAGGAAGCGCTGTTCGAAGCGCTGCGCCGCGCCTTCGCTCGCGAACTGCCGCTCGCGGGCGCCAGCACGGTCACCGCCGCGCCGCTCTTCGTCGTCGGCCTGCCTTGCACCGGCACCGCCCTCCTCGAAAGCATCGTCGCCGCCCATCCGGCCGTCGCGTCCCGCGCCGCGCCGGGAGCAGTGGTGGGTGCCCTGCGACAATCCACCGAGACGGAAGCTGGCTTGCCAATCGATACTGCGGCCATTGCCCGCCTCGCCGGAAGGTCGGCCGACACGTTGGGCCGCAGCTACCTCGCGCGCGCCGGCGCGATGCCGGGCGCCCGTTTCGTCGATGGCGAGGCGATGAATTTCCTTTACGTCGGTGCCATTGCCCAGGCCTTGCCGCGAGCCTCCATCGTCTGCGTCCAGCGGGGGGCGATGGACAGCGTATGGCGCATCTTCACCCAGCGCCCTTCGTCGGTGGGGCAGGGTCTGGAATGGTCGAACAGTCTAATGGAAACAGCGCAATACGTGCTGCTCTTCCAGCGACTTGAAGCGTTCTGGCGGCAGCGCCTTCCCGGCCGTATTCATGAACTGTCCTACGAGCAGTTCCTTGCCGATCGCGATGTGCAGACGCGCCGGATGCTGGCCCATTGCGGGCTCCAGCCCGATCCCGCGTGCCTTGCTGCCGCCGCATCCACGCAGAGCGACGAGGGGCCGATGGGGGCTTGGCGCCCCTATGAAGCGCACCTTGGCGAAGTTGCGGACTTCTTCATCGCCAACGGCATCCCCATCGATTGAGGCCGAATGCGCCGTGACCCGAACGGCACCTAAACGCACCTGACCGCACCTGCGACGCGCTGAAGGTCCGCGGCCGTGTCGATATCGACCGCGAGCGATGCCTGCAAATCCACCCCCTGAGCATCGTGCAGAAGCGCGCCCGCGCCCCGGTCTCCCTCCAGTTCCAGCAAGGCGCCGAAATGGCGGCATCCGAACACGGCCGGCACCATCAGCCGTCCGTCGACCCGGCTCGCGATCCTGTCGCCGTCGAACGCGGCGAGCAGTGCCTGGAAATGGCGGGTTGGGACAAGTGGCATGTCGGCAAGGGCTATCAGCACCGCCGATGCCGGGCCCAGCGTTGAGATCCCGGTTGCGATGGAGGTCGCGAGGGGGGCGTCTGGCGGCGTCAGGATCAGGCGATCAAATCCCGGTAATTCAGGAGTTTGGGCGGAGCAGATGGCAAGATGTCGCCGGGCCGGCAATGTGGCGAGGCGGTCGCTTGCGTGGCGGGAAAGGGGTTTGCCCGCAAGGGGCGCGGCCAGCTTGCCGCCTCCGAACCGCGATCCCCTGCCGGCCGCGAGCAGAAGAACCGCGAAGTCGCTTTCGCTCACGTCGCAGCGGCGGTCAGGAGCGGCTCACCCATCCACGTAGCCCAATGAGCCAAGGCGTTGTATTCAGGCACTATCTCTCCAAGGATAGACAGGGCCAGCGTTGCCGGATCGCGCGTTGCCGGGATCACGCCGATGTGGCCGCGCAACCGATCTATATGTTCGGGCGGGACTTCGGCTGCATGCAGTGCCGCGAGGCGGGCCGCGTGGGTGCGACGGCTGCCGATCGCGCCGTGATAGAAGGCGGGCAGGGCAATTGCTTGCGGCAGCAGCATTTCCTCCCAGTCGCGGCCGTGGAACAGGAACACGATTGCCGACCAGGGATCGCTCGCGAGCGGTGGCAGGACGGCTCGCGAGATTAGCGGTGTTACCAAAATTCCCTGTTCGGTCAGGAGGTTGCGGGTTGATTCATCGGGCGCAAGGGCGTGGACCTCGGCTCCGAAGGCGGTGCCCAGCCGGGCCAGCGCGACAAGATCCTCTCCCTGTCCGAAGGCGTGGATGCGCAGCGTCGGCTGGTAGGCATGGGTTAGCGCGTGGCCGTCCCACGGCGCCGAGACCGCTTCGTCGGCAAGGGCGATGCCATCGCAGCCCAGCACCAACGCCCCGGCCTCCCGCCGCGCAAGTGTCGAAAGTACCCTGGAAATTGCCACAGGATCGGGACGAGGCGTGAAGAGCAGGTCGATCCCGCCGCCACAGGGCAGGCGGATGTCGATATAGGGCGAACCGATGCCGTAGCGCACCACTCGCCCCCATCCCTCGGCCAGCGCCTCGAGCGCTTCGGCGGCGACCGCATCCTCGATGCAGCCACCGGAAAAGGAGCCAATCCGCCGTCCGTCCGCCGCCACCGCCATCTGCGCCCCCACCGCGCGCGACGATCCGCCCTCGATCCCGACGAGCGTGACGAGCACGCACTCCAGCCCCTCGGCGGTTCGGGAAGCGATGAAGCGCAGGATATCGAGTGGCGTTGTGGCGACCATGGCGGGCGCCTATAGCATCTCCAGCGGCAGACGGCGATGACGCTTTCCGGTGATCGAATAGATGGCATTCGCGATGGCCGGGATCACGGGGGGAAGGGCCGGTTCGCCGAGCCCTGTCGGGGCGAAGTCGGTCTTCACCCATTCCACCGCGATCTCGCGTGGCACGGCATCGATCCGGATCGGGGAATAATCGCCAAAATTCCCGGCGGTTACGGCGCCATTTTCCTGCTCGATCTTCTGGTTGACCAAGGCCTGGCCGATCCCTTCGATCGTCGCACCCTGCACCTGGTGGAGTGCGTTTACCGGATTGATGATCTGCGAACCGACGTCTCCCGCGACCCAGACCTTGTCGATCCTGACAACACCATCGGCTATGGAAAGATCAACTACTTCAGCGAAGTAGCCAAGGTGGCTAAAGTAGAAACCGAAGCCGCGTCCCTTTTTCCGGCCTTTCCAGCCGGCGGTCCTGCAAACAGCGTCGATCACGCCCCGGGCACGGCCGGTGTGGAACGGTACGCGACCGCCCGGCACTTCGCGAGGCTCGCCCAGCGTGCGGCGCATGAGTTCGGGAAGATCGAGACCCGCCGCTTCGGCTACTTCGTCGAGAAAGGACTGGAAAACGAAGGCCATAGCGTTCGAGGTCGGCGCGCGCAGCCAGCCCGTGGCGAGGTTGGTTTCGAGATAGCTTGTCCCGAAATCGACATTGGGCAGGACGGGGCCGGGAAACTCGGTCGGCGCAAGGTCCGCCGCGCGGATCGCCTTGCCATCCTTGCCGAACGTGACGAAGTGATCCTTGAGTGCGACCAGCGCGCCCGTTTCGTCGAGACCGGCAGTAAAGCGGTGCCAGCCGGCGGGACGGTAGAAATCGTGGCGCAGGTCATCCGTGCGGTCGAACAGGACCTTCACCGGCTTTCCGGGCAGCGCCTTTGCGGCCTGGCCTGCGATCACCATGTAGTCGTTCATCAGGCGCCGGCCGAAACCGCCGCCTATGCGGGTGAGGTGGATAGTGAGGTCTTCCGGCGACAGGCCGCAGAACTTTGCCGTATCGGCGCGGCCCCCGGCCGGTGCCTGGCTGGGCGCCCAGATCTCGAGCTTGCCGTCCTGGAACAGCGCGGTGCAGTTCTGCGGTTCCAGCGTGGCGTGGGCGAGGAAGGGATAGTCGTAGTCGGCCTTCACGACCTTTGCGGCACCGGCAATCGCGGTGTCGGCATTTCCGGCCTTGAACAGGCTGACCTGCGCGGGCGCGGCGATGAGCTTGGCCGCCGCCGCCTCGTACCCGGCGGTCGAGAAGCCCGAAACCGCCGCGTCGTCCCATTTCACCGCGAGCTTTTCGCGCGCCTGGCTGGCCTTCCACCAACTGTCGGCCACGATCAGCAGGGTATCCTGCCTGCCTTCGGGCACGAGGCGGCTGTTGACGGCGAGAACCGCAACGACGCCCGGGATCGCCTTGACCGCCGCATCGTCGAACGAGGCAACCGTGCCACCGTGCGCGGGGCACTTGACCACGGCGGCGTGGAGCATTCCCGTAAGGCGCGTGTCGATGCCGAACAGCGGTTGTCCGCGCACGATGGCGGGAACGTCGACGCCGGGCTTCGACTTGCCGATGATCGAGAACCTGGCCGGGTCCTTGAGTGCAACCTTGGCGAGATCCGGCGCTGGCTGGCTTGCGGCGTCCTTCGCCAGCGACGCATAAGTCACGCTGCGACCGCTGGCCGCATGAAGCACCGCGCCATTTGCGGTCGAAAGGCCAGCCGGATCGACGCCCCATTTCTTCGCCGCGGCTGCGACGAGCATCTGGCGAGCCGCCGCGCCGACCTGGCGCATGGGCAGCCAGTTGCGCGGTGTGGCGGTGCTTCCGCCAGCGACCTGTGGCCCGAACCGTTTCTCGTCGGCGTCGGTCTGCTCGATCTTCACCTGATCCCACGCCAGGTCCATTTCCTCGGCGATGAGCATGGGCAGCATGACCTTCACGCCCTGGCCGATTTCGGGGTTCTTGGCGCCAATGGTGACGGTGTTGTCGGCATTGATCCGGACGAATGCGTTAAGCACGTCGGCCGCCATCTCCGCCTGCGGGGCCGCCAGCGCGATCGAGGCGTCGAGCGTCAGGACCGCGCCTCCGGCAAGCGAGGCGACGAGGAACGAGCGGCGGGAGAGGCCGGCGGCGACGGTCATGCCGAGGCCTCCCCGAAGGCGTTGCCTGCATCGGCGATCTCGGCCGGGAGCCCGGCGGCCTGGCGGATGGCGGCGCGGATGCGCAGGTAAGTGGCGCAGCGGCAGATGTTGCCGCTCATCCAGCCGTCGATGTCTTCGGCGCTGGGCTTGGGCGTCTGGCGGAGGAGCGCGGTGGCCGACATGATCTGTCCAGCCTGGCAATATCCGCACTGCGGCACGTCGAGCGCGATCCAGGCGTTCTGTACGCGCTTTCCGACCGGATCTGCGCCGACGCCCTCGATCGTGGTGACGGCCTTGCCCGCCGCGTCGGCAATCGGCGTCTGGCACGAGCGGATCGCCTCGCCATCGAGATGGACGGTGCAGGCACCGCACAGCCCGGCGCCGCAGCCGAACTTGGTTCCGGGCATGTCGAGGTCTTCCCGCAGAACCCACAGCAAGGGCTTGTCCGCTTCGGCTTCGACCACGCGTTTGCGGCCATTGATGGTGAGGGTGACGCCCATCGCCTTCTTTTCCTTGATTTTGTTCGCTGGGGCCCGGCCTGGCAGGTGCCATGCCCGAGCCCGCAATGGTCTGAATCTGGACAGGCATCAAGGCATGGTCAAGCGCCTTGTTGCAGCGCGTCAACCGATCGGTGAAGCCCGGCGGGAAATGCGGTTGGCGCCGCGCGAGGACTGGTGTTATGCGCGAGCCATGGCTGCCCGCCCGGATACGACACAGACCGATCTGCCCTCTGCCCGGCGTCCTGGCACTTATGTGCGCGGAACCGAAACGGTGGACGCCATTCTGAAGGCCGCGCTCAGCGTGCTGATCGAGGAAGGGGCCGGGGCGTTTACCGTGCGCCGGATCGCGGCCGAATGCGGGATGAAGGTCGGCAACGTCAGCTACCACTTCCCCAAGAAGGAACTGCTGATCCAGACCCTGCTGGACGACATCATTGCGAACTACGACAAGTTGCTGGAGAGGACCGTGCGCCAGCCGGGGCTCGATGCCGAGGAGCGGCTGCGCCTGATCGTGGTCATGTGTCTCGACGATATCGCCGGCAAGCGGACGACACGCCTTTTCACAGAGCTGTGGGCGCTGGCCAACCACAACGAGTTCGTCGCCGACCGGGTTCGGCTGTTCTATCAGCGCGTGCACGAGTTCATCGCGGAATATGTGCGCGAACTGAACCCGGCATTGGGCGAGCAGGAAGTGCGGGACGTGGCCCTGTTCATCAGCGCGTCGATGGAAGGGGCAACGCCGTTTCTCGGCTACGAGAAACCGTGGGCGCAGCGGATGCAGGCGTTCACCGCAATTGCCGCGCATTCGCTTGTCCACCTGGCAAAGACCGTGACTTCGGTCGAGATCGCCGGGTTGGTCGACAGGAGATAGGCAGGACTTGGCGGCAGGAATTCCTGATGGGTTCCATTCGGGAGGTTCGGAACCTGCGCGTTATGCCAGTTGGCGGTCGGCGCGCGTCTCCGCAGTGACCGGGGGACGCTCGCTTCGGGGAGCAGCTTTCAACAACCGATCCCGCGGTACAGGAGAAGATGAATGGCGAATGGCATTGGGATGGACGCGGCGCTGGAAATCGCGGATCGGGTAGAGCGTTTCGTTCGCGAGGAAGTGATCCCCTATGAAAGCGATCCGCGCCGCGACGACCATGGCGCGCCGCTGGACGAAATGGTCATGGAAATGCGCGGGAAGGCTCGCGCGGCCGGGGTCCTGACGCCGCATATCCTTTCCGATGGCCGTCACCTCAACCAGCGCGAGACGGCGGTCGTCCTCATCCGCTCGGGCCTTTCGCCGCTGGGCATGCTGGCCTGCAACACCCAGGCGCCTGACGAAGGGAACATGTACCTTCTGGGCAAGGTCGGCAGCCCCGAGCTGAAGGAGCGCTTCCTCAAGCCGCTGGTTTCGGGCGAAGCGCGTTCGGCTTTCTTCATGACCGAGCCTGCCGAGGATGGCGGCGCGGGCTCCGATCCGTCGATGATGCAGACCACTTGCCGCCGTGACGGCAACCACTGGGTCATCAACGGGCGCAAGGCCTTCATCACCGGCGCCAAGGGCGCGAAGGTGGGCATCGTCATGGCCAAGGACGAGGACGGCGGCGCCTGCATGTTCCTGGTCGACCTGCCCGATCCGGCAATCGAGATCGTGCGGGTGCCCAACACCATCGACAGCAGCATGCCGGGCGGCCACGCCGTGATCGACATCAAGAACCTGCGCGTGTCCTCCGACCAGATGCTGGGCGAGCCGGGCGAGGGGTTCAAGTATGCGCAGGTCCGTCTGTCGCCGGCGCGCCTTTCGCACTGCATGCGCTGGCTGGGCGGCTGCATGCGCGCTCAGGAGATCGCGACCGACTATGCCTGCAAGCGCATGGCCTTTGGCAAGCACCTGATCGACCACGAGGGCGTGGGCTTCATGCTGGCGGAGAACCGTATCGACCTGAAGCAGGCCGAACTGATGATCGATTGGTGTGCGGGCGTGCTCGACACCGGATCGCTGGGCACCGTGGAAAGCTCGATGGCGAAGGTCGCGGTTTCGGAAGCGCTGATGCGCGTGGCCGACAAGTGCGTGCAGGTCATGGGCGGAACGGGCGTCACGACCGATACCATCGTCGAGCAGATGTTCCGCGAAGTGCGTGCGTTCCGCATCTATGACGGCCCGACCGAGGTCCACAAGTGGAGCCTTGCAAAGAAGATCCGTCGCGAATGGCGCGAGGCGACGGCATGAGCGCCGCAGCGCAGGACGCCAATGCCGGCACCACCCCGGTGCGCGAGGGCTATCGCTTCGATGAAGCGGCGCTGGCGCGGTGGATGGAAGCCGAGGTCGAGGGCTTTTCCGGTCCGCTGACCGTCGAGCAGTTCAAGGGCGGGCAATCCAACCCGACCTACAAGCTGGTGACGCCGGGGCGCAGCTATGTGCTGCGCCGCAAGCCGCCGGGGCCGGTGCTGAAGGGCGCCCACGCTGTGGAACGCGAGGCGCAGGTGCTTTCCGCGCTGGGTTCGGTGGGGTTTCCGGTCGCGCACGTGCATGGGCTGTGCACCGACGAGAGCGTGATCGGGAGCTGGTTCTACGTGATGGAAATGGTGGAGGGGCGCATCTTCTGGGATGCGACTTTCCCCGAGGTGAGCCGCGAGGAGCGGCCTGCCTATTTCGACGCCATGAACGCCACGATCGCGCAGCTGCATTCCATCGACCACGTGGCGGTGGGTCTGGCTGACTACGGCAAGCCGGGCAACTACTTCGCACGGCAGGTCGGGCGCTGGTCGAGGCAGTATCTCGAGGATGAGCTGGCCGGGCGCGATCCCAACATGGACGCGCTGGTCGAATGGCTGCCGACGGCCATTCCCGAAGGCGACGAGACAAGCGTCGTCCACGGGGACTTCCGCTGCGACAACATGATCTTTCATCCCACCGAGCCGCGTGTGATCGCGGTGCTGGACTGGGAGCTTTCGACGCTGGGTCACCCGCTGGCGGACTTTGCCTACCACGCGATGATGTACCACATGCCGCCGAATATCGTGGCGGGGCTCGAGGGCGCGGACCTTGCCACGCTGAACATCCCGTCAGAGGCGGAATACGTCGCGGCCTATTGCCGCAGGACCGGGCGCGAGGGCATTGCCTCGTGGGACTTCTACATGGCGTTCAACTTCTTCCGGCTGGCCGCGATCTTCCACGGAATCAAGGGGCGCTACCTGCGCGGGACCGCCGCTTCGGCCCACGCCAAGGCTCGGGCCGAGGCGTTTCCCGTGCTCGCAAGACTGGCCCGCGAGGCGATGGAGCGGTGCCGCTGAATTAGCGGGGGCGGCAATTCGTTCCGGTTCGGAACGTTAACGCCGCTGACAGGCAGGACCGAACGCGGACGCCGAATCGCGTTTCGAACGGTTTAGGGGCATGGCCGCCGATGCGCGGCCCCCCGCCGGTCCTGCCGAAACGGTATCGGTTCCTGGCGCAACCTTCTCCATGCTGGTTCCCTCCCGCGGAAATGGTAAGGAAGTAATTGTCGGCAATGTAAGTGCTTCTCCCGTTGGCGAGGGGAGCGGGCGACGTTCGCCCGCGTCAATTCATCATAAGCGGTGCAATCTTCGCTTCTGTGTTCGGCCGTGTCGGTTAGGACCGGCAAACCGTTCACCTGACGAGGAACGCCGTTCGCCATGCACGCAGCCGCTACGACTCTGGATGAGGTGTTTGACGCCCTGTCGGGCGCGCTCGACGAACTCGACCGTCACGGCGAGGCGATGGCGGCGTTGCACCTGGCGATGGCGGTCGATTGCCTGCGCAACAGCCTTGCACCCGAATGCCCTCCGGTAACCAGTGTGGACGGGGAGCCTCGCCTGCGGCTGGTGTTCTCGCGCGGCTGAAGCGGCGGGCGCGTAACGCGCCCTTCTCGTCCCCAATTTCGCGCGGTCCGTCGCTGCGATATTGTCTACGATAAAGATAGAGTATCTGGTGCTCGGGCAGGCGGGATTGCGCATGATCCTGCCTGCACTCGTTCGGCTGGCCTGAAAGGCAAGCTTGAGGGGGGCACAGACGATCTTTAATGTCTATCAAATGAATAGAGTATAGAGCAGCATCAACGGCGAGCGAATCGCCGGACATGCATGAGACGGGCGGTGGCCGATGAGGCCTTCCGTCCCGGCGCAAGGACAGGATCGAAACAGCAATGAGCGAACCGTCGAACCCTCGCCAGGAGGCAGAGCGCCATCTCGAGGAAAGCATCATCACCGTGCGCGAGGCCCTGAGCGGACTGCGCTACGGCAACGTGTCCCTCACCATCCACGAGGGGCGCGTGGTCCAGATCGACGTGACCGAGAAGCGACGGCTCAAGCCGAACTGATCGCCACGCACACCTGAAAACAGAACAAAAACAACCGTACCCGCTGACCGGTCCACCGGAAGCATCGTTCGGGAAAACCCACATGAGGTCCTACGATGAACTTCCGCGTCCTTCTCGCGGGCGGCGCCGCTCCGCTCGCCCTCATCGCGCCTGGCGCCTTCGCCGCCGAAGCGCCTGTTGAAGCCGTCCCCACCGCTACCGCGCCTGTAGATGCCCCTGCCGATGCGCAGGTCTCGTCGGCCGGCACCGGAGCCAATGACAGCGGCGATATCGTCGTCACCGCTCGCCGCCGCGCCGAAACCGCGCAGGACGTGCCGCTGGCCATCTCGGTCGTGGGTGGCGAGCATATCGACAGCACCGGCAGTTTCAACGTCGGCCGCCTCCAGCAGTTGACCCCGACGTTGCAGTTCTATTCGTCGAACCCGCGCAACACCGCCGTGAACATCCGCGGCCTTGGCGTGCCGTTCGGCCTGACCAACGACGGGATCGAGCAGGGCGTCGGCATCTATGTGGACGACGTCTACAACTCGCGCGTGGCATCGGCGACGTTCGACTTCCTCGACGTGAAGCAGATCGAAGTCCTGCGCGGGCCGCAGGGCACGCTCTACGGCAAGAACACTACCGCCGGCGCGATCAACATCACCACCAACCAGCCGACCTTCGACTTCGAAGGCAAGGCCGAGGTGAGCGTGGGGAACCTCAACTTCGTGCAGGCCAAGGGCGCGATTTCCGGGCCGATCACCGATACGCTGGCCGCGCGCTTCGCGGTTTCGTCGACCAGCCGGCGCGGCACGATCTACAACGTGACCACCAACCAGTGGATCCAGAGCCAGGATAACCTGGGCCTGCGCGGCCAGCTCCTGTTCAAGCCAAGCGAGGCCTTCAGCATCACGCTTGCCGGCGACTACAGCGAGCAGGATGCGGTGTGCTGCGGTTCGGTCTACGTCCGCACCGGCACCACCCAGCGCGCGACGAACCGCCAGTTTGCCGCGCTCGCGGCGGCGCAGGGCTATACCGTGCCCAGCACCAATCCCTTCGACCGCCTGACCGACCTCGATTCCGCGCTCCAGGCGGGCAACAAGATCGGCGGCGTTTCGCTGAAGGTGAAGTGGGACGTGGGACCGGGTACGCTGACTTCGGTCACCGCCTGGCGCTTCTGGGACTGGAAGCCGCAGAACGACCGTGACTTCACCGGCCTGCCTATCGTGGCGAAGTCGCAGAACCCGTCGCAGCAGGACCAGTACACGCAGGAACTGCGCTACAACTATAGCGGCGACAGCCTCGACTTCGTGCTCGGCGCGTTCGGCTTCTACCAGCGCATCGACACCCAGGGCACCGAAGCTCACGGCAGTGCTTCGACCAAGTGGAACGTGAACCCGTCCAGTTCGCTCTACAACACGCAGGTCCTCGACGGGCTGACCGCGCTCAACACGCAGTACCTCAAGAACACGAGCCTTGCCGTGTTCGGGCAGGCAAGCTGGAAGGTGACCCCGGAACTGACGCTGCAACCGGGCATCCGCGTGAACTACGACAAGAAGGACGGCTTCTACCAGCGCCGGGTGTTCACTGGCGCCGGCACCGAGATCCTTCTCGACGGTACAACCAGCGCCACCAAGACCGCGCAGCTGGCGATCTTCACGCCGCAGACGATCTCGCCCAGCTTCAGCGACTGGAACTTCAGCTACGACTTTACCGCGAGCTACAAGGTGGCGAGAGGCGTGCTGGTCTATGCAACTTACGCCAAGACCTTCAAGTCGGGCGGCATCAACCAGAACGGCGTGCCGGTGGATGCGTCGAACAACCCGATCCTGGCGGCGGCGACGGTGAAGCCGGAATCGGTCCAGCATTACGAGGCGGGCATCAAGACCGAGTTCTGGGATCGCCGCGCGATCTTCAACCTTTCGGCCTTCCGCACCGACATCAAGGACTACCAGGCCAACGTCAACAACGGACAGTTCGGTGTGCTGCGCGGTTACCTGGCGAATGCCGGGGCGGTTCGTTCGCAGGGTATCGAGGCCGACTTCTCGGTCCGTCCGAGCGAACGGTTCAACGCCTACGTGAACAGCGCCTACACCGACGCGACCTATCGCAAGTTCGTCGATGCCCCGTGCCCGCCAGAGCTTTCCGGCGGCACCAGCAGCCCGGCCAACTGCGACATTTCGGGCCAGCGCCTGCCGGGCGTTTCGAAGTGGTCGTTCTCTTTCGGGTTCGAGGCCAATGCGCCGGTCGAGTTCCTGAAGCAGGACGGGCAGGTCTACTTGGGGTACGACGGAAGCTATCGGTCGGACTTCTCGTCCAACCCGACGCCTTCGGCCTATACCTGGATCGATGGCTATTCGCTGTCGAACTTCCGGCTGGGCTTCCGGACCGACGCGGGCCTGGACGTCTATGGCTGGGTTCGCAACGCCTTCGACCAGGACTACTTCGAGCAGCTCTTCGTCGGCCCGGGCAATACCGGCCTGATCGCGGGCCTGCCGGGCGATCCGAGGACCTGGGGCTTCACCGTCCGCACGAACTTCTGAACCACCCCGCACTGCTGCGGCAACTTGGGCCGGCGGAGCGATCCGCCGGCCCATTCGTGCTTCAGTTGTTGCCGCCGATGAAGTCGCCCAATCCGCCAAGGATCGAGCCTTCGCCGCGGTTCTGGCCGCCGCTCGATCCGGCTGCCGCAAGCATCCGGCCGGCAAGGCGCGAGAAGGGCAGGGACTGGATCCAGACCTTTCCCGGACCGCGCAGCCGCGCGAAGAACAGTCCTTCGCCGCCGAACAGGACCGAACGGACGCCGCCGGCGGTCACAAGGTCGAAATCGATCGACGGGGTATAGGCGGCAAGGCACCCGGTATCGACGTGCAGTTCCTCGCCGGATCGCAGTTCCTTTTCGACAAGGGTGCCGCCCATCTGGACGAAGACCCAGCCATCGCCTTCGAGCTTCTGCATGATGAAGCCTTCGCCGCCGAACAGGCCGGTCATCACCCGGCGCTGGAAGGCGATGCCGATGGAAACCCCGCGCGCGGCGGCGAGGAAGCTGTCCTTCTGGCAGATCAGCGTGCCGCCAACGTCCGAAAGCTTGATCGGCAGGATCGCGCCGGGCGTGGGCGAGGCGAAGGCGACGCGGGCCTTGCCGTGGCCGTTATGGGTAAAGACGGTGGTGAACAGGCTCTCGCCGGTTACCAGCCGCTTGCCCGCGCCAAGCAGCTTGCCCATGAAGCCGCCTTCGCTGCCGCCGCTGCCATCGCCGAAGACCGTCGTCATGCCGACAGCCCCGTCCTTCCAGACCAGCGCACCCGCTTCGGCAACGGCGCTTTCGCCGGGGTCCAGCTCGATTTCGAGGAACTGGAGTTCCTGCCCCTTGATCTCGAAGTCGATGTCGTCGGCGATGCTGGTGCTGCGGTGGTGCTGCCAGGGGCTGTTGGCCATGCGGGAATGCTCCTCTTTTTCGGTTTACGGCGCGAAGATAGTGGCCAGGCGCCGGAATGCGAGAGAGGATATGCTGCGCTTGTCGACACTGATATGACGTTCGTCATGGCGACGCTGACCGAAACCCTGACCACGCCCGACCGGCTTCTGGCGGGCGCCGAGAGGCTGGTGGTGCGAGAAGGCGTGCGCGCGCTGACGGTGCGGCGGATCGCGGAGGAGGCCGGGGTCAATTCGGCGCTGGTGCGCTATCATTTCGGCGATACCGGCGGGTTGCTGGGCGAACTTGCGCTTCGCAACGCCGCGCAGATGGCGAACGAGCGAACGGCGCTTCTGGACAGGCTCGTGCCCGGAGATTTCATGGGCGCGGTCGATGCGCTGGTGGTGCCGCTGTGGGCGCGCGCGGCGATGAGCAGGCAGTTTCGTGCGATCGTGGTGCTGGACGAAATGTTTGCACGGTCCGGCAGCGATCTCAACGCCAGGATATGGAGCGTCTTTGCCGACGGGGTGACGCGGGTGCAGGCGGCATTGGAAGCCTGCCTGCCGGGCGTGGACCCGCTTGCGCTGGCATGGCGCATACGATTCGTGACGGCAGCGGCGCTCGACATCCCGCCGCGCGGATTGCCAGACGGTCGCGTGGGAGCCCGGGCGGCCTATGGTGCCGACAGCGAGGAGGAAAGGCTGGCCCATTTCCGCCTCTTTGCCGCGGACTCGCTGCGGATGGACAAACGGGACGGTTACAGTTCATAGCAGTCCCCGGATTGGGGAGAGCCATCGATGACCACGATAAGTCCGGCGCGCTATTCGGCGGCGGCAATCACGCTTCACTGGATGATTGCGTTCCTGCTGCTGTTCCAGATCGGACTGGGCTGGGCGCTGGAGGACCTGCCGGAGGGCGTGGCGCAGTTTGCCGGATACCAGTTCCACAAGTCGGTCGGGATCGCGATCCTCATCCTCAGCCTGGGTCGGCTCGCGGTGCGGCTGGTGAAGCCACGGCCGGCGCCGGTTCCAGCGGGAAGGGCGCAGGCCTTTCTCGCGGCGGCGGTCCACGCGTTGCTCTATGGCGTGATGATCGTCGGGCCGCTTACGGGTTGGATCATCGTTTCGACCGCCAAGGTGCGATTGCAGACCATGCTGTTCGGCACCGTCCCGTGGCCCGACCTGCCGGTAGGACAAGCGCTGCATGAACCAGCCGAGGTACTTCACGGCTTGCTCGGCACGGTCGGCGTTGCGCTGATCGTGCTGCATGTCGTCGGCGCGATCTATCACCATGTGAAGCGCGAGGACGTGATAGGGCGGATGCTTCCGCGCTCCATCGCGAGCCACAAGGCGATCGGCGTCGCGGCGGGCGTGGCGATTGTCGCGGGTCTGCTGGCGCTTTTCGGTGGACGGACGATGTCCTTCGCCGTGCCGACGGCGGCGCCTTCGGTCGAGGCCTCGTCAGCGCCCGTCGAGGCCGCGTCGCAGGGGGCAGTAGAGGAGATGCCCGAGGCCGCGCCCTCGGAGGTTTCGTCGGAGGCTGCCAGCGCTGTGGCCAAGGCTGCGCCGTGGAAGCTGGAGAAGGGCGGCCGACTGGGCTTTTCCGCCGAATACAGCGGAGAGGCGATCCGGGGCACGTTCAAGCGCTGGGAGGCAGATATCGTGTTCGATCCGGAGGACCTTGCCGGCTCCTCGATTCGGGTGAACATCGATCTCGCCTCCGTCGAAAGCGGCGATGCCCAGCGCGACGACATGCTGAAGAGCGACAGCTTCTTCGGCGTTGGCGCCGATCCACAGGCCAGGTTCGTTGCAACCTCGATCCGCAAGCGGGGCGAGGGGCGCTATGTCGCGAACGGGACACTGACCCTGCACGGCAAGGCGCGGCCGCTTGCCGTGGCGTTTACGCTGAAGATAGCGGGCGACCGGGCGACGGCCAGCGGCAGCGCAACCTTGCAGCGCCTGGCATTCGGCGTCGGCGAGGCCGAGTGGTCTGCGACGGACCAGTTAAAGGACGCGGTCGGCGTCGACTTCTCGTTGGCGGCGCGGCGGATCAGCCCTTGATTCCGGCGAAGAAGAACTCGGAATAGCGTCTGGCCCAGGCTTCGGTCTGGGTCTGGTCATAGCACCGTGCGCCGCCGCTCAGCCGTGCATGGCCGAGGATGCCTTCGAGCCAGAAACGTGCGGCGAGGGGGAAGTCGTCGATCGCGGCGCCAGCTTCCTGCGCCGCCTCGCGCAGTTCCGTTTCGATGTTGGCGAGGGCGTCGTCGAACATGGCGTGGCGGTAATTGATCTCGCCGTCGCCGAATTCCTGGTCGCACCAGTCGACCAGGCGCTCCATCATGACGCCGTCGGGCGAGAGCAGGATTTCGATGACCGCGGCAGCGCGAAGGCAGAAGGCTTCCACGAGCGGACGACCATGACCGATCGCCATGATCGACATGCGTCGCTCTTCGACCTTGTGCAGGAGCAGCGCTTCGAGAAATTCGCGTTTGCCGGGGAAGCGGGCGTAGATAGTGGCCTTGCCGATGTGGGCATGACGGGCCACGCGATCGAAGGTGAAAGCATCGAAGCCCTGATCGCGCAGGACTTCCCAGCCGGCTTCAAGGATGCGCGCCGGCAGGCGCTGGGCTTCTTCCAGCGAGGGCCTGCCTCGCCGGACGGAACAGAGCGGTCCCTGCGCCTCGATGGCGCGCCCGTCAGTGGACGGTGGGGAGTTCCGCTCCGCTTGATCGTGCGGCGCCGTCATGATTGCGATCCCGCTCGCAGAAACGATCCGCGATACGGTCGGCAATCCGGTTGTGCACCGGGCACGACATTTCGAGTCCTTCGCAATAGGCCTGCCAGAACCGGCGGCCTGCGTCCGCAATCCAGCTCATCCTTCCCACCTTCTCGCCTTTGTGGCGTTTTGTGGGTCGAGAGTGCCTCAGCCGTGTGCAGAGTCAATATGCTATAAAATGGACGAAACCGGCTCATTTCGCGGGCTCCGGGGCTGTCCAGCCGAGGCCGAGCGCCTTTTCGACAGCGACGAAACCGGTCGTCAGTTCGGCCCGGGCAGAGGTGGCGGCCATCGCCAGTTGCAGGGCCTGGCGCTCCGCATCCAGCCTGTCCGGCTTGCCGATCGTGCCTGCTGCCAGTCGTTGCTGTTGCAGTTCGACGTTACGGCGCGCGCGGGTCTCCGCGTCGAGCGCCTTGCCGAAGGCCACCCGCTGCGCGCCAAAGCGGGCGAGCGATCCTTCCGCGTCCTGGAGTGCTGAAAGGACCGTGCGGCGATAGTTCGCCTCGGCCTCGGCAAAGGCGCCGCGCGCGGCCTCGACCTGACGTTCGGCGCGGCCACCGTCGAACAGCGACCACTTTATTTGCGGCAGGGCGATGCCGACGATGTTGCCCGGATCGAACACGTCGCCGAAATCCTGCCCGCCAAGGCCAAGCAGGCCAAGGAACGAGATCTTGGGGAACTTGTCCGCGATTCGCGAGCCGACGTCGGCATTGGCGGCGGCAAGCTGGCGCTCGGCGGCGCGGATGTCGGGGCGGCTGCGCAGGAGCAGCGCGGGGTCGCCGACCGCGACCTGCGCTGGGGGCAGCGGGACTGGCGCGGGCGCGACGAGCAGCGCGTCGAGCGTGCCGGGCTCCTTGCCGGTGAGGACCGCGATCTGGTCCATCAGGACCGCGATTTCGGCGCGGCTCTTCGCAAGGTCGGCTTCGCTGGAAAAGGCCTGCGCCTCGGCGCCGTTGACCGGCTGCTGCGGGATGCGACCGGCCTCGAAGCGCTGGCGGGCGAGGGAGGCCAGCTCGCGGTCGATTTCCACCTGCCGCTCCTGCAAGCCCACCATGGCCTGTCTGGCGCGCAGCCCGACATAGGCGCGCGCGATCTCTGCCGAAAGCGTGACGCGCGCGTCTGCAGCGCTCGCCTCGGCGGCTTCGGCGCGGGCCGAGGCGGCCTCGATCTTGCGGCGGGTGCCGCCGAACAGGTCGATCTCCCAGGCGGCGTCGAAGCCGAGGTTGTAGGCGTTGATCTCGTCGCGCCCGCCGCTTTCGCCATTGGGGCTCAGCAGGCCGCCCGGGACGTTGATGTAGGGCGCGGCGAACGACGTGTTGAGCTGAGGCAGCACGGCGGTGCGATTGGCCGCAAGCGCCGCACGCGACTGGGCGACGCGGGCGTTTGCGGCGGCGATGCCGGGCGCGTCGGCAAGCGCCTGTTCGACGAGCTGGTTCAGAACCGGATCGCCAAGGCTTTCCCACCACCGGGCCGCGGGCGCGGCGGCGAGGGCATCGGCGCCTGCCCGGGCAAACGTGCCACGGGAAACGGCCTGGGGTGCGGCGTCGGGGGCTCCGGCGTAGTTCGGGCCCACCGTGGTGCAGCCGGCGAGAAGCGCGGCCACGACCAAGGCGCCGGCCATGCTGCGGAGCGGGCGGCGATGGGGGAGGAGGGCAGTCATCAGTGAGCAGCCTTTGCGTGGTAGCCCTTGGGAAGCGGGCGCAGGAGCAGGACAAGCGGCGCGACGAGAAGTATCCCGATGGTCAGCGCCATGAAGTCGTCGTTGAAGGCCATGACCAGCGCATCGCGCATGACCATGCCGTCGAGCGAACGGAGCGCGGCCGACAGGCCGTCCGGGCCGCCGCCATACGTCATCGCCTGCTGGCTCACCCAGTCCTGCACGCGCAGGTCGTTGGCGCCCAGCGCGCTGTGCAGGGTCCAGCGGTGGAATTCCCAGCGTTCGTCCTGCAAGGTGGCGAGCATGGCGAGGCCGATCGATCCGCCGAGGTTGCGGCCCGCGTTGAACAGGCCCGCGCCGTCGCCGGCATCTTCCATCGGCACGGAACTGATCGCCGCTTGGTTGAGGAACAGCATGCAGAAGACCGTGCCCAGCCCGCGCAGCAATTGCGTGACGACGAAGTCGTCGCCGCGTGATTGTGCGGTCAGCGTGACGTCGAGATAGCAGGAAACGCCGAGCAGGAGGACGCCCGTCCCGACGATCACGCGCAAGTCGACCCGCGCCACGAGTATCGGGAAGAGCGGCATCATCAGCATTGCCGGAATGCCCGAAAGGAACACGATCTTGCCTGCTTGCATCGCATTGTAATCGGCAATCGCGGCGAGGAACTGCGGGATCACGTAGGCCGTGCCGAACATCACCGCGCCCAGCACCAGCGAAAGCCCGAAGACCGCCGCAAAGGCGCGGTTGCGCAAGAGCGCGAGCTTCACCACCGGCCGCCGCGCATAGATTTGCCCGAGGCCGATCATCACGAAGCCCAGCAGGGTAACGGCGGAAAGCTTCCAGATCAGCGCGGATTCGAACCACTGTTCGCGGTGGCCTTCTTCGAGCACGACGGTAATGCCGCCAAGCCCGAGGACCATGCCGACCACGCCCAGCCAGTCAGCGTTGATAAGCTCGTCGAGGCGCATCCTGCTCTTGGGCAGGCCCACGATCAGCATGATCATGAGGATGATGCAGATCGGCACGTTGATGAAGAAGGCATAGTGCCAACTGAAGTTCTCGGTCAGCCATCCGCCCGCCAGCGGACCGAGCACCGGCCCCAGGATGACGGTGGAGCCGAACATCGCGGTGCCGATGGGCTGCTGCGATGGCGGCAGGCGCGTGGCGATGATCGTCAGCGCGGTCGGAATCATCGCGCCGCCGGTAAAACCCTGCCCGACGCGACCGATGATCATCATCGTGAGTGTCGAGGACACGCCGCACAACACCGAGAAGGCCGTGAACAGCGCGGCCGCGATAAGCAGGAACCTGCGCAGGCCAAACACGCGTTCGAGCCACCCGGTGAGGGGAATGATGATGATCTCGGCCACGAGATAGGCTGTGGCGATCCAGGTGCCCTCGCTCGACGATGCGCCGATCTCGCCCTGGATGGTAGGCAGGGACGCGTTGACGATCGAGATGTCGAGCGTCGCCATGAGCGAGCCGATCGCGCCGGCGGCCACGCCCAGCCAAGCGGTCAGGTCCGCCTTCTCGCGCGCCCGGGGGGGCGGCAGCGCCAGGTCTTCGGTGTCGGCGTCGGAAGAGATTGCCGCTGTCACTTGGCCGAGACCCGGTCCTGTTCATCGCGGATCGCGTCGATGGCCGACTTCGCCGAGCGGGTATCCACCTCGACCGTAAGCGACAGGCCCGGCACCAGCACCTTGCGCGATTCGGGGCCGGCGTTGATGCGGATGCGCACCGGTACGCGCTGGACGATCTTGGTGAAGTTGCCGGTCGCGTTCTGCGGCGGGATCAACGAGAAGTTCGCGCCCGTGCCGGGGGTGATGCTTTCGACCGTACCGTGGAAATCGACGTCGGGCAGGGCATCCACGTGCACCGTCACCGGCTGTCCCGCGCGCATCAGGCCGATCTGCGTTTCCTTGAAGTTGGCCTCGACATAGATGGCCTGTGTGGGAACGATCGTCATCAGGCGCTGGCCCGGTTGCACGAATTGCCCGACGCGGACCGTCGAATTGCCGATTTTGCCGGAAACGGGAGCGACGATGCGGGTGGTAGCAAGATCGGTGCTGGCGGCCTGGCGCTGGGCTTGCGCGGCCTTGACCTGTGCGGCGGATTGCCCCGCCTGCGCCCGGGTGCTGGCGACGCGGTCGCTTGCGGCCGAAAGCGCGGCCTGCTTGGCCGAAACGTCGGCAGCAGCCTTGTCGCGGTTGGCGACAAGCTGGTCGAATGCCTGCCGGGGTTCGGCGCCGCTGGCGACCAGCGGGCGCATCCGGGCGACTTCGCCGTTGAGGTAGGCAAGCTCGCGTTGCGAGGCCTGGAGCGCGGCCCGCGCCTGTCCGACCGCCGATTGCGCTTCGTTGATGGCGGCAAGCGTTGCTGTTTCGGTCGCACGGGCAACTTCGACTTGTGCGGTGCTCTGTGCGAGGCGCGTGTCGTAATCGGTAGGATCGATCTGTACGAGGAGCGCGCCGTCGTTGACCGACTGGTTGTCGGCCACGGCGACGGTCCGGACATAGCCTGCCAGCTTCGAGCTTACGGTGACGCCATCTGCCTTCACATAAGCGTCATTGGTTTCCTGCATGTACTGGCCGACGGTCTCGTAGTGGTAGAGCGCATAGGCGCCATAGGCTGCGCCGAGCGCGAGCACGCCCAGTGCGATGCGTCCCACCGTCTTCTTGCGCCCTTCGTTCTCGGCGGGGGCATCGGCGTTGGCGGGAAGAGAATCGGGGGTGGCGGCCATTGTCATTCCAGTTTCGAAAGAATTGAACGAAATCGTTTCGTTGCAGATCGCCACTTGGTTCAACCGCGTCAGCTTTTCAAGTGCGGAAATTGACAGGGGCGGTGCAAAATTTGCATCGCTGCCCGCAACGTAGCGGGCTCCGGAGCGTTCCGGGGTTTCAGATCAGGGACCATGTACTAGGCCGTAAACTCATGAATGGCGCCATCGAGGTTTGAGGCAAAACGGCCAGGTGCAAGGAAGGAGGGCGCAGGAATATGTCGATATTTCAAGCCCGACTGACGCGGCAGATGGCCGTTTTGGTCAAATCCCGACGGGACGCCGGAATGGCTTCCATCTCGAACCGAAACGCCCTTGCAGGGGCAACCAGCCCCTGCGGCGGACCTTTCGGCCCGATATGTTCGCCATTCCGGCGCCTCGATGGTGCCATTCATGAGTTTACGGACTAAGGTCTGGAGGCTCGATCGTGCGGGAAATTATGGGTTGAGCGGGTCGATTGATCGATCCACTCAATCAAACAGGGCAAATTTGCTCATTGGAAAATGCCGCCGTCCTGCACTACCTCGCCATTCGTATCCGGTTCACCAATCCACAAACAGAAGGATTTGAGTCTATGTCGATCGTCGGAACCAAGCTGAAGCCGTTCCAGGCTACCGCTTTCCATCAGGGCAAGTTCGTCGACGTCAGCGACGCGGACGTGGTCGGCAAGTGGGGTGTGTTCTTCTTCTACCCCGCCGACTTCACCTTCGTCTGCCCGACCGAGCTTGAAGACCTCGCCGGCATCTATGAAGAGCTGCAGGGCCTCGGCGTCGAAGTCTACTCGGTCTCGACCGACACCCACTTCAGCCACAAGGCCTGGCACGACAGCTCGCCGGCCATCGGCAAGATCAACTACTACATGCTCGGCGACCAGAACCACACGATCTCGAACAACTTCGGCATCCTGCGCGAAGGCGTCGGCCTTGCCGACCGTGGCACCTTCGTGACCGACCCGGACGGCACGATCCAGCTCGTCGAGATCACGCCCGAAGGCGTGGGCCGCAACGCTGCGGAACTGCTGCGCAAGATCAAGGCCGCCAAGTACTGGCGCGAGCACCCCGGCCAGGTCTGCCCTGCCAAGTGGGAAGAAGGGGCCGAAACGCTTGCTCCGTCGATCGATCTCGTCGGCAAGATCTGATTTTCCCCGCAGGGTGATCGCCGCGTGGGGCTGATCACCTTGCCATAATCGCCGGACGGGCCGTGCCGAGCACGGGCGGCCCGCCGGTTCCACGATACAGATCACATCGCCCGTTGATTTCCCGTGCGCCGACCATCCGGTGACGCGCGGACCTGTATGTCCAAAGGATTTGACAATGCCCGTTCTCGACGCCGCCACCACTGCCCAGCTCAAGGCCTATCTAGGCAACCTGCGCCGTCCGATCGAACTGGTCGCAACGCTCGACGACAGCCCGAAGTCGGCCGAAATGCGCAGCCTCGTCGAGGAAATCGTCGCGCAGTCGGACAAGGTTTCGGCTCGTTTCGACGGCACCGGCGAGCGCGTGCCGAGTTTTGCCATCCGCGCGGACGAGGGCAGGGCGCAGGCCGTGTTCGCGGGCCTTCCGATGGGCCACGAATTCACTTCCCTGATCCTTGCGCTGCTCCATGTCGGCGGACACCCGCCCAAGGAAGACGCCGACCTGCTCGACCAGGTGCGCGGCCTCGAAGGTCCGCTGCACTTCGAGACGTTCTTCTCGCTCACCTGCCAGAACTGCCCTGACGTGGTGCAGGCGCTGAACATCATGGCGGCGCTCAATCCGAACGTCAGCCACGTCGCCATCGACGGCGCGCTGTTCAAGGATGAGGTCGAGCGGCGCCAGATCATGGCCGTGCCGACCGTTTACCTCAACGGCGAACTGTTCGGTTCGGGCCGCATGGACCTCGCCCAGATCGTGGCGAAGCTGGACACCAACGCCTCTGCCCGCGCTGCCGAGAAGATCGCGGCAAAGGAGCCTTTCGACGTGCTTGTCGTCGGCGGCGGTCCCGCAGGCGCGGCGGCTGCGATCTATGCCGCGCGCAAGGGCATCCGCACTGGCGTCGTGGCCGAACGTTTCGGTGGCCAGGTGCTCGACACCATGGGCATCGAGAACTTCATCTCCATCCAGCATACCGAAGGGCCGAAGCTGGCGGCGCAACTGGAACAGCACGTCAAGGAATACGACGTCGACGTGATGAACCTCCAGCGCGCGACCGGGCTGGTGCCGGCGGGCGATGACGGCCTGCACGAAGTGAAGCTGGAGAACGGGGCAAGCCTCAAGGCGAAGACGCTGATCCTGTCGACCGGCGCGCGCTGGAGGCAGATGGGCGTTCCCGGCGAGGACGAGTATCGCAACAAGGGTGTCGCCTATTGCCCGCACTGCGACGGACCGTTGTTCAAGGGCAAGCGGACGGCTGTGATCGGTGGCGGCAACTCTGGCGTGGAAGCCGCGATCGACCTTGCCGGCATCGTCGCCCATGTCACGCTGATCGAGTTCGACAACCAGCTTCGCGCCGACGCCGTGCTCCAGACCAAGCTGCGCTCGCTGCCCAACGTCACCATCGTCACGTCGGCGCTCACAACCGAAGTCCTCGGTGACGGGGCGAAGGTGACGGGCCTCGTCTACAAGGACCGCGAGACCGGCCAGACGCACACGGTCGAACTGGAAGGCATCTTCGTGCAGATCGGCCTCGTGCCCAACACCGAATGGCTCAAGGGCGCGATCGATCTCAGCCCGCGCGGCGAGATCGAGGTCGATGCGCGCGGCGCGACCAGTGTGCCCGGCGTATTCGGCGCGGGCGATGCGACGACTGTGCCGTACAAGCAGATCGTCATCGCGATGGGCGAGGGTTCGAAGGCTGCGCTGTCCGCATTCGATTACCTTATCCGACAGGGTTGATCGCACGCTTTTCAGGTCTCAAGCGGCGGCGGGGTGCAAAGGCTCCGTCGCCGCTTTTCACATGTGGCGATTGCCTTTGCGTCGTCAGGACGTTAGCGGTCTTGTCCTGCGTTGTCATTCGGAGAGGAAACGATGGGCGGCTTGAAGATTTCTGCACCAATGGTGCTGCTTGCCGGTGTCGGGGCGGTCGCGCTGGGGGCATCCGCGTCGGCAAGGCCCGCCTTTCGCGACCTGAACCACAATGGCCGGCTCGATCCATACGAGAACGTCGCGCTGCCGGTCGAACGGCGGCTCGACGATCTGCTCAAGCGGATGACGCTGGAGGAAAAGGTCGCGCTCATGCTCCACGGAACGCTTCAGGCCGAAGGCGGACGCGGCATCGGGGTGGGCAATGCCTACGACACGGCCCTTGCGCAGGAACTCCTTGCGCGCGGGGTCAACAGTTTCATCACCCGCATCGCACCCGAACCCCGCGCCTTCGCGACGCAGAACAATGCGATCCAGCGGCTTGCCGAGGCGACCCGGCTCGGCATTCCCGCCACGATCAGCACCGATCCGCGCAATCACTTCCAGGTAGTGGTCGGCGCAAGCAGCGATGCCAGCGGCTTCTCCAAATGGCCCGAGACGCTCGGCATGGCCGCCATCGGCGACGAGAAGCTGGTTGAGCGGTTCGGCCGACTGGTCGCCGCCGAATATCGCGCCGTCGGCATCCAGATGGCCCTGTCGCCACAGGCCGACCTCTATACCGAGCCACGCTGGCCGCGCGGCAACGCGACGTTCGGCTCGGACCCGGCCACGGTCTCGCGTCTTGCCGGTGCATATGTGCGCGGGTTCCAGGGCGGCGCGGACGGACTCGTCCGCTCTGGCGTCGCGACCGTGGTCAAGCACTGGGTCGGCTATGGCGCCGAGCCCGAGGGCTTTGACGGCCACAACTATTACGGCCGCATCGCCCGTCTCGACAACGAAAGCTTCGCCCAGCACGTTGCCGCTTTCGAAGGCGCGCTCGCCGCGAAGTCGGCAGGCGTAATGCCCACCTATGTCATCGCGGAGGGCGTGAGCATCGATGGCAAGCCGCTGCCGCAGGTCGGCGCGGGCTTCAGCAAGCCTCTGATCGAGGGACTTCTGCGCGGCACCCACAAGTTCGGCGGCATCGTCATTTCCGACTGGGGCATCACCAACACCTGCCCCGAACAGTGCAGCAACCCGACGGCCGAAAAGCCCCAGGGCTTTGCGATCGCGATGCCGTGGGGCGTCGAGGGTCTGTCCGAGGAAGACCGCTACGCGCTGGGCGCGAATGCCGGGATCGACCAGTTCGGCGGCGTCGACAATCCAGGCCCTCTGCTTGCCGCCGTCCGTGCCGGGAAGGTTTCGCCCGCCCGGGTCGATCAGGCCGCCCGCCGCGTGCTTCGCCTGAAGTTCGAGCTTGGCCTGTTCGACGATCCCTATGTCGACGTCGAGAAGGCAGCGCAGATCGTCGGCAACAAGGCGACGCAGGCCGAGGCCGATGCAGCCCAGCGCGCCGCGCAGGTGCTGCTGTTGAACCGCAACGCGCTTCTGCCGCTCGCGCCGGGCCGAAAGGTTTGGCTCTCCGGTGTCGACGCCAGTGCCGCGCGTGCTGCCGGGCTGGTCGTGGTGGACACCGCCGAACAGGCCGAGGTGGCCATCGTTCGCGTTGCCACCCCGCACGAAGTCCTTCATCCTCACCACTTCTTCGGCTCGCGCCAGAACGAGGGCCGCCTCGACTTCCGTGCTGGAGACGAGGCGACCAGAACCATCGCCGCTGCCGCTGCGCGCATCCCGACCGTTGTGGCCGTCGACCTCGATCGTCCTGCCGTGCTGACCGAGGTGAAGGACAAGGCTACCGCGCTCTTCGGCCTGTTCGGCGCCAGCGATGCCGTGTTGCTGGATCTCGTCACCGGCAAGGCCCGGCCGGCGGGCAAGCTGCCGTTCGAACTGCCGTCCTCGGCAAAGGCGGTCGAGGATCAGCATCCGGGCCGACCGGACGACAGCGCCAACCCGCTCTTCCGGCGCGGTGACGGGCTGACCTATCCCTGAGGTCCAAAAGGCCGGGGAAATTCCGTGGCACCGGCCTTGCCGACTCTCGTGCGCTTCGCCAGAGCAACCGGCGTGAGCGCATCAATCGTCATCGGCGCCGACCGGTCCGGCGCCCCTGTCAGGATCGACGTCGAGGAGCTTCTTGCCACCCGCCTGCTGGTGCAGGGCAACAGCGGGTCGGGCAAGTCGCACCTGCTGCGCCGATTGCTGGAAGAAAGCGCCAGCATCGTCCAGCAGGTGGTGATCGACCCCGAGGGCGATTTCGTGACCCTCGCCGAACCTTTCGGCCATGTCGTGGTCGACGGTTCGGCTTATGACGGCGCTGAAATCGCCAAGCTGGCTGCTCGCATCCGCAAGCATCGCGCCTCGGTCATCCTCGCGCTCGACGGGCTCGAACTGGAAGCGCAGATGCGCTGCGCCGCCGTGTTCCTCAACACCCTGTTCGATGCCCCGCGCGACGAATGGTATCCGGCGCTGGTCGTGGTCGACGAAGCGCAGATGTTCGCCCCTGCCGCTGCCGGCGACGTTTCCGACGAAGTGCGCAGGCTCAGCCTCTCGGCCATGACCAATCTCATGTGCCGTGGGCGAAAGCGCGGGCTGGCCGGCGTGATCGCCACGCAGCGCCTGGCCAAGCTGGCCAAGAACGTCGCCGCCGAAGCGTCCAACTTCCTGATGGGCCGCACTTTTCTCGATATCGACATGGCCCGCGCCGCCGACCTTCTCGGCATGGAGCGGCGCCAGGCCGAAGCGATCCGCGATCTGGAGCGCGGGCATTTCCTCGGCCTGGGCCCCGCCATTGCCCGCCGCCCCGTCGGCGTTCGCATCGCGGACGTCCAGACGCATGCCCGAAACGTGGTGCAAGGGCTGATGCCGCTGCCCAATGCGGCAGGCGCAGAGATGGAATCGATCCTCCTGTCCGAACCGCTGGCGATGGAACCTCCACCCCGCGCGCCGGAACCGGAAGCGCCGCCGGTTGAGAGCGGCGAATTGCTCGAACAGATCGAAGGCTTCGTGCCCGCAGCCGAACAGGTCGAGCCGCCGGTCGCTCCGAGCCTGTTCGAAGCCGAGGAAACCGCGGCGAGCATAGCGGGCATTCTTGCCGAAATGGCGGCCGAGCCCGATTGCACGTTCCAGCCGGCCTCGCAGCTCTACCAGGACTTCACCGTCCGCTGCCGCATGCTGCGCATCCTGCCGGGAATGGACCTCAACGCCTTCCGTCGCCGCTTCGCGATGGCGGTCGCGGGCATCTTCGACGACAAGGAGCCGCAGTGGCAGGACCTCCTGCGCATCGGCAAGGACGTGCCGGACGACCTGCTCGCGCCGTTCCTGACGCTCGCCCGCGCGGCGGTTGAGGGCGCGCCCTGTCCCGATGACGACCGTCTGGCCGAGATTTACGGCACCCGTTCGTCTGGCCGGATTCGTCGGCTGCTGGAACACCTCGAGAAGGGCAACCTCATCGTCGTGCGCACCGATTACGGCGGGCGGCGTTCGGTCGGCATTCCGGCGCTTGGGCTGACCACGGCGCCGGTGGAAGCCTGACCCTTACTCGACGGTGTAGAAGTCGATCACCACGCTGTCGGGCTTGCGGATGCCGCGCGCCACGAAAACCTTGCGGCGCAGCCATTCGTACGGGCCGGCCTTTACCGAGAAGCGCGGCGTGGTGCGAAAATAGTAGGCGGAAGGATCGACCGGCTCTCCCTTGGCCAGTTTTTCGATCACATCGGGCGCAGCCGTGCGCACGCCGGGATTGGTCACCTCGATGACCGTGCCGTCGGCCGCCTTGAGGAAATAGCGCGCTTCGATGCTCGTAAGCCCGCCGGGCATGATGACCTGCCAATCGCCGCCGCCCGCCAGAACTTCACCGGAGAGGGCCGGTCCGGTCACCTTGCCACCGGTAATGGGAATGAATCGCTTGCGCCCGCTGTCCACTTCGCCCTGCTCGACAGGCGGGGCGAGAGTGGCGGTGACGGAGAATGCGTAGGTCAGCGTCGGCGCCGGTGCAGCGGGACCATCTGCCGCATGGGTGGGAAGCGGAGCCATGGCCAGCAGCGCCAGCGAAGAAAATGCGATGAATTTCAATTTGATTCCCCCTAATTCCTGTTCTGGTTCGGTGAGGACGCCGATGCGAAGAGGACGGAGTTGCACCCCTCGAAACGGAACAGCAATCTGTAGCAACGCGCAAATGCTTTGCACGATAACATTTGTAGCTTAAGGACCCCGTTTTTGCGGGCCGGCTTGTGCATTTCATGCTATGAACGGTTGCCGGCAGCAACGCTAACGTTGGAAGGACGTTCCTTGGCCACGGCAGAGATTACCCGCCAGTCCGTCGTACCCGAACTTGATCTCGACGGGATCGACGGCGTTCTGGGCCTCCACATCGGCACGGTAAACACGCTGTTCGTTTCGAGGCTGGAGAAGCATCTCGATCCCTTGCGCGTCACGCCCAAGCAGGTGGCGATCCTGTGGCTCGTCAACGCGAATCCGGGCGTCAAGCAGACCGACCTTTCCCGCTTCTTCCAGATTGAGCGGCCCACGGTTCACCAGTTCGTTCGCCAGTTGATAAAGAACAGCTTCCTGGTCAACGAGCCATCCAAGCTCGACCGGCGCGCAGGGGGGCTCTGGCTTACCGACGAGGGCCGCGAAGTCCTCGCCAAGGCGCGCAGCGCGATTGCCTCGCACGAGGATGAACTGACGTCGTGCCTGACCGGGCGGGAGAAGTCGGAGTTGTTCCGGATCCTGATGAAGCTCTACCTTCTCGCGCCTGCCAAGGACTGATATTCAGGCCCGCGAAAGCCGCGCCGTGCGAAGGCGGGGCATGAACCAGGGAAACCGCTTGATGAACCGCCTTGCTCTTGCTGCAATCCTCGTGGCGAGCGGGATGGGTGTTGCCGTGGCGCAGCCTGCGGGCGATGCCGTCCGCGGCAAGGCGGTGTTCGCGCGCTGCGCGGCCTGCCACGATCTGAATACCGGCGCGACCCGATTGGGCCCTTCGCTCAAGGGCGTTGTTGGCCGCACGTCCGGCACCATGCCGAACTTCAACTATTCGCAGGCGATGAAGGACAAGGCGGTCGTGTGGAACGCCACTACTCTCGATGCCTATCTGGCTGGCCCTGCGAAGTACATTCCGGGCAATCGCATGGCGTTCCCGCCGCTGACCAATCCGCAGGACCGCGCGGACCTCGTCGCCTTCCTCCAGCAATCCGCGCGCTGACGCACTCGCGCCGCGAACTTCAAGGGCCCCGCTCCGAAAGGCGCGGGGCCTTTTGCCATGCATTGCACGCGGCGGCTTCCCTCAAATAATCAATAACGATCATTCTTGATCGTTTATGTGCATCCTGCTATCGAGTCTCTCGACCGGCGCAAAGCCGACCGATTTGCCCCCAGGGATGCCATGAACGCTCAGACCGAGACCTTGATTGCCGCTGCCGCCATTCCGTTCGCGGTTCCGACCAGCCGTTGGGACGATGCCGTCGCGGCAAAGCTCGGCCCGGCAGAACTTCTGCTCTATCGCTCGAACCTGCTCGGTTCCGATCTTACCGTCACCAACTTCGGTGGCGGCAATACGTCGGCCAAGCTTGAAGAGATGGATCCGCTGACTGGTGAGCCGGTCGAAGTGCTGTGGGTCAAGGGTTCGGGCGGTGACATCGGCTCTATGAAGATCGACGGCTTTGCCACTCTTTACCAGGCAAAGCTGCTTGGCCTCGAGGCGCACTATGCCGGGCCGCAGGACGACGACAAGATGGTCGGCTTCCTGCCGCACTGCACGTTCAACCTCAACTGTCGCGCGGCCAGCATTGATACGCCGCTGCACTCGCTGCTGCCCTTCGCGCATGTCGATCACGTCCATCCCGATGCGATCATCGCGCTGGCCGCTTCCTCGGGGGGCGAGGCCGCCACGAAGGAAATCTGGGGCGGCCGGATCGGCTGGCTGCCGTGGAAGCGTCCCGGCTACACCCTTGGCGTGATGCTCCGCGATTTCGTCAAGGCTAACCCGGGCGTCGAAGGTGTCATGCTTGCCGGCCATGGCATCATCTGCTGGGCCGACAGCGCCAAGGCCTGCTATGAACATACCGTTCGGCTGATCGCGGACGCGGCCGGCTATCTCAATGCCCGGCTCGCCGAAAAGCCAGCGTTCGGAGGTCGGAAAGTGGCGCCGAACCCGGATCGGGCAAAGATCGCCGCCGACCTCATGCCTCGCCTGCGTGGCTTCATGACCGGTGCGCGCAACAAGCTTGGGCACTTCTCGGACGATGCCGAGGCGCTGGAGTTCGTTGGCTCGGTGGACTTCGAGCGTCTCGCCGCGCTTGGCACCTCGTGCCCCGACCATTTCCTGCGCACCAAGATCGCGCCGCTGACGCTCGATCCCTCGCGGCTGCAAGACGACGACTACCTCGCGCGGAAGATTGCCGGCTATCGCGATCTCTATGCGGCCTATTATGAACGCTGCAAGCGCCCGAACTCGCCGGCAATGCGCGATTCCAACCCTGTCGTCGTGCTCGTCCCGGGCGTCGGACGCATCACGTTCGCCACCGACAAGACCACCGCGCGGCTCGCTGGCGAATTCTACGGCAACGCCATCAACGTGATGCGCGGGGCCGAAGCCATCGGCGATTACATTGCGCTCGATGAGCAGGAAGCCTTCGACATCGAATACTGGCTGCTCGAAGAGGCCAAGCTCCAGCGCATGCCTGCGCCCCGGCCTCTGGTCGGCAAGATCGCGCTGGTCACCGGCGGGGCAGGGGGCATCGGCGCGGCATCGGCCGCCCGCCTGCTGCGCGAAGGCGCCTGCGTCGTGCTGGCCGATCGTGCCGCCGACGCGGTCGAGGACGTCCGCGCCGGTTTCGCAAGGCAGTTCGGCAACGACGTCGTGCGCGCGGCCGTCTGCGACGTGACCGACGAGGCGCAGGTCCAGGCTGCTTTCGACGTGGCCGCACGTGAATTTGGCGGGCTCGACATTCTGGTCGCCAACGCCGGCATCGCATCTTCTGCACCGCTCGAGGAAACGACCGTCGATCTGTGGAACCGCAACTACGACGTCCTCGCGCAGGGGTATTTCCTGACCTCCCGCTCCGCCTGGCCGCTCATGAAGCGCATGAAGGAGCAGGGCGGCGCGTCTGTCGTGTTCATCGGTTCCAAGAACGGCGTTGCCGCCGCTACGAACGCCAGTGCCTATGCTTCCGCGAAGGCTGCCGCGAACCATCTCGCGCGGTGCCTCGCGCTTGAAGGCGCGCCGTTCGGCATCCGCGTCAATACCGTCAACCCCGATGCCGTCATCAAGGGCAGCAAGATCTGGGACGGCGACTGGCGCAAGGAACGCGCCGGGGCCCACGGCATCGACAGCGGCAAGGAACTGGAAGAGCACTACCGCCAGCGCTCGATGCTCAAGCGCGATGTTCTGCCCGAAGATATCGCGGAAGCAGTCTATTTCCTCGCTTCGGACATGTCGGCAAAATCCACCGGCAACATGATCAACGTTGATGCGGGGAACGCCCAGGCCTTCACTCGCTGACCGTTCCCGGGAGAGGATAACGATGAAGAAAGCGGCATATCTTTTCGCGTTGGCGGCGAGCGTTCAGGTGGTTCCGGCCATCGCGCAGGACGGTCCGCCGCCTCTCGCGCCAGCGTCCGCCCCGGTCGAGCCGGACGCCGTTCCGCTCTACGGTGCGCAGACGCCGGGCAGCGCTTCGAGCGAGCAGTGGGTCAAGTTCGGCGGGCGCGACTATGCGGTCCGCAACGTAACGCGCCCGACGATCACGCCGGTCCTGCCCGATCCGGCGAAGGCGACGGGCGCGGCGGTCGTCGTCGCGCCTGGCGGTGCGTTCATGATGCTGGCGATGGACCACGAAGGCTGGAAGGTCGCCCGCGCCCTTGCCGACCGAGGCATCGCCGCGTTCGTGCTCAAGTACCGTCTCAACCCGACGCCGAGGGACGAGGCCGAAGCGGGCCGGTACATGAACGAGCAACTCGGCAGGGAAGTCGGCCATCCGATGACCGGCGACCTTCTCGGCAAGTCGATGGCCCCTGCTGACGGCAAGGCCGCCATCGCATGGGTCCGGACCAACGCCGCGCGCTTCGGCATCGATCCCGCACGCGTCGGCATGATCGGTTTCTCTGCTGGTGCCATGACCACGCGCCGCGTGGGCCTGGACGGCGACGCCGCCACGCGTCCTGCATTCCTCGGCTATATCTATGGCCCGCAGGACGCCGAGCCGGTGCCTGCCGATGCGCCACCGATGTTCGATGCCATCGCTCTCGACGATGCGCTCTTCCCGTCGAAGGGCTTTCCCATCGCCCAGGCCTGGCTCGATGCCAGGCGTCCGGTCGAGATCCACGGCTACCAGAAGGGCAACCACGGCTTCGGCCTTGGCCTGCCCGGCACCACCACCACCCTCCTGATCGACCAGTTCACCGCGTGGCTCCAGATGCAGGGCTTCCTCGCGCGAAAGGACAGCAAGTGACTCTCCCGATTTCCGCAGATCTCATCGCCGAACGCAACGCCCGCCACGTCGAGGCGCTCGAGGAAGATTATGCCGCGCTCGGTCGCAAGCTTGCACGCACCGGCATCGATATCGATGCGATCAAGGATCGCGTGGCGGGCTTCTCGGTCGCCGTTCCGTCGTGGGGCGCGGGACGCGGTGGCACGCGCTTCGCCAAGTTCCCGATCCCGGGCGAGCCGACCAACATCCATGAGAAGCTCGAGGACTGCGCGGTCATCCAGCAGCTCTCGCGCGTCACGCCCCGCGTCTCGCCGCATTTCCCGTGGGACAAGGTGAGCGACTACAAGGCCCTGCGCGAGGAAGCGGCAAGCCTCGGCCTTGGCTGGGATGCGGTCAACTCGAACACCTTCCAGGACCAGGTCGGGCAGGCCCATACTTACGCCAATGGCTCGCTCTCGGCGCAGGATGCCGCGACGCGCCGTCAGGCGGTCGAACACAACATCGAATGCATCGAGATCGGCGTTCAGCTCGGCTCGACCGACCTGACTGTGTGGGTCGGCGACGGCACCAACTTCCCCGGCCAGCAGGACCTTGGCCGCAGCCTCGACCGCTATCTCGATGGCGCTGCGCAGATCTATGCCGCGCTGCCCGACGACTGGCGGATGCTGCTCGAACACAAGATGTTCGAGCCGGCCTTCTACTCGACTGTCATCAGCGACTGGGGCTCGTCCATCCTCGCCGCGCAGGAACTCGGCCCCAAGGCCAAGTGTCTCGTCGATCTCGGCCACCATGCGCCCAACGTGAACATCGAGCAGATCGTCGCGCGCCTGCACCGCTTCGGAAAGCTCGGTGGCTTCCACTTCAACGACAGCAAGTACGGAGACGACGACCTCGATTCCGGCTCGATCAATCCGCACCAGTTGTTCCTCGTATTCAACGAACTGGTCGAGGCTGAGCTCAACCCGCGGGATGGCTTCAACCCCAGCTACATGATCGACCAGTCGCACAACGTGACCGACCCGATCGAATCCATGCTGTCTTCTGCCGAGACGATCACGCAGTGCTTCGCGAAGGCCCAGCTTGTGGATCGCGAGGCGCTTCACGCCGCGCAGGAAACCAACGACACGATGATGGCGTTCCAGGCCCTGCGGCGGGCCTACAACGTCGATGTCGCGCCGATCCTTGCCAAGGCGCGCATGGAAGCGGGCGGCGCGATCGACGTGCTCGAAGCCTACCGCACCAGCCAGTATCGCGGCCGGAAGGCGCAGGAACGCAAGGCTGTCGGCCTCGGCGCCGGCATCGTCTGAAAGACCTGCGATCCAATCAGAAGAAACGACATCGGGAGTGAGTAGAATGAACATCCGCAACGGCCTTTCGGTCGCAACGCTACTTGCCAGCACCACCGTGCTCACGCCCGCTGCACTCGCGGATACCGCACCTGCGGTGCAGGCCGCCCCGGCGGCATCGACACTCGACCAGCAGTTCCAGGATCCGCCGATGGAAGCGCGCCCGCGCGTCTGGTGGCACTGGATGAACGGCAACATCACCAAGGACGGCATTGCCAAGGACCTTGCGTGGATGAAGCGCGTCGGCATCGGCGGCCTCCAGAACTTCGACGCGGGGCTCGATACGCCGCAAGTGGTCGACAAGCGTCTCGTCTACATGACGCCCGAGTGGAAGGACGCCTTCCGCTTCGCCGCGATCGAGGCGGACCGGCTCGGCCTCGAGCTCGCCATCGCCGCATCCCCAGGCTGGTCGGAAACCGGCGGCCCGTGGGTCAAGGCCGAGGACGGCCTCAAGAAGGTCGTCTGGAGCGAGACCGTCCTGAAGGGCGGCAAGCGCTTTTCCGGCAAGCTGCCGCTCCCGCCGGCCGAGACCGGGCCTTTCCTCGACATGCCGGAATCCGATCCGCTTGCCGCCATTGTTGGCGATCATGGCTTCAAGGCGCCCGCACTATACAGCGACGTGGCGGTTCTGGCCGTTCCGGATCTGGGCAAGCCACTGCCGGTTCCCGCTTATTCGGCCGGCGGCAAATCGCTCGATGCGGCAGCGCTTTCTGATGGCAGTCTCAAGACCGGCGTGACGCTGGCGCGCGGTCCGGTCGATGCGCCCACGACCATCGTCGCCGCCTATGGCGCGCCCCAGACGGTCCGCTCGGCCACCGTCTCGATCCCGGGCGCCAAGGGCACGTTCTCCGGCCCAACCGTACAGATGCACCTCGAAGCCAGCGACGACGGGCAGGCGTGGCGCAAGGTGGCCGATTTCCCGGTGACTGCGGCGCCTTCCACGGTCGGCTTCCCGGCCGTCACCGCCCGCCAGTTCCGCCTCGTCCTTGCGCCACTGCCGTTCAACGGGTCGAACATGGGCGATCCGATGCCGGGCCTGGCTCCGGTCGGCGGCTTCGTCGAAATGATGGCCGCTGCCGCCAAGGCCCCCTTCGACGTCAAGCAGTTCCGCCTTTCGTCCGATGTGATGGTCGACCAGTTCGAGAGCAAGGCCGGCTTTGCTGTCGTGCCCGACTACTACGCCCTCGGCACGCCGGACGCCGCCGCGGCGGGCATCGATCCGAAGCAGGTGATCGACCTGACCGGGCGCATGAAGCCAGATGGCACGCTCGACTGGACGGCGCCCAAGGGCAACTGGCGGATCATCCGTCTCGGCTCCAGCCTGCTCGGCACGACCAACCATCCCGCGCCGCCCGAGGCAACCGGCCTCGAAGTCGACAAGTTCGACGGCGATGCGGTTCGCCGTTACCTTGAACACTATATCGGCATGTACAAGGACGCGGCCGGTTCGGAACTCGTCGGCAAGCGCGGCGTCCGCGCGATCCTGACCGATTCGATCGAGGTCGGCGCGGCCAACTGGACCCCGCGCATGGTCGAGCAATTCAAGCGCCTGCGCGGCTACGATCCCACGCCCTGGCTGCCCACGCTTGCCGGCGTTCTTGTCGGTACGCGGGCCCAGTCCGACGGGTTCCTGCGCGACTATCGCCAGACCCTGGCCGATCTCATGGCTTCCGAACACTATGGCACGGTTGCCAGGGTCGCGCACGAGAACGACCTCAAGGTCTATGGAGAGGCGCTGGAAGACAATCGTCCGTCGCTTGGCGATGACATCGCCATGCGCAGCCACGCCGACGTTCCGATGTCGGCGCTGTGGACCTTCTCCCGCAAGGCAGGGCCCAATCCCAGCTACATTGCCGACATGAAGGGTGCTGCCTCCACCGCCCACATCTACGGGCAGAACCTCGTCGCTGCGGAATCGATGACTTCCGCCCTCGCTCCCTGGGCCTATGCGCCCAACGAGTTGCGCCGCATCATCGACCTCGAATTTGCCAGCGGCGTGAACCGCCCGGTCGTTCACACCTCGGTGCACCAGCCCGTCGACGACAAGGTGCCCGGCATGTCGCTGATGATCTTCGGGCAGTACTTCAACCGGCACGAAGCCTGGGCCGAACTGGCGCGGCCCTGGGTCGACTACATGGCCCGTTCGTCGCTGTTGCTTCAGGCCGGCAGGAACGTCGCGGACGTGGCGTACTTCTATGGCGAGGAAGGGCCGCTCACCGCGCTCTACGGCCGCAAGCGCATCGAAGATGCGCCGAAGGTGCACGCCTATGACTTCATCAACCGCGACGCCCTGTTCGATGCGGTCGAAGTGCAGGGAGGCGAAGTCGTCGCGAAGGGCGGCGCGCGCTACAAGGCGATCCAGCTCGGCGGCTCGTCCCGGCGCATGACCTTGCCGACGTTGCGTCGCCTCGCGGCGCTGGTCGAAGCTGGCGCGACCGTTGTCGGCAGCCCGCCGGAAGGTTCACCCGCGCTCAACGACAGCGCGGCCGACTTCTCGGCGCTCGTCGCCAAGCTGTGGAGCGGTCAGCTGGTGACGAGGGTCGGGGCAGGGCAGGTGATTGCCTCTGCCGACATCGACCGCGCGCTTGCCGATGCCGGCATTGCGCCGGACCTGGTGCTCGATGGGACGTCGGAGGACGGCGAGGTGCTGTTCGTCCACCGCGCCCTGCCGGACGGCGACGCATGGTTCCTCAACAACCGCAAGGCAGCTCCGGAAGTCGTCGAGGCCCGTTTCCGCGTAACCGGCAAGCAACCGGAACTGTGGCACGCCGATACCGGCGAGACCGAGGCCATCTCCTACCGGATCGAGAATGGCCAGACGGTCGTACCGCTGACGCTCGATGCCGAGGATTCGGTCTTCGTCGTGTTCCGCAAGCCGGCCTCGGCCAATTCCATGGCGATCAAGAAGGGCGTTCCAGCGACCGTCGCGACGCTCGATGGTGCGTGGAAGGTCGCCTTCCAGCCCGGTCGCGGCGCCCCTGCATCCATCGCTCTGCCAAGGCTGGGTTCACTCAGCGATCAGGCCGATCCGGGCGTGAAGTACTTCTCGGGTCTTGCCACCTACACCAGCACTTTCACGCTGCCGAAGGGCGTGAAGCCGGGCCAGCCGCTATGGCTGAACCTCGGCCAGGTCGGTGAAATCGCCGAGGTCAGCGTCAACGGCAAGCATGCCGGATACGCCTGGCACAAGCCCTATCGCGTCAACATCGGGGCATCGGCGCGCAAGGGCGTCAATACGCTCGAAGTGAAGGTCGCCAACCTTTGGGTCAATCGCCTGATCGGCGATGCTCAGCCCAATGCGTCCCGGATCACCTGGACGGCGCTCCCGACCTATGGCCCCGACGCGCCTTTGCGGCCCTCGGGCCTGATCGGGCCGGTGACGCTTGAAGCTATTGGGGCGGGGGTGCCGTCGAAGCCCTGACGACGAGACTGAAATCCAGTTCGTGGAGGACATTGTCGGGCTCGTCGCGGCGTAGCAACAGCGCCGCGGCGGCCCGGCCCATCTCCTCGATGGGCTGGTAGACGGTGGTCAGATAGGGCCAGACCGACTTCGCCACCCAGCTATCGTCGAAGCCGCAGACTGAAACGTCGTTCGGCACTTTCAGTCCGGCCTGCGAGCAGGCGACCATGACGCCTGCGGCCGAATCGTCGTTCGCGGCAAAGATCGCGGTCGGGCGGGGGGTTGCCGCCAGAACCTTCGCACCCGCTGCGATGCCGCTTTCGAAGCTGAAATTGCCTTCCGCCTCGATGATGGGGTTCTCCGCGCCGAGCCTGTGCAACTCGTCGATGAAGCCTTGGCGTCGCCGTCCCGCCGCGCCGTGGCTGGCGGGCCCGCGCACCACGGCAAAGCGCCTGTGCCCCAGTTCCCACAGGTGGCGCGCGGCGGCGGCTGCTGCTGCCGCGTCATCGATGCAGACCCCGGGCGATCGGTCGGGCTGAATGTCCGGCGCAATGCGTACATAGCGGATGCCGCTACGGTCGAGGAAATCGAGTAGCACCACGTTGTCGGTAAGGGGAGGCGTTAGCACGAACCCGTCGCATCGGCTGTTGCGCACCATCGCCGCCAGTTGTGCCTCGAACTTTTCGGCGGGAACCGTCGAATCGATGTTGTCGATGCGCAGGTGGTGCTGCTGGTCGCGGCAGGTCTCGTACACGCCCTTCTGGATGTTCATCGTGTAGTTCGGGCTGGGGTTGTCGAACAGCAGGCCGACGATGAAAGCCCGCGATCCGGCAAGCGAGCGCGCTGCCGTATCCGGAACGTAATTGAGTTCGGCAATCGCCGCCTCGACCTTTGCCCTCAGCTTTGCCGATACGTGCGGCTCGGCGTTGATTACGCGAGACACGCTCTTTAGCGAGACGCCAGCGAGTTTTGCCACGTCCTCCATCGTTGCGTGTGCGTTGCCGCGGCTCGTACTTGCGATGTTCATTTCACCCATGCCGATCTTCGTGCTGGCGGCCTTTTAGCCGATCCATTGATTTCGTCATCAGCCTTGTCGTGTCCATTCCGCAATCTCACGCGCCGGTGTCGATATCATGCTGACAGCGCAATCTTGACAGCGTTGCCATACTACTTCAACTCATCGTGTACGAGTTGGAAAACAAGACTCGTCGACAGGAAGAGGAAATCGCGGCGCACCATGCTGCTCCGTGCCTGAGAGGATCGCTTCACAGCTGCGATCAGGGCCTCCGCTTGTCGCCTTGCGCAGATACCGGAGCACCCATTCGATGTTTCTTTCCCGCCGCCTTCTCGTATCGGCTTCATCGGTTCTGGCCCTTTCCGCGACGGCCATCCACGCCGCGCCAGCCTCTCCCGCCGACATTGCCAAGGCCGACGCGCGCGCTGCCGCCACGGTCCGCCAGATGACCGGCGAGGAAAAGGTCGTCCTCACGCACGGCATCATGCCGCTGCCGCTTGCAGGCCCCGTTCCCGGAATGCCCGCCGATGCGATTCCCGGCGCGGGCTACATCGCCGGCATCGAGCGTCTCGGCATTCCTGCGCTGAAGGAAACCGACGCAAGCCTCGGCGTCTCCTACGTCATGGGCATCCGCAAGGACGGAGCCACCGCGCTCCCGTCGGGCGTCGCGCAGGCGGCTTCGTGGAACCCGGATCTCCTCTATCGCGGCGGTGCGATGATCGGTTCGGAAGCGCGGGCCAAGGGCTTCAACGTGCTGCTCGCCGGCGGCGTCAATCTCATGCGCGACCCGCGCAACGGCCGCACCTTCGAATATCTCGCTGAAGACCCCCTTCTGTCGGGAATGCTGGTCGGCGCCGCGATCCGTGGCATCCAGTCGAACAACATCATTTCCACGATCAAGCACTTCGCACTCAACGGCCAGGAAACCGGGCGCAAGTACGTCGACGTGAAAATCGACGAAGGCGCCGCGCGCGAGAGCGACCTGCTGGCCTTCCAGATCGGCATCGAGCAGGGCCAGCCGGGGTCGGTCATGTGCGCCTACAACCGCGTCTGGGGCGAGCAGGCTTGCGCCAACGACTGGCTGCTCAACAAGGTGCTCAAGCAGGCCTGGGGCTACAAGGGCTTCGTCATGTCCGATTGGGGCGCGGTCCCGAACATCGAGGCCGCGCTCAAGGGCCTCGACCAGCAATCGGGCGAACAGCTCGATCCCGGCGTGTTCTTTGCCGACAAGCTCAAGGAAAAGGCGGCGTCCGATCCGGCGTACAAGGCGCGGCTCGATGACATGAACCGCCGCATCCTGACCGCGATCTACGCCTCGGGCCTGGACAAGGCGCCGGCCACGCCTGGCGGCAAGATCGACTTCGCCGCCAATGCCCAGGTGGCCGAGGAAGTGGCGAAGCAGGGCATCGTTCTGTTGAAGAACGACGGCGCGCTCCCGCTCGCCAAGTCGGCAAGGTCCATCGCCATCATCGGCGGCTATGCCGACGGCGCGGTGCTTTCGGGTGCCGGCTCGAGCCAGGTACACGGCGAGGGCGGACCCGCCGTCGTCCGTCCGGTGGGCGGAAAGGGCGTCTGGGCGGGCTTCATTGCCCAGCAGTACCACCGCTCCAGCCCGATGGACGCGATCCAGGAGCTGGCGAAGGACGCGAAGGTCACGTTCCGCGATGGCCGCTACATCGCTGATGCCGTCGAGAAGGCGCGCCAATCGGAAGTCGCCATCGTCTTCGCCACGCAGTGGCAGACCGAAGGCCTGGACGTGCCCGACCTCTCGCTTCCGGACGGGCAGGACGAACTGATCGCTGCCGTTGCCGCCGCCAATCCCAGGACCATCGTCGTCCTGGAAACCGGCGGCCCGGTCAAGATGCCGTGGCTCGACAAGGTCGCCGGCGTGATCGAGGCGTGGTATCCCGGCGCGCGCGGCGGCCCGGCCATCGCTTCGGTCCTGTTCGGCGATACCAACCCTTCCGGCCGCCTCCCGCTGACCTTCCCGAAGGACGAAAGCCAGCTCCCGCGTCCCCGGCTCGACGGCAGCGACTGGGTCGAGCCCGACTTCTCGGGCAACCCCAGTTCCGGAAGCGACAAGCTGGTGTCCGACTACGACATCGAGGGCTCTGATGTCGGCTATCGCTGGTTCGCGCGAAAGGGCCAGAAGGCGCTGTTCCCGTTCGGCCACGGCCTGTCCTACACCACCTTCGAAAGCTCCGGCCTCAAGGTGAAGGGCCTCGCGGCCAGCTTCACCGTAAAGAACACCGGCCAGCGCGCGGGCGACGACGTGGCGCAGGTCTATCTGGTCAGCCGCAACGGCCAGGCCAGGCAGCGCCTCGTCGCGTTTCAGCGCGTCAGTCTCGCACCCGGCGCGTCGAAGTCCGTGACAGTCACCTTCGATCCGCGCATCCTGGCGGACTACAGGAACGGCGGCTGGGTCATGGGAGGAGGGGAATATGCCTTCGCGCTCGGCAAGGACGCGGAGAACCTGTCCGCACCGGTGAAGGTCAAGCTCGCTGCAAAGAAGTGGAAGGACTGAGGATGCACAAGACATTGCAAGTGCTCGCGTTCGGCGCATCGCTGATCGCGACCGCTGCCGGCGCACAGACCGTCGCCACGGGATCGGGGGCTGTAAAGGGCGTGACCGCCGGAACCGTCAGCGCATTCAAGGGCATCCCCTATGCCGCGCCGCCGGTGGGCGAGAACCGCTGGCGCGCGCCGCAGCCGGTCGCCACATGGATCGGTGAGCGGGACGCTTCCCGCTATGGCTCCGACTGCGCCCAGGCCCCGTTCCCGCCAGACGCCGCCCCGATCACCACGACGCCCTCGGAGGATTGCCTCTATCTCAACGTATGGAAGCCCGCGTCCGCCAAGGCGGGAGCGAAGCTGCCGGTCATGGTCTGGATCCACGGCGGCGGTTTCGTGAACGGAGGTTCCTCGCCCGCATCCTATTCGGGCGAGAACTTCGCGCGCGACGGCGTCGTTCTCGTCAGCCTGAACTACCGCCTCGGCCGCTTCGGCTTCTTTGCCCACCCGGGCCTGGCGGCAGAAGGCTTCGGCGGCAACTTCGGCTTCCTCGACCAGATCGCGGCGCTGAAATGGGTCCAGGCCAACGTCGCCGCGTTCGGCGGCGATCCGGCCAACGTCACCGTCTTCGGCGAAAGCGCGGGCGGCATGTCGATGCACATGCTGCTCCAGTCCCCGATTGCCCGCGGGCTGTTCCACAAGGCGATCGTCGAAAGCGGTGGTGGCCGCGACCGCGCGCTGCCCATGCCGACCATCGCCGTCGCTGCCAAGGCTGGCGAAGCATTCGCCCCCGGACTCGACGCCGCTGGCCTGCGCGCCCTTCCGGCGGAAAAGGTCACTGGCGACCTGTCGATGATGACCATGGGCAAGCCCGACTATTCCGGTCCGATGGTCGATGGCCGCACCATCCTTGGCTCCAGCGTCGATGGCATCGCGGGCGGCCTCTATGCCCGGGTCCCGGTCATGGTCGGCGCCAATTCCGCCGACGGCTTCCCCTTCGTCACCGACAAGGACAAGATCTTCGCGACCTATGGCGACAAGGCCGACGAGGCGCGCAAGCTCTATGATCCCGAGGGCAAGCTCACGGGCCTCGTCGTCGGCACCATGACCAGCGCAGACCGCACATTCATCGAGCCTGCGCGCGCCGTCGCCCGTGCACTCGCCGCACGCGGCCAGCCCGCCTACCTCTATCGCTTCGCCTATGCCCATCCGGATATGCAGGCGGCGATGGGCGGTGCCCCGCATGCGAGCGAGATACCTTACGTCTTCGACACGGTCGCCACGCGCACGCAGTGGAAGATGGTGCCCGCCGAACCTGCCGTCGCCACGGTCACGCACAAGCTCTGGATCGAGTTCGCCCGCACCGGCAAGCCCGGAGCAAGCTGGCCTGCGGCAACAGTCGACGACACTCGCGTCATGCTCATCGACGCGAAGGGCGCGGCCCATGTCGAAGACCCGTATCGCGCGCGGCTCGATTTCGTCGAGGCGCTCGTCACCCAGGGCAAGTGATCCACCGATCCGGAGGCGGCGACAGGCATCGCGGCCTCCGGATAGGCATAATTCTACCAGACGCGTTGACAATCGCGCCGGAGTGGTCATTTCTGGCCCATGCTTTCGCAAAAGACGCGATACACGATCCGAGCCCTGCAACATCTCGCCGATACCTGGGGCCAGGGCGCCGTGCGCCTCGATGCCATCGCCGAGAAGCAGAACATTCCCCGAAAGTTCCTGACCGTTATCCTTTCGGAAATGGCGCGCGAAGGCATCGTCATTTCCCATCGCGGTCGCGACGGGGGGTATGAACTCGCGCTTCCGCCCGTCGACATCCGCTATGGCGATATCATTCGCCTCACGCGCGGCAGTCTCGCGCTCGTGCCTTGCGCCAGCCGCAATGCGCACGAACACTGCAACAACTGCCTACCGGAGGTCGACTGCCGCCTGCGCGGCCTGATGCTCCAGTTGCGCGACGAGACAGCCGCGATCCTCGATCGCATAACCCTGGCGGATCCGATTGCGGTAGAGCCGCCCTTCGCAGAAGCCTGAGACCGCCGATCTGTCCGTTTCGGGCCAGAAATTGGCCGCGCCGGCCACGGTCCGCGCAAAACCGGTGAACTTCACTTGGCGTTCAGGAACCGGCTGGCTATAGGGTCGGCATGACGCTTCATGCCATGCGCCGTTCGATGCGCCTCGCCGTCCTCGCTGCAGCCACTGTCGCCATCGGCGTCACCGCCGGCTGTGCTGGCGGGGGGAAGGGCAAGAAGGACGTCGCCTACGTCGCGCGCGATGTCGATACGCTCTACACTGCGGCCAAGGAACGCCTGGACCGCGGCGATTCCAAGCAGGCCGCTGCCCTGTTCGACGAGGTGGAACGCCAGCATCCCTATTCCCCCTGGGCTCGCCGCGCCCAGTTGATGAGCGCGTTCAGCTACTACGTGGCGCGCGACTATTCGAAGTCGGTCCAGTCCGCGCAGCGCTTCCTGTCGATCCACCCCGGCAACAAGGACGCGCCCTACGCCTACTATCTGATCGCGCTCTGCTATTACGAGCAGATCTCCGACGTCACGCGCGACCAGAAGATCACCCAGCAGGCGCTGACCGCCATGAACGAGCTGGTCCGCCGCTACCCCAATACGGACTACGCCGCCGACGCGCGCCTCAAGATCGACCTGATCAACGATCACCTTGCCGGCAAGGAAATGGAGATCGGCCGCATGTACCAGCGCAGCGGCAAGTGGCTCGCCAGCTCGCTGCGCTTCCGTACCGTCGTCGACAAGTACCAGACGACCAGCCATGCGCCCGAAGCCCTCTACCGCCTCGTCGAAAGCTATCTCTCGCTGGGCCTGCCAGTCGAAGCGCAGAAGGCTGCCGCCGTGCTCGGTTCCAACTACCCGGGCAGCAAGTGGTACGAACGCTCGTTCGAACTGATGAACAAGTACGCTCCGGGCACCCAGGCAAGCTGACGCCTGCGCCGGGCCTGACCGCCGGCTGCTCCCACGGGGCTACTTGCCTCAGAAGCCGTAGACCAGCGTCAGCCGGCTCGTGGTGTCGGTGGGTTGGCGACCGGCCTCGGGTGCGGTTTCGTGCTGCACCATGTATGACAGCCGCGCCTTGAGCTTGCCGATGAGCTGGGAATCCAGTGCGGCCAGCGTATAGAGCGTGCTTCCGAAACCATCGACATAGGCGCTTGCGTCCTGCGAGTATTGCAGGCGCGGGGTGATCGAGAATTTCATGTCGACCGAGGCAAGGCCCGCGAGAATCGATTCCCGTTCGCCGGTTACGGATCGCGTCACCCGCCACGCCGGACCGGCCTTGACGTTGAACTTCGCGTTATCGCTTGCCAGCACGCTGTAGCCCAGGCCGCCGGAAAGGCTGTAGCGCACATCAAAGCCCTGAAAGCGGTCCTTCTCGTACTGGCCCAGGCCATAGAGATAGCCGCGCGGCCCGAACTTGTAGTTGGGTTCCGCCGTCAGCCGGTACTGCTCGCGCGTGACGACATTGGCCGTCTCCTGGTAATCGGCTCGCGCGGTGGTGCCGATGCGCCAGTTGCTTCCCTCCACCAGCAACTTGAATCCGCCGACAATGCCGATCCCCGGGGTATTGCCGGAATTGGCAAAGGCGCCCGCTTCACCTTCTCCGGACCATTTGAGCGGCGTCGTCTCATGCAGGTTCGCGCTTTCCGCGTGGGGCGGGGGGCTAGCACCCGAAACCGGGGGCGGCGCGACTGCAAGCGCGGGAGCCTGCCCGTGACTCGCGGCCCAGGCCGCCACCCGCCGGTCGATTGCCTCTGCCGCCTGGGGATGGGCCTGGCGCACCGTGCGGAGCACGGCTTCCTTCGTTGCCGCGTCGCCGGAAGCGAGCGCCACGTCGATCACTTCCGCAACGCCGGGTGGCAGGATCGCCTGTTCCGAATCACTTGCTGGCGAGATTGCTGCCGCACTTGCCGCGACGATGATGGCAATCATTATGGCGTCATTCCCGATACTTCTGGCGCGGGGGCTCCCCTACCAGAACGGCCGTGAATTCACCAGTGAAACACCAATTCCGTCCGTCGCAATTTCGCGGCTTCCCGTTCAGGCCGGTTCCAGCTTGCGTTCCGGCTGCACGGCCTCGCCAACGGCAGCGAGAAACTGGTCCGTGGCCCGGTCCCAGTTGAAGGATGCGCCATGAACCGCCGCGCCCAACCTGTCACACGCAAGCGCCTTGCGGATTGCAACCGATAGATCCTCGTCCAGCGCGCCGATCTTCATCGGCAGGTCCCCGTCCGGCCCGTGCCCGCTCGCGCCGATCACGTCGATGGGGCCCGGCACGGGATAGGCCGCTACCGGCACGCCGCAGGCCATCGCCTCGATCATCACCAGGCCGAACGTGTCCGTCAGGCTGGGAAAGACGAAGACGTCCGCCGAGCAATAGGCACGCGCCAGGTCCTGGCCGTGCAGCGCTCCGGTGAAGTGAACATGCGGGTAACGCGCCTTCAGCCGCGCAAGGTCGGGGCCGTCGCCTACGACCACCTTGGTTCCCTCGACTTCTGCGTCGAGGAATGCCGTCAGGTTCTTCTCGACGGCCACCCGGCCGACGTTCAGCATGACCGGACCCGGCAAGGCGGACAGTTCCGGCAAGGCGGCGTGCCCCGGCCTGAACAGGTCGCGGTCGATGCCCCGTGTCCACAGGCGCGTCTGGCTGATGCCCTGCCTCGCCAGTTCGTTCGCCATGGTCGGGGTGGATACGAGAACTGCCCGGCTGGGTGCGTGAAAACGGCGCATTACCGGCCAGAAATGCTCGGGCTTCAGGCCTGTGCGCACGGCCGCATATTCTGGAAAGCGGGTGTGAAAGGCGGTCGTGAACGGAACGCCCGCCGCCTTGCACCAGCTTCGCGCGCTCCATCCGATGGGGCCTTCGGTGGCGATGTGCACCACGTCGGGGCCGAAGGCGTCCAGCGTCCGGCGCGTGCCGAAGCGGGGGGCCATCGCCAGGCGGATCTCGCTGTAGCCGGGCAGGGGCAGGGTGCGGAACTGGCTCGGTGTGATCAGTTCGACCTCGTGCCCGCGCGCGGTGAGCCGCTCGACCGTCGCGGCGAGCGTGCGGACCACGCCGTTCACTTGCGGGTGCCATGCGTCGGTGCAGATCGCGATTCTCATGCCGGTTCCTCCTCAAGCGCCGGGATCGGTTTCAGGGCGGCCTTGACCGCTGCGGCACGGCGGGTTTCCTCCGCCCAGTCGAGGATCGAGATCGCGCCCTCGCGGTCCTCGACCAGCGCGGTGCAGCTCTCGACCCAGTCGCCGTCGTTGTAGTAGGTGACATCGCCGATCTGGCGGATCTCGGCGCAGTGGATGTGGCCGCAGACCACGCCGTCCACGCCCATGTCGCGGGCGGCATGCGCCACCGCTTCCTCGAAGTCGCAGACGAACTGCACCGCATTCTTTACGCGCTTCTTGAGGTAGGCCGAAAGCGACCAGTACGGCATCTTGAGGTGCCGTCGCGCGACGTTGAACCATCCGTTCGCGCGCAGCAGCAGCGAATAGGCCTTGTCGCCCAGGAACGCGAGCCAGCGGGCATAGAGCACCACGCCGTCGAAGCCGTCGCCGTGGGTCACGAGCAGCCGCCGTCCGTCCGCCGTCGTGTGGATCGCCTCCAGCTCCAGCTCGACCCCGCCGAAGCTCATCCCCGCATATGGGCGCAGCATTTCGTCGTGGTTGCCGGCGATCAGGATCACGCGCGTGCCCCGGTGCGCCATCTTGAGGATGCGGCGGACAACCTCGTTGTGCGCGTCCGGCCAGTACCAGCCCTTGCGCAGCCGCCAGCCGTCTACGATGTCGCCCACGAGGTACAGCGTCTCGCATTCGATCGAGGCGAGAAAATCGAGCAGCATCGCCGCGTTGCAGCCGCGCGTGCCCAGGTGGACGTCCGAGATCCAGACCGTGCGCAGCTTGCGCTTGGGCCGGAAGCCTCGCGGCTCGGGCATGTCGAGCCAGGCGGGAATGGATGCGAACAGTTCCGAGGATGACTTGAACGGCACCGAACCGTTCTCGAGCGAGCGCAGGGGCATGTGCGGGCTCCTTTCTCCAGTAGCCTGCCTTGTGCCGGATTCGCGTTGCGCTCTTGTGGCAGGGTGTCACCTGGATGAAACAGGTGGGGAACGCAGGTGACGCGGCGCGCGCAAGGCGCTAGAGAATCGGGCGATGCTGACCAGCCTGTCGATCCGCAATGTCGTGCTCATCGAAGCGCTCGACCTGTCGTTCGGCGGTGGGCTCGGCGTGCTCACCGGCGAAACCGGCGCCGGCAAGTCGATCCTGCTCGACGCTCTCGGCCTCGTTCTGGGCGACCGCGCCGATAGCGGCCTCGTTCGTGCCGGAGAGGACCAGGCCAGCGTCACCGCCACTTTCGAGTTCGACCGCCTGCCCGATGCCATCCGCCAGGCCCTGGCCGAGGCAGAGATCGACGTCGAACCGGGCGAACCTCTGATCGTCAAGCGCCGCCTCAAGGCCGATGGCGGCTCCCGCGCCTTCATCAACGACCAGCCCGTTGGCGTCGCCCTCCTGCGCGAACTGGCCCGCAGCCTGGTCGAACTCCACGGCCAGCACGACGATCGCGGCCTCGTCAACGCGCGCGGCCACCGGGCCCTGCTCGATCGCTATGCCGGGGCGGATGTCGCCGGTGTCGAGGCGGCGTGGGGCAAGTGGCGCAAGGCCGAGGAAGCGCTGGCCGCCGCCCGCGCCCAGGTCGCCCGCGCGGCCGAGGAACAGGATCTACTCCTCGCCCATCTCGCCGAACTCACCGCGCTTGCTCCGGTCATCGGCGAGGAAGAGGAACTGGCCGGCCAGCGCGCCGACATGCAGAAGGGCGAACGCCTCTCGGGCGATCTCGCCGAACTCCAGCGCCTGTGGGAAGGGTCCGACTCCGCGCTGGCCATCCTGCGCAGCGCCGCGCGCCGGCTCGATCGCATCGCATCGGAACACCCGATGCTGGCAGAAGCCCTCGAAGCGCTCGACCGCGCGGTGATCGAGGCGGGCGAGGCCGAGGACAAGCTCGCCAGCGCGGCCGAGGCACTGGCCCACGATCCGGCGCTGCTCGACCGTATCGAAACCCGCCTGTTCGACCTGCGCGCCGTCGCCCGCAAACACGCCTGCGCGGTTGATGATCTGCCCCACCGGATGCACGAGATGCGCCTGGCGCTCGATGCCATCGAAGGCGGCGAGGCGCAGATCGCGGACCTCGAACGCGCCGCCCGCGAAGCCGCGCTCGATTACCAGGCCAAGGCCGAGACGCTCTCGGTCCAGCGTGCCGAAGCCGCGCGCCGCCTCGACAAGGCCGTGGCCGCCGAACTGGCCCCGCTCAGGCTCGACGCGGCGAGGTTCCACACCGCCGTCCTGCGTCTGCCGGAAGACCGCTGGGGCGCGGGCGGCATGGACGCGGTCGAATTCCTGATATCGACCAACCCCGGCGCCGATTTCGCGCCGCTCGGCAAGATCGCGTCGGGCGGCGAGCTTTCGCGCTTCATCCTCGCGCTCAAGGTCGCGCTGGCCGAAGAAGGCGGGGCCGCGACGATCATCTTCGACGAGATCGACCGGGGCGTCGGGGGCGCGGTCGCCAGCGCCATCGGCGAACGCCTTGCGCGGCTCGCCTCCGGTGGCCAGCTTCTCGCCGTCACCCACAGTCCCCAGGTCGCCGCGCGCGGTGACCGGCACTACATGATCGCCAAGTCCTCCGAAGGCACCGTGACCCGCACGTCGGTCAGCCTGCTCGATGCGGCGGCGCGCAAGGAAGAAATCGCCCGCATGCTCTCCGGTGCCGAAGTTACCGCCGAAGCCCGCGCCCAGGCAGACCGCCTGCTCGAACAGGCCTGACCGGCAATCACAGTAATGTCCGAAGACCACCCCCTCGACCGACCTGTCTGGAATTCTCTGGGCGGCCCGCAATCCGAACTCGATGTCGCCAGCGGAAACCTCAGGCGCCTCGATCCCGCCTATGGCCCTTTCGCGGCCGCTGCGCCCGGGGCCGAAGCCGGGCTTGCCTCGCTCCTGCAAGGCGATGCCGACGAAATCTGGCTGGTCGAACCCGAACCTGTCGCCCCGCCGCCCGGAACGCGTGTGATCCGCGTCGCGCCGCTTCTGCAGATGATCGCCGACGGGCCAGTTCCGTCATTCGATGATCCCGGCATCGTCGCCCTGGGCGAGACCGACGTGCCCGAGATGACCGCGCTCGCCCTCGCGACCGAACCCGGCCCCTGGGCCAGCGGGACATGGCGCTACGGCCAGTTCTACGGGGTACGCATCGACGGTCGCCTGGCCGCGATGGCCGGGGAACGGATGCGTCCCGCGCCGAACCTTGCCGAAGTCAGCGGAGTCTGCACCTGGCCCGAGTACCGGGGCAGGGGCCTTGCCGCTCGCCTGATCCGCAAGGTCATCGCCGGCATGGCTGCTCGCGGCGAGGTGCCCTACCTGCACAGTTACGCCAGCAACGCCTCGGCAATCCGCCTCTACGAATCCCTCGGCTTCCGCGCCCGCCGCGCGATGACGGCCACGCTTCTCGGGAAATCGACATGACCACATCGGCCCTCACCGAAGCCGAAGCCGCCAACGAGCTGATGCGCCTGGCAAGGCAGATCGCGAAGCACAACCGCCTCTATCATGCAGAGGATTCGCCCGAGATCACCGATGCGGAATACGATGCGCTTGTTCGCCGCAATGCTGAACTCGAAGCTGCCTTTCCGCACCTGATCCGGCCCGACAGCCCGAGCGCGCAGATCGGGCACGAGATTGCCGCTTCGCCCCTGGGCAAGGTGCAGCACGAGGTTCGCATGATGAGCCTCGACAATGCCTTCACCGACGAGGAGGTCGAGGAATTCGTCGCGCGCGTCCGCCGTTTCCTGGCGCTGCCCGAAGATGCCGAAGTGGTGATGACCGCCGAAGACAAGATCGACGGCTTGTCCTGCTCGCTGCGCTACGAGAACGGCAGGCTGGTCCGCGCCGCGACGCGCGGCGATGGACAGGTGGGCGAGGACGTGACCGCCAACGTCGCCCACATCCCGGACATCCCGCAGGAGTTGAAAGCCGCCGGGCTGTTCGACATCCCCGCCGTCTTCGAGATTCGCGGCGAGGTCTACATGGCGAAGGACGATTTCCTCGCCCTCAATGCCCGCCAGGCCGAAGCGGGCGAAAAGATCTTCGCCAACCCGCGCAACGGCGCTGCGGGTTCGCTCCGCCAGAAGGACGCCAGCGTCACCGCAAGCCGTCCTTTGCGCTTCCTCGCCCATGGCTGGGGCGCGGCGAGCGAAGTCCCCGCTGCCACCCAGTTCGAGATGATGCGCAAGATTGCGGACTGGGGCGTACCTGTCTCGCCGCTGCTCGTGCGCTGTTCGTCCGCCGCCGAAATGGTCGCGCACTATCGCGACATTGGCGAGAAGCGCGCTTCGCTGCCCTATGACATCGACGGCGTGGTCTACAAGGTCGACCGGCTCGACTGGCAGGACCGGCTCGGCTTCGTCGCGAAGGCCCCGCGCTGGGGCATTGCCCACAAGTTCCCGGCGGAACGTGCCGAAACCACGCTCGATGCCATCGACATCCAGGTCGGCCGCACCGGAAAGCTGACGCCGGTCGGCCGCCTCAAGCCGGTACTGGTCGGCGGGGTTACCGTCACCAACGTCACCTTGCACAATCGCGATGAAATCGGCCGTCTGGGCCTTCGCGTGGGCGACCGCATCGTCCTCCAGCGGGCAGGCGACGTGATCCCGCAGGTTGTCGAGAACCTCACCCGCGAAGAACCCCGCGACCCTTACCACTTTCCCGACCATTGCCCCGAATGCGGGTCCGAAGCCGTTGCCGAGGAAGGCGAGGTCGACGTGCGCTGCACCGGCGGCCTGATCTGCCCGGCCCAGCGCGTCGAACGCCTCAAGCACTTCGTCAGCCGCGCCGCGCTCGACATCGAAGGGCTGGGCGAAAAGACAATCATCGAATTCTTCCAGCTGGGCTGGCTCGAAAGCCCCGCCGATATCTTCCGCCTCAGGAAGCGCCGCAGCGAGATCGTCGGCCGTGAAGGCTGGAAGGACAAGTCGGTCGACAACCTTCTCGCCGCGATCGAGGCCAAGCGCCAGCCCGATGCCGCCCGCCTGCTGTTCGGCCTTGGCATCCGGCATGTCGGTGCGGTCACCGCCCGGGACCTTATGAAACGCTTCGTCACGCTTCCCGCTCTGCGCGAAGCCGCCCGGCAAGCATCGTCGGCGGCACGGGAAGGGGAACCGGCGAACGCCGATGGAGCGTACGATCCGGCAACAGTTACGCCCGATTCCGACACTGCCGGCGCGGAGGCGGGCCGATCCGATGCCTTGGCCGACCTTCTGTCCATCGATGGCGTCGGCCCGGTCGTGGTCGAGGCGCTAGGCGATTTCTTCCACGAACCCCACAACATCGCCGTCTGGGAAGATCTGCTTTCCGAAGTCTCGCCGCCGCCCTATGTCGTCGAAACGAAGGACAGTGCCGTGGCCGGAAAGACCATCGTGTTCACCGGCAAGCTCGAAACCATGAGCCGTGACGAAGCCAAGGCACAGGCCGAGGCCTTGGGCGCGCGGACGGCGGGCTCGGTTTCGGCCAAGACCGATCTGGTCGTGGCGGGGCCGGGCGCAGGTTCCAAGCTGAAGCAGGCGGCGGCGCTGGGCATCGATGTGATCGACGAGGCGGCATGGGCCGAAATCGTCAGGCAGGCGGGGTAAGCGCAGTGGCATTCCATACCTGGTGGCTGTTCGTCGTCACCGTGTTCTTCATCTCGGGATCGCCCGGCCCCAACATGCTGCACGTGATGACGCGCAGCGTGCAGTTCGGGCTGGGGCGCACGCTCTATGCGATGGCGGGGTGCTTCCTCGCCGTGCTCAGCCTGCTCACCGCGTCCGCGCTTGGCCTGTCGGCGCTGCTGATGGCGCTGCCGGGGGCCTTCATGGTCTTGCGCATTGTCGGCGCTGCCTATCTGCTCTGGCTCGGCTACAAGGCATGGACCAGCTCGGTCGCGGCGGTGGAGGCGGGTGCCGAGCGCAACGGCCAGGTGCTGACCAACCTGCAGATCTTCCACACCGCTTTCGGCGTCGGCATTTCCAATCCGAAGGCGCTGCTGTTCGCTGCTGCCTTCCTGCCGCAGTTCATCGATCCCGGCCGCCCCGAACTGCCCCAGTTCGCGATCATGGTGCTCACTTTCGGCGTCACCGAAATCTCGTGGTTCTTCATCTATGCGCTGGGCGGGCTGTCGATCGCGCGGGCGCTCACCCGGCCCGGCCTGCAGCGGCTGTTCAACCGCGTGACCGGGGGCGTCTTTGCCGCTTTCGGGCTCGGCATGCTCGTCGCACAGCGCTGAACCGGCCATGCTCGAAATTCTTGCCGCCATCGCCGCACAGTCCGGATCCGCGCTCAAGGCACGGCGCCAGACCATCGCCGTGGTCGATGGCTCGACCGGTGGCCTGATCTCGGCCAGCCTGCTCGCCATGCCCGGTGCTTCGGCGTTCTATCTGGGCGGCGGGGTAGTCTACACGCTCAAGGGGCGGCGCATGGTGCTGGGCCACGAACCCGGCTCGCTGCGCGGCTTCACTTCGGCGACCGAGCCTTACGCGCTGGCGCAGGCGCGCCTGATCCGCCAGCGCTATGGCGCGGACTGGGGCATTGCCGAAACCGGCGCTTCGGGGGGCAGCGCCCACCCGCTCGGTGTCGCCTCGGGCACCAGCGCGATAGGCGTCGCAGGGCCTGAAGGGATCGAGGCGACGGTGCAGGTTGTCACACAGAGCGATGACCGCCTTGCCAACATGCTGCAATTCACCAGGGCCGCGCTGGAACTCCTGCGCGATACGCTGGCCACTCACTCCACCACGTAGTTCGGCTTCCGCTTCTCCAGGAACGCCTGCATTCCCTCGCGGAAGTTGGGGCTGGCCGAAGTCATCAACTGGTTGCGGTTCTCGATGGCCATCGCGGCCTCGAGGCTGGGCGCGTCGATGGCGAGGTTGAGGCCCTCCTTCGTCATTCTCAGCCCCATGGGCGATGCCGCCAGCAGGTCGTCGACATAACCTTGCGCGGTCGCGTCGAGGTCCGCATCCGGCACCACTTCCGATACCAGCCCGGTGGCCAGCGCGCGCGGGGCATGGATGAATCGCCCGGTCAGCATGAGTTCGCTCGCAACCGACGTGCCGACCAGGCGCGGCAGGAAATAGCTGCACCCCATGTCGCACGCTGAAAGGCCAAGCTTGATGAAGGCGGCGTTCATCTTCGCGCTTTCGCCCGCGATGCGGATGTCCGATGCCAGGACGAAGCTGAAGCCCCCGCCGCAGGCAGCCCCGTGGACCAGGCTGACGATGGGCTGCGGGCAGCGCCGCATCTTGATGTAGACGTCCGCGAGGTAGCCCTGGAAGCTGAAGCCTCCCGCGAACGGGATGGCGTCGCGATTCTCGGCACGCTCCTTGATGTCGAGCCCCGCGCAGAACGCCTTGCCCGCGCCGCGCAGCACCACCACGCGCGTGTCGCGATCATGGAAAAGGCCGCCGAAGTAGTCGTTGAGTTCGCGGACCATCTGCAGCGAGATGGCGTTCAGCACTTCGGGACGGTTTAGCGTCACCCAATCCGCGCCGTCCCGCTTCTCCACGGTGAAGGTCTCGTATCCCATCCTGCATCTCCCGGTTTAATCGAATGATTAAGCGGGGGCGGAGGCGGTTTCAAACCATTTTCCTACAGGGGTGCGAATGTGCAAGCTGACCCGATGGAGAACGTCCGGAAATCAGCCATGTGTCGCATCGCAAAGGCGTGGGTCGCGGGCCTCGCGAAAGTTCTCCTGGACTGTGTAAACCCCGTAAACCTGTTCAGGCCGATCGGGCGCAACCTGAACGGTTCACCACCGCTTGGACCACTCCGGCAAGGCCCCGACTCGGCTCGACCGCACGCCGCCAGCGCTCCGGCGGCGCAGCCACAGGATCGACCAGTCGCCGCGAACCATCCGTGCCGCCAGCCTGAGGCCGGCCTTGCGGTAGGCGGCGCGCACGGCCGCCTCCTGCGTCTCGAGGAGCCCGGCCAGCAGGATGCTTCCACCCGGCACCACCGCGCGGGCGAACTCGGGGGCCAGTTCGACGAGCGGCCCCGCCAGGATGTTGGCGATGAGCAGGTCGTATGGTCCGGCCGCCTGCAACAGCGGATGCTCCATGCCGGCCGCGATGACCATGGCCATGCGCCCCGGTCCGTCGCCCAGTGCAATGCCGTTGTTGGCCGCGTTCTCCGCCACCACCGGCCCGCAGACCGCGTCGATGTCGCTGGCGATGGCGCGGGCGGAGGGCCACAGGTGCAGGCCGGCGAAGGCGAGCAGGCCTGTGCCGGTGCCGATGTCCGCAAGGTTGCGCACCAGGATGCCCTGCCGCTTCATGTGGGTCAGCATCGCCAGGCACCCCGCGGTCGTCGCGTGCTGGCCGGTGCCGAACGCCTGGCTTGCGGGGATCACGAAGTCGCGCACGCCGGCTTGCGCCAGTGGCGGGTACTCGGGTGTGTGGACGTGGAAGGCGCCCTCGCGGATCGGCTCGACGCCTTGCTGGCTGAGCGTGACCCAGTCGGCGTCCGGCAGCTTCTCGACGTTCAGTTTGGGCGGTGCGCCCTCGAACAGGTCCGCGATCGCGTTCCGGTCGGCCTTGGTCGGCTTGCGGTCGAGCCACGCCTCGAGCTGCCAGTCCTCCGGCTTGTCCTCCGCGATCTCGCTGCCGGCGATGACGATGTCGTGGTCCCAGTCCCACGCGTCCTCATGCGCGACGAGCGCCGCCTGGACCTCGTCGCGCGGCGCGAACACGGTAACTTTCCAGCTCATTGTGCCAGTGCCTTTTCAAGACGGTCGCGCGCTCCGGCGGCCAGTGCCTTGCAGGCGCCGGGCTCGTCGAGGCGGCGCTCTGCGCTCATCCGCTCGAACATCGCGCTGGCCGAGGGGTGCGGGGTCAGCAGGATGCCGCACTCCAGCGCCTCGACCTGGGCGAAGGTGTTCCGGAACATTGCCACCCGTTCGGGGTGGTCGGCGAAGCGGTATGTGCCGAGGGGAAGGGCGGTCACGCTGTCGACGTAGGTGACGGTCCGGCAGTCGGCGCCATCGCAGGACTTCCAGTGCCAGCTCGTCGAACCTTCGGTATGGCCGGGCGTGGCAAAGGCGGTCAGCGCCAGCGGGCCGGCGCGCACCACGTCGCCGGTGTCGATCAGGCGGTCCACCCGCGCCGGGCGCGAGCCGTGGATTTCCTGCGCCTGCGGATCGGCGGGGCTGACCTTGCCGCTGCGGATGACCTTGGCAGCCGCGCGCGTCGCGGCCACCCGGGCGCCGGTCGCGCGGGCCAGCGCCGCAAGGCCGCCGACATGGTCGAAATGTTCGTGGCTCGACACGATCCAGCGCACGTCCTTGGGCTCGAAGCCCGCCGCGCGGATGTTGTCGAGGATCGAGGGCACCGCCTCCTCGGTCGCCGCATCCACGAGGATGTGTCCGGCGGGCCCGGTGACGAGGAGAACCGTTACGTTGCAGGTGCCCACGTACCAGACGTTGCCGAAGATGCGCGCGGGCGGCGCCGGATCTGAGAAGCTTTCCTTGCCTTCGCAGCGGCGCACAAGGTCGCGGGCGGCCTGGGGATCGGCCGGTGTGGCGGGCGCCGCGAGCGTGGCGGCACCGGCGGCGAGGGAGGCAAGGACGATGCTCATGCCGGACCGTCTAGGCACGCCTTTGCCGCGGCGCAACCGACTGTCCTTTTTTACATCCCGCATACGCTTGCGCGCCGGGTCTTTTCGACTAATAGGACTCGCACTCCGGTCGCGGGGAAGCCGCGATCCATGCTGACACCAAGGGGGTTTGTTCATGGCGCAGGCGCGCAAAGCACGGCCGATTTCGCCGCATCTCCAGATCTGGCGCTGGGGCCCGGCCATGCTGGTCTCGATCCTGCACCGCATCACCGGCAATGGCCTCGCCTTCGCGGGCCTTGGGCTTCTGCTGTGGTGGGTCGGTGCGCTGGCAAGCGGTCCGGAAAGCTACCAGACCTTCCTCGACTGGGTCTGGGTCGGCAGTGCCGGCGGCATCCAGGCCGTTACCGCGATCCTCGGCAAGATCGTCCTCGTCGGCCTTAGCTGGGCCTTCTTCCAGCACGCCGCCTCGGGCATCCGCCACCTGATCCTCGACATCGGCGCCGGCTACGAACTGGATGCCAATGCGCGCTGGTCGAGCCTGACGATCGTCATCTCGGTCCTTCTCACCATCGCATTCTGGGCTTTCGTGCTGCTGCGCTGAGCGCCGGCACGAACCGCAAGCAAGGAAGGCTTACACCCATGGGTAACGGCACCTCCATCGGTCGCGTTCGCGGGCTGGGTTCCAGCCACGAGGGCACGCATCACTGGCTCACCGCGCGCCTCACGGCCGTCGGCAATCTTGTTCTGATCACGTTCCTGGTCGTCAGCCTCGCGCTGCTGCCGGACTACAGCTATGCCACGGTGCGTGGCTGGGTCGCGCGGCCGGTGCCGTCGATCGCGCTGATCCTGATCATGATCAACACCTTCACGCACGCTCGCATGGGCGTGCAGGTCATGCTCGAGGACTACGTCCACGAAGAGGGTGGCAAGATCGCGGCCTGGCTGCTGGTCAACATCGTGCCCTTCGTGGCAGCCGCCTTCGGCATCCTTTCGGTTCTGCGCATTGCGCTCGGGGGCGCATAAGACATGACTTCGACTCAGCCTGCCTACAAGATCATCGACCACACCTACGACACCGTCGTCGTGGGCGCGGGCGGTTCGGGCCTGCGCGCGACCATGGGTTCGGCCCAGGCCGGCCTGCGCACCGCCTGCATCACCAAGGTCTTCCCGACCCGTTCGCACACCGTGGCGGCACAGGGTGGCATCGCCGCCAGCCTCGGCAACAATTCGCCGGACCACTGGACCTGGCACATGTACGACACCGTCAAGGGGTCTGACTGGCTGGGCGACCAGGATGCCATCGAATACATGGTGCGCGAGGCTCCGGCCGCGGTCTACGAACTGGAACACGCGGGTGTCCCGTTCAGCCGCAACCCCGAAGGCACGATCTACCAGCGTCCGTTCGGCGGTCACATGCAGAACATGGGTGAAGGCCCGCCGGTTCAGCGCACCTGCGCCGCCGCCGACCGTACCGGCCACGCCATGCTTCACGCGCTGTACCAGCAGAGCCTGAAGTACGACGCCGACTTCTTCATCGAATACTTCGCGATCGACCTGATCATGGAGAACGGTGAATGCCGCGGCGTGATCGCGCTGTGCATGGACGACGGCTCGATCCACCGCTTCCGCAGCCATGCGGTCGTGCTGGCGACCGGCGGCTATGGCCGTTCGTACTTCACCGCGACGTCGGCCCATACCTGCACCGGCGACGGCGGCGGCATGGTGCTGCGCGCGGGCCTGCCGCTGCAGGACATGGAATTCGTGCAGTTCCACCCGACCGGCATCTACGGCGCGGGCGTGCTCATCACCGAAGGCGCGCGTGGTGAGGGCGGCTACCTGACGAACTCCGAGGGCGAGCGTTTCATGGAGCGCTATGCCCCGTCGGCCAAGGACCTTGCGTCGCGCGACGTCGTGTCGCGTTCGATGGCGATGGAAATCCGCGAGGGTCGCGGCGTCGGTCCGCACAAGGACCACATCTACCTGCACCTCGACCACATCGACCAGAAGGTGCTGGCAGAGCGTCTGCCCGGCATCACCGAAAGCGGCAAGATCTTCGCGGGTGTCGATCTTACCCGCCAGCCGCTGCCGGTCGTGCCGACCGTGCACTACAACATGGGCGGCATCCCGACGAACTATCACGGCGAAGTCGTCACCATCGGCGCCGACGGCAACCCCGAGACGATCGTCCCGGGTCTGTTCGCGGTAGGCGAAGCGGCCTGCGTTTCGGTCCACGGCGCGAACCGCCTTGGCTCGAACTCGCTGATCGACCTTGTCGTGTTCGGCCGTGCCACGGGCCTGCGCCTCAAGGAACTGATCAAGCCGGGCACCGCGCACAACTCGCTGCCCAAGGACAGCGCCGACCTCGCGCTGACCCGCCTCGATCACTTCCGCCATGCCAAGGGCGGTTCGCCCACCGCCGAAGTGCGCATCGAAATGCAGCGCACGATGTCGGCCCACGCGGCGGTGTTCCGCACCGACGAACTGATGGCGGAAGGCAAGGTCAAGCTGGCCGATACCTACAAGCGCATGGAAGACATCCACGTGTCCGACCGTTCGCTGATCTGGAACTCGGACCTTGTCGAAACGCTCGAACTGGACAACCTGATCAGCCAGGCGACCGTGACGATGCATTCCGCGCATAACCGCAAGGAAAGCCGCGGTGCCCACGCGCACGAGGATTTCCCCGATCGCAACGACGCCGAGTGGATGAAGCACACCGCCACCTGGTTCAACGGATGGGGCGGCAAGGGTGGCGAAGTCCGCATCGACTATCGCCCGGTCCACGAATACACGCTGACCGACGACGTCGAGTACATCAAGCCGAAGAAGCGCGTGTACTGATCCGGCCTGAACGCCGATCCATCGCGGTCGGTCGTTTGTCGAACACCGAATGAGCTTGCGCCGGGGTAGGAATACCCCGGCGCAATGCATTTGGGCCGCTGCCAGCCTGTGCGTGGCCCGTTCGGGGAGCCTGATTGATGATCGACACGAAACGCACCGCACGCTTCGCCCTGTTTGCCTCGGCGGCGCTTGCCTTGGCCGCAGCGGCTTCCGCCGCGCAGGGAACCGCCGATACGCCGCCGCCTGCGCCGCCTGCGCCTCCCGCCCCGCCTTCACCTCCGGCACCGCCCGCACCGCCGGCGATCCCAGAGATGGGCAGCCAGGTGGTCATCGTGGAACGGCAAGGCGACAAGGATGGCGCGGAACATGTCCGGACGGTTACGCGCGATGGCAAGACCTTCGTGTTCAAGACCGACAGGCCGCTGACCGACGCCGAGGTCGAGGCGCGGATCGCGCAGGTGGAGGCCGGCATCCCGCCTGTTCCTCCGGTGCCGCCGATGGCTGGCAAGGACGGCCATCGTGTCCAGCAGCGGGTGATCGTGATCGACGGCAACACGCAAGGCGTGACTGACATCGTTTCCGAGACCGGCGATCACTGCAAGGGCAAGGCGATCGCGTCCGACGTCGATGCTTCCGAAGAGAAGGACGGCAAGGTCACGCGGGTGCGCATCCGCACTTGCGGCACGCCGGGCGAGATCGAGAAGCACGCGATGGCCGAGGCGCTGGAAGGCGTCCGCGAGGCGCGTGAGCGGATTGCGCGCGACAAGTCGCTTTCAGATTCGATCCGCAAGCAGGTTCTGGACGAACTTGATGCCGAGATTGCGAAGTTGAAGGCCAAGGGCTGACGGGCGGAGGCAAGCCTTCCGCTGGGTCTTGGCCGGGGTTCCGGTACCGCAGAGGGCTGGGGCGGGAACCAGGAAGTCAGCCTCACCCCGGATCAAGTCCGGGGCGACGGTTTGGGGCGGGGCGAGCGCGGGAAGCGGGAAGCTGGAAGCCTCACCCTGGATCAGGTCCGGGGAGATGTTCGAGGGGGAGCCTGGGGACGGTCAGCTGGTGCGGGTTGTCGCGGACGGAGGCGTTGCCTCATTTCTTCGGTACGGTCTGGACTACCGGCTTGCTTTCGAACTTCGTCGGGGCGTCCTTGGCCGGCTTTTCCTCCTTTTCGGAGGACTTGCCGTCCTTGCCGTTCTTTTCGGCGGCCTTGGCGGCATCGCGGGCTGCCCACAGTGCGGCGGCGTCCCTGGGGGTGGCGGCGCGGGCGGGGTACTTGCAGCCGCGCTGTTCGCCGATGCCCTTGAGGTAGGCGCGGCGGACCGAACCGGCGTAGATCGCCTCGTTCCATTTGCGCTGCTGGGCAGCGGCGCCGCTGATCTCGCGGATCACGCCGCCGAAGGGGATGAGCGAGCCGACCAGCGACTTGGCGATGTTGCCCATGCTGACTGTCGATCGCTCGTCGTCGCGCGCGACGTCGATGTCGTCGCCGAGGACCGCGTCGAGGTTGCCGATGGCGGCCTCGATCGCGGGGCAGCGTTTCATGCCGGTGAGGTCGTAAGGCTTCTGGCGGGCAGAAGCGAGGACCTCGGGGATCTCGTCCTTCTTGATATTGAGGTCGCTGAGCGGCTTGGTGACCACATCACCGGCCGTTACCTCTTCCTGCGATACCGCGGTCTGTGCGGCGGCGGGAAGGGCAACGACTGGCGTGCAAGGCAGTATTATCGTTGTTGCGAACCGAAGAGCCTTGGACAGCATCAGTAAATCCCCTGTCTTCCGGTTACGCTGGAAGGCTCGATCGGGTTCCTTGAAGTCGCATTAAAGATCAGTGAACGTATCGCACTGATCCTCGTCGCCTGTTTCGAGGCCCTTGCGCAGCCACTGCATTCGCTGGGCGGAACTGCCATGGGTGAAGGCTTCCTCTACCGGGCGGCGGCCTGCCGCCTTCATCAGTGTGTCGTCACCGATCTGGTGCGCGGCGCGCATGCCTTCCTCGATATCGCCCGCCTCGATCCTGTCGCGGTTGCGGCCTGCCCAGACGCCCGCGTAGCAATCTGCCTGGAGTTCGAGCCGGACGGAGAGCTGGTTGGCCTGGCTGGGGCTGCGCTGCTGGAGCTGGCGGACCTTGTCCGAGGTGCCGAGCAGGTTCTGGATGTGGTGGCCATATTCGTGCGCCATCACATAGACGCGCGCGAAATCGCCGCCCGCGCCCATCTGGCGGTCCATTTCCGTATAGAAGTCGGTGTCGATGTAGATGCCCGCGTCGCTCGGGCAATAGAACGGCCCCATCGCGCTCTGCGCCGCGCCGCAGCCGGATTGGCCAGCCTGCGAATAGAACACCAGCTTGGGTGCGTTGAACGGGATGTTGGCCTGCTGGAACAGCGGTCCCCAGGTCTTGTTGAGCGAGGACAGGGCGTTGCAGCTCTCGCGGCTGAATTCGTTGACGGTGCAGCTTTCGGAAGCGGAGGTGCCGCCCTGCTGCTCCACCGGCGCGCTCGTCTGGACTTGCTGGAGGGAGCCGAGCATCTGCGCCGGGTCCACACCGAAAACGAGCGCGGCGATCAGCGCGATGACAATCGAGCCGCAGCCGAGCTTGCCCCCTCCGCCGAGTGGAAAGCGCCCTCCGCGCTGGTCTTCGACATTGATGGAATTGTCGAAATCGTCGAGACGCATTGCATGCCCCTTCATACCTATTTGCGACTGGACAAGCGCGACTTCGCCCGCGATGCCAATCCGATCTACCTATCCAGAATCTCCGGAGTTGGCGAATGTTCCTGAAGGACAAGTGTGCGCTTGTGACTGGCTCGACCTCGGGCATCGGCCTTGCCTATGCGCGGGCTCTCGCGGCGGAAGGGGCGCATATCGTTCTCAACGGCTTCGGCGATCCGGCCGAGATCGAGGCGCTTTGCCGGGAACTCGCCGACGCCAGCGGCGGACGAGCGATCTTTGCGGCGGGGGATCTTACGCGGCGCGAGGGCACCGAGGCGATGATGGCGACGGCGCTGGCCGAATTCGGCGCGGTGGACATCCTGATCAACAACGCCGGCATGCAGCACGTGGCGCCGGTCGAGGAGTTCCCGGTCGAGAAGTGGGATGCGATCATCGCGCTCAACCTCACGTCGGCCTTCGATGCCTGCCGGCTCGCAATTCCGGGGATGAAGGCCAAGGGCTGGGGGCGCATCATCTTCACGGCTTCTGCCCACTCGCTCACGGCATCGCCGTTCAAGGCGGCCTATGTCTCGGCAAAGCACGGGATCGCAGGGCTGACGAAGACGCTGGCGCTGGAACTGGCGACGCATGGGGTGACCGCCAACTGCATCAGCCCCGGCTATGTCTGGACTCCGCTGGTCGAGAACCAGATCCCCGACACGATGAAGGCGCGGGGGATGACGCGCGAGCAGGTGATCAACGACGTGCTGCTGACCCGCCAGCCGACCAAGCAGTTCGTCCAGCCCGAGGACGTGGCCGCGCTGGCGCTGTTCCTGTGCCGGCACGAGGCGCGCAACATCACCGGTGCGAACTACAACATGGATGGTGGCTGGGTGGCGGAATAAGGCGTCCGGCACCGCTCGTCGTAAAGTTCTGTTCATCCGGCGCGGCCCAATTGGGAACTTGCGTCGGGCTCCGGGTTTTGAGAGCAAGGGCGTGCGACGAAGCGTTTGAGGACGGCGATGAAGCGAGCCGGGTGCGGCAACAGGGGCGGCTTGCGAAAAACGATGACAGCGGCGCTTGTCATCGCGGCGCTGGCGCTCGTCGCCGCAAGGCCCGCGCCGAGGAAGCCCACGCCGCTCGAGAACACGCTGAAGGTCCACGTCGAGACGCTGGCAAGCGACGATTTCGACGGGCGCGAACCTGGCACCGAGGGCGAAACCAAGACGTTGCGCTATCTGGCGCGGCAGTGGTTCGACATCGGCATGGAGGCGGGCACGAACATCCCCGGCAGCGGATGGTTCGCTCCGGTGGAACTGGTCGAGCGCGAACCGCTGGTGTCGCGGGCCAGCTTCGTGCGCGGGCGCAAGCGGGTCAGCCTGCCGGCCGACAGCGTTTTCGTGGTGACTTCCGGCCTGCGCAGCCTTGTCCAGGACGCGCCCCTGCTGTTCGTCGGCCATGCAACGTCGCCTGGCGTTCCGCGGGCTGAGCTGGCGGGCCGGGTGGCGGTCATGCTGGACAGCCAGGCAGCCGTTGGCGATCCTCAGCGGAGCAGCGACCGGGCCGGAAAGCTGCTGGATGCGGGCGCACTGGCGGTCGTCACGATCCTCGATGGCGAACGCGGGATCGAAGACGTGATCGCGCGGCGGCGGCGAGCGGGCTACGCGATCGCCGGCGAGACGCTGGGCAACGAGATCGAGGCCTTCCTTTCGCCCGCCGCCGCGAACCTGCTGCTGGCCACTTCCGCCCATCCCAATGTGGCGCGCCTGCGTGCCGATGCCGACGCACCGGGCTTTGCGCCCTACCTGCTAGGCATAACCGCGACGTTCGAGGCGACGAGCCGCGAGACGCGGATCAAGACCCACAACCTCATCGGCCGGCTCCCGGGGCGCAACCCTGCGGCCGGAGCGGTGCTGATGCTGGCGCACTGGGACCACTTCGGCGAATGCGCCGCGCCGCCCGCGGAGGACCTCATCTGCAACGGCGCGATCGACAACGCCTCCGGCCTGGCGGTGATGACCGAGACCGCGCGGCTGCTGTCGCGCGGGAGACCGATGGAGCGTGACGTCTATTTCCTCGCGACCACGGGCGAGGAACTCGGCCTGCTTGGCGCCATGGCCTTTGCCGAGGACCCGCCGATCCCGCTCGACCGTATCGTCGCGGCCTTCAACGTCGACAGCACCGGGCTGGTGCCGGCGGGGGCGCCAGTGGGAATCGTGGGCAGGGGCATGACCCCGCTCGACCCGCTGATCGCGGACGTGGTGCGGCGGATGAAGCGCAAGCTCGCGCCCGGCGACGGGGCGAACGCCTATATCCGCAGGCAGGATAGCTGGATCCTGATGCAGCACGACGTGCCGACGGTCATGGTCAGCAGCAGCTATGGCAACATGGAACGCCTCGAACGGTTCATGGAAGACACCTATCACCGCCCGACCGACCAGGCCGGCGCGGGAATCGACTATGGCGGCATGGCCGACGACGTGCTGCTCCAGGCGGAACTGGTCCGCGCATTCGCCGATCCGAAGCGCTATCCGGGGGCCGGATCGAAGCGGGCCCAAACCCCCTAGCGGAACCCGATCTTCCTGTTTACATGGGCCGCCACGAATCTCCCCGGACACAGGAAGTGGCGCCCATCATGGATATCCCTCTCGGCCTTACCTTCGACGACGTGCTTCTGCGTCCTGCCGAGTCGGACATCGTGCCATCCCAGGCCGACACCCGCACCCGCCTGACCAAGGGCATCGGCCTCAACATCCCAATCCTGTCCTCTGCCATGGACACCGTGACCGAGGCCGACATGGCCATCGTCATGGCGCAGCTTGGCGGGATCGGCGTACTCCACCGCAACCTTTCGATCGAAGAGCAGTGCGCCGCGGTCCGGGCGGTAAAGCGCTTCGAGAGCGGGATGGTCGTCAACCCCATCACCATTTCCCCCGATGCCCCGCTGGGCGAGGCGCAGGCGCTGATGCGCCAGCACAAGATCAGCGGCATTCCGGTGGTCGAGGCGTCCGGCAAGCTCGTCGGCATTCTCACCAACCGCGACGTGCGCTTTGCCGACAACCCGCAGCAGCCCGTGCGCGAACTCATGACGCACGAGAACCTGGCGACCGTGAAGCTCGGTTCGAGTGGCGACGAGGCGCGCCGCCTGCTGCATCAGCGCCGGATCGAGAAGCTGCTGGTGGTGGACGATGCCTTCCACTGCATTGGCCTCATCACGGTGAAGGACATCGAGAAGGCGGTCACTTTCCCCAACGCCACCAAGGATGCGGCCGGACGCCTGCGCGTTGCCGCCGCCACGACGGTCGGCGAAAAAGGCCTCCTGCGCACCCAGGCGCTGGTCGAGGCGGAATGCGACGTGGTGATCATCGACACCGCCCACGGGCACAACCGTGACGTTGCCCGCGCCGTCGAGGCAGCGAAGAAGCTGTCGAATTCGGTCCAGGTGATCGCCGGCAACGTCGCCACGGCCGAGGCGACGCGTTCGCTGATCGATGCGGGCGCGGACGGCGTGAAGATCGGCATCGGCCCCGGATCGATCTGCACCACCCGCATCGTCGCGGGCGTTGGCGTGCCCCAGCTGACCGCCGTGATGGAATGCGCCGCCGAAGCGGAAAAGTCGGGCGTGCCGGTCATTGCCGACGGCGGCCTGCGGACTTCGGGCGACGCTGCAAAGGCGCTGGCCGCCGGTGCAAGCTCGGTCATGATCGGGTCGATGCTTGCCGGCACCGAGGAAGCGCCGGGCGAGACGTTCCTCTACCAGGGACGCGCCTACAAGTCGTATCGCGGCATGGGTTCGGTGGGTGCGATGGCGCGCGGCAGCGCGGATCGCTATTTCCAGCAGGACATCAAGGACCAAATGAAGCTGGTGCCTGAAGGCATTGAAGGCCAGGTGCCCTACAAGGGACCGGCCAAGGATGTGGTCCACCAGCTCGTCGGCGGCATCAAGGCCGCGATGGGCTATACCGGCAGCCCCACGATCGACGATCTGCGCAAGCGCGCGCAGTTCGTGCGCATCACCAATGCGGGCCTGCGCGAAAGTCACGTCCACGACGTGACGATCACGCGCGAGGCGCCGAACTACAAGGTGGGCTGAGAGCCACCCGATGACCCCTTCCGCCCGCGTACAGGCGGCGATCGATCTGCTTGACGCGGTGATCGCGGCGGCGAAGGCGCAAGGGGCATCTGCCGATCGGATCGCCGCGGACTGGTTCCGGTCGCGGCGCTTCGTCGGCTCGAAGGATCGCCGCGCGATCCGTGAACTCGTGTGGAGCGCGATCCGCGTCTGCGGCGAAGTCCCGGAAAGCGGCCGCGCGGCGATGCTGCGCGTGGCCGTGGCTGACCCTGGAATTGCCGCGCTTTTCGATGGTTCCACATATGGGCCTGCGCCGATCAGGGCAGGCGAAGTGGCGGCCGAGGGCGGCAACGCGCCCGCCTGGCTGAGCGAGCGCTTGCGGCAGTCCGGCCTTGGCGAGGACGAGCAGGCGGCGCTGTTGGGCAGGGCGCCGCTCGACATCCGGGCAAACACCCTAAGGATCACGCGCGACGAACTTCGGCTGCGGCTTCCCGTCGAGTTGGAAGTCACTGCCGCGCCCGATGCGCTGCGCCTGCCGTCCGGCACGGCCGCCGAAAGCTGGCCCGAGTTCCAGGAAGGCCTGTTCGAAGTGCAGGATTCCGGCAGCCAGATCGCTTGCATGGCGCTGGACGTGAAGCCGGGCGAAGCCGTGGTCGATCTTTGCGCCGGGGGTGGCGGCAAGACGCTTTCGCTCGGTGCGGCGATGGCCAACACCGGCGAACTGCTGGCGTGCGACATCGACCGCGCGCGTCTGTCGCGGCTACCGGACCGGGCCGCGCGTGCGGGCGTACTTGCGCAGACGCGGCTGCTCAACCCCGGGAAAGAGGCCGAGATGCTTGCCGACTGGGCGGGCAGGGCCGATGCCGTGATGGTTGACGCACCATGTTCGGGCACGGGCACCTGGCGGCGAAATCCCGAAGCGCGCTGGCGGCTCGATCCAAGGTCCATCGAACGCTACTGCACGATGCAGGCCAATGTTCTCGAGATCGGTGCCGGGCTGGTGCGGCCCGGCGGACGCCTGACCTATGTGGTCTGCTCGTTGATCGATGCGGAGGGGCGCGACCGGATCGAGGCGTTTCTTGCAGCGCATCCGGACTGGTCCGTCGCCATGCCGCCGCTTCCGGCGGGCCGTCCGCATGGCAAGGGCTGGCGCCTTACGCCCCTTGGTGATGGTACCGACGGGTTTTTCTTCGCAACAATCGTGCGTCGTGTTAACTGAAGGCTCATGCACGCCGGTACATTCAGCGATGGTCTCCGGCTCAAGGAGTTGCTGATGCGTTTTGCCCCCGTTGCGCTTGCCCTTTCCCTCATCGTCGGCGTGACGGGCAGCATGGGATCGGCGCGCAGTTCCGCGCCGCTCGATCCCCGCGCGGAAGTGCTTCTCAAGGAAGGTCGCGCCCTGCTTGGCAAGGGTGACGTCGCGGCGGCCACGGACAGCTTCGAGGCGGCCCTGGCGATCGAGCCGGGCAATGTCGGCACGCTCGTCGCGCTGGCCGACGCCGCGCGCCGGGATGGCCTTCAGGGCAAGGCGATCCACTATTACCGCGAAGCGCTGGAGCGTGAGCCGAACAACGTTGCCGCCATTTCCGGCGAGGGCGGCGCGATGGTCGAGAAGGGCGCGGTCGAGAAGGCGCGCAAGAACCTGACCCGGCTTGAAGGGCTTTGCGGGAAGAGCTGCCCGGAAACCACCGAACTTTCCGCCGCCATCGCTCGCGGCCCGACGCCCAAGGTCATGTCCGCAGAGGCGGTTACCGCCGAGCCGAAGGTTGAAGCGAACTAGCGACGCCGTTCAGATCAGGTCGCGAAATTCGTCGACGACCTGGCGGTAGACCCGGCGCTTGAACGGCACGATCAGGTCGGGAAGCTGTTCAGGTTCGACCCAGCGCCACTCGCTGAACTCGGCCGGATCGTGTGCATCGAGGCGGATGTCGGTATCTTCTCCGGCAAAGCGGAGCAGCAGCCACTTCTGGCGCTGCCCGCGATACTGGCCGCCCCACAGCTTGCCGATCAGTTCGTCCGGCAGGTCGTAGAGGTGTTCCTCGCGGCTTTCCGCGATGATCGTGACGAGTTCCGCCGCGACGCCGGTTTCCTCGGAAAGTTCGCGCAGCGCGGCGGGATGAAGTTCCTCGCCATCGTCGATCCCGCCCTGCGGCATCTGCCAGGCAACCCCATCCTTGTCGTCGATGCGCCGACCGACGAACACGCGGCCCTGCGAATTGACCAGCATGACCCCGACACAGGGACGATAGGGAAGCCCGGCAAACGCGTCGTTCATTTCAACCTTTCCAGCAGCAGCCTGATGGCTGCGAAAATCGACTGCATATCGGCCTGTGCGCTGGGGATCGCCTTGCGCACCTGCGTGAAGCCGTGGATCGTGCCCTTCATTTCGAGGAACACGACTTCGGCGCCTGCGCGGATCAGTTCCGCGCCATAGACCCGCCCGCTGTCGCGAATCGGATCGAGGCTGGCGGTCACTAGCACTGTCGGCGGCGTGGTCGAATGCTCGCCATAGATCGGGTAAGCCCGCTTGTGTCCGGTAACCGCCTGATAGGCATTGGCGAACCACTGCATGGAATCGGCAGTGAGAAGGAAGCCATCGGCAAAGTCGAGGAACGACTTGTGGTCGGGCTTGTCGTCGCTGAGTGGATAGATCGGCACCTGGATGATGACGGGGACGGCCGCAGGCTCGTCGACCAGGGCCTGCGTCACGACGATGGTCAGGTTGCCGCCGGCCGAATCGCCCATCGGGATGAGCCCGGTGACCTTCCGGCCAAGCGCGGTCGCGGAATTGGCGGCGATCCAGCGGGCAGCGGCCTCGCAATCGTCTGGCGCGGCGGGGAAGGGATGTTCAGGGGCGAGACGGTAGTCCACCGCGATCACCGGCATGTCGAGTTCCGCCGCGATTTCGGTGCAAAGGCTGTGATGGCTTTCCAGGTCGCCGATCACGAAACCGCCGCCGTGGAAGAAGACGACCGCGGGACCGGGCTCGCGGGTCTCGCGCGGATCATAGAGGCGCAGCGGGATGTCACCGGCGGGGCCGGGGCAGGTGAGGTCGCGGATCACGGCAAGGTCGCGTGGCGGCTCTTCGGCGAGCTGGCCCATTGCGATATAGCTGGCGCGCGCCGCTTCGAGGCCGAGCTGGCTCATCGGCGGGGCATCGGTGCCGTTCAGGAAATCGAGGAAAGCCTTAACATCGGGGCGCACGTAGTGGGTGGTCTGATCAGACATGCTCTCTCCTCGTCCCTCGCTTGGGGATTCGTTGTCTACAACGGGGTAGGTCCGCGTTTGCAACTTGACTAGCCTGCCGGTTAGGAATCAAGACCGAGTGAGGATTTTTCCGAGCGCGCAGATTTTCTTCTTTGCGAACGGAACGGGAGGGGCATAGGCGCGTGTCAGCATCGGGTGAAATTCCCGATGTGCGCAGCAGAGGACGATATGGCTACACTAGTTGATGGACCGGACGCGCTGACGGGCGGCAAGGACAACCCGACGCCTGAGGCAGTGGTTGTGCGCTTCGCCGGTGACTCGGGCGATGGCATGCAGCTGACCGGCGGTCAGTTCACACTTTCCACCGCGCTGGCCGGAAACGACCTCGCGACCTTCCCGGACTTTCCGGCGGAGATCCGCGCGCCGCAGGGGACGCTGTTCGGCGTTTCCGCATTCCAGATCAACTTCGGCTCGACCGACATCGACACCGCGGGCGACCAGCCCGACGTGCTGGTGGCGATGAACCCCGCCGCGCTCAAGACAAACGTCGGCGCGCTCAAGGCCGGTGGCCTGATCATCGCCGACACCGGCGAGTTCAACAAGCGCAACCTCGAGAAGGCCAAGTACGAGGTCAACCCGCTCGAGGACGGCAGCCTGGCCAACTGGCAACTGCTGGCGTTCGACATCTCGGCGATGACGCTCGAGGCGGTGAAGCCGTTCGGCCTTGGCAACAAGGAAGCGCTGCGCTGCAAGAACATGTGGACGCTCGGCCTTGCGCTGTGGATGTTCGACCGTGACCGCCAGCCGCTGATCGACTGGCTGAACGCCAAGTTCAAGAAGAGCCCGGTGCTGGCGGAAGCCAACATCGCCGCGCTCAACGCCGGCCACGCCTATGGCGAGACGGCGGAACTGGCCGGGCCGCTCAAGCAGTACCACATCGCACCGGTCGAAAGCGAACCGGGCCTCTACCGCACCGTCACCGGCGCGGAAGCGGTCAGCCTCGGTCTTGTTGCCGGTGCGCAGCTTGCCGAACTGCCGATGTTCTTCGGCGGCTATCCGATCACCCCGGCTTCCGCGATCCTGCACAACCTCGCGCGGCTCAAGGAATTCGGCGTCACCACCTTCCAGGCGGAAGACGAGATCGCCGCGATCGCTTCGGCCATCGGCGCGAGCTACGCCGGTCAGCTTGGCGTGACGTCATCGTCGGGGCCGGGCATCGCGCTCAAGGGCGAGGCGATGGGCCTTGCCATCATGACCGAACTGCCGCTGGTCATCGTCAACTCGCAGCGCGGCGGTCCCTCGACGGGCCTGCCGACCAAGACCGAGCAGTCCGACCTCTACCAGGCGGTCTACGGCCGCAACGGCGACGCGCCGATGCCCGTGATCGCGGCGCGTTCGCCGGCCGATGCCTTCGACTGCGCCATCGAGGCCTGCCGCCTTGCCGTGCAGTACATGACCCCGGTCATGCTGCTGACCGACGGCTACATCGGCAACGCCGCCGAGCCGTGGAAGGTGCCGGATCCCGCCAGCTACACGCCGTTCCCCGCACGGTTCCTGACCGAGCGCAATGGCCCCAACGGCGAGCTTCTGCCCTTCGCCCGCGACGAAAAGGGCGCCCGTCCGTGGATCAAGCCGGGCACGCCTGGCCTGATGCACCGCATTGGCGGCATCGAGAAGAACCCGGGCACCGGCAACATCGACTACAGCCCTGCCAGCCACCAGCTCATGACCGATGCCCGCAAGGCCAAGGTCGACGGGATTGCCGCCGGCATTCCGGAGCAGGACGTCACGCTGGGCGAGGCTTCGGGCAAGCTCGCGGTCGTTGGCTGGGGCAGCACCTATGGCCCGATCCATCAGGCCGTCCGCCGCGCCCGTCGCAAGGGTATGGACGTGTCGCACATTCACGTGCGCCATGTCTGGCCGCTGCCGACCAACCTTGGCGAACTGCTGGCCAGCTATGACAAGGTGCTCGTGCCGGAAATGAACACGGGGCAGTTCAAGACCGTCCTGCGCGACCAGTACCTGATCGACGCCAAGCCGCTCAACAAGACCAGCGGCCAGCCCTTCACCATCGCGGAAATCGAAGCCGCGATCGAAGCTGCGCTCGCATAAAGGTTACGACGATGAACGAGATGACCAAGATCGCGGTCCAGACCACGCTGAAGGACTGGGAAACCGACCAGGAAGTGCGCTGGTGCCCGGGTTGCGGCGACTACGCGATCCTCAAGGCCGTGCAGCGCACGCTGCCCGACCTGGGCGCAGATCCGGCAAACACGGTGTTCGTTTCGGGCATCGGCTGCTCGAGCCGCTTCCCGTACTACGTGGAAAGCTATGGCTTCCACACGATCCACGGCCGCGCCCCTGCGTTCGCCACCGGTATCAAGCTGGCGAACCCGGACCTCGATGTCTGGCTGGTGACGGGCGACGGCGATGGCATGTCCATCGGCGGCAACCACACGATGCACGTCCTGCGTCGCAACGTGAACCTGCAGATCCTGCTGTTCAACAACGAGATCTACGGTCTCACCAAGGGCCAGTACTCGCCCACGAGCCGCGAGGGCACGCCAAGCCCGACTTCGCCGCTGGGTTCGGTCGATCGTCCGGCCAGCCCCTGCGCCTTCGCGCTGGGTTCGGGCGCGCGGTTCATCGCGCGGGCCTATGACGTGTCGAAGGACCTGCCTTCGGTGCTCAAGGCCGCCCACGCGCACAAGGGCGCGGCGTTCGTGGAAATCTTCCAGAACTGCATCGTCTACAACAAGGATCGCTTCGACGACTTCACCGCCAAGGGCGTGGCCGACGCGAACCAGCTCTGGGTCAAGGACGGCGAGCCGATGCTCTTCGCCAAGGGCACCAAGGGCATTGCGCTCGACATCGAGAGCCTGACGCTGAAGGTCGTCGATGTGGTCGATGGCGACTGGAAGGCCGCGGGGGTGATCGTCCACAACGTCCACAATCGCGCGGTCGCGCACATGCTGGTCGAGATGCCGTTCGGCCCATTCCCGATGGCGCTGGGCGTGATCTACGACGATCCGCGTCCGACCTACGAGGAAACGCTCCTCGGCCAGGACGCACAGGCGCGCGCCGGCAAGGAAGCGAACCTCGCCAAGCTGCTGGGCAAGGGACAGACCTGGACCGTAGGCAACACGGCCGCCGACCCGGTCTGACCGGTCAGGCAACTGACTGGCGAAATTGAAGGGCGGTCCATCGCGGGCCGCCCTTTCAACATGCCCGAAGGGGCAGGTCTGGAGGGGTGGTAACTGCGCGGAGCAGTCGCCAGAACAATCGGGATGAGCGACCCCGTAATCGTCTGGTTCCGACGCGACCTCCGCCTTGCAGATCAAGCCGCCCTCCTGGCTGCCGCAGCCGAGGGGCCGGTCATTCCCGTCTACATCCTCGACGACGATACCCCGCGCCACTGCCGCATGGGTGGAGCGTCGCGCTGGTGGCTCCACCACAGCTTGGCCGAGCTTGATGCCTCGCTGCGCAAGCTTGGATCGCGCCTGATCCTGCGTCGGGGCAAGTGCCACGAGGAGCTTGCCGCCGTTCGCCGCGAGGCCGGGGCGAGGGTCGTTCACGCATTGCAGCACTACGAGCCTTGGTGGCGCAATGCCGAAAAGGCGGTGGCCAAGACAATCCGCCTGGTCCTTCACGAAGGCAACTATCTGGCCCCCGCCGGTTCCGTCCGCACCGGGATGGGCCGGCCCTACAAGATCTACACGCCCTTCTGGCATGCCCTGCTCGAGCGCATGCCCCCTGCGCCGCCCTTGCCGGCACCCGAACGGCTCGAAGCGCCCGCCGTCTGGCCCACGAGCGATGCGCTGGACGACTGGAAGCTGCTTCCGACGGCACCCGACTGGGCAGGTGGGTTCCGCGAGACATGGACTCCGGGCGAGAACGGTGCGGAAGAGCGGCTTCAGGACTTTGCCGACCGTGTGGCCCGCTACGGAGAAACGCGGAACCTGCCTTCGATCGAAGGCACCTCGCGCCTTTCGCCCCACCTTCATTTCGGCGAGATCTCTCCAGCCACGATCTGGCATCGGGTGGTGAATGCGGGCGGTTCGGTCGACGTGTTTCTGGGTGAACTGGGTTGGCGCGACTATGCCCAGAACGTAATCGTGCAATTCCCGGACTACGGTTCGAGGAATGCGCGCGAGGCGTACGACCGGCTCGAATGGCGCGACGATCCCGAGGCATTGCGCGCCTGGCAACAGGGCCGGACCGGCTATCCCATCGTCGATGCCGGCATGCGCGAGCTCTGGCACACCGGGTGGATGCACAACCGGGTGCGGATGATCGCCGCCAGCTTCCTTGTGAAACACCTTCTGATCGACTGGCGCGAGGGCGAGCGGTGGTTCTGGGACACGCTGGTCGATGCCGACTATGCATCCAACGCGGTCAACTGGCAGTGGACAGCCGGTACGGGCGTCGATTCCAACATGTTCGTCAGGATCATGGCGCCGCTGACCCAGTCACCGAAGTTCGACGCGGCAGGCTATATCCGGCAATGGGTGCCCGAACTGGCTCATCTTTCCGACCGCGATATTCACGATCCCGCCGTTCCGCCGCGCGGCTATCCGGCAAAGATCGTCAGCCATTCCGAGGCGCGGGCACGTGCCCTTGCCGCGCATGACAGGATGAAGCAGCCGGCGTGACTTGCGCCGAGCGCCTGGCAGACACATAACAGCCGGATGAATGCTCAGACGCCACTGAGGGGAGGGCATCTGGTCACCGGCGGACGAAAACTGTCGGCGTCCGGTCGCTGGATCGCGCGCGCGTTCGCCGGCTCGTTCGCCAAGGCGCTGGACGGGATAGACCGGGGGCTGGACCACGGCTCCATACGCGCGACTCTGCCCGATGGAAGCATTCGCACGCTTGGCGGGAGGGGAGACGGTCCGGCCGCGCGCATTCACCTGAAGAGCTGGAACGCAATCGTCCGGCTCGCCACGGCAGGCTCCATTGGCTGGTATGAGGCCTGGGTCGCGGGTGAATGGGAAAGTCCCGACCCGGTCCCGATCTTCGACCTGTTCATGCGTAATGCCGACGCGCTGGGCGACATCGGGCGGGCCAAGGGCCCATGGCGGTGGGGAGGGCGGCTGCTCAATCTCCTGCGCCGCAATTCGAAGGCGCAGGCGCGCCGCAACATCGCCGCGCACTACGATCTTGGCAACGACTTCTATTCGCAGTGGCTCGACCCGACGATGAGCTATTCGAGCGCGATGTGGGAGGGCATCGCGCCCGACGCCTCACTTGCCGAGGCCCAGGCGAACAAGGTCGACCGGCTTGGCGCCCGTCTCGACCTGCGGCCGGGATCGCGCGTGCTCGAGATCGGATGCGGATGGGGCTTCCTCGCCCGCGGGCTTGCCGAGAAGAGCGGCGCGCAAGTTACCGGCATCAGTCTCTCGGACGAGCAGCTCGAATGGGCGCGTGGCGAATTGGCGCGCTCGGGCCTCGGCGGAATCGATTACCTTCACCGGGACTACCGGGATGTCGAAGGCCAGTACGATGCCATTGCCAGCGTCGAGATGGTCGAGGCCGTGGGCCGCGAATACTGGCCGTCCTACTTCGATTGCCTCGCGCGGTGCCTGAAGCCGGGCGGTCGAGCCGCGCTGCAATACATTTCGATGCGCGACGAGTTGTTCGAGGCCTATGCGTCGAGCGCGGACTTCATCCAGGCCTACATCTTTCCTGGCGGCCTGCTCATCAGCGAGCGCGAGTTCGCACGCCTTGCCGCAGAGCGCGGCCTTACCTGGCAGGACCGGACGGACTTTGGCCAGGACTATGCCCGAACGCTTCGCCTGTGGCGCGAGGCACTGGACACGGCGGTGGAGGAAGGGCGTCTGCCGCCCGGCTTCGACCAGCGTTTCGTCGACTTATGGCGCTATTACCTGATGTATTGCGAAGGTGGCTTTCGCGGCGGCGGGATCAATGTCAGCCAGGTGACGCTGGTCAAGGCCGGCTAGGCCCGGTTTACACCCGCCGGAACACGCCGTCGCCACGATAGCGGGCGAGGATGTTGTCGTGGACGATGGGGCTTAGCAGGTTCGCGAAGGCGCATCCGACGCGGCCCGCATCCCACCACACCACTTCGGCCTGAAGCGCTTCCATGCCGGGGATCGTCAGCCAGCAGCGATTGCCGGGGTACATCTTCTGCAGCGCGTTGGCGCAGAATCCGCCAAGCGACAGATCCAGTACGACGGTCTGGAAGCCGCGCCCGCCGGATGGTCGCAGCGATGCCGGAATGTTGACGCGTTGCCTGGGCGCGCACCGGTCTTCCAGCGCGGCTTGCCCATAGACACTCGTATTCCAATCGGTGGTGTTCATGCCGAACGTCCCGGACCCGTTTCATCTGCCCGGAAAGGATTCCTCCCGGAAGCGCAGAGAATCGCCGATTTCCGTTAATTCGCGGCTGTCAGTCCTGGTTAACGCGTTCGCGGTGCGGACTGGAAAATTGTTCACCAAGAAGCGCAACCATTCGTTCGGCAACGACTTCGGGCGCCTTCACGCTTTCCGGGTTTTCGCCGGGATAGGCCCTTGCGCGCATCTTGGTGCGCGTGGCGCCCGGATCGAGAATTGCGACGCGCACGGCCGAGGTGTTGCGCACTTCCTGCGCGTAGCAGTCGAGCAGGACGTCGAACGCGGCCTTCGACGCGCCATAGGCGCCCCAGTAGGCGCGCGGCGTCGCGCCGACGCTGCTGGTCACGCCGATGACGCGGGCGTCCTTGCTCTTCTTCAGCATGCCGTCGAAACCGGCGAGCAGCGCCTGCGTGGCGAGGACGTTCAGCGTCAGCGCATTGTTGAACTCGCGCGAGTCGATCTGCCAGACCGGTGTCAGCGTGGGGAAGGCGGCGGCGTTTATGACGAGTACGTCGAGCGCGCTCCAGCGGCCCGAGATCGCGGTGGCAAGGCGGGCGATGCCTTCGGGCTCGGACAGGTCGACCGGAGCGATCGTCGCGCTGCCGCCAGCCTCGAAGATCTCTTCCTCGACCTTTTCAAGCTCCTTGGCGGTCCGGGCCACGAGTACGACATGCGCGCCCTGTGCGGCAAGCGCCTTTGCCGTGGCGGCACCGATGCCCCGGCTCGCGCCGGTGACGAGCGCCAACTGGCCGGCAAAGCGGCCGTCCTGCGAACCCTGCGCGCTCATTCAGGCGACCTTTTCGACCGGCAGCGAAAGCTGGTCCGGATTCTCGCGCTCTGCGAGGTCGGTCAGCCGCGTGGGGTAGTCGCCGGTGAAGCAGGCGTCGCAATATTGCGGGCAGCCCTTGTTGCGCTGCTCCTCGCCGACCGCGCGGTAGAGACCGTCGATGGAGACGAAGGCGAGGCTGTCGGCATGGATGAAGTCGGCCATGGCCTGCACGTCCATCCGCGCGGCGAGCAGCTTCGAGCGTTCGGGCGTGTCGACGCCGTAGAAGCACGAATGCTCCGTCGGCGGGCTGGCGATGCGCATGTGCACTTCTGCCGCACCCGCGTCGCGCATCATCTGCACGATCTTGAGGCTGGTGGTGCCGCGCACGATCGAATCGTCGATCAGCACGATGCGCTTCCCCGCGACCAGTGCGCGGTTCGCGTTGTGTTTGCGCTTCACGTCTGCGTTACGGGCACCGTCGGAAGGCTGGATGAAGGTGCGGCCGACATAGTGCGAGCGGATGATGCCAAGCTCGAACGGAATGCCGGACTGCTGGGCATAGCCAAGCGCGGCGGGAACGCCGCTGTCCGGCACGGGGATGACGAGGTCCGCGTCGGCCGGGCTTTCGATGGCGAGCTGCGCGCCGATGGCCTTGCGCACCTGATAGACGGAATTGCCGCCCATCAGCGAATCGGGACGGCTGAAGTAGACGTGCTCGAAAATGCAGGGCCGCGCGCTTGGCCTGCCGAACGGGCGGTGGCTGCTGAGCTTGCCGTCGAAATCGACCTGGACCAGTTCGCCCGGCTCCACTTCGCGGACGAATTCGGCGCCGACCACGTCAAGCGCCACGGTTTCGCTCGCGAAGACCACCGCGTCGCCGATCTTGCCGAGGACCAGCGGGCGGATGCCAAGCGGGTCGCGGCAGGCGATCATGCCTTCGGGCGTCATGCAGATCAGCGAATAGGCGCCTTCGACCAGCCGCAGGGCATCGACGAAGCGGTCGAGCAGGGTGGGGTAGCGGCTCGTCGCGACGAGGTGGATGATGACTTCGGTGTCGGACGTCGACTGGAAGATCGCGCCCTTCTGCACGAGGTCGCGCTTGAGGAACATCGCGTTCGAGATGTTGCCGTTGTGGGCGATCGCGAAGCCGCCCGACGCGAGGTCGGCAAACAGCGGCTGCACGTTGCGCAGGCCGGCCCCGCCGGTGGTCGAGTAGCGCACGTGGCCGGCGGCCATGGCGCCCGGCAGTTCGGCGATGGCCGAGCCGGTCGAGAAGTTCGCCGCGACGTGGCCGATGCCCTTGCGCGAATAGAACTCCTGCCCGTCGAAACTGGTGATGCCGACGGCTTCCTGGCCCCGATGCTGCAGGGCGTGGAGGCCCAGTGCAACTGTCGCGGCGGCGTCACGTACGCCCAGTACGCCGAAGATGCCGCACTCTTCGCGCAGCTTGTCGTCGTCACTGCCGATGTCCCACGGCGTGCTGTCGAAAAGTTCGTTCTGTGAAGTCATGGGTCCCGTGGACTCGCGTGGGCGCTTGCGCGCCGGCCAATGCTGGCGCCCAAATGGCGACGTTTGACCCGGAAGGCAAGTGCAAGCTGCGGAACCAGGCGGGGAACCCTGCGTAATCGCAGTGGACGGCAAGGATGGAGCAGGACCGTGGGCATGATCAGGATAGCGATTCTTTCGGTCGCCACGCTCGTGGTCGTGGCGTTAGCGCTCACTTACATAGTCGGCCTCTTATTGCGTTGAACCGGCTGCGAAATATTAACGCTCCCCGCGCAATGTCGGGGAATGCGGCTCAATCGCCTTCTTGCTGGACCGGTCGGTGTGGCCGTGACGTTCTTCGTCCTGGCGAGCACGACCGTGCATTTTGCGCGGTTCTCGGGCGGCGTGGCGATGGTCTGGGTGGCCGGGGCCATGCTTGCGGGCCGGCTCATCGTCCTTCCGGAGCGGCAGTGGATGCCCTGGCTTCTCTGGTCCGGGGTGGCGAGCGTGATGGTGACCGGGCTGTATGGGCTGGGCTGGCTGGCCGCAGTTCCCTTTGCCGTGGTGAACGTGGCCGAGGCCGCCGCCGCGGCGCTCATCTGGCGACGGATAACGGAAGCGTTCTGGCCTGACGAGACGGTCGAATGGCTCGCCGCCTTCTACATCGGTATCGGCCTGAGCATTCCGCTGGCGTCGGGCGGTGTCGCCACACTCGTGGCATGGGCCTTTGTCGGCCTGCCGCCTGTCGAGAACTTTCTTCACTGGATCGTGGGGCATGCGCTCGGCCTGATTGCCTGCCTGCCGGTCTTTACGTTCATCTACCGTCGCGCCGAACGCGGGCGCAGCATCCTGCCGAGTGCCGAAGCCTTGCCTGTAAGCCTGCTGGTGCTATTCTGCTTCGCCTTGCTCACGGGCCTGGTGTTCGTGCTCGACATGCGTGCGCTTCTCGTCTTTCCGCTGCTCTTCTTCGTCGTTGGCACGGCCGTTCTCGATGAAGAGACCGTCGTTTTCTTTCCGATCCTGCTTATTCTCATCGGCGGTACGCTGACCGGGCTCGACATGGGGCCGATCGCGCAGATGGACGTGGATTACGGCGACCGCATCCAGTTCTTCCAGCTCTACGTCGGCGTTGCCGTCCTCGCCGCCTTGCCGATCTCGTGCGAGCGAACGCGCCGCCTTCAGGAACTCAGGGTCATGCGAGAGCGTTTGGCGCTGTTCGAGGGCTCGGGGAACCGTCACCCGGATTGACTGTTGCGCCGACGGCCATTGCCGTTTGCGCCGCAGGGCCCTAAATCCGCACGGCCAGATCCGGCCGAATACATCCAAAGGGCTGCTTCTTGATCCTGTCTCCGTTCGAATGGACCATCGCCAAGCGCTACATGCTGCCGGGGCGAGGGGAGGCTTTCATCGCACTCGTCGCCGGTATCAGCCTCGTGGCGGTCATGCTGGGCGTTGCCGCGCTCGTCATCGTGATGAGCGTGATGAACGGCTTCCGCGCCGAACTGCTCGACAAGATCGTCGGCCTCAACGGCCACGCGATCATCCAGGCCTATGGCGGCCGGCTCGACAACTGGCAGGACATCCTCAAGCGCGTCCAGCAGACGCCCGACGTGACCCACGCCTCGCCGCTGATCGAGCAGCCGCTGCTCGCCAGCTTCAACGGCCGAGTCGAGGCGATCCTCGTGCGTGGCAATACGGCGGAGGACATCAAGCGGCTCGAGGACAAGCGCGTCGACGGTGTCATCGGCTCGCTGCGCCCCGGCTCGGGCAATGTCGCCCTAGGGTCGCGCCTTGCCGAAAACCTTGGCGCGCGCGTGGGCGACAGCATTACCATCATCAACCCGCAAGGCAGGTCGACCCCGTTCGGCACTGTCCCGCGCGAGATCGCCTATACCGTTTCAGCGATCTTCGAGGTCGGCGTCTACGACTACGACCAGGCCTATGTCGTCATGCCCATCTCCGATGCGCAGACCCTGCTGTTGACGGGCGACACTATCGGCATGATCGAGGTGACGACGACCAACGCCGACACGGTGATGGATACCCTGGGGCCGCTCAAGAAGGAGCTGGAAGGCCAGGCCGTCGTCACGGACTGGAAGACCATCAACGCCAGCCTGTTCGAGGCGCTCGCGGTGGAACGCGTGGCGATGTTCATCGTGCTTTCGATCATCGTGCTGGTAGCGGTGTTCAACATCCTGTCATCGCTGATCATGCTGGTACGCGCCAAGACCCGCGACATCGCGATTCTGCGCACGATGGGGGCGACGCGAAAGAGCCTGCTCAAGATCTTCGTGACCATCGGTTTCGTGATCGGGGCGCTGGGCACCCTATCGGGGCTCGCGCTCGGCTTCGTGTTCCTGTTCTTCCGCCAGCCCATCGTCAACGCGATCCAGTATCTCACCGGGCAGAACCTGTGGGACCCCTCGATCCGTTTCCTCACCGAACTGCCGAGCCGCTCCGATCCCGTGGAGATCACCACGATCTGCCTGATGGCGCTGCTGTTCAGCTTCCTTGCGACTCTTTATCCGGCGCTCAAGGCGGCGAGCACGGACCCCGTTCAGGTGCTGCGTTATGAGTGATCCAGTGGTGCGCCTGCGCGAGCTGCGCCGTTCCTTCAGCCAGGGCGGGGTCACCATCGACGTCCTGCGCGGCGTCAACCTCGAGATCCGCCCCGGCGAGATCGTCGCGCTGCTCGGCCCTTCGGGATCGGGCAAGTCGACCATGCTCCAGGCCATCGGCCTGCTCGAGGGTGGTTTTTCCGGCCTGATCGAGATCGCCGGGACCGATGCGTCGAAGCTTTCGGGCGACGACCGCACGGCCCTGCGCCGCGATCACCTCGGCTTCGTCTACCAGTTCCATCATCTCCTGCCCGATTTCAACGCGATCGAGAACGTCGTCCTGCCCCAGCTCGTTGCCGGCACGGACCGCGCCGTGGCCGAGGCGCGCGCAGCGGAACTCTTGAGCGCCCTCGGCCTCGCCAAGCGTCTCGACCACCGGCCGAGCCAGCTTTCCGGCGGCGAGCAGCAGCGCGTTGCAGTGGCCCGTGCTCTTGCCAATCGCCCCGAAATGGTTCTCGCCGACGAGCCCACCGGCAATCTCGACGAGGCGACGGCCGACCGAGTGCTCGAGGAATTCCTCAAGCTCGTGCGCGGGGAAGGGAGCGCTGCACTGATCGCCACGCACAACGAACGCCTTGCGTTGCGCATGGACCGCGTCGTGCGTCTTCACGAAGGCGTTCTCGAATAGGGATACCGAGGGCTCCTCGCGCGTTTTCATCGCCAAGAGGAGATCGTATCTTTATGAACACCACGATACGCGCCGAACCTTGCGACCAGATCGCGGCCTTCTGGAACGACCACGCCACCGTACTGCGTCGAGAGGCGGCCGACGGCGTGTTCCACGGACTGGCGTCGCTCCACAGCGGCACCTTCGCGGACATGGTCCGCATGGTGGCGCGAATGCCGGCGGACGAGCGATCCGGCCTGGTCATCGAAAAGTCGGGCGACCGCCAGTATTCCCCGGCCGAGATCATGACCCTGGCTGCGCGGATCGACTTTCCGGCCTGATCCTGTTTTCCCGTTGATCCGCTCCCCTTGCCGTGCGAACCATTTGCAGGACAAGGGGAGAAGTCATGTCGGGACTGGACTGGAATGCCGAGGCGACGCTTCACGAGCGCGACGATGCCGGCTCGGAAATGCAATACAACTTCAGCGTCCTGAAGAAGGCGCCGCTGCGCGATCTCGTTGCCGAAGTGGCCGCGATGGATGCAACCCAGCGCGCCCGTCTGGTAATCGACGTTGCTGGCGGCAAGTCGCTGAACGTACCTGAAATACTGGCCCTCGCGGCGCAAGAGGGCCTGGCATGAGCGGGCCTCGCACCATTGCCGATTTCAAGGCGCGCAAGCCCAACGGCGAGGAAATCGACCTGGCCGAGAAGAAGGGCAAGGTCCTGCTCGTGGTGAACACCGCATCCAAGTGCGGGTTCACCCCGCAGTACGATGGCCTTGAGGCCCTTTGGCGCCAATATGGCGAGCGCGGATTTGAAGTTCTCGCCTTTCCCTGCAACCAGTTCGGCAAGCAGGAACCCGGCACGGCGGATGAGATCGAAAGCTTCTGCAAGGTCAACTTCGGCCTCAGCTTTCCGCTCATGGCCAAGATCGAGGTCAATGGCGACAACGCCGATCCGCTTTACGACTGGCTGAAGAGCGAGGCTCCGGGCGTGCTCGGCACCAAGTCGATCAAGTGGAACTTCACCAAGTTCCTGATCGACCGCGAAGGCCGCGTGGTCCGCCGCTATGCCCCCACGGACAAGCCGGAAAGCATCGCCGGGGACATCGAAAGGCTGCTCTGACCGTCACCAAGGAGTCTGGTGAAAAAGCAGGCCGCGCCTCTCGCAAGAGCGCGGCCTTTTTCCTACCTTGTACACATGCCCCATGCCGCCTTCGTCCCGCTTCGCATCTTCTCGTCCTACACGATGCTCGACGGCGCCATCGACCCGAAGGCTATCGCCAAGACCGCCGCCGAGCGGGGCTTTCCCGCCGCCGCCATCACAGATCGCAACGGGCTCTACGGTAGCGTGGCCTATGCCAAGGCGTGCAAGGACATGGGCGTCCAGCCGGTCATCGGCACGATGCTCGCCGTAGCCCGTCCCGAACGCGACGGCGCGGCAACCGGCTTCGGTCCGGCCGCACCGACGATCGACTGGCTGGCCCTCTATGCGCAGGATGCCAGGGGCTATGACAACCTTTGCCACCTCGTCAGCCGCGCCCATCTCGACCGGCCGCTCGAATTTGCGCCGCACGTCGTCCTGGCGGATCTCGTCGGCCATACCGACGGCCTCATCTGCCTTACCGCCGCCAGCGAAGGCGCACTGGCGCAGCTTCTTGCCGGAGGCCAGCAAAGCGCCGCCGAGGCCTATGTCGACCGGCTGCTCGAACTGTTCCCCGAACGGCTCTACATCGAGATAGCCCGGCGCAACGATGCGGTGGAGGAAGCGTCCGAAACCGCGCTCATCGATCTCGCATACGCGCGGGACCTGCCGCTGGTTGCCACGAACCCCGCCTGCTTTGCAGAGCGGACTTTCTACGATGCGCACGATGCCATGCTCTGCATCGCCAGTTCCACCCATGTCGATAGCGCGGATCGCCCGCGCTCCAGCAAGGAATGGTGGATCAAGCCCGCGGCGGTCATGGAGGAACTGTTCAAGGACCTGCCCGAAGCGCTCGCCAACACGCTGGTCGTGGCGCAGCGCTGCGCGGTCATGCCGCCCAAGCGCAAGCCGATCCTGCCCAGCCTTGCCGGCGACCAGGAAGGCGAGGCGCGGATGTGCGCCGAGGATAGCCGCAAGGGCCTCGTCCTGCGACTTGAACCCTATTACCCGGAAAGCACCCACGCCGAACTCGCTCGCGTGCTCTGCCTTGGCCCCGATGCCGAACCGGTCGCCGCCGACCATCCGCAACTGGTCGAAGCGGGCGTCTGGGAAGAAGTTCTCGACTACCGCAAGCGGCTCGAGTTCGAGATCGCGATCATCAACCGCATGGGGTTCGGCGGCTACTTCCTGATCGTTGCCGACTTTATCAAGTGGGCGAAGGAACACGGCATTCCGGTCGGGCCGGGCCGCGGTTCGGGCGCGGGTTCGCTCGTCGCTTGGGCGCTTACCATCACCGACCTCGATCCGATCAAGCTTGGTCTTCTGTTCGAACGCTTCCTGAATCCGGAACGCGTCTCGATGCCGGACTTCGACATCGACTTCTGCGAAACCCGCCGTGGCGAGGTGATCCGCTACGTCCAGCGCAAGTACGGCGAGGACCACGTCGCCCAGATCATCACCTTCGGCAAGCTCAAGGCCCGCGCGGTGCTGCGCGACACCGGCCGTATCCTTCAGATGAGCTATGGCCAGACTGACCGGCTCTGCAAGATGGTCCCGAACCATCCGACCGATCCCTGGCCGCTGCCCCGCGCCCTCAATGGCGTGGCCGAACTCAAGCGCGAATACGACCGCGACCCCGAGGTCAAGCGCCTGATCGACCTTGCGATGCAGCTCGAAGGCCTGCCGCGCAACAGTTCGACCCACGCGGCGGGCGTCGTTATCGGCGACCGCCCGCTGGCGCAACTCGTGCCGCTCTATCGCGATCCGCGTTCGGACATGCCGGTCACGCAGTTCGACATGAAGCACGTCGAGGATGCCGGCCTCGTCAAGTTCGACTTCCTCGGCCTCAAGACGCTGTCGGTCCTGCGCAAGGCCGTAGACCTGATGAAGAAGCGCAGCATCGAGATCGACCTCTCGGCGCTGCCGTGGGACGACGAGCAAACCTACAAGCTGCTCCAGTCGGGCGACACCGTCGGCGTTTTCCAGCTCGAATCCGAAGGCATGCGGCGCACGCTCGCCGCGGTGAAGCCCACCAACTTCGGCGACATCATCGCTCTCGTCTCGCTTTACCGTCCGGGCCCGATGGACAACATACCATTGTTCGGCCGCCGCAAGAACGGGCTCGAAGCGATCGAGTATCCGCACGACAAGCTGGCCGGGATCCTGTCGGAAACCTACGGCATCTTCGTCTACCAGGAACAGGTCATGCAGGCCGCGCAGATCCTCGCCGGATACTCGCTCGGCGACGCCGACCTCCTGCGCCGCGCCATGGGCAAGAAGGTCCAGGCGGAAATGGACGCGCAGCGCCAGCGTTTCGTCGACGGCTGCAAGGAAGTGTCCGGCATTCCCGCCGCAAAGGCCAACGAACTTTTCGACTTGATCGACAAGTTCGCGGGCTACGGCTTCAACAAGTCGCACGCAGCCGCCTACGCGCTGCTCGCCTACCAGACCGCCTGGCTCAAGACGCACTATCCGCACGAATTCTATGCGGCGGCGATGTGCTTCGACATGCACCAGTCGGAAAAGCTCTCGGTCTTCGTCGACGACATGCGCCGCAACGGCGTGGCGCTGGCCGGGCCCGATATCAACCACTCCGAGGCCGAGTTCACCGTCGAGCGGACGCACGACGGCTATGCCGTGCGATATGCCCTCGCGGGCCTGCGCAACGTGGGCGAGAAGGCGATGGAGCAGATCGTCGAGGAGCGTGAGGCCAACGGCCCGTTCGCTTCGCTGGACGATCTCTTCCGCCGCATCCCGGCGGGTTCGATGAACCGTCGCCAGCTCGAAGCGCTCGCGGCCGGTGGCGCGCTCGATTGCCTCGAGCCCAACCGCGCGCAGATCATCGCCAATGCCGAACTGCTCATGGCCGTGGCCGAGGAGGCCTCGCGCTCGCGCACTTCGGGGCAGGGCGGCCTTTTCGGCGGCGACGATCACGCCACTCCCGCCACCCGCCTCTCCGACACGAAACCGTGGAGCCGCGCGGACCAGATGGCGGCGGAGCGCGAGAATTTCGGCTTCTACTTTGCCGCGCACCCGGTCGAGGAATACCGCGCCGTCGCCTCGGCCAATGGTGCGCGCTCCTATGGCAGCCTGATGACGAGCAGTGGGGAGCCGGGCGGACGCTCGGGCGCCGTCATGGCCGCGCTGGTGGAGAACGTGCAGAAGCGCAAGACGAAGAAGGGCAAGGACTTCGTCATGGCCGACTTCTCCGACAGCTCCGGCCTGTTCTCGGCCTCCTGCTTCGAGGAAAGCCTGGTCGAACCGTTCCAGCAGTGGGCGAGGGAGGGGACCTGCGTTCTCCTCAACGTCGAACTCGACCGCCCCAATCCGGATGAGCCGCCGCGCGTCACCGTGCGCGGCGCCCGCCCGCTCGCCTCGGTCACCAGCGCCTCGCGCATGGTGCTCAAGCTCGATGTCAGCAGGACGGAGGCGATTTCCGACCTCGCGATGCTCTTGCCGCGGCGGCCTGACGGCAAGGGCGAGGTGCTTGCCCGCCTTCGTACCGGCGGGCCAAAGGAGCCTCTCGTGCGCCTCGGCAATGATTTCATACTCGATAGTGACTTAATCGAACGATTGATTCCGATAGAAGGACTCGCCAATGTGGCATTGACCGCAAGACCGGAAAGGCATCTGCGGTTGGTCGAATAGACAGGATCGGGAGAAATTGAAGTGACTCAGCAGCTTGGTGCAATGCAGGACTGGAAGCTGCGCGTTACGCACCTGATCGATCATGCCGCGCGCGAGCACGGGCAGCGCGAAATCGTCAGCCGCTGGGCAGATGGCAGCGAAAGCCGCACGACCTGGGCGGGCATCCGTCACGACGCATTGCGCATGACGCAGGCCCTGCGCCGCCTTGGCGTGAAGCCGGGCGACCGCATCGCCACGCTTGCGATGAACCACCACCGCCACCTGGTAAGCTGGTACGGTTCGGTCGGCGTCGGCGGGATTCTCCATACGCTCAACCCGCGCCTGTTCGACGACCAGCTCGAATACATCGTCAATCACGCCGAAGACCGCGTGATGCTGTTCGACAAGCAGTGGACCCCCATCATCGAGCGCATGAAGTCGCGCTGGCCCACGGTCGAACATTACATCTGCTTCGACAGCAGCGAGCCCGCGCTTCATTTCGAGGAGTGGATCGCTTCCGAAGACGGGCAGACCGAATGGGCCGACGGCGATGAGCGCGACCCTTGCATGCTCTGCTACACCAGCGGCACGACCGGCAATCCCAAGGGTGTACTGTACGAACACCGCTCGACCGTGCTCCACGCAATGAGCGCGATCAGCCCCCCGATCTTCGGGCTCGATTGCCGTTCGGTCATGCTGCCGATCGTGCCGATGTTCCACGCGGCAAGCTGGGGCTTGCCCTGGGCGGGCGCGGCGGCGGGCGCGAAGTTCGTATATTCCGCGGTCAATGACGGCGCGGTCCTGTGCGACCTGATGAACCGCGAGAAGGTGACCTGTTCGGCCGGCGTGCCCACTGTCTGGCTGGCGCTGCTCCAGCATGTCGATGCCCACAATGGCGGCGAAATTCCACCGACCCTGCAGACCATCGTCTGCGGCGGCTCGGCCATGCCGCGCGCGATGATCGAACGCTTCATGCGCGCCGGCCGCCGCGTGGCCCACGCCTGGGGCATGACCGAGACGTCGCCGATCGGCACTACCGGCGCGGAAACGTGGAACTGGGACGACCTCAGCTTCGACGAAAAGGTGACCGTCAAGGCAATGCAGGGCCGTCCGCCCTTCGGCGTCGAGATCCGTTGCGTCGATCTTGGCGATCCCGGCAAGGTGCTACCGCGCGATGGCGTGACGGCGGGGGCCTTGCAAGTGCGCGGGCCGTGGATCGTCAAGCGCTACTTCAAGGCCGAACAGGATGCGGTGGCCGCCGGGCAGTGGTTCGACACGGGCGATGTCGGCGTGATCCATCCGGACGGAACCCTGCAACTGACGGATCGCACGAAGGACGTCATCAAGTCGGGCGGCGAATGGATCAGTTCGGTCGAACTGGAGAATGCCGCCATCGGCCACCCGGCCGTTGCCGAGGCCGCCGCGATTGGCGTCTACCATCCCAAGTGGGACGAGCGGCCGCTGCTTGTCGTGATCCGCAAGCCGGGAATGGACGTCAACCAGGAGGAATTGCGAAGCTACCTCCAGCAGCACGTCGCCAAGTGGTGGGTGCCCGATGCGGTGGCATTCGTGGACCAGATCCCGCATACCGGCACCGGAAAGATCAGCAAGAAGGACCTGCGCGACCAGTTCCGTGACTATCGCTGGGACGAGGTTGCCTGAACGACACCTAAAGGCACCTGAAGACACCTTATCGTACACGGGAGCGCTTTCAACGCCTATGGCCGAGACCTACGTCGACCCCAGCCGCGAGAACTTCGAGGCCTTCAAGGCGCTCCCGCGCGACACGCCGATCCACATGCTGAACCTCATCAGGTTCCGCGACCTTGCCGAATACCCGGAAGGCCATCCCAACCACGGCAAGGGCCTTACCGGCGCCGAGGCCTATGCCCTTTACAAGGCGGCATTCCAGGCGCTGGTGAAGGATTCGGGGGCGGCCATGGTCTGGGAAGCGCCGCTCGAATGCGTGGTCACCGGCCCCGCTGACGAATGGGACGAGGCTTTCGTCATGGGCTATCCCGATGCGCGTGCCTTCTTCGCGATGGTGAAGGACGAGGCCTATGTCCGCGATGCCCTGCCACACCGCACCGCAGCAGTTGCCGATAGCCGCCTGATCCGGTTCAAGGGCTAGAAAAGGTCCAACTGCCCGTTGCGGCTCGGTTTTCTGAATTGCGTGCAGTCAAGGTCGATCTCCGCCTTGCCGATGCCGTACTTGCGGCAGGCGACGCGGAAGCGGGTGCGGATGAGGTCGGCCCAGATGCCTTCGGGCTTCATCCGGGTGAAGAACTTCGCGTCGTAATCCTTTCCGCCGCGCACTGCCTGGACGATGGACATGACCTTGCCCGCGCGGTCGGGGAAGTGCGTGTCCAGCCATTCGCGGAAAAGCGGCGCGACTTCGTGGGGCAGGCGGACCATGATCCAGCTTGCCGAGCGGACGCCCCGTTCCGCCGCCGCCGCCAGAATGCCTTCCATGAATTCGTCGGTGATCGACGGGATCACAGGAGCGACCGAGACATGGGCAGGGACACCGGCGACGACAAGCTTTTCCAGCGCGTCCAGTCGCTTGGCTGGCGAACTCGCGCGGGGTTCGAGCAGGCCGGACAGGCGCGGATCGAGGCTGGTGACCGAGATGCCGACAGCGGTCAGTCGATGCCGCGCCAGTTCGGTCAGCAGATCGAGATCGTCGATGACGCGCGCGGATTTCGTGGTGATCGTCACCGGGTGACGCAGTTCGAGGCAGAGCTGGAGGATCTCGCGGGTGATGCGATAGCGGCCTTCGATGGGCTGATAGGGGTCGGTGTTCGTGCCCATCGCTATAGGAGCAGGGGCGTACCCCGGCTTTGCCAAGGTCTCGCGCAGAAGCCTTGCCGCATCGGGTTTGGCAAAGAGCTTCGTTTCGAAATCCAGCCCCGGCGAAAGGTCGTGATAGGCGTGCGTGGGCCGGGCGTAGCAGTAGATGCAGCCATGTTCGCAGCCGCGATAGGCGTTGACCGATCGATCGAACGGAATGTCTGGTGAACGATTGAAGGTGAGGATCGAGCGCGGATGTTCGAGCGTTACGGTCGTGCGCAGCTTGGGTCCCGGGCCGTCCAGTCCCTCGCGCTCGTCCATCCAGTCGCCATCGGCTTCGCGCGCAGCCAGCCCGAACCTGTCCGGGACACGCGCCAATTGCGCACCTCTTCCGTGAATGGCCATGGCGCGAAACGAACATAAAGAGAACAAAATTGCAAGTCGCTTGCGGCGCGGCGTCCACAAATGATCCATAGTTGGAGGTTAACCCGGTTGGCGCGCGGCGTTCTGTTGCGCATGGAAAGGCCATGCGGGTTCGAATCGGAACCATCGTCTTTGCGGGATCGGCCCTGTCTGCGCTGCTCGGGGCGGTCGCGATGGGGCTCGCCATGTGGATTGCCCAGCGCGAAGGCTTTTCGCACTATCTCGCAACCCGCGATGCCGAGCGGCTCGACCAGCTGGTTCGGCGGTTCGACGAGGAGGCTGTCGCGCGAGGCGGAATTGCTGCCTTCAGGGCGGGGCGCTTCACGCTTGGCGAGGCTTTCGGCGCGCTCGGGCCTCCGCCGATAACGGGCCACGTGTCGCCTGAGGGCGACCGCTCACCGCCCAGAGGCCGTCCACCACCGTCGGAAGACATCGGCGGGCGCCTGGTGCTGTTCGATGCCTCGGGCGAGCGCCTTTCCGGCCCTGAGCGTCCGCCTGTGCTGCCAGGCATGGACGGCAGGCCTCCGCCGCCGCGCATCGAGCACCGCACGCTTACGGTCGAAGGCGTGCAGGTCGGCACGATAGCGATGCTGCCCCGCGTTCCGGCAAACGGCGACGTCGAGGCCAGGTTCCTGCAAAGCCAGGTTCGCTATGGCCTGTTGGCCTTGCTCGTGGTCGTTCTGTTGTGCCTCTATCCGTCATGGCTGGTAGGGCGAGCCGGTGCCCGCGCTGCCGGCCGGTTCGCACGCCGCACCGCAGCCATCGCGGCGGGCGACTATTATCGCTACGACCGCAAGCCCAGCTTCGTCGTGGAACTTGACGCCGTGGGGCTGGACTTGTCGCGCATGGCAGGCAGCCTGCAGCGGATGGAAAGCGCGCGCAGGCGCTGGCTTGCCGAGATCGCGCACGAATTGCGAACGCCACTGGCGGTGCTGCGCGGGGAGATCGAAGCCCTGCGCGACGGTATCCGGCAGCCCGGACGCGCCGAGATCGATTCCCTCCTGGCCGAGGCCGGATCGCTCGGCAGACTGGTCGACGACCTGCATTTCCTGTCGGTTTCCGAGCTGGAGGGCATGGCTTGCCACTTCGAGCAGGTCGATCCTGCCGAAATCTGCGGGCTGGCCCTGCGCCGGGCACAGATCCTGTCGAAGGCCGAGGGGCTGTCGTTCGCTCTTTCCGTTAGCGGCAATGGCGTTGGCACGGCTTGGTGGGACCGCGACCGGATCGACCAGTTGCTCGCCAACCTGCTCGCCAACGCGTGCCGCTACACCGACCGCCCAGGCAAGATCGAGATGCTGCTTCACGCGGAGCACGACGGGCTGCGGATCGTCATCGACGACACGCCGCCAGGCGTTGATCCCGCCCATTTGCCACACCTGTTCGAGCCCCTCTATCGCGCGGACCCTTCGCGCTCGAGGGCGAGCGGAGGCAGCGGACTGGGGCTTTCGGTCTGCGCCACGATCGTTGAGGCGCATGGCGGAGCGATTGCCGCCGGGTCGTCTCCGTTGGGCGGGCTTCGCGTGACAGTGGACCTTCCGCGCCGGAGCGCCGCATGAACCTCCAGCCATCCCAGCGCCTTGTCTATGTGGTCGAGGACGATGTCCGGATCGCTTCGGTTCTCAGCGATTACCTGACAGCGGAAGGTTTCCTGCCCCGCTGGTTCTCCGATCCTCTGGTTGCGCTCGCATCTGCGCGGAGCCAACCCCCGGCGCTGGTCCTGCTCGACATCATGCTTCCAGGCATCGACGGGCTTGCGTTCTGCCACAGGCTGCGCGCATTCTGCGATTGCCCCATCATCATGCTGACCGCCCGCATTTCAACCGAGGACAAGGTAGCCGGGCTTTCCGCCGGGGCCGACGACTACGTGGTGAAGCCCTTCAGTCCCGGCGAAGTCATGGCGCGGGTCCATGCGCACTTGCGCCGGGCGGAGGGACGGCTTGCGGCGGCCGCGCGCAATGGCGGATATGTGATCGACGAGGCCGGGATGCGTATTTCCTGGAAGGGCCAATGGCTCGATCTCTCGCTTGCGGAGTATGCCGTGGCATCGGCGTTGATGCGGCAACCTGAGCGGAGCTTCACGCGCGGGCAGCTTCTGGACAGCTTGCTCGCCGTCCTAGGCGAACGCACGCTCGAGACGTCGGAGCGAGCCGTCGACAGCCATATCAAGAACATTCGGCGCAAGATCCTGGCGATCGATCCGGGCGGGGCCTGCATCGCAACCGTCTATGGCCTGGGCTACCGCTTCAGCGTCGGCCTGAAAGCAGAAGGAGAACGGCGAGGATAGTCAAGGTGCCGGCAAGCACCACGATGACGACGAACACCTTGCGGTCCCGCGCGGTTTGGTAGGTTCCGGATGTCAGGAAGGTGTGCGTTTCGTCCGACGCGGAGACGGTCAGGTTCTCCAGTTCCTTCCCGCGGCTGACCTTGAACTGCACCGGCAACGCTTCCGATCCGAGGCGGGTCCGGACGGTGAGGGGGCCGCTGCTGTCCCGAAGCTGGAAGCCCGCCATGACGACCACGTAGGGCGAGGGTTCGGTGTCGCCGGGGGTGAAGGCGAAGACGAAGCTGGCGTTGCCCGATGCAGTCCGCAGCCAGAGGCGCGACAGAAGCGCTTCTTCGAACGCAGCGCCGCTGACCTCTGCTTCACGCGCATCGATCAGCCCGTCGCGATTGGTGTCGACACGCGGCACCATCTCCAGCGGGACAGCCGCCGCGACATAGGCACGATCGCCGACGAGATTGATGGTTGCCGTTGCCGGCGGGAGTGCGTGGGCGGTGGCCGGACTGGTGGCCGCTATTGCGAACAATGCCGCCACCAGCAATGCTGCCGCGCGCAGGAAAAAGAAAGTGGCCGCACCGCCGCGTAGGGTGCGAAAAGAGCGCGGCGGGCGGCCAGGTTGGGAAAGGTGGAACGATGCCCGCCACTTTCCCCATGGACCGGTGCGACCGGTTCCTTGTTGTCCCCCCTCCCAGCAGTGCGACCCGATGGGCTTGGAAAGACGTTTCGACCCGAACGTTCTGCCGGGCGGTTGCCTGTTCAACTCGTCGAGCCCTTCACGCAGCGCCCCATGAAGGGAAACTCGTCGGTCACGACGTAATAGTAGATGCCGTCAGGAAACTCCGGAGTGACCCCCGTTCGACCGTTGCACTCATCCAGGTCCCCGGAACCGGCGACGTAGCTGTAGTCTGAAGTGAACGTGCCAAGCGGGAACCACGAGGTTGACGGCCGGTCCGTGTCTGCAGTCGTATCGAGAACGTAGCTCGAGGCGCATTTCTTGACTGCGCTGCTCGCGTCGGTTGCGGTCGTGTAGCAATAGCGCGCGTAGATCGGGAAACCGTCGAGCGCCCAGCCCACGAGCAGCATCTTCCGGTTGCTGTCGGATACGCCGGCGTTGGTCAGCAAGCCCTCGGGCACGCCGTGGTAATGGTAGACACCGCCGGGCTGGACGTGGGCGTTGTTGCTGTCGAGCCCGAGGCTGAAGACCGATTGGCCCAGCGCCTCGACCTTCCACGCATAGCCGCCGCCATCGGCCGAGCACTGGCTGGTGCCGGTAGCGCTCGAAGGGCAGGTGGCGTTGGTCGCGGCCTCGATCTTCACGCTGTTGCGCATGTAGCCGGCGTAGTTGACACTGGTCGCCGTGGTGGTGAGCGTCGGAGCGGCCGTCATCGATGCGCTGATCGATTGCGATGCGATGGCGTTGGGGTTGTTGCTGTTCGGGAAGGTCCCGACGGCGTGGTCTGGCAGTCCCGTGCCCGTCATCGACCGCGTGGTGCCGCTGCAAGACCAGTTCCATGATGCCGACAGCGTGCCCGAGGTGCTGTAGGTGCCGGTATAGGTCCCGCTGTAGGGGCAATCGACCGATGCCGTTGAATAAGCCGTCCCGGTGGCCGTGGGCGTTGGCGTCGGGGTGGCGGTCGGCGTCGGCGAGGGGGTGGGCGTTACCGTCGTCGCGGTGGACGAGCTGTCGTCGCTTCCGCCGCATGCACCGAGGCACAGTGCAAGGGCGAAGACGCTTGCTGCAAGGCAAGGCTTCGACACTTCCGGTCTTGCCACCACAGTCCATCTCTCCCGTCACGAAATCCTGCGACGGACGTATGCGGCGATGATGGATCAAATGTGGATTTCGGACGAAGGGTCCGATCCGGAACTATTTCTCGAGGAGCCTCGGCATCAGTTCGACGAAATTGCAGGGCCGGTTGCGGCTGTCGAGCTGTTCGTCGAGAATCCCGTCCCACCCGTCCTTTACCGCACCGTTCGATCCCGGGAGGGCAAAGATATAGGTGCCGCGCGCGACGACCGCGCAGGCGCGCGACTGGATCGTGCTGGTGCCGATGGTCTTGTAGGACAGCCAGCGGAACAGTTCGCCGAAGCCCGGGATCTCACGCGTCTTCACGCGGTCGAGCGCCTCGGGCGTCACGTCGCGTCCGGTAAGGCCGGTCCCGCCGGTGATGATCACCGCGTCGACCGAACGATCGTCGACCCAGTTGTTGAGCCGGCTGACGATACGGTCCGCATCGTCCTTTTCCATCGCGCGGGCGGCCAGCTTGTGGCCCTTTGCGCGGATGCGTTCAGCGAGGATGTCGCCAGAGGTGTCCTCGTCAGGGCCACGGGTGTCGGAGACGGTCAGCAGGGCGATGTTGATAGGCTTGAATTCGCGGGAGGGATCAATTGCCACGCGAAGCGATCCTTACGTTGTCCGCTCCCGCAAGGCCCGGGAACTTCGGCCACATGCCCTGGACGAGGCCGAGCCGGCTGTCGGACGGGCCGCCCGCCTGCCTTTCGTACATCCAGTAGTTGCGCATGACGATGGCCACATAGCCGCGCGTTTCCCAGTAGGGGATCGATTCCATCCACAGCAGCGGATCGCTGCCGCCACGGATCTCGGTGTTCCAGCGCGCCACCGGCAGCGGCCCGGCGTTGTAGGCCGCCATGACCTTGGGCAGCAGGCCTTGCGTGGCCTCGGCATCGCGGAGCTGCTGGAGATACTGCTGGCCGAACGCGAGGTTCACGTCCGGCAGGTCGAGCTGGCGATCGCGCCCGGCCATGAGCGGTTCCACGCGGGCCATGTCGCGCGCGGTGCCGGGGCGCACCTGCATGAGGCCCTTGGCGCCGGCCGGGCTGGTAACGGCGGTGCGGAAGTTCGATTCCTGCAACGAATGGGCGAAGAGGAGCGCCGGGTCGACCTTCCAGCCGGTTGCCGGGGTCCACTTGGGCGCGGGGAAGCGGGCGGCTTCGTCGGGCCGGGCACCCGAAGGCGCGTTGTACGCCATCCAGAGCTGGGTCGAGGGCAGGCCGAGGTCGCGGGCAAGCCGCGAGAGCGGGGCGTACTGGCCCGGCGCACCGATGCGCGCCTGATGACGCAGGATCTCGTCCGCGAGCCCGTCCTCGCCGATCTCGGCAAGCTGGACGGCGGTGCGGATGTTGGGAACGTCGCGTAATTGCTGCCAGTCCGCCTGCGAGAAATCGGGGGCGGCGGCGGGCTGGCTATCGCGCAGGCCGAGCGCCTCGCTGGCCATCATGCCGTAGAGCGTGTCGCGGTATCGCGCGGCAGAGCGCAGGGCGCCGGAAACCTTCTCGGGCTTGCGGCAGCGCAGCCAGGCGCGGCTTGCCCAGTAGTTCGCGGCCGAGGCGAGTTCCTCGTTGTGGGCGAGGGCGGCAGTCCTTTCGAAGGATTCCGCAGCGGCCATGCAATCGCCAAGGCGCCAGCTCGCAAGGCCTGCGGTCCAATGCGCCTCGGATACCCAAGGCCCCGCGCCGCCTTCCGCAGCCGAAAGCGCAATGGCGCGGGCGGTCGCGTCGTCGTTCTCGATGTAGAAGGCCCAGCCGATCTTCTGGCGCCATTCGGTCCGCGCTTCGGGCGAAAGGGTGGCGTCGACGCCGTCGAGCAGCACGCGCGCTCCGACCGGATCGTCGAACTTGATGCGGTCCATGATCGCGGCAGAGACTGCATCGGGCATGGAGCCGTCGGTGATGGAGCGCGGGCGGATACGCTTCGATACGCTGGGCAGCGAAACCAGGCGCTGACCCTGCGGTAGGGCGGGAAGCTCGCTCGCCCCGCGCTTGAGCGCCAGGCGGCCAAGCTGTTCGGCCCAAGGCAGGTTCGGCGCGCGGTTCAGCACGTCGGTCAGCGCGCCGAGTTCGGCCTTGGGCGAGGTTGCGGCGAGCATGTACTGGCTGCGGGCAACGTCATGCAGCGGGCCGTCGGCACGCTGTGCGAACAGGGCCTGGACCTGGGTCCATTCTTCTCGCTCGATCGCGCCGAACAGTGACTTGTAGAACGAGCGGTCGTCCTGGCTGAGCAGCGAGGGCACGGCGGTACGGTCCGCCCGGCCACGGAAATAGTCGACGGCGGCGCTGTTGGCATTGGCCGGAACGGCGCCCAGCACGGCGAAGCAGGTCGCCAGCGCTGCGAGCGAGCAATGAGCGGCGCGAGCCAGTTTCACTACGTTCCAGTCCCCGTCCAGTCGAGCCAGCGGCTCCAGAAGCCCGCCTTGAGCGCGGGCCGTGCCAGCATTGCCTCAAGATCCCACGCGGGCAATGCGGCGATTACTGAGGGGTTTTGATTAATTGCCTGTAAACTGTGAGCCAAATTCGGTGGATCGTTGCCCAGAAGCGTCGAAATGCTGGTTGCGCCCAGTATCAGCAGTCTATCAGGGGCAACCAGAGCGATGTGGTGCAACAGAACGTCGCCGATCCCGGCTTGGCGCAGGGCCGCCCAGTCCGGCATGGGCACGTGCGCAGGTATGGCAGAGGCGATGTAGGTCTCGCCCCTCTCGAGGCCCATAGCCGCCAGCATCGCGTCGAGCAGCCGGCCGGCTCGGCCCGAGAGGAGCGTGTCGCCATCGTCCGCCGAGGGCATCGGCACGACGATCATCAACTTTGCCCCCGCCGGACCGGCAGGCACCAGTCGGCGCAGCCCTGCCGGCGCGAGGACGGGCTCTGCCAGCCACCAGTCCGCGAAGGCGGCCAGTTCCGTCGGCCAGCCGGACCGGTCGCTTACCGTCGGGGGTGGCGGCGAATCGTCGCGTTCGGCGATGAGTTCGCGAAGCGGCTTCTGCGGAGTAGGGGCCTGGGCCGCGGCGGCAAGGCGCGCGGCGGCCAGCCAATCCTGCGGCTCGTCGACGAAGGTCCCGTCCACCCCGGCGTCGCGCCACCAATCCAGCGCTGCCGCAAGGGCATCGCCGAAAGAGGGGGCTGGTTTGTCAGCGGTGTCGGGCAACCTGTGCTTCCTCGCAGTTCAATTTGCGGTCTTGACCTCGCCTGTGGCCTCTTTCAAGGCGGAATGCGAAATCAAATGCGCAATTAGTCGGGAGTGATCGGGGCATGAGCGAACGGGAATCGATGCCGTATGACGTCGTTATCGTCGGCGGCGGTCCGGCGGGGCTGGCAGCCTCGATCCGGTTGAAGCAGGTGAATCCCGAAATTTCGGTCTGCATCCTCGAAAAGGGTTCGGAAATCGGCGCGCACATTCTTTCGGGCGCGGTGGTCGATCCCAAGGCGCTTGACGAACTGCTGCCCGAATGGCGCGAGCAGGGCTGCCCGATGGCCGAAGTGCCCGTGACCGACAACTGGCATTGGGTGCTCTCGAAGAAGGGCAAGATGTCGATCCCACACTGGCCGATGCCTCCGTTCATGTCGAACGACGGCAACTACACCGGTTCGCTCGGCAACCTGTGCCGCTGGCTGGCCGAGCAGGCGATGGAACTGGGCGTGGAAATCTTCCCCGGCTTTCCTGCCGCCGAAGTGCTGTTCGATGAAAATGGCGCGGTCATGGGCGTCGCGACCGGCGACATGGGCGTGGCCAAGGACGGTTCGCACAAGCCCGACTACCAGCCGGGCATGGAACTTCACGCCAAGTACACCCTCTTCGCAGAGGGCGCACGCGGGCATCTGACCAAGCGCCTGAAGGCTCACTTCGACCTCGAGCGCGATTGCGAGCCGCAGGTCTACGGCATCGGCATCAAGGAACTGTGGGACATCGATCCGGCCAAGCACGTGCCGGGCCGCGTCATTCACACGCAGGGCTGGCCGCTGTCGGAGTCGAACTCATGGGGCGGTGGTTTCCTTTACCACCAGGCCAACAACCAGGTGGCGCTCGGTTTCGTCACCGCGCTCGATTACGCCAACCCCTATGTCTATCCGTTCGAGGAATTCCAGCGCTGGAAGCAGCACCCGGAAATCCGCGCGATCCTCGAGGGCGGTCGCCGCGTTTCCTACGGGGCGCGTGCGATCAACGAGGGTGGCTGGCAGTCCGTGCCGCGCCTGTCGTTCCCTGGCGGCGCGCTGATCGGTTGCTCCGCAGGCTTCGTCAACGTGCCGCGCATCAAGGGCAGCCACACCGCGATGAAGAGCGGGATGCTGGCGGCCGATTCCATCGTGGCGGCCATCGCGGCGGGCCGCGAGAAGGACGACATGGTCGAATACGACACTGCCGTCCGCGAAAGCTGGATCGCCACGGAACTCAAGAAGGTCCAGAACGCGCAGCCGCTCGTCGCCAAGTTCGGCGGTGAACTGGGCACCGTGCTGGCGGGGGCGGACATGTGGCTTCGCACTGTCGGCGGCTTCGGCATCTGGAAGCCGATGAAGCACCACCGCGACAGCGAGGCGACCCAGCGCGCCGACCTCTACAAGCCGATCGCCTATCCCAAGCCCGATGGCGTCATCACCTTCGACCGTCTGACCAGCGTCTCGTTTTCCTATACCAACCACGAGGAGGACCAGCCCTGTCACCTCGTGCTCAAGGACCCGGAGGTGCCGACGCGCATCAACCTGCCGCTCTATGCCGGGCCCGAGCAGCGCTATTGCCCGGCGGGCGTCTACGAGTACGTCGGCGTCGAGGAAGGCAATCCGCGCCTTCAGATCAACGCGCAGAACTGCGTCCACTGCAAGACCTGCGACATCAAGGACATGACCCAGAACATCGACTGGGTCACGCCCGAAGGCGGCGGTGGCCCGAACTACCCGAACATGTGATCGGGGCAGGACGAAAATGCAGGAGGCGTCGGGGCTTGCTCCGGCGCCTCTTCCGTTTCAGGGGAGGGCCATGAGTCTGCGCGAAACCGCCTATGCCAAGATCAACCTTGCCCTCCACGTAAGGCGGCGCAGGGATGACGGGTATCACGAGCTGGAAACGCTGTTCGCGTTCGTCGATGCGGGGGATGAGCTGACGGCGAAGCCGGCTCCTGCGGACTCCTTGCGAGTCTTCGGCGAGTTTGGCGGGGCGCTGGACGATCCGTTCGGTAACATCGTAGCCAAGGCGCTCGGGACCTTGCCGCATGGCGAGGGCTGGGCGGTGACGCTGGAGAAGCATCTCCCGGTCGCCGCGGGCCTCGGTGGAGGATCCGCCGATGCGGGGGCGGTCTTCCGCATGGTGGAGCGCAGCCACGGCCTTCCGGCAGACTGGCATGCCCGCGCTGCCAGGCTGGGCGCGGATGTCCCCGCCTGTGTCGAAAGCGCGGCCTGCATCGGTCGCGGCACGGGAACCGAACTCGAACCCATCCCTAACGACCTTGCCGGAACGCCGGTTCTTCTCGTCAATCCGCGCATCCCGCTTGCGACCGGCCCGGTGTTCAAGGCCTGGGATGGCGTGGACCGGGGCGCGCTTGAAGGCGCCACCGCTCGCGAAGTCGCCTTTGCCGGACGCAACGACCTCGAGGCGCCCGCGCTCTCGCTCGTGCCGGAGATCGGCGCTGTCCTCGTTACCCTGCGCCAGACTGGCGGATGGCTCACGCGCATGTCCGGCTCGGGCGCAACCTGCTTCGCGCTCTACGACACGCCGGAGCAGCGCGATCTGGCGCAGGCCGCGATGCCGCCATCGTGGTGGACACTGGGGGGAGCCCTGCGTTGAACGAAGCCTGGAAGATCGTCGGCATACCCCGCTTCGGTGGCATCCTGGTCGTGTCCGATCATGCCTCCAACCACGTGCCGGCCGACATCGACCTCGGCATCGCGCCCGGACTGCTGGACCAGCACGTCGCCATCGACATTGGCGTGGCCGAAGTCGGCGCGCTGATGGCGCAGCGTCCCGGCATTGCCGCGTTCCAGGGCGGCGTCAGCCGCCTCGTCTGCGATTTCAACCGCGATGAGCATCTGCCCACCGTCGTTCCCATCGCCAGCGACGGTCACGCCATTCCCGGCAATGCGCTTGACCACGCCGGACACGAAGCCCGTCTCGCGCGCTTCTTCCGCCCTTATCACGACGCCCTTGGCAAGTTGCTGGCCGACGTCCCGCAGGCGCTGATCCTTTCGCTCCACAGCTTCACGCCACAACTGGCATCGAGCGAAGAGCCGCGTCCCTGGCACGTCGGCGTGTTGTACAACGAGGACGACCGCGCCGCCCGCATCGCCATCCCCCTGCTTCAGGCCGAAGGACTCTGCGTGGGCGACCAGCTTCCCTATTCGGGCAAGCTTCTGAACGCGACGATGAACCGCCATGCCGAGGCCGACGGCAGGCCCTACCTTGGCATCGAGGTACGCCAGGACCTGATCGGCGATGGCGCGGGCCAGGTCGAATGGGCGGAACGCCTGTCGCGCATCGCCAATCAGGTTGCGGTTGCAATTACCTAGGATTTCTGGGGCTTTTCGCCACTGACAGCGAGGTAATTTAACCTTCGACATGGCCCCTTGCCCTGGGTTAGGGGCAAGCCCAAGTCGCACGTAAACTGATTCCCTGTCCGGAGTTCCTGCAATGCCCGCCTATCGTTCGCGCACGACCACCCACGGCCGCAACATGGCAGGTGCACGCGGCCTCTGGCGCGCTACCGGCATGAAGGACAGCGATTTCGGCAAGCCGATCATCGCCGTCGTGAACTCGTTTACCCAGTTCGTCCCCGGCCACGTCCACCTCAAGGACCTGGGCCAGATGGTCGCCCGCGAAATCGAAGCAGCGGGCGGCGTCGCGAAGGAATTCAACACCATCGCGGTCGACGATGGCATCGCCATGGGCCATGACGGCATGCTCTATTCGCTGCCCAGCCGCGATCTGATCGCCGACAGCGTCGAATACATGGTCAACGCCCATTGCGCCGACGCGATGGTCTGCATCTCCAACTGCGACAAGATCACCCCCGGCATGCTCATGGCGGCAATGCGGATCAACATCCCGGTGGTCTTCGTGTCCGGCGGCCCGATGGAGGCCGGCAAGGTCATCCTCAAGGGCAAGGAACACGCGCTCGACCTCGTCGATGCGATGGTCGCCGCCGCAGACGAAAGCTTCACCGACGAGGAAGTGACCGCCATCGAGCGTTCGGCCTGCCCGACCTGCGGTTCGTGCTCGGGCATGTTCACCGCCAATTCGATGAACTGCCTGACCGAGGCGCTTGGACTTTCGCTGCCCGGCAACGGATCGACCCTTGCCACCCACGCCGATCGCCAGCGCCTGTTCCTCGAAGCAGGCCGCCTCGTGGTCGACCTGTGCAAGCGCTACTACGAGCAGGACGACGAAAGCGTCCTGCCGCGTTCGATCGCCACGTTCGAGGCTTTCGAGAACGCGATGAGCCTCGACATCGCGATGGGCGGTTCGACCAACACCGTGCTGCATCTGCTGGCCGCCGCGCACGAGGCGGGCGTCAACTTCACCATGTCCGACATCGACCATCTCAGCCGCAAGGTGCCGTGCCTGTCAAAGGTCGCTCCGGCAAAGTCCGATGTGCACATGGAAGACGTCCACCGCGCAGGTGGCATTTATGCCATCCTCGGCGAACTGGACCGCGCGGGCCTGCTTCATACCCATCTGCCGACCGTCCACAGCCGCACGCTTGGCGATGCGCTGAACCAGTGGGACGTGAAGCGCACCAACTCGCCCACGGTGCAGGAATTCTTCCGCGCCGCGCCGGGCGGCGTGCCGACGCAGGTTGCCTTCTCGCAGGATCGCCGCTGGAAGGAACTCGATCTGGACCGCGAAACGGGCGTGATCCGTTCGGCCGAGCATGCGTTCTCGAAGGACGGCGGCCTTGCCGTGCTGTTCGGTAACATCGCCCGCGAGGGTTGCATCGTGAAGACCGCGGGCGTGGACGACAGCATCCTGAAGTTCACCGGTCCGGCAAAGGTCTATGAAAGCCAGGATGCCGCCGTCACCGCGATCCTCACCGGGCAGGTGACCTCGGGCGACGTGGTCGTGATCCGGTACGAAGGGCCCAAGGGCGGCCCCGGCATGCAGGAAATGCTCTATCCGACGAGCTACCTGAAGTCGAAGGGCCTGGGTGCGGCCTGCGCGCTGCTGACCGATGGCCGTTTCTCGGGCGGCACGTCGGGCCTGTCCATCGGCCACGTCTCGCCGGAGGCTGCCGAGGGCGGGGAGATCGGTCTGGTCGAGAACGGCGACGTGATCGAGATCGACATTCCGAACCGCACCATCCACCTTGCCGTGGCGGACGATGTCCTTGCCCAGCGCCGGGCGGAGCAGGAGGCGAAGGGCTGGAAGCCGGTCAAGGAACGCCCGCGCAAGGTGTCGACCGCGCTCAGGGCCTATGCCGCGATGACCACCAGCGCGGCGCGCGGTGCGGTGCGCGATCTTTCGCAACTCAAGATCGACTGACGTGCGCCGGCTTGCGCCTCTCCTGCTGTGCGCGGCACTCGCCGCCTGCTCGGGGGGCGAAGCTGCGCCGAAGGGCCGGGTCATTGACTGCATTGTGGCCGGGGCCGCGAAGTTCCTGCCTGAATGCTTCGTGGAAGATCAGCGCAGCGGTGATCGTCGTTTCCTGACCGTGCGCCACAAGGATGGCGGGTTTCGTCGTTTCGAGATGGTGGACGACGGTCGCGGCGTCGTCTCGGCCGATGGTGCCGACGAAGCCACGGCGCGCTGGTCGTCGGAAGGCGTGCTCGAAGTCAGTGTCGCCAATGAACGCTATCGCTTTCCGGCAAGGATGAAGGCCGATGCCGCGCAGCCGTGACCGCTTGCTCACGCAGGTCCTTAACGTCGCGCAGATGCACGCGGCCGAGCAGGCGTTGATCGCGGCGGGAACCGACGTCCACCAGCTCATGCAGCGGGCCGGGCGCGGCGCGGGCGAGTGGGTGCGACGGATCGCGGCCGGCCGCCCCGTCACGGTGCTCTGCGGGCCGGGCAATAATGGCGGCGACGGTTGGGTCATCGCCGAATATCTGCGAGAGCACGGCAATCCGGTAACGGTCGTTGTCGCACGCGAGCCGGGCACGGGTGCGGCGAAGACCGCTCGCTCGCTCTATCGCGGTGCCGCCGTGCCCGGTGACGCTGCGGTAGAGGGCGAAGTGCTTGTCGATTGCCTGTTCGGTAGCGGCCTGACGCGGGGCCTGTCGGACGATCTCTTCGAGCTGCTTGCCTGTCTTGCCCGGCGCCATCCTCATCGTATCGCCATCGATGTGCCGAGCGGCGTGGAAAGCGATAGCGGACGCCCGCTCAATGCCGGCCTGCCGCAATCGACCCTGACCATCGCCCTCGGGGCCTGGAAGCATGCGCATTTCGCGATGCCCGCCTGCGCGATGATGGGCGTGCTGCGCCTCGTTGACATCGGCGTGAACGAAGTGCCGGGAGCGGCGCGCGTGCTGGCAAGGCCATCCATCTCCGTGCCCGCCGCCGATGCCCACAAGTACCGCCGGGGCATGCTCGGGATCGTGGCCGGGGCAATGCCGGGGGCGACCATTCTCGCCTCGACGGCGGCGCTGCGGGCAGGGGCGGGCTATGTGAAGCTTGCCGCCTCCGCCGCGCCCGCGAACGCTCCAGCCGAACTGGTGGTGACCTCCGATCTTTCCGCGATGCTTGCCGACGATCGCCTTGCGGCGCTGCTGGTCGGCCCCGGCTTCGGGCGCGGCGACGAGGCCGCGCGCATCCTTGCCCGGTCGCTGCACGCCGCGAGGCCCAGCGTGGTCGACGCGGACGGGCTCATGCTCCTTCGCCCCGCCATGCTTTCGGGGACGCCGATGGTGCTGACGCCGCACGACGGGGAAATGGCCGCACTGGAACGCGCGTTCGACCTTCCGGCGAGCGGGCTCCGCCGCGAGCGTGCGCTCGCGCTGGCTGCTGCCAGCAAGGCCGTGGTCGTGCTCAAGGGGCCGGACAGCGTGATCGCAGGGCCGGAGGGCGAACTCGTCGTTTCGCCGCGCGCTTCGTCGTGGCTGTCCGTGGCCGGGACCGGCGATGTCCTGGCCGGGACCATCGCGAGCCGCCTGGCCGTTCATGGAGATGCCATGCGCGCCGCCGAGGAAGGTTTGTGGCTGCACGGCGAGGCGGCCAGGATCGTCGGCTCCGCCTTTACCGCCGGGGAACTGGCCTGCGCCGTGCGTGCGGCTGTCGAGGAATGTCTTTGATGAATGATGCCGGCCTGATCGTGCGCGTTGCCGCCAAGGGCGAGGGGGCAACTGCCGACGGACGCTATGCCGCGCTGGCCGCGCCTGGCGATACGCTCCTGCCCGACGGTACGCTTGTCCACGGGCCCGACCACGTCGATCCCGCTTGCCGCCATTTCCCGACCTGCGGTGGTTGCCAGTTGCAGCACCTGTCCGAAGCCGCGCTTTCTGCCTATGTGTTCGACCGCGTGGTCGGTGCGGCGAAGGGGCAGGGCCTCGAACCTGCCGCCACCACGCCCGCGCACCTCTCGCCGCCCCGCACGCGTCGTCGCGCCACGCTCCATGCGCAGGCAATCGGCAAGCGCGTTGTCATCGGTTTTCGCGAACAGGGTTCGCACAAGATCGTCGACATGCGCGAATGCCATGTGCTCGCGATTGAGCTCTTCGCGCTGGTCGGCCCGTTGCGCGCGCTGCTGGAAGGCTGGAACGACCGCAAGCTCGCCGTCGACATCGAGCTTGCGCTTTCCGACCAGGGGGCGTCCGTCGGGCTGAAGGGCCTTGCGGCGGAAGGCCTCGCCAAGACCGAGGCGCTGCTCGATTTCGCCCGCGACAATGGCCTCGCGCGGTTGACGCTCGATGCCGGTTACGGTCCGGAAGGCGTGTGGGAGCCGGAACCTGTCACTGTGACGCTCGGCGGAACGCCCGTCGCCCTGCCCCCGGGCGCCTTCCTGCAGGCGACGGCGGATGGCGAGGCCGCGCTTGTCGGCGCGGCGCGCGAGTGGTTGTCGGGTGCTGCGACCGTGGCCGACCTTTTCTCTGGCCTGGGCACGTTTGCCTTCGCGCTGGCCGGACCCGCGACCAAGGTCCTCGCGGTCGAGGCCGCGCGCGAGCCATACATGGTCTGCCAGGCAGCGGCGCGGATGAATGGCCGCCCGGTCCATGCGCTTCACCGCGACCTGTTCCGCAATCCCCTGCGTGTCGAGGAACTGGACCGCTTCGCCGCCGTGCTGATCGACCCGCCCCGTGCCGGCGCGCAGGAACAGGTCGAACAGATCGCTGCCAGCAAGGTGGCGCGCGTGGTCTATGTCAGTTGCAATCCGGCAAGCTGGGCGCGTGATGCCGTGCGCCTGATCGCAGGTGGCTACAGGCTGGCGGAAGTGCGCCCAGTTGGCCAGTTCCGGTGGTCGACCCACGTCGAACTGGCCAGCCTGTTCATCCGCGACTGACCGGTCAGAACACCAGCCTTGCCGCGTGGTAGATCAGCGCCATGAGCGCGATCGAGGAAAGCCCGAACAGCGAGAAGCGCACGACGACCTTGTTGACCGTCGCCTGCACCAGCGAATGCACCACGCGCAGGCCGACATAGGCCCAGGCCACGCTCGCGCTCGTCCCGTTGCCCTGTCCGACAAGCGCGATGACCAGCACCGCTGCGTAGAACAGCGTCGGCGCTTCGTGGAGATGGTTGTAGTTGTGCGCCTTCCACTGGACGTTGGCGGGCAGGATGTCGTCGAGCGTCCGGGACGGGTCGCGCGCCAGCGAATCCGGATCGAGCTTTGCCGCGCTCATCGCGGGGATGCGGGTCGCGTACATCCACAGCCACATGACCATGGTCCAAGCCATCAACGCGACGGCCGGTTGCAGGATTGCTGCCACTTTCATCGTCATTCTCCCCCTCTTGTCATCGTCAATGGCGTTACATGTGGCCCATCGTCGCTCCCAGTGCGCGGATGGCCAGCACGATCAGGCATGTGGTGGACAGCAGGAACAGGCTGAAACGCACCGGCACCCGGTTGACCGTTGCCTGCCAGACCGAATGGATCACGCGCAGCACGACGTACGCCCAGGCCAGCCCGACATCGAGCGGGCCTGCCGCGCCCTGGATCGCCAGGATGGCGACGGTCGCATAGAACAGCGTCGGCTGTTCCATCAGGTGGGCATAGTTGTGCGCCTTCCAGTTGATTTCGTCGGGCAGCACGCCTTCGAGATCCTGCCCCCGGCCGCCCGGCTTGGCCTTGCCCAATCCGCCGAGCTTCGTCAGTGCGGGCAGGCGGGTGAAGGCCATCCAGAACAGCATCACGATCGACCACAGCACCAGCACCGCCGCCGGCATGAGGATCTGTGCCTGCATTCGTCCCGTCTCCCCCGGTCCAATCTGCGGCGAGAGTGCGGGGCACGGGTTGGATTGTCAAATGCAACTTATATTGCCCGACCGATTGCAGGCGAAACGGGACTTGGGTTTGTCGGGCCGATCCCCTAAAGGCGCTCCATGATCGCTCTGCCTGTCCGGAACGGGCGGAGGCAAACGGCATTTGGAGATATCATGGCAAAAGTTCTCGTCATCGGCGCAGGCGGCGTCGGCTCGGTTGCGGTCCACAAGATGGCGATGAATGCCGATATCTTCACGGGCATCGCGCTCGCCAGCCGCACAAAGTCGAAGTGCGACGCCATTGCCGCCTCGGTGAAGGAGCGCACCGGCGTCACCGTCGACACCTACCAGATCGATGCAGACGACGTCGCCGCGACGACCGCGTTGATCAACGAGGTCAAGCCCGTCCTCGTCGTCAATCTCGCGCTGCCCTACCAGGACCTGCACATCATGGACGCCTGCCTTGCCGCCGGCGTCAACTACATGGATACCGCGAACTACGAGCCGATCGACGAGGCGAAGTTCGAGTATTCGTGGCAGTGGGCCTACCAGGACAAGTTCAAGCAGGCAGGCCTCATGGCCCTGCTCGGTTCGGGCTTCGATCCAGGCGTGACCAGCGTCTTCGCCACCTGGCTCAAGAAGCACAAGCTCGACACGATCCGGACGCTCGACATTCTCGACTGCAACGGCGGCGATCACGGCCAGCATTTCGCCACCAACTTCAACCCGGAAATCAACATCCGCGAAGTGACCGCGCCTGCGCGCCACTACCTGAAGGGTGAATGGGTCGAAACGCCTGCCCTGACCATCCGCCATCAGTTCGACTTCGAGGAAGTCGGCCCCAAGAACATGTACTTGATGTACCACGAGGAACTCGAAAGCCTCGCCAAGCACCTGCCCGAGATCGAGCGCATCCGCTTCTGGATGACGTTCGGCGATGCCTACATCACGCACCTTACCGTGCTGCAGAACGTGGGCATGACCCGCATCGACCCGGTCATGTACGAGGGCAAGGAGATAATCCCGCTCCAGTTCCTCAAGGCCGTTCTGCCCGAACCGGCCAGCCTCGGCCCGACGACCAAGGGCAAGACAAACATCGGCGACATCGCCACCGGTCTCAAGGATGGCGTCGAGAAGACCTTCTACATCTACAACATCTGCGACCACGAGGACGCCTACCGAGAGACCGGCAACCAGGCGGTCAGCTATACGACCGGCGTGCCCGCGATGATCGGTGCCGCGATGATGGTGCAGGGCATCTGGTCGGGCGAAGGCGTGTTCAACATCGAGCAGTTCGATCCCGATCCCTACATGGACATGCTCAACAAGCATGGCCTGCCCTGGCAGGTGAAGGAACTGGCGGGTCCGCTGGAGTTCTGATGAATCCGTCGGCCCTATATCCGGTACTCCTGCTGGCCGGGTCGAATCTGGTGATGAACGTGGCGTGGTACGGTCACCTGAAGGTGCCGAACCGCGCCCTGTGGATCGCGGTCCTGGCAAGCTGGGGGCTGGCGTTCTTCGAATACTGGATGGCTGTCCCCGCCAACCGCATCGGCTCGCGGGTCTATTCGCTGGCCGAACTCAAGACGCTTCAGGAGGTGATGTCGCTCTCGACGTTCCTCATCGTCGCGTGGGTCATGTTCGGCAGCCGACCGGGCCTCAGCCAGCTTGCCGGCATGGCGCTGATCGCGGCAGGCGCGTTTCTCGTCTACAAGTCGCCGCTTGGATAAGGATTGATCGATGGAAACCAGAGCCGGCGATCCGGGCGCCTTCGCGCAGTTCGACCTGTCGCGGGTCGATAGTCCCGCCTTCGTGGTCGACGCCGCCAGGCTGCGCGCGAACCTTGCCGTGCTGGCCGATGTGCGCGACCGCGCCGGGATCAAGGTGCTCGCCGCGCTCAAGGCTTTCTCGATGTGGAAGGTCGCGCCCATCGTCGGACGCTATCTTGATGGCGTTTGCACCTCGGGCCTGTGGGAGGCTCTGCTCGCCGCCGAACATTACCAGGGTGAAATCGCGACCTATTGCGCGGCGTACAAGGCCGAGGACATGCCGGAAATCCTGCGCCTTTCCGACCATGTAATCTTCAATTCCCCCGGTCAGTACGACCGCTTCAAGGCCGAGATCGCCAACGCTCGCACCCGGGGCGAAAGCTTCGACATCGGCCTGCGTATCAACCCGCTTCACGCCGAGGGCGAGGTGCCCCGCTACGATCCTTGCGCGCCGCATTCGCGCCTCGGCTTTCCGGTGGACCAGCTTGTCCCCGAACACTTCGAGGGCGTCTCCGGCCTGCACTTCCACACGCTGTGCGAGCAGGATTTCCAGCCGCTGGAGCGCACCTGGCAAGCGCTCGAGCCTCGCATCGCGCCCTATTTCGGCCAGCTCAAGTGGCTCAACTTCGGCGGCGGCCACCATATCACCCGGGCAGATTACCAGCGTGACGATCTTGTCGCGTTCTTGCGCGATGTGAAGGCCCGCACCGGCTGCGAGATCTACCTTGAACCGGGTGAGGCGGTCGCGCTCGATGCCGGCATCCTCGTCGGCACGGTGCTCGATACGCACTGGAACGGCATGCAACTCGCCATCACCGACATTTCCGCGACGTGCCACATGCCCGACGTGATCGAGGCGCCCTATCGGCCGGCCATGCTCGGCGAATTTCCCATCGACGAATACGAGGACGGCGGGGAAGGGCCGGCGCCCGTCCGTCTCGGCGGTCCATCGTGCCTCGCTGGCGATGTGATCGGCGACTATCGGCTGCCGGTGCCGACAGAACCGGGCGCGCGCTTCGCCTTCCTCGACCAGGCCCACTACTCGATGGTCAAGACCACGACCTTCAACGGCGTGCCGCTGCCGTCGATCTGGTTGTGGGACAGCGAGACCGACGATCTGGAGAAGGTGCGCACCTTCTCCTACGAGGACTTCCGCGACCGCCTTTCCTGATGCATCCTCCCGCCAACGACAATCGAGGCGGGAGAATGGCATGGCAGGCGAACTGCTCGACGGGCTGACGAGCGATCCGGTGCGTATGGGCTGGATGCAGGGCTCGCCGCCGCCGCCGGAAAAGGTCCTGCTTGCCGCTCGCGCGGATCACATGCGCTTTCCGATGATCCGTTGGTCATATTCCAACATGCGCCAGTTCGTGCCCACGCGCCGCGTCGCCGCTTCGGGCGAGGGACGGCCGTTCGAGCGCGCCTTGCGTCCCGATCTCGCGGACGTCTCGTTCGTGCCGCTCGGCGGCGATGATCCGGTCGCATTCGGACAATCGCTGGCCGAGGCCTTTACTGATGGCATCCTTGTCCTTCACCGCGGCAAGGTCGTGCTCGAACGCTGGCTCGGCGTGACCGGACCCCAGACCCGCCACATTGCCTTTTCCGTGACCAAGAGCTTCGTCGGCACAATTGTAGAAATGCTGGCGGATGAAGGGCGCATCGATCCGGCGGCAATGATTTCCGCCTACCTGCCCGAAATGGCCGGCAGCGGCTTTGCCGACGCGACGGTGCGGCAGGTGCTCGACATGACCACCGCGCTCGATTTCTCCGAGGACTACGCCGATCCCGAATCCGGCATCGGCGCCTACAGCGCAGCGCTCGGCCTGACCCCGCGCAAGCCCGACTACGCGGGGCCGGCCGACTTGTGGAGTTTCCTGCCGTCGGTGGCGAAGTCGGGCGATCATGGCCGTGGCTTCACCTACCGCACGCCCAATACCGACGTTCTTGCGTGGCTGGTCAGCCGGGTAGAGGGCCGGCACTTCGCCGATGTCCTGACCGAGCGTTTGTGGCAGCCGCTCGGAATGCTGGGTGATGCCGACCTGATCGTTGACCAGGCGGGCTCGCCCTTTGCCGGCGGCGGCCTCAACCTCCGTCTGGAAGACCTTGCCCGCTTTGGCGAGGCCATGCGTCTGGGTGGCCTTGGCGTCATTCCCGCCGGCGTCGTCGCGCGCATCGCCAGCGGCGGCGATCCAGCGCATTTCGACCGCACCCGCTACCCGCAACTTCCGGGGTGGAGCTATGGCAGCCAGTGGTGGATCAGCAACAATGCCCATGGATGCTTCTCCGCACGGGGCATCCACGGGCAGACGCTCTGGGTCGACCCGGCGGCTGAAATGACCATCGCTCGATTCGCGTCGCATCCCACTGCCGCCAACGGCGCGAACGACCCGCTATCCCTGCCTGCGTGGGCCGCACTGGCCGATGCTCTAAGTCGCTGATAAATAGCGATCTGTCTGGAATTGTTCCGCTTTTTTGCCAGGCCGTTGCGGCGGGGTCCTTTTTCACTTGAGATTCATCGCAACGGCCTTATTTACCCCCCTCTCGCTGCCCCATGGGGACTTCCAAACCGCAAGGCAGCCTTGTTCAACGTTCCGTTTGGGGGTCCCTTGAGTTGCACATCCATCCTGACGCACTGGCTGTAGTTCGCGCCTCGGCGCCGGACCAACCCGCCATTCTCAATCGCCCGCACGCCGCTGCGCGCGCTGCCCGCTTCTTTGTGGAGAAGTTTCCGGGCAAGTCGCTCTATGCGGTGAAGGCCAATCCTTCGGCCGATCTGCTGCGCGTCCTTTGGGATTCGGGCGTGACTCACTACGATGTTGCGTCGATCGCGGAAGTGCGCCTCGTGCGCGCGACGCTGCCGGAAGCGACGCTTTGCTTCATGCACCCGGTAAAGGCGCCCGCCGCCATCCGCGAAGCCTACGAACAGCACGGCGTGCGCGTGTTCAGCCTCGATTCCTTCGAGGAACTGGAAAAGATCAAGGAAGCCTGCGGCTTTGCCGAGGACCTGACGCTTTGCGTGCGCCTGCGCGTCTCTTCCGATTATTCGGAACTCAGCCTTGCATCCAAGTTCGGTTGCGATCTGACCAATGCCGCGGAACTGCTCCAGGCAACGCGTCAGGCTGCGGATTCTCTCGGCGTCTGCTTCCACGTCGGCAGCCAGTCGATGAGCCCGCATGCCTATGTCCAGGCGCTGGAGCGCGTGCGCGCGGCCATCGTCGACGCGTCGGTCACGGTCGACATCATCGATGTTGGCGGCGGCTTTCCGTCGATCTATCCGGGCATGGAACCGCCCCCGCTCGAAGATTACTTCGGCGTGATCGACCGCACCTATGAATCGTTGCCGATTTCCTACTCGGCGGAACTGTGGTGCGAACCGGGCCGTGCGCTCTGCGCCGAATACAACTCGATGATCGTGCGGGTCGAGCGCCGTCGCGGCGCGGAGCTCTACATCAACGACGGCGCCTATGGCGCGCTGTTCGATGCCGCCCACGTCGGTTGGCGCTTCCCCGTTCGCGTCCTGCGCGAAGAGGTGGCGAACGACGGCGTGGAAATCGAGATGGAGCCCTTCAGCTTCTACGGCCCGACCTGCGACGACATGGACCACATGGAAGGTCCGTTCGAGCTTCCGGCCGACATGAAGGTGGGCGACTACATCGAGATCGGCATGCTTGGCGCTTATGGCGCGGCTATGAAGACCGCGTTCAACGGCTTCGGCGCAACCGAGGTCTTCGAAGTCTCCGACGAACCGATGGCGAGCCAGTATCGCGGCGACCGTCGCGACCCTCGCGTGTCGGACAACGTCGTCTCGCTGCGCTGAACCGCGCAAGCCTGAATGAGACAAGGAAAGGCCCTGCCGAAAGGCGGGGCCTTTTCGTTGCAGGGTGCGGCGTTACCCGGGCATGCGTCCCCACAGCCACCATCCCAGTGCCGTCACGCCCGCGATCCAGACAAGCAGGATGGCGACCAGTCCTGCAGCCGATCGCGGCCGTCCAACCTTCAGCGCCTGCTCGCGCAACTGCGCCATGACCCCTGCAGGAATCAGCCGGATCGCCAGCAGGATGCCCAGTGGCACGAGGATCACGTCGTCGAGGTAGCCGATCACCGGAATGAAGTCCGGTATCAGGTCGATGGGCGAAAGGGCATAGGCCGCGACGATCCCGGAAACGATCTTCGCCGCGACCGGTACGCGCGGGTCCCGCGCGGCCAGCCACAACGCGACGACATCACGCTTGATGTCCCGCGCCCATGCCCTGATCCGCCGACCTGTCGTGCCCGAAGCCATGAGTTCCAGATGGGGCCGGGGAGGGGAAAGGCAACTGCGCCTAGTCGAACCCGACGAAGCGCGCCGCCTCGTCGACGCTCTTGCGCAGACTGACCACGGCATTGGCCGGGAAGTCCGGGTCGGGCCAGCCCATCGCGACGGCCTTCATGATCACCTGATCGTCCGGAATGCCCGCATGTTCTCGCACCACGGGCGACTGCATGATGCCTTGCGAATTGATCACGCAGCCAAGCCCGCGCGACCACGCCGCGTTGACCAGTGCGGTCGTCACCGCGCCGCAGTCGAACGCGGTATCGTCGCTGCCCGACAAGGTCCGGTCATAGGTCACTATCACGCAGACCGGCGCGTCGAACTGGCGGAAGCCGCGCAGGACCCAGTCCTGCCGCGCGGGCGCATCGTCGCGGGCGATCCCCATCGCGCCGAAGAGTTGCTTGGCCACTTCCACCTGCCGTTCCCGGTGCACGCCTGCAAACGGTTCGCCCCTCCGGAACTCGCGGCTGTCGGGTTCGCCCGCCAGGATGCGTTCGGTATTTCCCTTGCGGATGCGGTCCAGCGGCTCGCCGGTAATTACGTGGAAGTGCCAGGGCTGCGTGTTCATCGAGGATGGCGAGCGCATGGCGAGGGCGAGGATATCTTCGATCACCTCGCCCGGCACCGGCTTGTCGAGATACCCGCGGATCGAACGGCGGCCGAGGATAACCTCGTCGTATGACGGAACCGACATGCACTCTCCTGGAGTTTAATTGATCGGTTAAGGCTAGCGCGTGCGCGGTGAAAGGCAAGGGGAGTGAAGAGCGGCACCCGCCAATTGCCAAAGTCCGTCACTCTGAAGCGCGTTCAGCATGACGACTTCGGACGCGCCTTGGACGGCCTTCGGAAGCCTTCAATGCAACGAAAAAGCCCTCCCGGTTGGGGGAGGGCTTTTCGCATCCATTGAAGGCTGGGCTCAGGCTGCCTTCTGCAGTTCCATTTCCATGCGCTGCCAGATTTCCACCAGCGCTCCGGTAAGCTCGTCCATCATCGCCTCGGTGTGCGACGGTCCCGGAGTGAAGCGCAGGCGCTCGGTCCCGCGCGGCACGGTCGGGAAGTTGATGGGCTGCACGTATACGCCATACTCCGCCAGAAGTATGTCGCTGATCTTCTTGGCCTTTACCGGATCACCGACCATCAGCGGCACGATGTGCGTGGTCGATGGCATCACGGGAAGGCCGGCGTCGGCGAACGCCTTCTTGAGGTAGGCCGCCGCCGCCTGCTGCCCGTCGCGCTCGGCGCTCGACGCCTTGAGGTGGCGGACCGATGCGAGAACGCCCGCTACCAGAACCGGCGAAAGCGAGGTGGTGAAGATGAACCCCGGCGCATAGGATCGGATCACGTCGATGATCCGCGTGTCTGCCGCGATATAGCCGCCCATCACGCCGAAGGCCTTGCCCAGCGTGCCCTCGATGATGTCGATGCGGTGGGCCGCCTCGTCACGATCGGTGATGCCGCCGCCGCGCGGTCCGTACATGCCGACGGCATGCACTTCATCGATGTAGGTCAGCGCGTTGTACTTCTCGGCCAGGTCGCAGATCGCATGGATCGGCGCAATGTCGCCATCCATCGAATAGACCGACTCGAACGCGATCAGCTTTGGCAGCGCAGGGTCGGTCTCGGCGAGAAGCTGTTCGAGGTGTTCCACGTCGTTGTGGCGGAACACCCGCTTTTCCGCACCCGAGTTGCGGATGCCCGCGATCATCGATGCGTGGTTCAGTTCGTCCGAGAAGATCACGCAGCCAGGCAGGATCTTGGCGAGCGTCGACAGCGTCGCGTCGTTCGAGACGTAACCCGACGTGAACAGCAGCGCCCCGTCCTTGCCGTGAAGGTCGGCCAGCTCGTGCTCAAGCTCGATGTGGTAGTGGGTGTTGCCGCCGATGTTGCGCGTACCGCCCGAGCCCGCGCCGACGTTGTGCAACGCCTCTTCCATGGCCGCGATCACCTTGGGGTGCTGGCCCATTGCGAGATAGTCGTTCGAACACCACACCGTGATCGGCTTGGGGCCGTTGTGGCCCGCAAAGCAGCGCGCGTTGGGGTAGGCTCCCTTGTTGCGCAGGATGTCGATGAAAACGCGGTAACGGCCTTCGGAGTGCAAGCGCTCGATGGCAGAATCGAAAACCTGATCGTAATTCACCCCGCCGCTCCTTCCTGTAACAGAGGCGCAGACGCGCCCCCGAGGCCCGATCCCTCTGGGCCACCCGGCGAATGAGCGGCTTCTACGCCTGTTGCCCCGGCAATGCCAGCATCATTTGGCACAACCATCCGAAAGTCGGATCTAATTGACTGATAGGGTTTTTGCGGGGGCGGGAAGGCGACTGAAGCCGGCCTTCGCAGCGGTGGCGGCAATCCAGTCGGGATCATGCGAGGGCACTATCACCAGCGCCTCGTGCCTGGCCTTCAGGCGCTTGAGCGCGTCGAGCCAGGCGAAGGCAACCGGCCGGTCCTCTGGTGCCAGCCAGTCGGCGACGAGCCGGGAGCGCGGCGTCGGTATCTCGTAGTTGGCGCGCAGCGAGGCGGTATCTCCGGCGAACAGATATTCCCGACCATCGGCAAGCCGGACATAGATCATCTGGGAAGCCGGCGTATGCCCCGGCGTGGCGACCAGCACCACGCCTGGCGCCACGGGCTGGACCGGCTCCGCCAAGCGTGGCGGAGGCAACAGCCGCGCATTCTCGCGCCAGAGCGCATTCATGCCCTGGAGCATGCGCGGCGAAAGCACGGCCTTGCCCGCCACGGCCTGGAATGGCTGGTGATCGAGAAATCCGCCGACGTGGTCGACATGCTCGTGCGTGAACAGAAGAAGCTCGGCCTGCTCCATCCAGCGGCCCGCCAGTGCCATCGCGCGGCCGTCGTATTCCTTGAAGCCCATCGAGGCGGCATCGTTTCGCGAAAGGCCGCTGTCGATCACGATGCCGCCGCGCGGCGTGACGATTCGCCAGACGACAACGCCGCTGGAAATTGGCCTGAGCCCCGTTCCTGCCGCCAGTGCGGCGCCGGGAATGCGCCGGGTTGCGATGATCGCATATTCCAGTCCGGTCGGCTTCTCGCCCGGCATGGCGTCCGACGCCTTGCGAAGAGCTGCGATATCGATGCTGCGGCCGGGCAGGGCCGGTTGCCCCCGGTTGACCAGGAGCCAGTAGTAGGCCGCCGCAAGCAAGATGAGGAAAGCAACGACGATCCTGGAAAAGCGACTCATTGAACGGCCCCCACCGTCAGAATATCCCGATGCGGCCAAGCCCGTGCGCTGCAAGCGCGGGGCCGAGCCGGTCGACGTCCTCGCCGCCGCGCGTGAACAGCGCGAGGTCGGGTTCCGTCCTGCGCCAGGCCTGTCCCTGCGTGAGGTGGGCGATGCGGCGGGCAATGCCGTCCGATCCGTCGACGAACCGGACTTCCGGCCCGAAGGCTTCGCGCAATTCGTCCTCGACCAGCGGGAAGTGCGTACAGGCAAGCACCACCGTGTCGATCCGGTCTCCGCCGGGCATCGCGCGCAGGGCCGCTGCGGCCCGGGCATAGACGGCCGGATCGACCCGTTCGCCGCGCAGCTTGGCTTCGGCCGCGGCTACGAGTTCGGGCGCGCCGTGGCGCAGCAGGTGCTTGTCGGCGGCGAACTCCGCCTCGAGCCGGTCGACATAGGCCTGCCGGATCGTCGCTTCGGTGCCAAGAAGCCCGATGACGCCGGTGCGGGTAAGCGCGGCGGCAGGCTTGATCGCCGGAACGGTGCCAACGATCGGCACTTCCAGCACTTCGCGGACCGATGCCAGGGCAATGGTCGACGCCGTATTGCAGGCGATGCACACCAGGCGGGGCGCCAGCCGTTCCGTCAGTCGGCCGAGCAGACCCGAGACGCGCGCGGCGATCTGCGCTTCGGTCTTCGCGCCATAGGGAAGGCCGGCGTTGTCGGCGACGTAGATGACCGGAGCCTCGGGCAGCACGGCCCGCACCTTGCGCAGCACCGAAAGCCCGCCAACGCCCGAATCGAACAGGAGCAGCGGCGCTCCCGGATCGACCGTGGCCGCTTGGTTCGCAACTGTGCCCGTTCCCGTCATCGCCCGGCTTGTATCGGTAATGGGGGCAAAATGGAAACAGCCCTCTTTCGCTTTTCTCGTCGGATTGGGTATGGAGTGCGGCGTGGAAACGCTCTTGCCTCTTGTCGTCGGCTATGTTCTGGGCTCGGTGCCCTTCGGCCTCATTCTCACCCGCCTGACCGGCGCCGGCGACTTGCGCGCCATCGGTTCGGGCAACATCGGCGCGACCAACGTGCTGCGCACCGGCAAGAAGGGCCTTGCCGCGGCAACGCTGCTGCTCGACCTGGGGAAGGGGCTTGCCGCAGTGCTGATCGTCCGCCACGTGTGGCCCGGGGCAGAGGCACTGGCCGCGCTCGCAGCTGTGCTGGGCCACTGTTTCCCGGTCTGGCTGCGGTTCAAGGGCGGGAAGGGCGTGGCAACGCTCATGGGCGTGTCGCTTGCTCTCGCCTGGCCGATCGGCCTGGTCTATGCCGTCACATGGCTCGGCGTCCTGTTCTTGAGCCGCATCTCCTCGCTCGGGGGGATGAGTGCGGCGGTCGTCGCGCCCGTGGCGGCGGCGGTGCTCGGATACGCACCCTACGTTCCGGTTCTCGCGCTGCTGGCTCTCCTCGTGCTGTATCTGCACCGGGAAAACATTGCCCGCCTTCGCGCCGGAACCGAACCGAAGGTCGGCAGCAGGAAGTGAACGCGGCTGCCGCAGCCACGCTGACCCGGGACGAGGCGTTTGCCCGTATCCGCCTGCTGCGGTCCCCCAATATTGGGCCGGTAAGCTACCACCAGCTCCTGCGCCGCTTCACCACCGCCAGCGCGGCCCTGGAAGCCTTGCCCGATCTCGCCGTGCGTGGAGCGGCGCGCGGAAGGGCGGCTTACCGCCCTATTCCGACCGAACGCATTGAGCGCGAAGTGGCGAGGGTGCGGGCGGCGGGCGCACGATACATGTTCCATGACAGTCCCGACTATCCGGCGCTCCTCGGAAATCTGGAGAACCCGCCGCCAGTACTGACGGTGCGCGGGGATGCGGCGCTGCTTTCCCGGCCGTCCGTCGCGATGGTCGGGGCTCGCAACGCTTCGGCTGCGGCGGTCAAGCTTTCGCGCGACTTCGCTTCGGCGCTGGCCGCAAGGGGCTATGCCGTAGTCTCCGGTCTTGCCCGAGGTATCGATGCGGCTGCGCATCGCGGTGCGCTGGCCGGCATGGCCGACGGGGGCGGCACCGTCGGCGTGATCGCCAGCGGGATCGACGTCACCTATCCGCCCGAACATGGCGACCTGCAGGAGCAGGTTGCGCACGAGGGCTTGCTGATCGCCGAGATGCCCCCGGGGACCGAGCCGCTGGCCCGGCATTTCCCGTGGCGCAACCGAATCATCGCGGGCCTTGCAACCGGTACGTTGGTCGTCGAGGCCGCGCCAAGGTCGGGGTCGCTGATCACGGCCCGGCTCGCGGCAGAGGCGGGGCGCGAGGTGATGGCCATTCCCGGCTCCCCGCTCGACAGCCGTTCCCACGGGTGCAACCAGCTTATCCGTGACGGGGCGATTCTCGTGCAGTCGCCCGACGACGTGGTCGAACTCCTGGTCGGCTTCGAAGGACAGCCGCGCTCCACCGTTCGGGAGGTTCCGGACGATTTCGCATCTGACAGCTGCGACGAACAGGCGGACGTTGCGGACCTTTTGACGACCGCGCCGATCGGTGTCGATGAACTGATCCGGCAAAGCCGGGCAAGCGCGGGCGCGGTGCAGATGGCGCTGATCGAACTCGAACTGGCAGGCAGGCTCCTGCGTCATGCCGCTGGCCGTGTTTCCTTGAAGGGGTGACTACGATGGCAGACCTTCGCCTTGCGCGCCGCATCTTCCGGGGTGCCGCAATCTACGGCTTCATCGTGCTTCCGCCGATGCTGCTCGCGCCCTGGCCGCAAAAGGGCCCGGAGGTGCTGGTCGGCTTCGTCGGCCTGGCGCTGGTGTTCCAGGCGGTGTTCTGGATCATCGGCGGCGATCCGCGCCGCTACCGGCCGGTCATGCTCGCGGCCATCGCGGAAAAGCTGGTGTTCGGCGTACCCGCGCTGGTTCTGGTGGCGCAAGGACGGACGGAACCCGTCGTGGGCTTCTTCGCCGCCATGGACGTCCTGCTCGCAGCCGCTTTCATGGTGGCCTATCGGGCAACCCCGCCCGATCCTCCGGCTTGACGAGGGCGGGGTCCGGTCCCCACCCTCGCGCACACGTACACGTAAGGACTACCTTTCATCGCCATGCAGCTTGTCATCGTAGAATCCCCCGCCAAGGCCAAGACCATCGAGAAGTACCTCGGACCTGGCTACAAGGTGCTGGCCTCCTACGGCCACGTCCGCGATCTCCCCGTGAAGGATGGGTCCGTCCGCCCGGACGAGGATTTCGCCATGGATTGGGAGCTTTACGGGGACAAGCAGGCCCGCGTGAAGGCGATCTCCGATGCGGCCAAGGGCGCGGACCGACTGATCCTCGCGACCGACCCTGACCGCGAGGGCGAAGCCATTTCGTGGCACGTCAGGGAACTGCTGGCGAAACGACGCGTGCTTCCGAAGGAAGTCGAACGCGTTACTTTCAACGCCATCACCAAGCAGACCGTGACCGACGCGATGAAGAAGCCGCGTGCGCTCGACCAGGACCTGATCGACGCGTACCTGGCTCGCCGCGCGCTGGACTATCTGTTTGGGTTCACGCTTTCGCCGGTCCTGTGGCGCAAGCTGCCCGGCGCCAAGTCGGCCGGGCGCGTCCAGTCGGTCGCCCTGCGCCTCATCGTCGAGCGCGAGCGCGAGATCGAGGCCTTCCGCGCGCAGGAATACTGGTCCGTCATCGCCCGGCTCGAACATGCCGGCACCGAGTTTGCGGCGCGGCTCGTAAAGTTCGACGGGCAGAAGCTCGACAAGCTGACGCTGGGCGATGAAGGCGCGGCGATGAGGGCCAAGGGCGTGGTCGAGGCCGCGACTTTCCGCGTCGAGGAAGTCGAGACAAAGCCCACGCGCCGCAACCCCTATCCGCCGTTCACCACATCGACCCTGCAACAGGAAGCCGCGCGCAAGCTCGGCTTCTCGGCCAGCCACACCATGCGCGTGGCGCAGACGCTCTACGAAGCGGGCGCGATCACCTACATGCGTACCGATGGCGTGCAGATGGACCCGAGCGCCATTTCGGCCGCGCGCAAGGCCATCTCGGATCGTTACGACGGCCACTACCTGCCCGAAAAGCCCCGCCATTACGAAACTAAGGCCAAGAACGCGCAGGAAGCCCACGAGGCGATCCGGCCCACGGATTTCTCGAAGGACCGTTACGGGTCCGCCGACGAGGCGCGGCTCTACGATCTGATCTACAAGCGTGCGATGGCCAGCCAGATGGCGTCGGCCAATATCGAGCGGACGACCGTTACGTTGCGCGACGGCACCGGAAAGCACGAACTGCGCGCCACTGGCCAGGTGGTGAAGTTCCCCGGCTTCCTCGCCGTCTATGAGGAAGGTCGCGACCAGAAGCAGGATGGCGACGAAGAGGATGGCAGCCTGCTTCCCGCGATGGCATCGGGCGATACCCCGGCCAAGCGCGGGGTCGATGCCACCCAGCACTTCACCCAGCCGCCGCCGCGCTATTCGGAAGCGAGCCTCGTCAAGCGGCTCGAGGAACTCGGCATCGGCCGTCCTTCGACCTACGCTGCAACCCTTCAGGTGTTGAAGGACCGCAACTACGTCAGGACCGAGAAAAACCGTTTCTTCGCAGAGGAATCCGGACGACTTCTCACAGCATTTCTCGAGCGATTCTTCCCTCGCTACGTGGCTTACGAGTTCACGGCGGGCATGGAGGAGGAGCTGGACGACGTGTCCGGTGGACGCGCCGAATGGAAGAAGGTGCTTGCCGACTTCTGGCGCGACTTCAAGCCCAAGTCCGACGAGGTGATGGAGAAGAAGCCGAGCGAGGTTACCGCCGAGCTTGACGAGTTTCTCTCCGACTACCTCTTCCCCCCGCGCGCCGATGGCACCGACCCGCGCCTCTGCCCCAAGTGCGAAGAGGGCCGTCTGTCGCTGCGCGGCGGGCGTTACGGCGCTTTCGTGGCCTGCTCGAACTATCCCGAATGCAAGTATACCCGCAAGTTCGCGCAGCCTGGCGGAGCCGATGGCGACGGCGGCGAGGATGGTGCGCTGGGCAAGGATCCAGAGACGGGTCTGGAAGTCGTGCGCAAGGCAGGCCGATTCGGCCCCTACATCCAGCTTGGTGACGGCAAGGAGGCCAAGCGCGCCTCTATCCCCAAGGACATTGGCGAACTCGATCTGGAATGGGCGCTCAAGCTGCTGTCACTGCCGCGTGAAGTGGGCGTGCATCCGGAAACCGGAAACCCGATCACCGCCAGCATCGGGCGTTATGGCCCCTATCTGGCGCACGACGGCAAGTATGCGCGGCTCAAGTCCACTGCCGAGGTGTTCGAGACGGGCATGAACGCGGCGGTCATGCTGCTGGCTGCTGCAGCGGCCGGGGCGGGCGCGCGCGGCAGCCGTGCCGCGGCCGAACCCCTCAAGGTCTTCGGCGCGCATCCCACTTCCGGGGGTGAGATCAAGCTGATGGCAGGGCGCTATGGCCCTTACGTCACCGACGGCACCACCAACGCCACCCTCCCGCGCGACAAGCAGCCCGAGGCGCTGACGCTGGAAGAGGCGATCACGCTCATCGACGAACGTGCCGCCAAAGGCCCGGCCAAGGGCAAGAAGAAGGCCCCTGCCAAGAAGGCTTCGGCCGCGAAAAAGCCTCCCGCCGCGAAGAAGGCTCCGGCCAAGAAGGCGGCACCGAAAAAGGCCGCTGCTGCGGAATGACCCGGCGCTGCGGCCTGCCCCCGGGCGGGCCGCAGCCAGGCCGCGCGGCCCCTAGCGCCGTGGGCGGTAAAGCCAGTACACCCGCGTCCCCAGCGTGAACGAGGCATAACGCTCGTAGTCTTGCTGGAGCGTCGCGGTCACGATGCGGCGGGTTTCATGATTGGGCAGGTAGAGGCGTGCCGGGGCCCACATCAGGATGACGTCGGGCTTCGATGCCAGCACCTTGCGCACTTCGCTGACCGGATCGACGCCAATCGCCGGCGCCTCGACAAAGGTATTGAGGTGGTTCGGGAAGATCCGGGTCGTCGGCAGGCACGAATTGGTCGTGCGATAGAACGCCAGTTCGCCCTCGTAGATGTAGAGGCATCCGCCGCGCATTTCGCGCTCGATCAGCGCTTGCATCCGTTCGTACTGACCGGCGGTGCCATGCTTCCACACCTGGAAACCGGGAACGACAACGCTGGCGAGCGCACCGAAGCCTAGCAGGAAACGCCCGATGCCGCGCTCGGAAGGCACGATCCGCGCGAGGGCCGGCGCCGCGAGGATGGAGAGCGGGACCAGCAGCGGCGCGACGTAGTGGTCGTACCAGGTGCCGAACAGGATGAAGCCCGCGAACGCTGCCATCCCCCAGACCTTGAGCACGGCATGCGAGCGCGGATGCTGCCCGTCGGTCGCGTCGAACAGCTTGGGTGCCCGGAAGATCGCGAACCAGAACGGCAGCAGCGCGGCCATTTCCTTGGTCAGGCGCCAGGGCGCGCGCCAGCCGTCGGACTCGCGTTCGAAGATCGAGAGGAAGTTCGCATAGACGAACTGGTCGAGGTAGCCGTGCGCGGCATACCACGCGGCGGCGGCGGCGGTAGGCAGCAGGGCGACCGCCATCCACAGCACCGCGACGGCAGCGAGGCGGCGATAGCTCCATACGTCGGCAAAGGCGCGGGACAGCAGGATCAGGCCGAAGGCCATGCCCTCGAACACCACGGTGTACTTGATCTGGATCGCCAGCCCCAGCAGCAGCATGATCGCGCAGCCGCGCCAGATCAGGGCGTCGCTCTCGTATTTCTTGACCGTGTCGACCACGCCCAGGGCGGCCAGTGCCACGAACAGGTTGTAGAATACCGGCGCCTGTCCCATTGCCGCGTTGAAGGCGGGCATGAACAGGATATAGGCAACGCCCGCCTGCCATGCCGCGGCCGGCGAGGCGATTTCCCGGGCGAGGCGGGCGATGACCATCGCCGTGCCCATCGTCGCCAGAATGGCTCCGGCTTGATAGCCTAGCACCGGATCGCCTGGGATCAGCGACAGCGCCTCGTAGACAAGGAACAGCCCGATGGGCTTGCGGTCCCAGATGTCGACATAGGGGATCGCCCCGTCGCGCATCCGTTCGGCCACGAACAGGTAGAATTGTTCGTCGATGTGGATGACGGGATTGCCGATCAGGAACCCGCGCGTAAGCAGCACCAGGCAGAGATAGGCGAGGGCAGTGGCCAGCCAGTCCGGGATCTGCAACGGCCGCAGGACCGCTGCGGCGCGTACAGGCATGGGAATGGCGGCGCGTACACCGATGACACCGCCAGTATCACTCATCCACGCGCTCCGTCACTGCTGCACCCAGGACGTTAACGAGCGACGCGCCCGTTCCCTTCGACGGCAATTTGCGAGCGACATAAACCATCAATCCATTACGGACAAGTTTCTGTTGCGCTGCAACAATCCGGGCTGGAAAGCTGACAGGCAATACTATTTGAAATCAGTGCAGTAGCTACTTCATCAATTTCACAAGCTTGACCAGCGCCGCTGCCGCTTCAGCATGTCCGAGCCGGTTCGGATGGACCGGGATGCCGTCGTCGGCCGGGGCGGAAAGGCCGTTGCTCCAGGGCTTGGCAGAGCATGGATGGTGCCGGCGCGAGATATGCGAGAACTTGAGCAGCGATGCACCCTCTTCTCGCGCGACCCGTGCGGTAATCCGGGCAAGCCGTTTCGCGGCGCTGCGGCTCTGGGCCAGCCGGTCCGGCGAAATCGCCATGGCAGCGCAAGTGCCTGATGGCGGCAGGACCGTGATGTAATCGACCACCACCACCCGGGCGAGAGGCGCGCGGGCGTGGATCTGGCGTACGATGGAGCGCATCCGCTCCTCGTCGGCCTGCCACTCTTCCTCGGTGATCTCCCGCCACTTGCCGCAGCGCGGATCGGGCGACGCCATCTTCTCGCAAGCGGCGGCGAAGATGTTGCCGACGAACGACACATCGTTTCCGCCGATGGTCAGGGTGACGAGGCGGGTGTCGCCATTCACGCTGTCGATCTGAGGGGGAACCTCGTTCCAGGGGCCCAGCACGTGGTGGGTCGTCGCGCCGCTGCAGGTCGCATCGACGAGATCGAGCTTGAGCGCCTCGGCGAGCAGGTGCGGGTAGTTGAGCGTGCCCCGGCCGCAGCGTTCGGGCGATCCGGGCGCGTTGGGCCCCACGCCCGGACCTGCGGCGAAGGAGCTTCCCAGCGCAACGTAACGCGCGCCTTCGGCCAGCGGTGCTTCCCGCGCGACCGTAGCCGCCGGAGCCAGCCCGGCAAGGGCGAGAAGTACTGGGGCGCAGCGGCGCGCGAAGAGCTTCACTTGACCCATTCGAGGCCGATTTCCTCGTAGATTTCCTTGGCGTCGGCCCAGCGCTCGTCGACCTTCACATGCAGGAACAGGTGCACCTTGGTGTCGAGCAATTGCGAAAGTTCCTTGCGTGCGGCCTCTCCGATCGCCTTGATCTTCGCGCCACCCTTGCCCAGCACGATCGGACGCTGTGTCTCGCGGGCAATCACGATCTGCTGGTGGATCTCGATCGAACCGTCCTTGCGATGGAGGTACTTCTCGGGACGTACGGTACTGTCATAGGGCAGCTCGTCGTGGAGCTGGCGGTAGAGCTGTTCGCGCGTGATTTCGGCGGCCATCAGGCGCTCGCTGGCGTCCGAGACCTGGTCTTCGGGATAGTGCCACGCGCTTTCGGGCATGAGTTCGGCTAGACGCCGCTTGAGTTCCGGCACGCCGTCGCCGGTCAGTGCGGAAACGAAGAACACCTCGTCGAATGCCGCTTCCCCGGTCAGCGCCTCCGCCATCACCAGCAGTGGCTCCTTGGGCGTGGAATCGACCTTGTTGAGCACGAGGATCTTGCGTTCCGGCCGTTCGCGCAGGCTGGCGAGGATCGGCTCGAGATAGTCACGCTTCTTCTTGCGTGCATCGACCACCAGCAGGATCGCGTCTGCTTCCTGCGCGCCGTCCCATGCGGCGCTCACCATTGCGCGGTCGAGCCGGCGGCGCGGTTCGAACAGGCCGGGCGTGTCCGCAAGGATGATTTGCGCCTCTCCTTCGAGCGCGATGCCCATGAGCCGCGCGCGCGTTGTCTGCGCCTTGGCCGAGACGATCGCCACCTTCTGGCCGACGAGCGCATTGACGAGGGTCGACTTGCCGGCATTCGGCGCGCCGAGGACGGCCACGAGGCCACATTTTTCTGTCATGTTCTTGTTCTCTGTCCGTATCTCGGAAGACTATAGGCCATCTGGCCGTCAGGCATAAGCCTGCATGAAAGCCCGGGCAGCGGCGGTTTCCGCTTCCTGCTTGGAAGATCCGCGCGCGCTTGCCTCGCCCACGCCCTTGACCTCGACCGAAACGGTGAAGGTGGCGGCATGGTCCGGCCCCTCGCGCGAAACGAGCGTATAGACCGGCGGCTTGCGGCGGTTGCCCGCTGCCCATTCCTGAAGCGCGGCCTTGGGGTGCTTGCGCTGGCCGGTGCCCGAGAGCATCGGCTTTTCCCAGGCCTTGCGCACGAACTTGCGCGCCGCCTCGAATCCGCGCTCCACGAAGAGCGCACCGATCAGCGCCTCCATCACGTCGCCCAGAATGTTGTCGCTCTGTGCGCCCCCGTCATCGCGCGCCTGCTTGCCAAGGCGGATGTGCCCGGCAAGGCCGATGGTTCGTGCGACATCGGCGCACGTCTCGCGACTGACCAGAGCGTTGAGGCGCTGCGAAAGCTTGCCTTCGGCGGCATCGCTCTTCTCGTGAAGCCAGTCCGCTATGGCGAGGCCAAGGACACGGTCGCCGAGGAACTCGAGCCTCTGGTAATCGCGCGGCTCGCCCATCGATCCGTGGGTGAGGGCTTCCGCCCAGATTTCCGGGCGCGCCGGCGCTGCACCGGTGAGGGCGGCGATGAAGGCGCTGGCCTCCGGGGCAAGCGCGCTCAGAACGTGCCCCCGATCCGGTTCCAGCGGGCAGCGGTGAACCAGGTCCAGGGCAGGAACCAGTTGGCGCTGCCGTCGGTCGACCACATCATGATCGCGGCACGGCCGACGAGGTTTTCCTGCGGAACGAGGCCGATGCCGCCGCCTTCCATTGCCGGGAAGCGGCTATCCATCGAATTGTCGCGGTTGTCGCCCATCAGGAACAGGTCGCCCTCGGGGACCACCACTGGCGGGGTGTCGTCGACAGGGCGCTGGCCGAGGTCGAGTACGTTGTAGGTCTTCCCTCCCGGCAACGTCTCGCGGTATTGCGGATAGTGGCAGGTCTGGCGACCATCGGCTTCCGTCGCGGCGAATTCGGGCGACAGGCAGTCCGTGTTCGGGCTCACCGGAATGACGAAGTCCTCGACCCGCTCCTTGGGAACGGCCTGGCCGTTGAGGTGCAGCACGCCGCCGATCATCTGGACCGTGTCGCCGGGAATCCCGATTACCCGCTTGATATAATCGACATCATTGCCCGGGGGCGCCTTGAAGATGACCACGTCACCACGCTCGGGCTGCCCGGCCATGATGCGGCCGGGGATAAGCGGCAGGCTGAACGGCAGCGAATACTTGCTGAAGCCATAGGGCCATTTCGCCGCCAGCAGGTAATCGCCGTTTTCCAGTCTCGGGAGCATTGACTCCGACGGGATGTTGAACGGCGCGAAGATGAAGCTGCGGAAGATCGCCACGACCAGAACGAGCTTCACGAGGAAGACGGGGAAACTGTCCTCCTTCTTCTCCTTCTTTGCTGGCGTAACGGCGGGCACCGGGTCTGCCAAAGGCGCGGGCTGGTTTTCGGGCGTGTCGTTCATCGTCGCGGTCATGTTGGCAGCGAAGCCCTTCGTCAAGTGTGTTGTATAAATAATACACCTCCGAAATACGTCTGCACAGCTTGCCGCACGATGAACCGCGGCTTGGCGGGCGGGAACGTACCGGGCATAGGGCCATTGCGCGAAAGCGAGATCACGAAGGGGAATTGCGATGACGGTTGCCGAAGCGGAAACGTACTGGACGGCGCTGGCCGGGCTGCCGCGCCCGACGCTCAAGGAGCTGTTCTCCGATGCCGGCCGTCTCGATCGCTACGCCGCTACGCTCGACCTGCCGGGCGGCCCGATCCGCTTCGACTGGTCCAAGACGCACCTCTCCGCCGAAGTGGAAGCGGTGTTCGCCGCGCTTGCATCGGCGATGGACTTCGAAGGCCGCCGCGCCGCGCTGATCGAGGGCGCGAAAATCAACAACACCGAAGGCCGCGCGGCCGAGCACACCGCTCAGCGCGGCATCGGCAACGAGGCCAGCGTCGAGGAAGCCGAGGCGCTCCACGCCCGCATGCGCATGCTGGTCGACGCGATCCACGCCGGTGCGCTTGGCGAAGTGCGCAGCCTGATCCACATTGGCATCGGCGGTTCGGCGCTCGGGCCGGCGCTGGCGATCGACGCACTGACCCGCGACGGCGCGAAGGTGGCCGTCCACGTCGTGTCGAACATCGACGGCTGCGCGCTCGAAGCCGCTATGAAGGCCTGCGATCCGGCAACGACGATGATCGCCGTTGCCTCCAAGACCTTCACCACGACCGAGACGATGACCAACGCTGCCTCGGCGCTTGAATGGCTGCGCGAGAACGGCGTTGCCGATCCCTATGGCCAGGTCGTTGCGCTCACCGCCGCGCCCGAGAAGGCGGTCGAGTGGGGCGTCGACGAAACCCGCGTCCTGCCGTTCTCCGAAACCGTGGGCGGGCGTTACTCGCTGTGGTCGTCGATCGGTTTCCCGGTCGCGATGGCGCTGGGGTGGGAAGGCTTCGCCGCGTTCCTCGACGGTGCGGCGGCTATCGATCGCCATTTCATCGACGCAGACCTGGCCGGCAACGTCGTCGTTCGCGCCGCCTTTGCCGATCTCTATTACACTCAGGTTCGCGGGTGCCAGACGCGTGCGGTCTTCGCCTATGACGAACGCCTCGCGCTTCTGCCGGACTATCTCCAGCAGCTCGAAATGGAATCAAACGGCAAGCGCGTCCTCGCCGATGGCTCTCCACTTACACGGCCAAGCGCGCCGGTTACCTGGGGCGGCGTCGGGACCGATGCACAGCATGCCGTGTTCCAGCTCCTGCACCAGGGTACGCACTTGATTCCGGTCGATTTCCTTGCCGTCAAGACGCAGGGCCACGACCTCGACCCGGCGCATCACCAGATCCTGCTTTCCAACTGCTTCGCCCAGGGTGCTGCGCTCATGGCCGGCAAGGCGAGCGATGACGGCGCGCGTGCCTATCCCGGCGACCGTCCTTCCGCGACGATCCTGTGCGACGATCTCAACCCCGCGACGCTCGGCGCGCTGATCGCCTTCCACGAGCATCGCACGTTCGTCTCTGCGGTGATGCTCGGCATCAATCCCTTCGACCAGTTCGGCGTCGAACTGGGCAAGGCCATTGCCAAGCAGATCGAGTCTGGCGGCGGCGAAGGCTTCGATCCGTCGACCGAAGCACTCCTGGCAGCGGTTGGCCTCGCCGGCTGATAGTTAGGCGCACTAACCGATTTTCTCGAAACCCTCTGGTCTTGGCGAAGGCCAGAGGCCATATGCGCTCCTCGACAAGGAGTATGCCATGGCTGAGCAGGAATTCGACTACGACCTCTTCGTGATCGGCGCGGGTTCGGGCGGGGTGCGCGCAAGCCGCATTGCCGCAAGCCACGGCGCGCGCGTGGCGGTCGCGGAAGAATACAGGGTCGGCGGCACCTGCGTCATTCGGGGCTGCGTGCCCAAGAAGCTGCTGGTCTACGGATCGCACTTCGCCGAAGAACTGCAGGACGCGGCCAACTATGGCTGGACGGTCGAGAAGATGAGCTTCGACTGGCCGACGTTACGTGACGCGGTGCTCAAGGACGTCGACCGGCTCAACACCGCCTACACGTCGACCCTCGAGAACAACAAGGTAGAGCGCTTCCTCGAACGCGCGACCGTAACCGGCCCCAACACGGTCAGGCTGGGGGGAAGCGGCCGCGAGATCAGCGCGCGCTACATCCTCGTCGCGACGGGCGCATGGCCGGTCATGCCGGACTTCCCCGGCAACGAGCACTGCATTACCTCGAACGAGGTGTTTCATCTCGAAAACCTGCCGAAGCGCGTGGTGATTTCCGGGGCGGGCTACATCGCGATGGAATTCGCCGGAATCTTCAACGCCCTTGGCTGTCACGTAACGGTGGTCAATCGCAGCGAGACGATCCTGCGCGGCTACGATGAATCGCTGCGCGACCGCCTGCTTCAGATCACCATGGCGCGCGGCATCGAGTACAAGTTCAACTGCCCGTTCGAAAAGGTCGAGAAGCAGGCGGACGGCTCCCTGCAGGTCTTCCTCGCCGGGCAGCCCGATCCTCTCGCCGCCGACATCGTGCTGGTCGCCACCGGCCGCCTTCCCAAGACCGATGGCCTCGGCCTCGAGACCGCCGGGATCGAGCTTGGCGCGCAGGGCGAAATTCCGGTCGACGATCACGGCCGCACCGCCTGCGACAGCATCTACGCGGTCGGTGACGTAACGAACCGCGTCCAGCTTACCCCGATCGCCATCCGCGAAGGCCATGCCTTTGCCGACCGCGTGTTCGGCGGCAAGGATACCTCCGTCAGCTACGACTGCATCCCCAGCGCCGTGTTCTCGCAGCCGCCGCTGGCCGGTGTCGGGCTCACCGAAAGCCAGGCCCGGCAGGCGTTCGGCGGCAACATCAAGGTCTATTCGTCAGACTTCCGACCGATGAAGAACATCTTCGGCCACCGTCCCGAACGCGGCCTCTACAAGATGATCGTCGAGGCCACGAGCGAGAGGGTCCTCGGCATTCACATGATCGGTCCAGAAGCGCCCGAAATTCTCCAGGCCGCGGCAATCGCGGTCAAGGCCGGGCTGACCAAGGCCGATTTCGACGCGACCGTGGCGCTCCATCCATCGATGGCGGAAGAACTCGTCCTGATGCGCTGAGCGGGCCGGTTGCAAGCCGCAACCGCCATGATACCCTGCCTTCCACCAATCCAGGGGGAGGGCAGGCGTGGAGCTATCGGGAAAGACCGTGCTGGTGACCGGCGCGACGGACGGGATCGGCGCGCAGATCGCACGCCAGTTACGTAACAAGGGCGCGACGGTCATTGGGCAGGGCCGCACCCCGGCGCGGGTGGCGGCGGCGAGGGCCGATGGCTTTGAAATCGTCGAGGCGGACCTATCCCTGCCGCAAGGCGTGGAAACGCTGATCTCGGCCATGGCAGGTCGCCAGATCGATGTGCTGGTCAATAATGCCGGGGCTGGAGTGGATCACGATTTCCGCGACGGTCAGCCCGATGCGGCGGCGGCGGATCGCACGATCTTCCTCAATCTCAATGCCCCCATTCACCTTATCACCGCGCTCATGCCTGGGCTGAAGGCACGGCCCGAGGCAATGATCGTCAACGTGACGTCCGGCCTCGCCATCGCGCCGCGTGCGGGTGGCCCGGTCTATTGCGCCACCAAGGCCGCGCTGCGCAGCTACACGCAGGCTCTGCGCGCACAGTTGGCGGGAACCGGAGTGCATGTCGTCGAAGCCCTGCCGCCCGTCGTCGACACCCAACTCACCGCGGGGCGCGGCAATCGCAAGATGCCTGCCGCCGAATGCGCACGCCAGATCGTCGACGGGATGGAGCGCAACGTAACCGAAATCAACATCGGGCTGGTCAAGGTTCTACAGGTCGTGAACTCGGTTTCCCCCGCCCTGGCACGGCGCATCATGCTGAAGTTCTAGGACGCCGGAACGTGCCGTCTCACGCGGCACAGGTTCAGATGCCCGCGTACCACTGATAGCCGGAATGGTCCTCCCAGTACCCACCCTTGCCGCCGTGGATGCCGCCGAGCCGATCCACGGCCTCGATCTTCATCACGTATTTCGCCTGCTTGTAGCCAAGCTGCCGCTCCACCCGCAGGCGGATCGGCGCACCGTGGGCCACCGAAAGAGGCTGGCGGTTCATGGTATGGGCCAGGATCGTCTGCGGGTGCATCGCATCGATCATGTCGATGCTCTCGTAGTAACGCATTCCGGAGAAATCATCTGCGCAATGGAATACAACGTACTGCGCATTCGATGAAATTCCGGCTTTCCGCAGAAGCAGGGCGAGTGGCACCCCGGTCCATTCGCCGATCGCGCTCCACCCTTCGACGCAATCGTGGCGGGTGATCTGCGTGCGCTGCGGCGCAGACATGAGTTGCGCCAGCGACAGCCGCAAGGGTTGCCGCACAAGCCCGCCAACCTCCAGTTGCCATGTCGAAAAGCCGCTCGCCATGTGTGCCTGGTAGTCGGCCGACGCAGGCATCCGGTTCCCGTTGACGCGGAAGCGCGGTGACAGGTCCGCGGTCGTGAATTCGGGGGCAAGCGCGTTCCGGTCGGTCACGAGCCGTTGCCCGGAAAGCGTCGCCTTTTCGCCGAGCGTCAGCACTTTGCGTACAGTCGGGGAGGTCGTGATGCGATCGCATCCGGCCACCGCCAGGCCAAGCGTTCCGATCAGTGCGCTGCGTCTGCTGACAAGGGTCATTCTTCACCCTTCCTCGCTGGGGGCAGGCGGTACCACCCCGTGGTCATGGACCTCAGTTCGTTGAAAGGGCCTGCCAGGACCACCATGACGAGGTGGACCAGAATGAACGCACAAAACGCTGCCGCACACAGGAAGTGTATCGATCTTGCGGATTGGCGGCCGCCGAAGATGTCGAGGAGCCATGGAAACGCGGCGTTCAGCGTGGGCGACATGGTCATGCCCGTCAGTACCACCAGCGGCAGGACCACGAGGATGACGCCAAGATAGGCCATCTTCTGCAAGGGGTTGTACCCTCTCGCCGCCTCGCCGGTCGGAAAGCGAAGGCGCGCATGCTGCTTGATGTCGTGCCAGATATGCGAAAGGCGGCGCTCCTCGCGCGAGAGGCCAAGATTGCGCCGCAGGTGTCCCGACAGCAGGGCGTAGACCAGATAGGCTAGGGCCGAGATCACCAGCACCCACGCAAAGAAGAAATGCCACTGCCGCCCTTCGGCAAGGCTGTAGTAGTTGGGAATGGTGACGAGGGGAGGAAAGGCCCGGGTCGAATGCTCGGTCCAGCCAAGCAGGCCGGTCGTGCCGATTTCCAGTTCACCGATCCTCAGGAAGCCCCGTTGCCCCTGGTTACCGATTTCCAGCCACGCACTGTCCGGGTTCGCCCCATAGGCGCCCCAGTAGAGGCGCGGATGGGCGTTGAAGATCGTCGCTCCGCTCATCAGCATGACTAAGATGCAGAGCGCGTTGATCCAGTGCCAGATCCTGACGGGCAGGCGGGTGCGGTAGACGAGCGCCGCGCGTTCCGGAACCGCGTCCTCGCGCGGATCAACGGCCGGACCAAGTGCACCCACCGCCACCTCCACCAACTGCCCGGTCGAGAGTGCCACGTAACGCCAAAAGCGCAAGTCCCGACACCGCCGATCCGGTTCGGTCAGGCCAGCGGCCTCGTATGGCGGGCAAGGTCCATGAGATCCTGTCGGCTCATCTTGCGCTCGCTGGCGGCGGCCAGGCACGAGCGTGGAACAGGGCGGACCGCCGCCCACGCGGCTTTGCCGATAAAGCCCAGCTTGCGCACGTTGCTGACGACGGTGCGGTGGTCCCACGCGTGGTCGCCGCGCCGTTCCACTTCGCGCGCGATCTCGCCATAGATGCCTGCCGCGGCGAGAATCGCCCAGCGCTGGCGCCCTTTCAGCCGCGCCGCGCCGATCCGCGCAGAGCACTGGTGGACGTGGGCGGTACGGCACATGCGCGCGACGATCCGGGTCAGCGCGGGCCGGTAGTGCGGCTTCATCTGCTCGCCCGGCGGGATGTCTTCCTCGGCCATCCAGTCAAGCGGGATGTAGCAGCGGCCGGCGGCGTCATCCTCCTCGATGTCTCGGGCGATATTGGCAAGCTGGAACGCCAGTCCCAGATCGCAGGCGCGGTCCAGCGTGTCGGCATCGTCGGGCGAAACCCCCATCACCACCGCCATCATCACACCCACGGCCCCGGCCACGTGCCAGCAGTAGCGCATGAGGTCCGCTTCCGAATGCGGTTGCCAGTCGGCCGCGTCGAGCGCGAAACCCTCGATGACGGCGCCCGCCATTTCCAGCGTCAGCCCCGTCTCGCGCGCCACGACGCCCAGTGCATCGAACGCCGGCTCGCCCGTCTCGCGTCCGGCAAAGGCGAGGGCGGTCTTCTCGCGGACAAGCTGGAGCCGCTCCTGCATGCCGTCTTGCGGTCCCAGCGCGCCGCCATGGTCCTGCGCATCGACGATATCGTCGCACCGGCGGCACCAGGCGTAGAGCAGCCAGACGCGCTCGCGCGTTTCACGGTCGAACAGGTGGCTGGCCGCAGCGAAGCTCTTCGAGCCCTTGAGGATCGACTTGCGGGCTATTCCGACAAGGGCTTTCCGGTCGGTCATGCGCTCACAGGTCGTCGGCCTTCATTGCGAAGATCGGCGTGTGCGGCTCGTGCGCCGCCATGCGTGCCAGCAGCAGGTCGAGGCTGGGTTCGGCAAGAAGGATGCCGGCATGGGCCTCGCGGACGAAGCCGACCTCGATCATGTGGCGGTTGAAAGCCAGCAGGTGGTCGTAGAAGCCGAAGGCGTTGAGCAGGCCCACCGGCTTTGCGTGATAGCCGAGCTGCGCCCAGCTCATCGCCTCCCACAGCTCGTCCATCGTGCCGACACCGCCCGGGATCGTCAGGAAGCCGTCCGACAGGTCGGTGAACCGCTTCTTGCGTTCGTGCATGCCGGATACGACGTGAAGTTCGGTACAGTCGTGGTTCGCGACCTCGCTGTTGACCAGCGCTTCGGGAATTATCCCGATCACTTCGCCGCCCGCGTCGAGCGCGCCATAGGCCACCGCTCCCATCAGGCCCAGCCGCCCGCCGCCGTAGACCACGCCGATGCCCCGCCGGGCCAGTTCCTGGCCCACTTCGCGCGCAAGCGTCACGTAACGGCCATCGGCGGGCGAAGCGGAGCCGCAATAGACGGCGAGGCGTTTCACGAAAGATCCTCCAGCATCAGCCTTGCCGTGGCCTTGGCAGAGCCGACCACGCCCGGAATGCCGGCACCGGGGTGCGTCCCCGCGCCGACAAGGTAGAAATTGGAAATCGCGTCGTCGCGATTATGTGCCCGGAACCATGCACTTTGCGTGAGCAGCGGTTCAAGGCTGAATGCACTTCCGAGGTGCGCGGAAAGATCGGTCGAGAAGTCGCTCGGAGCGTAATGGAACTTCGTTACGATACGCGTGTGGATATCGGGGATGAGCCTGCGGCCCACTTCATCCAGTATGCGCTTCTCGAGGATGGGACCGACCTCGTCCCAGTTGACCGGCAACTTGCCCATGTTCGCCACCGGCACCAGCGCGTAGAACGTGCTCATACCTTCGGGCGCGACCGAGGGGTCCGTCACGGTGGGATGGTGCAGGTAGATCGAGAAGTCCTGCGGCAGCACGCCATGGGTGTAGATGTCGTCGAGCAGCCCCTTGTAGCGCGGGCCGAACAGGATCATGTGATGCGGGATACCGGGCCAGGTTCCTTCGATGCCGAAGTGGACGACGAAGAGGCTTGGTGAAAATCTCTTTTTGCCGAGAGACTTTGCGCGGCGTTTTGCATGTGAGTTGTCAGACAGAAGGTCGCGGTACGAATGCATGACGTCGGCATTCGACGCTACGGCGTCGAACTTGCCCGACCAGCCGCTGCGGGTCTCGACCCCGGTCACCCGGGTTCCCAGCGTCTCGACGCGCGTTACCGGATCGCCGATCCGCACTTCCCCGCCGATCCGCCGGAAATGGGTCACCATGCCCTCGATCAGGCGGTTGGTGCCGCCCTTGGCCCACCACACGCCGCCGTCTTTCTCCAGCTTGTGGATCAGCGCATAGATCGCGCTGGTCGTCATCGGGTTTCCGCCGACCAGCAGAGTGTGGAAACTGAAGGCCTCGCGCAGCTTCTCGTTGCGGACGAAGCTGGAGACCATCGAATAGACCGAGCGCCAGGCCTGGTAGCGGGCCAGCGCGGGCGCGGCCTTGATCATGCTCGCGAAGTCGAGGAACGGCACGGCGCCGAGCTTGACGTAGCCTTCCTCGAACACGCCGGCGGAATAGCGCAGGAAATCGTCGTATCCGGCAACGTCCGCCGGCTCCAGCTTGGCGATCTCAGCGCGCAGGCTCGCGTCGTCGTTGGAATAGTCGAAGTTGGTGCCGTCCGCCCAGTTGAGGCGGTAGAACGGCATGACCGGCATGAGTTCCACGTCGTCGGCCATGCGATGGCCCTTGAGCGCCCACAGCTCTTCCAGGCACGCCGGATCGGTGATGACGGTCGGGCCGCCGTCGAAGGTGAAGCCGTCCTTCTCCCAGAAATAGGCGCGCCCGCCCGGCTTGTCGCGAGCCTCGATCAGGGTCGTCTGGACGCCCCCCGATTGCAGGCGGATGGCGAGGGCGAGGCCGCCAAATCCGGCGCCGATGACACATGCACGCTTCATGCGCGGGTTCCTGCAAATGAAAGTGGGTTGGGGCGCGCGCCAAGGCCGGTGAGCACGCCGATGGCCTTGGTTACCGGTACCGGCGGCTTGCCCGAAAGAATGCGCGCCTTGTCGAGAAGGGTCGTCCGACCGGCATAGAAACGCTCGATAAGGCGGCGGTCCAGGCGGTAGAAGCGTTCGAGCACGCGGTAGCGATGCTCGGGCCGGGCCGCCGCGAACAGCATGGCGGAAAGTGCGCGGTGGAACGCCGAGCGCTTCCAGTGCCGGCGCGCGTAGGCTTCGCTGAACGCGGCCAGAGCCTCGCCGCCGAGGTCCGGTTGCCGGGCGAGGGCCAGGGCAAAGCGCACGGCATCGGGCAGCGAATAGCTGGTGACCGCCTGGAACAGGCCGGCGCGAACACCGGCGCGGGCGACCGCGCCTCCGCTCGACCGCCAGAAGGCGTCGAAGTTTCCGCCCGCTACCACCGGAAGCACGCCATGCTCCTCGCCAAGGACCTCGGCCACCTGCCACCCGCGCGCCGCGACATAGGCGTCGATCCTCTCGCCCAGCACCGCCACGTCGAGCGCGGGGCTGTCGGAGTAATAGGTGTCCTCGACGAAGATCTCGTCGGCGGCAAAGGGCAGGCAATAGACGAAGCGGTAGCCGTCGATCTGTTCGACGGAAGCATCCTTGACGATCGGCGCGTCGAGACTGTGCGGCTGCGCGAGCCGGAGCCGGCGGCCGACGAACTTCTGCCATCCGCCGGTGAGGTGCTGGAGGTTGCGCAAGCCCCGCGCGTCGATAACGGCGCCCGCCTCGATGCGGGTGCCTTCCGAAAGCGTCACCTTGGTGGCGCTGCACGCGAGCGCGCGGACCCCGGTGATCAATGAGTCCTGCCCGAGCGCGGCCCGAAGCACCGCGTCAAAGCGTCTCGATGTGATCGAATAATAGCTCGTCTTCAGCCGTCGGCGGAAAGCGGGGAAGTGGACGGTATATTCGGGCCATGCGGCGACAAACATGCCGTCGAGCAAGGCGCGGCCTTCGTTGCCCACGTCGCTGCCGAAGAACGACCACACGTGATTGCCGCCGAGCCGCTCGCCCTGCTCGACCAGCAGCAGCGAGAGGTCGGGACGTGCACGGCGCAGGGCGAGAGCCACGAGGCCGCCCGCAAGCCCTCCGCCAAGGATCGCAATGTCGCAGCGTCTCGCGGTCATCCCGATCCGCTTAGGGACATGCGGTTGCCGGTGCAACCACGCGCTTGTGCCCCGGTCCCCGACACGTCAGAAAGGGCAGGCAGGCAGGAGGGGCCATGAACAGACAGGGCGTGCGATTGTTGCCGGACCGGGGTGGTAGCCTGGCTGCTTTCGGTGTCGGATTGGCGGTGGTCATCATTCTTCTGGGCATGGGGCGGCCGCCGATCTGCCCGTGCGGCGTGGTGCGACTATGGCACGGCGTGGTGGAATCGGCAGAGAACAGCCAGCAGGTCTCGGACTGGTACAGCTTCAGCCATCTGATCCACGGCTTCCTGTTCTACGGCGCGGCGCACATTGTCTGGCGCAGGTTCGGCTTCGCGGAGCTTTCCCCGAGGTGGGCCCTTGCCCTTGCGGTCCTGATCGAGGGATCTTGGGAAATCCTCGAGAATTCGCCCATCATCATCGACCGCTATCGTTCGGTCACGATCTCGTGGGGCTATTCGGGCGACAGCGTACTCAACTCCGCCGCCGACATCGGCTTCATGGCGGCGGGCTTCCTGTTCGCAGCGCGCGCGCCCGTGCTGGTCACCGTCGTTCTGGGCATCGGGTTCGAGCTCTTCACGCTCTGGGCGATCAGGGACAATCTCGCGCTGAACATCCTCATGCTCGTCTGGCCGGTGGAGGCGGTGCGCGTCTGGCAGGGTGGCGGCTGACCGTCTGTTTTTCTTGACCGATAGTCTCACTGCCACGACCATCAGGTTGCAAGTTGACACCGATCAATGTCACTTTTCCCATCGAGCCGAAAACGGCCACATGATGGCGCAAGACCACGGAGAGACAGGATGGCTGAGCAAGCGCAGGCTGGCGGCGATTTCGACGTATTGATCGTCGGCGCCGGCATTTCGGGCATCGGGTCCGCATGGCATCTTCAGGACCAGTGCCCCGACAAGACCTATGCGATCATCGAGAGCAAGGACACTTTCGGCGGGACCTGGGAAACCCACAAGTATCCCGGCGTGCGATCGGATTCCGACCTTTACACCTTCGGCTACCGTTTCAAGCCGTGGGTCGGTGCGCCGATCGCGAGCGCGCAGGCGATCCTCGACTACATGGGCGAGGTGATCGACGAAGCCGGGATCGACCGCCACATCCGCTATGGCCACACGATCACGAGCGCCAGATGGTCGAGCGAGACCAACCGCTGGACGCTGGAGGCGCGGCGCAAGGATGGCACGACCGCCACGTTCACCGCGAACTTCCTGTGGATGTGCCAGGGGTACTACGACCACCAGGTCCCCTACATTCCGAAGGAATGGAAGGGCGTATCGGACTTCAAGGGCCTGTTCGTCCACGCCCAGCTCTGGGACCCGGCGACCGACTGGGAAGGCAAGCGCATCCTCGTGATCGGATCGGGCGCGACCGCCGCCACGGTGGTCCCCGCCTTTGCCGACAAGGCGCAGGTCACGATGCTCCAGCGTTCGCCGACCTATTTCTACTGCCATCCCAACCAGAACGAGCTGGCCGACCGCCTGCGCCAGATCGGCATCGACGAGCCGACCATCCATCGCGTCGTGCGCGCGCAGATCATGCATGACCAGGCCGTGATGGACAAACGCTGCGTCGATGAACCCGACGTCGTGTTCGAGGAGCTGAAGATGGCCGTCCGCGCCTATGCGGGCGAGGATTTCGAGTTCGAGCCGCACTTCACGCCGAAGTACCGGCCCTGGCAGCAGCGACTGGCATTCTGTCCCGACGGCGACCTGTTCCGCGCTGCCGCCGAGGGCAAGGTGCGCGTCGTGACGGACACCATCGACCGGTTCACCGAAAAGGGTGTGCTGACCGCTTCGGGCGAACTGCTCGAAGCGGACATCATCGTCGCCTGCACCGGCTTCCATCTCAAGGTGCTGGGCGACATTCCGTTCGAGGTCGATGGCAAGGCGGTGAACTGGGGCGATACCGTTACCTATCGCGGCATGATGTTCACCGGCGTGCCCAACATGGTCTGGGTATTCGGCTATTTCCGGGCAAGCTGGACCCTGCGCGTCGACATGATGGGAGACTTCGTCTGCCGCCTGCTCAGGCACATGGACGAGCGAGGAGTGAAGAAGGTCGAAGTGGCCTTCCGCGACGAGGATTCCGGCATGAAGATCCTGCCGTGGATCGAGGCCGACAACTTCAATCCCGGCTATCTCATGCGCGATCTGGACAAGCTGCCCAAGCGCGGCGACAAGAGCGAATGGCGCCACAACCAGAACTACTGGCTGGAGCGCGAGGCCTTTCCTGCGATCGATCTCGATGGTCAGGAGTTCATCTACAACGGCGTCCGCGCCGAGCCGCGCGTAGTTGAGGCGGCGGAGTAGAAGTATCCTTTAACTGATTGAAAGCTTTCATATCGAACCTTGATCCCGGACTGCGGACATGCCGCTCCGGGGTCATTTGTTCTCATTTTGTTTCCCCAGGGAAACATCTGTGGGAGGGCCTCCAGGCCCTATCATCCGTCCGGCAATGCTCGCCAATCCTTGCCGACAAACGGTGTCAGGCGGGCTCGAGGTTGCGGGGCAGAACCGGAAGCGCGCCGCCCGATGCCTTTGCCCGTTTGGAACCCGCTGCAAGTTCCTTTTTCAACGCCCTGACATAATGATCGAAATCGAGCTGGATCGTGTGCCGCCGGGCCGCGTAGTATTGCCCGGTGTAGTAGGCCTCGTCCTCGGCAATGATGCGGTGCATCTCGTCCGGCGGTGGCGGCGCGTATTGCCCCGCAAGATAGGCCGCCACCAGCTTTGACTGCTGCTCTGCGAAATTGACGAGCGTCGGCAGAGGCTGGGCCAGACCGACGTAGAACAGGTCGGGCATGCCCGGCTTGAGTATCCGCTTGTATAGCGGAGGCGGGCGGTTGTCGGCATCGGCCACAAGCTCGGGATCGTCGAAGAACGGAAAGCGGATGTCGTAGCCCGTCGCCCACACGATCGCGTCGATCTCCTCGCGCGTACCGTCAGAGAAGATGACTGCATTGCCGTCGAGCCTTTCGATGCCGGGTTTCATGGCGATGTCGCCAGATCCCGCGCGCAGCAGAAACTCGCCGGAGACGGTGCCGTGGCTTTCGAACGGGCCGATCTCGGGTTCGGGCAGGCCGTACTGGCTCATGCGGCCGACCAGTTTCTTGATCATCCGTGTGGCGATCCAGTTGCGGAGGCCCTTTGGCATCCATGCGGGCGCCGGGTTCTTGTCGAGGGGCTGGCCGCGATAGTACTTGGGCAGTACCCACACCCCGCGCCGCGTTGATACGAACAGGCGCGAGGCGATCGGACGCTGGGAAAGCTCGGAGGCGATGTCCATCGCGCTATTGCCCATGCCGACGACGAGCACGCGCTTGCCCACGCAATCGATCGGGTCGAACGGGCTGCGATAGGCGTGGCTGTGGATCTGCGGCCCGTCGAAATGGCCGGGGTATTCGGGAATGCGTGCGGCCCAGTAATGGCCGTTGGCGACGACCAGTGCGTCGAACCGCTCCACTTCTCCGGTCGACAGCCTGATCTTCCAGCCGCCATCGTCGCGGCGCGTGGCCTTTTCGACCCGCGTGTTGAAGCGGATGTGCGGGCGCAGGTCGAAATGATCGACGTAGCCGTGGAAGTATTGGAGAAGCTGTGCGTGGTGCGGGTAATCGGGCCATTCGGCCGGGACGGGGAAGTCCTCGAACGCCAGGCGCCACTTCGACGTGTCGATGTGCAGGCTCTGGTAGCAGGCCGACATGCCGTTGGGGTTGTTGAAATACCAGTTCCCGCCAATGTCGTCCGAGGCTTCGTAGACGACGAAGGGGATGCCGTAATCCTGCAGGCACTTGGCGGTGGTGAAACCGGAGCAGCCGGCCCCGATGATGCAGACGCGCGGCAACTGGGTCATCTGGCGCTCCTCAATCGCGGGACATGACCACGGGCATCGCGGTGAAGCCGTGCAGGAAGGGGCTGGCAAGCCGCGTGGGCGCGCCTTGCGGCGTGATGCGCAAGCGGCGGGTGGCGATTTCCTCGATCACCGCCGCGATCTGGACTTCGGCAAGGCGAGCGCCGACGCAGCGGTGAATGCCGTGGCCGAAGCCGATGTGGCGGCGGGCGTTCTCGCGCGTTACGTCGAAGCGCTCGGCATCGGGGAACACGTTCTCGTCGCGATTGCCGGATATGTACCACATGACGATCTTGTCGCCTTCGGCCAGGCGTTGGCCGCCAAGCTCGGCATCGCGCGTCAGGGTGCGGCGCATGTGGGTGACCGGCGATTGCCAGCGGATGATTTCCTGCGCGGCGTTGGCCGAAAGCGCGGGATCGGCGCGCAGCTTGTCCAGTTCGGCCGGATAGCGGTGGAGCGCCTCGATCAGGCCGCTCATCGAATTGCGCGTGGTGTCGTTGCCGCCGACGATCAGCAGGGCGATGTTGGCAATGCGCTCGGGCGGGGTGAGGTGGCCCATCGCATCGGAATGGACCATGCGGCTAAGCAGGTCGTCGCTGGGCGGCAGGGCGCGGCGTGCCTCGAGCTCGCGGTCGAAGCGCATCAGCATCTGGCCCATCTGCTGGACGAATTCGGCGCGGTAGGCGTCGTTGAGGCTGTCTTCCGAAACGCCGCTCGCCCAGTCGGACCAGCGCTTGATGTCGCGCCATTCGTCGAAGGGCATGTCGAACAGGATGAGGAGCATGCCCAGGGTCAGCGGGATCGACACGCGCTCTACCCAGTCGAACTCCTCGCCCATGGGCAGACCGTCGAGCAACTGGGTGGTGCGTTCGCGGACAAGGCGTTCCAGCTTCACCATCTGGCTGGGGCCGAACGCGGGGGCGATGACCTTGCGCTGGGCGGTGTGGATCGGCGGGTCCTGCGCGATGAAGTTGGGAAACTCGGTCTCGTTCACCGAATCCGCGATCGTGATGTTGCCGCGCTGCCACGATGAGGAATAGGTCCCCGGATCAAGCTCGACCTGCTGGATCAGATCGTGCGTGACGACAGACCAGTAGGCGCCGAACGGGCTTTCGGCGCGGTAGCTGACCGGCATGTTCTCGCGCAGCCAGCGGAACGGTTCGCGCCAGCGATCTTCGGTGTAGAGCGCGTTGAGGCTGACATCGTGGGGATTGATCGCGCGGTCGGGTGCCAGCGTGGCTGCCATGATCCTGCTCCATTGCCCGACATTGCCGCGGGCTTGGGCGGAACTATCCTTAGTCGGGCAGTTAAAGTCCAGAGCTTGCGGTGATCGGTCATGTTTTGGGCTGGCGGATTGCGCGGCCGGCGCGGGCGGAGCGCTTCTTCAGCCAGATCACCACGCCGGTGATCGAAAGCATGGTGACCATCAGGCCGAGCGCGCTGACGAACAGGCGGTAGGGCAGGCCGAAGACATGGGCGGTGTGCAGCGCAGTCAGCCAGTTGGTGAAGGTGTTGGCGCCGTTGACGCCGCTCGGCCAGTCCACTGACTTCAGTACGCCGGTGTTGCTGTCGAAGGCGACGCGGGTGCCGCCGCCGTGGTGGCTGATGTCGGCCCCGGTGGTGAAGCCGTAGGCGTAGAGGCCGCTGGTGGGCACGTGCCAGATCCAGCTCTCGCCTTCATCGAGGACGGCAAGACCCTGCTTCGTCGCCTCCTGTTCGGCAAGCTCCTGCCCCCGTTCAACGGCTTCCCGGAAGCCCAGCCGCGGGGCGTTGCGGGGGGCGGGTAGCGTGCTTTCCAGCAGCACGAGACGCGCGTCCTGCGCGCCCACCGCCTGCATTATCGGTACGTGGACCTGGGGCAGGTTGAACGAGACGCTCGACCACGCAAAGACCAGCAGCAGCGGCCAGAGCCACAGGCCCCCGGCGCGGTGGAGGTCGAAGTTGAGCTTGTAGGGCGTGGACTTCCACCGCACGCGCCAGCTGGGGCGCCAGCGTTCGAGGAAAGGGGCTCGGGCGGACCTTGGCGCGCGCGGGGGCAGGGTCAGGTAGAATCCGACGAAGCAGTCCACGGTCCAGATCAGCGCCGCCACCCCGAAGACCAGCGTGCCGATCGCGCCAAGCGCGAGGCTATAGTGCAGGCGGTAGAGGAAGGGCATGAGGTTCTTGAGGCCTTGCCCGATATTGCCCCATTCGCGGCGGCCCTGCTCTTCACCTGAGACGGGATTCAGGAACAGGTCGTTCCAGTCGGGCACCCCGGGGCCGCGTTCGCGCTCCAGCCCGGTTTTCGGGTCGAGCCAGTGGAGGTGGAGGCGCAGGGACTTGCCTGGCTCCACGGTGAGGGGGAGGAAATCGACGGCCGCGCCGGGGTGGCGGGCCAGCACTTCCTCGCGCACGCGCAGGGGATCGGGCGTGCCGGTCCAGACCGAATTGTGGAGCTGCGGCGCGGTGGCCGCTTCCAGCTCCTCGATCCACGGCAGGAGCGAGCCGGTGAGCCCGGCCACGCCAAGGAACAGCGCAAGGGTAAGGCCCGCCCAGCGGTGGGCGATCACCCAGAAACCCCGCCCCGGCAGCGCGAGCGGCCGGGGCAGAAAGAACGAGCGGGGCGCGCTCGTCGCCATCAGAAGGTCATCCGGATCGAGCCGGTCACGCTGCGCGGCGGAGCGTAGAACGACTGGTCCCAGTAGAGGCTGGCGAGGTGCTTGTGATTGGTGACGTTGGCGACATTCAGGTTGAAGCTGACATAGTCGGTCAGCTTGTATCCGGCCTGGAGTTGCAGCGTGGCGTAATCGCCCTGGCGGATCGTGCCGAGGGTGTTGGTGGTCGAGATATCGTCCTGCCAGCGCAGCGCCGCGCCGAGCTGGAGCTTTTCGACCGGTTCCCAGCGCAGGAGGAGATTGGCGGTCGTGCGCGGCACGTAAGTTCGCACAGGCGCGCCGTCGCGGCCTTCTAGCGACAAGTGGGTCACGCCGCCCTGAAGAGTCAGGCCGGAGGCGATCCGCCCGCCGATCTCGGCCTCGATGCCCTGGCTGCGCACGAAAATGCCGGTGTAGAGCGTCTGGCCGAGGTCCGCGTCATACCCGGAGGATTCTGCGAGGTTGGACTGTTCGGAACGGAACAGCGCCACCGAGCCGAAAAGGGCCTTGTCTGGGGTCTCGCCCTTGAGACCTGCCTCCCAGCTCTTGCCCTTGGCCGAGCCTACGGGCCTCAGGTCGGTGCCGAGTTCCTTCTGCGGATTGAAGATATCGCTGTAGCTTGCGTAGAAGTTGACGCCGGGGACGACCTTGAAGGTTGCGCCGACGAACGGGCTGACCGCGCTTTCGCTGCGGGCGGCACTGACGCCGAAGGTGAAGCCGGTGGTCTGCACGTCGACGTAGTTGGCGCCGAGGATCAGGCCGATGCGGTCGGTCAGTTCAAGATCCGTCGCGGCCCGCACGCGCCACTGCCTGTCGTTGATGCGCGCGCTTTCGACCGGGTCGCCGAAGGCCGGGTATGCTACTTCGCTGCCGTCCCAGCCGCTTTGCAACGAGGGCAGTGCGCCCCATGCGGGATCGGTCGTTGCGACGGGGTAGGTCAGGTAACCGAACTTTGCGGCAGTTCGCTGGACGCCGACAGTGAGCTTCTGGTCGCGGCCGAAGAGCTTGAAGGTGCCGTCGAGCCGGTTGTCCCAGATCCAGCCTCGTGCGGTGGAAAGGTAGCCGCCCGGGTAGCCGTAGAGGCCGAGGCCGGTGTCTGCGTCGGGCGTGCCGTAGACGTAGAACAGACGCGAGGGTTCGTCGTTCACGCGGCGGGTGAGGTGGGTCCTGACCGACCAGCCCGGCGCGAAGGTCCAGGTCGCTTCGCCGAACGCGGTCTGGTCGCTGTTCTTCCAGTAGGTCCAGTCCTGGGTGGTCGAAGTGGGGACGTCCCAGTCAAGCTGGTTGCCCGCGCTGTCGAGGAGCGGAAGTGCACCCCACAGCACGCCGCGCGAGGTGCCCTGCTGGCGAGCATAGCCGAAGGAGACGGCAAGACTGTCGGACAGGCGGCCGTCGACCACGGCCTGTATTGCGGTGCGGCTGGAGCGGTAGTCACGCAGGTACGAGTCCGCGTTCTGCGCGGCGCCCGCGATGCGCACGCCCCAGTTGCCGTCAGCGGTGAGCGGCATGTCGATGTCGAATTCGCCGCGCATGCGGTTCCACGAGGAGGCGGTGAGCTCGCCAGAGATACGGCGCTCGCCCGTTGAGTGCTTGCGGCGATAGTTGATCGTGCCGGAAGGGTTGCCGACGCCCGAGAGAAGGCCGTTGGCACCGCGCACGACCTCGATTGAATCCCACATGACGGTGTCGAGCGAGCCGATCGAGGGGCCCCAGATGTTGGGGAGCTGGATGCCGTCGACCATTGCCTCTGTGATGTCGAAACCGCGCGCGTTGTAATAGGTGCGGTCGGTCTCCGCCTCCTCGACGTTGACGCCGGTGACATAGCGCAGGACGTCGTTGACTTCGTCGAACGCGAAATCGTCGAGCACGCCGCGGTCGATCACGGTGACCGACTGCGGGGTGTCGACAATGGCGAGGGGAAGGCCGGTGGCACCGCTGGCCACGCCTTCGGCGCGGTCGCCGATGACGGTAATGCGGTTTTCGGTGTCCTCCGCTTCGTCGGCATGGGCGGCGGTCGCGTTCAGGGCGATCGCGGCCAGGGAAACGGCGGAAAGAATTTCGAAGCGGTGCAACACGTTGAACTCCCGTCAGATGACGGGGTGGTCCTTAGTGCGAGTCGTTCTCAAGAGTCAATGCAACTAAGAATCATTCGCATTAATAAGGAATGACAGGGGCATGAAGCCATGCGCCACGCTGTTCACGACCTGAGCCAAAGGCTGGTTGCCCACAGTGACCAACCGTCCTAAAAGGGTCTCATACCCCGGGGAGCCAGTGTGGCTGAGAGGGGCTGGTCACGCAGCCCGACCCGTTGAACCTGAACCCGTTAGCACGGGCGGAGGGAAGGGCAGTGCCTCGGCAAAGAACCCGGGCACGCGCGCTCCCCGACCGCCTGAAAGAGGAGCGCTTGAATGGCCGACATCAACTCCAAGCTGGAAATCGGCGTCACCACCGGGCCGATCCGCGGCAGCCGCAAGATCCACGTGGAAAGCGCACGCTTTCCCGGCTTGACGGTGGCGATGCGCGAAATCCAGCTCGAGCCTTCGAGCGGCGAGCCGCCGGTACGCGTCTACGATACGTCCGGTCCGTACACCGACCCCAAAGTGACCATCGACATCGCGGCGGGCCTGCCCACTCTGCGTCGCGACTGGATCATGGCGCGCGGCGACGTGGAAGAATACGACGCGCGCGAAGTGAAGCCCGAGGACAATGGCCTCAAGGGTCCGGATCGTTCTGCCGGGGTGCCGCCGTTCCCCAACGTCGTGAAGCGCCCTTTGCGTGCAAAGGCGGGCCAGAACGTCAGCCAGATGCACTATGCCCGCCGCGGGATCATCACGCCCGAGATGGAATACGTGGCGATCCGCGAGAACCTTGGCCGCAAGCAGGCCAAGGAAGCGATGATCCGTGATGGGCAGGACTGGGGTGCGTCGATCCCCGATTACGTGACGCCCGAATTCGTGCGCGACGAAGTGGCGCGTGGGCGGGCGATCATCCCGTCGAACATCAACCACCCTGAAAGCGAACCGATGGCGATCGGCCGCAACTTCCTGGTGAAGATCAACGCCAACATCGGCAATTCGGCTGTGGCATCCGACGTCGCGAGCGAAGTCGACAAGATGGTCTGGTCGATCCGCTGGGGTGCGGATACCGTGATGGACCTTTCGACGGGGCGGAACATCCACGACACCCGCGAATGGATCCTGCGCAATTCGCCGGTGCCGATCGGCACGGTGCCGATCTACCAGGCGCTCGAAAAAGTCGGCGGCGTGGCCGAGGACCTGACCTGGGAAGTGTTCCGCGACACGCTGATCGAACAGGCCGAGCAGGGCGTGGACTACTTCACCATCCATGCCGGCGTGCGCCTTCCCTACATCCCGCTTGCCGCCAAGCGCATGACCGGGATCGTCAGCCGTGGCGGTTCGATCATGGCCAAGTGGTGCCTTGCGCATCACAAGGAGTCGTTCCTTTACGAGAACTTCGACGAGATCACCGAGATCATGAAGGCCTATGACGTGGCCTATTCGCTGGGCGATGGCCTGCGTCCCGGATCGATCTACGACGCCAACGACGAAGCACAGTTCGCCGAACTCTACACGCTGGGCGAACTGACCAAGCGTGCCTGGGAACAGGACGTGCAGGTGATGATCGAGGGCCCCGGCCACGTGCCGATGCACAAGATCAAGGAGAACATGACGAAGCAGCTCGAGGCGTGCGGCGAAGCGCCGTTCTACACGCTCGGGCCGCTCGTCACCGACATCGCGCCGGGATACGACCACATCACCAGCGGCATCGGTGCGGCACAGATCGGCTGGTACGGCACGGCGATGCTCTGTTACGTCACGCCCAAGGAGCATCTCGGCCTGCCGGATCGCGATGACGTGAAGGTCGGCGTGGTGACCTACAAGCTGGCAGCCCACGCCGCCGACCTCGCCAAGGGCCACCCTGCGGCACAGGCGCGCGATGACGCGCTGAGCAAGGCGCGCTTCGAGTTCCGCTGGCGCGACCAGTTCAACCTGTCGCTCGATCCGGAAACCGCCGAGCAGTACCACGACCAGACGCTTCCGGCGGAAGGCGCAAAGACCGCGCACTTCTGCTCGATGTGCGGTCCGAAGTTCTGCTCGATGAAGATCAGCCAGGAAGTTCGCGACTTTGCCGCCAAGCAGAATGCCGGCATCGAGACGTTTGTCGCCAACGAGGCCGAAGCCGAGGCCGGCATGAAGGCGATGAGCGACAAGTACGACGAGATGGGCCGCGAACTGTACATCGGCGCGGGCGGGCGCGAGCACGACTGAGGCGGCGCTGCCGCCAGACGATCGGTCAGGACTGTCCCCTTGTCCGGGGACAGTCTTGCCGTCATCCTTTGCGAAAGATCGCAGGGAGAGCGGCGGATGAAGAGCCCAATGACCGGTGGATGCCTGTGCGGCGCAGTACGTTATGAAGCGAGCGGTCAGCCCGCGATGCAGGGCGTCTGCCATTGCCGCAACTGCCAGAAGCAGGCAGGCACGGCATTCTCGATGATCGTCGGCGTGCCGGAGGCCGCCGTGACAGTCAGCGGAACCCCGGCCACCTACATCGATCATGGCGAAAGCGGAAACGAGGTCCGACGCGAGTTCTGCGCGACATGCGGATCACCGCTGTTCAGCAAGGTGGCAGCCATGCCGGGCATGGTCTTCATCAAGGCGGGTACGCTTGACGATACCAGCGGCTTTGCGCCCGCGTTCCAGGTGTGGGCGAAGAGCCGGCAGGACTGGATAGACCTTGGCGCGGTGCCTGCGTTCGACACGAATCCGGGCTGATCCGGCAGGCTTCCCAAGCGCCCGGTCGGCTGCCATGGAGGCGGCATGACACCTGCTTCCGATGCCGAACTTGCGATCCGTCTTCGGCGGGCCGAATTCAACCGCGCACTTGCCGCGAGGGATCTCGAGGCAATCGGCGGCATCCTGTCTCCGTCGGTCATCATGGTGACCGGCAGCGACAGCGCTGTGATCAACGGGCGCAAGGCGCAGTTGCTTGCGTGGAAGCGCGAATTCTCGGCCGCGAACCGACTGGTCTATACCCGGACCCCGGACGAGGTAGCCACCTCTGCGGTGGAACCGATCGCGATGGAGCGCGGACGATGGCAGGGCGTCGCGGTGGGGCATTCGGCGCCGGTCGCTGCCGGTAGCTATGCCGCGAAGTGGCGCATGACGGCCGGCGTGTGGCATCTGGTCGCCGAAATCTTCGTGACGCTGGGATGAAGGGGCAGGGTTGATCCGGAGGGCGCGCGCCACCTGATATTCACCATGCCTTGCCAGGTTCGGGGCCATGCTGATCAAGCCCGCATTCTCGCATACTCTGACGCAGTGCTGGTACACCCGTATCCACGTTCCGGTGCTGCATCGTGAAAGGGGAAGCGACGGTTTCGTCACCTCGATCTGCCGTTACTGCGAAAGGCCGATCCGCTCCCACGGGGGCAAGTCGTGGACGCTTGCCGACGGCGTCGATCTCGATGAACTCGCAGCGCTGTCGCGCACGCCTTACATCTGCGTGACCAGCATCTCGGATGGCATGATCATCGCGCGCTATCCGATTGGCGATGGCGACGACGAGGATACGGTGCGGGCCCGGTTGGAAGCGGTCATCGTCGAGCACGGTGCCCGCGAACCTGCTAGCGGCCTTGCCGTGAGGGTCGTGGGCGGGGGGCCGAAGTCCTTTACGTGATTGGCGCTTCCATGGTGACGACCTGGCCCATTTCCGGCTCTTCGTCTTCGGCCGGCGGCGAAGTCGGCTCGTCCGGACCACTGGTCTCGCGCAGGTCTGGTGCTGCAATCCGATCTTCGGGGATCAGTTCAGGTTCGGGCTCGTAACGCACGGTGTCATAACCCGGGAAATCGGCGGGAGGGCCGGATGGCGGGTCAAGTGCCCAGGACGCGGGTTCGAGGTGCAGCGCCCGGGCATAGGAACCGATGGGATATGCGTTCTGCCCCGGGATGTTTTCGTAAGTGACGGCGACGATTTCGGGATAGTCTGCAGGGTCCGGCGATTGCCAGGGCCGGGCGGCCATGTGCCTCGGCTCGGTCGGGACAGCTTGCGATATCAGGGCGCCAAACAAGGCACCGACCGAAACGAGCGCGCTGGCTGGGGTGGCTGGCATTCGTTTGCTCCTGCGATCCATCCATCGCCTGGAGAAATGCCCGTTGGCCCGTTACGGTTCCGCCAAAGCAGAAGGGCGCCCCGTTCGGGAGCGCCCTTTGCTGTTACCGGTTCAGCGCGAAGCTGGCCCGGTTCACGGGTTTGGCACCGCTCGCGAAGTTGCGAGGCAGCCCCGTGTTGCTACGCTTTCAATCGGCGAGCTTGGAAGCCTTGCTCGAGATCGGCTTCACGTCCTTGACGTCGAAGGTGACCGGGCGACCGTTGAAGCGGCCGGTGACCGAGCGCTTGGTGACGCGCAGTTCGAACGGCACCTTGCCGGCATAGGCCGAGCCCTTCAGAACCTTGACTTCGCCCTGCTGCTCGGCGGTGTAGTCGTACTTCACGCCCTGGTAGGTGAACGAACCGGTCTCGCCTTCGGCAGCGCTGGCGGCGGCGGGAGCGGCGAGGAGGAGGGCGGCGGCGGTGATGGCGAACGACGAATTGAACATGGCAATGTCTCCTGGAAGATAAGGAAAGATTGCCTTCAGCACCCTTATCTTGTTGCGTCGCAGCATAATCTTTGTGTGCAACGCGGCAATTGTATTTGCCGGGAGTCTGGTTGCAAGGAATGCAACTTAAAAGGAAATGCCTTGTGATTCAGAATTGTATATGAATTTTGAGGCCGAAAAAATGTATGCAATGCATACGATTTTTAGGCGCTTTCCACCTACTGCATGACGGCGCGCGCGATTCCCTGCGGGCTGTCGCGCGCGTGGAGCCTCTAGCGCTTGCGCACGAATTCAGCGCGCAGGACCAGGCCCTTGATGCCGGGATACTTGCAGTCGATTTCCTGCGGGTCCCCGGTAAGTCGGATCGACTTGATCAGGGTGCCCTGCTTGAGCGTCTGCCCGGCGCCCTTGACCTCAAGGTCCTTGATGAGCGTCACCTGGTCCCCGTCGGCAAGGAGGTTGCCCACTGCATCGCGGACCTCGACGGTGCTTGCGGCGGCACGTTTGGCGGCCAGTTCGGATGCGGGCATCCATTCGCCGCTTTCCTCGTCGTACACATAGTCTTCTTCGTCGCTCACCGCGGTTCTCCTGTCCTCTTCGCGTTGGCACTCCGGGACACGGAAAGCCAGTTCAAATCACCGCGTCGACGATAAGTTTCCCGCCGAGCAGGACCATCAGCAGGTAGATGATCGTGTAGAAACGTTCAGGGCGGAGGACGCGAACGACCCGTACCGCGACTATCGTGGTACCGATCGCCAGCGGCACCAGCAGCGCGGCGGAGACCAGAACTTCGTGCGTGAATGCGCCAAGGAGGACATAGCTGGGCACCTTGATCCAGTTGATGGCGGCGAACAGGATCGAGTTCGTGCCCGCATAAGCGAGATGGGGAAGGCGGCGCGGCGTCACGTACATCTGGAAAGGCGGCCCGCCGGCATGGGCGACCTGGCTGGTGAACCCGGTCAGCACGCCGAACAGCGCGCCGACCCATCCCGGCGCCTCCGAGGGCGCGACGATACGCCCCCCGCGCTCTACCCACAGGCGGTAGAGGCCAAACAGCAGGGTGATAGCGCCGAGCACGGCCATCAGCGCCTGTTCGTTGATCAGGGCTGCCATCGCCCAGCCAAGGCCGACGCCGATGAAGGCTCCGGGGAGCATCCAGGCGACGATCCACCGGTCCCAGGAATGCCGGAACGACCAGACGCTGACCACGTCCTGGACGATCAGGATCGGCAGGAGGATCGCGGCGGCGGTCGATGGCGGCAGGGCGAGGGCGGCAACCGGCGTGCCCAGCGCGCCGAGGCCGGAAAACCCGCCCTTGGCCATGCCCACAAGGATGACAGCGAGCGCGCAGGCGGCGAGAGTGGTGGGATCTGACAGGAGCATGCGTTCAGCGCGGTCTTGCCGTCGCCGGCCAGTTCGTCAACCCGCCGGTCCAGAGGGCCAGCCACACCAGCACCGGCTGCACGAACATGCGGGGTACGTGATAGGCCAGACCCAACCCGCCGTCGGGACGGGCCATGTCCATCATGAAGTGGTTGATATTGCCCGGGAAGACGCAGACCGCATAGGCGGCGAGACCCGCTCCTGCCAGCTTGCGCAGGCTGGGCGACCAGGGCTGTGCCAGGGTGAGGGCGCCAAGGACTTCTGCAATGCCGGTCCAGAAGACGACGGTCTGCGGGAATGGCACCCAGCCCGGGACGATCGACAGGAAAGGGCGGGGAATGGCCAGGTGCAGCACGCCAGCGAGCAGGTAGAACAGGGCCAGCGCGATCCGTGCGATAGAGCGGGTCATGCGCCCGGCTTCCATCCCGGCGGGGCAAGGGTGAAGCCTCCGAAATCGAACCCCGGCGCGACGATGCACGAGACAAGGGCGTAGCCGTGCGGTCCGGAAAGTGGCTCTGCCGCCTGCCACTGCGCGGCGGGGACGACGGCATTGAGCGAGTGGCCGGCCTCGGGATTGTTGCCCAGAATTGTCGTTGCGGGCTGTTCATCGCCGGTCGAAGCGACGTGCAGCGCCAGAGGATCCCCGCCTTGCCAGACCCAGATCTCGTCGGCATCAACGGCGTGCCAGTGCGATCGCTTTTCTGCCTGCAGGAGGAATATGATCGCTGTGCTCGTCGCTCTTCCATCGGCGGCGGCGGTGGCTCGCCATGTCTCCCTGAACCAGCCGCCTTCCGGGTGCGCGGATAGGTCGAGGATGGCGATCAGGTCCTGTGCGGAATGCATGGTGTACGATTGCGTCCGCGGCGATCAGTGTCAATCACCACTGGGCGGGGCAGGTTTCGACCTTTGCCGGTTCGAGCGGCGTCCATCCAAGATCCGCGATCACGTCGTTGCTTTCCCGCGCAGTTCGCGTTTCGTCGAGCGACCATGTGATGTGCCAGACCATTCCGTCGGGGCGTCGCGTGGAGCCGTCGATCGCGACGACCATCGCTTCCACCCCCTTGCCGTCGTCCGACCGCCCGACGATGCGAACGTCGGTTTGCGCCGGTGGCAGCGGGCACGACGACGACACTGTCAGCGTGACATGGTCTGCAATCGCACGTGGATATCGTGGCGGATGTACTGCCAGAAGCGCGTTCCGGCTTTCAGGCGCGAGCTTCCAGCCCGTGGTCATGGTCAGGATCCGGGGGGTGATGGGGCGGGGAGCAGGCAATCCGTTCCCCGCCCTTTCAAGCGGAGGGTGACTTAACGCGGCGTGACAAGGGCGCCGGTCACCCAGATGATGGTCAATGCGCCGATCGCGAGGAACAGGCCGATTGCCAGCACCCAACGGACGATATTGTAGGTATCGCCCCCTCGCGCTTCGTTCGTCGTGATGTGCGTTTCTTCGCCGTGACGTTCCATGGCGCTTCTCCTTCGGAAATAGTCCGGTGCTTGCCGGATCTACGCATGGGGAAGCGCCATGTTCCGGAGACTGCCCGGATGGGCAGTGCCCGGGCTGGCCGTCAATCGCGCAGGAGTTCGTTGATTCCGGTCTTGCTGCGGGTCTGGGCATCGACCGTCTTGACGATCACGGCGCAGTAGAGCGAGGGGCCGGGCGTGCCGTCGGGCAGGGGCTTGCCGGGCATCGCGCCGGGAACGACGACAGCGTAGGGCGGAACGCGGCCGATGTGGACTTCGCCGGTCTGGCGGTCGACGATCTTGGTCGAAGCGCCGAGATAGACGCCCATCGACAGCACGGCGCCTTCGCCCACGATCACGCCTTCGGCCACTTCCGAACGCGCGCCGATGAACGCGCCGTCCTCGATGATGACGGGGCCGGCCTGGAGCGGTTCAAGGACGCCGCCGATGCCTGCACCGCCCGAGATGTGGACGTTCTTGCCGATCTGCGCGCAGGAGCCGACGGTCGCCCAGGTGTCGACCATCGTGCCCTCGTCGACGAAAGCGCCGATGTTCACGAAGCTGGGCATCAGGACCACGCCCTTGCCGATGTGCGCGCCCTTGCGCGCGACAGCGCCGGGAACGACGCGGAAGCCGGCCTCGCGGAAGCGGTTCTCGCCCCAGCCGGAGAACTTGGACGGAACCTTGTCGAATGCAGGCGCGCCGCCCGCGCCATGATCGATCACGGCATTGTCGTTGAGGCGGAACGAGAGGAGCACGGCCTTCTTCAGCCACTGGTTGACCTGCCACTGGCCGTCTATCTTCTCGGCGACGCGAGCCTTGCCGCTGTCGAGCAGCTCGAGCGCGGCCTCGACCACTTCGCGAACGGCATCGCTGGCCGGGGTGACGTTGGCACGGTCTTCCCAAGCGGCTTCGATTGCGGCTTCGAGCGAGGCGGCGGTCATGGCGTTTCTCCCTTGGGGATCGGTCTGGAACAAAATTGCGCGCCGCCTAGCCCAGCGGGGGCATATCGGCAAGCGCCGCAATCGTATGATCGAGCCAGGCGACGATGTCGTCGGTGACTACGTCGATCGCGGCATCGTCCTTGGCGCGATCGCCCCAGTCGGTGGCGAGGTCGAGCCAGACGGTCTGCATTCCGAGCGCCTTGGCCGGGGCGAGGTTGCGGGCCATGTCCTCGACGAAGACCGAGGTTTCCGGAGTGATGCCCAGGGCCTCGATCATGCCGATGTAGGCTGAAGGTTCGGGCTTGGGTTTGTAGGCCATCGCGTGGATGTCCCACATGGCTTCGAAGCTGTCCGAAAGATCGAGTGCTGCCAGCACCCTGGCGGCATAGGCATCGTCGCCGTTGGTGAAGAGGATCTTACGGCCGGGAAGGGCGGCCAGCCGATCTGCAAGGCGCGGAGCAGCGGCCAGCGGGCTCATGTCGATCTCGTGGACGAAGCCAAGGAACTCGTACGGGTCCGTGGCGTGGTAGTGCATCAGCCCTGAAAGCGTGGTGCCATGATCATGGAAGTAGAGCTTCTGCACGCGGCGGGCTTCCATCTCGTCGCAGCAGAGAAGTTCCTGGATGAACAGCCCCATGCGCTGGTCGATCTGGTCGAACAGGCGCGTGGACGGAGGATAGAGCGTGTTGTCGAGATCGAAGATCCAGCAGTCAACGCGCGAAGGGTCGAAAGGCATTTCAGGCGGTCCTGCTAAAGCTGTGTCATTCGGCATTTACCGTTTGGGGGTTATCAGCAAGAGACGGTGATGGCCACGGTGCGGTGGCTTTCGACAGGGAATCGCGATGATTGCGTGGAAGTTCGCGGGGCAATCGGCCCTTTTGGTTCTGGCCTTGGCCCTGACAGGCTGCGGTGGAGGCGGCGGAGTAGCGAGCACGCCGACGCCGACGCCGACGCCCAGCCCGACCCCATCGCCGGCCCCCACGCCAACGCCGACGCCCACGCCCACGCCCACGCCTACGCCGGTTTCCTACAATACCGCCGAATATCGCAATTCGGACGGCCCCGTGTTCCACGGCGCGATTACCGCGTGGGAAGCGGGGGCATCCGGCGCGGGGACGACGATTGCCATCGTGGACAGCGGGATCGATACCGCCAACAGCGAGTTCGCGGGCCGGATCTCGTCAGCATCGGCGGACGTCGCCGGATCGCGCGGCGTAAGGAACACCGGGGACGATCACGGAACGCAGGTCGCGCTCGTCGCGGCGGCAGCGCGCAACGATTACGGAGTGATGGGCATCGCCTGGGGCGCCACAGTACAGATGCTGCGCGCGGATACACCCGGAACCTGCGCAAGTGCGGATGGGTGCACATTCTCCGACACGAACATCGCCGAAGGAATCGACGCAGCGGTTGGAGCGGGCGCCCGGGTGGTCAATCTCTCGCTTGGTGGCGAAGCGGCGGATACAAACCTGCGCGCCGCCGTCGCCCGCGCCACGTCCGCCGGGCTGATCGTGGTGGTATCAGCCGGCAACGACGGGCAGAGCACCGATCCGGCCATTGACCCGAACAACCCCGACCCCTTCGCGGTGTCGCTGCTCCAGGCAGGCGGTGGCAACGTGATCATCGTCGGATCGGTCAGCTCCGCCGGGCTGGTCTCGGACTTCAGCAACCGTGCAGGCTCGTCGGCATCCTCGTTCCTCATGGCCCAAGGCGAGACGATCTGCTGCGTGTACGAAGGCAGCCAGATCCGCGTGGTCGACGGTTTCCGCACGGCCGTGAATGGAACAAGCTTCGCCGCGCCCCAGGTCTCGGGCGCGGTCGCTCTTCTCGCCCAGGCGTTCCCGAACCTCACGGGCGCGCAAATCGTCAGCCTCCTGCTGAGTACGGCGCGCGAGGGCGGGGCAATCGGCACCGACCCTATCTACGGGCGCGGCATTCTCGATATCGCGCGAGCCTTTTCGCCGCAGGGTAGCACTGGCCTCGCCGGAACCAGCGTCGCCGTCTCGCTCGACAGCGTTGCGGGCACGACTTCGGGCGCGATGGGCGATGCGGTTTCGGGGGCCTCGCTCGGCACGGTCATGCTCGACGGCTACGGCAGGGCCTATGCTCTCGATCTCGGACGGGGGCTCCGTTTCGGTCAGGCGCGTCAGCCCTTGCTGGAGGCGCTGCGGGCCGGGGCGCGGCCAACCGGGTTCGAGGCCGGCGACGTGTCGCTCGCCTTCTCCGTGGACCGGCGGTTCGGGGCCGTGCCGTTGCGCCTTGCGCCGGGCGAGCGGGAGCAGGCTCGCGTGCTGGCATCGACGCTGGTGACGCGGATCGGGAACGCGCGCGAACTCGCGCTCGGATGGAACACATCCTCCGATGCGCTGGCGGCACGTTTGCAGAAACGGCGCGAGGCGCAGTTCCTCGTCGCCGGTACGGCCAATGGCATGTTCGAGCGTCCCGAGCTTGGCTTCGCGGCACGGCAGAGGTTCGGCGGCATGGGCGTCACCGTCAGCGGCGGTCGCAGCCTTGTCTGGCGGCCCGAAGCATTGCGCGACCGTCGCGAGGACAGGCTGGCGCGCCTTGGCGTGGCGTTGGATGGCCACGGGGGCGATGCCCTCGACTGGCGGCTTGGCCTGGGCCTCATGCGCGAGGAGCGTACCGTGCTGGGCGCACGCTTCGCCGATGCGCTGGGCGGCGGCGGTGCCACGACCGGCACGATCGAGCCCGGCGTTACCTGGCGGCCGATGCGCGGATGGCACGTGGGCGCAACGGGCAGCCTGGGCTTCACCCGGGTCGCGGGAACCTCTGTGGCGCCCGGCGGGTCGAGGCTGGTGTCGTCGTCGTGGGCGTTCGACGTTGCGCGCGATGGCGCCCTGATCGAGGGCGACCGCCTTGGCCTGCGCCTGTCGCAGCCGTTGCGGGTGGAAAGCGGCGGGTTGGCGCTGAACCTTCCGGTCGCTTGGGACTATGCGACGCAGACTGCCCGTTTTGGCCGCGTCCCTTTATCCCTTGCGCCAAAGGGGCGCGAGCTTGACGCGGAAGTGGCGTGGTCGGCGCGGCTGTGGGACGGCGCCTTTTCCGCCAGCCTGTTCTGGCGGCGCGATCCGGGGCACTTCGCCGCCGCGCCCGACGATGCCGGCGGGGCGGTGCGCTGGACGGCGGGGTTCTAGGTCGTAAACTCATGGAGGGCGCCATCGAGGTTTGAGGCAGAACGGCCTAGCTCTTTGGGGACAGGTGGCGAAGCCGCGCGCCTTCGCCGTCTTCCAACACGTAGAGCGATCCGTCGGGTGCCTGCTCTATCTCGCGGATGCGGTTGCCGAGGTCGATGCGCTCCACTTCGCGGGCCTTGTCGCCCTCGATAGCGACGCGCACGATGCCCCCCGAGCCGAGCCCCGCGATCAGGGCCTGCCCCTGCCACTGCGGGAATGCCTTGCCAGTGTAGAAGATCATGTCCCCCGGCGCGATCACCGGGTTCCAGCTTATCGCCGGGGCGGCGAGGTCGGGTCGGGTCTTGTGGCGCGGGATCGGCTTGCCGTCGTAGTGATCGCCGTCCGACACCAGGGGCCAGCCGTAGTTCTTCCCCGGCTCGACCAGATTGATCTCGTCCCCGCCCGCCGGTCCATGCTCGAGATCCCACAGGCGGCCGTCGGGCGAGAAGACGAGGCCGAGCAGGTTGCGGTGGCCGTAGGACCAGATCTGCGCCGAAACTCCGCCCTTGTCCGCAAACGGATTGCCCGGCGCGGGCGTCCCGTCGGGCAGGAGGCGGACGACCTTGCCGAGGTTGCCGGTCAGGTCTTGCGCGGGGGTGAACTTCTGTCGCTCGCCCGAGGAAACGAAAAGGTACTTGCCGTCCGGTGAGAATGCGATGCGGTGAGAGTAGTGCCCGCGCCCGGTGACTTTCGGGAACTGTCGCCAGATCACCTCCAGCCCTTCGAGACGAGGCGTGCCGCCCAGCACAAGCCTTGCCACCGCGACGACCGCGCCGCGGGCGTCGCCCGAACCCGCCTCGGCCCAGCTTAGATAGACCTTACCGCTGGTTGCATAGTCGGGCGCCGCGACGATGTCGCCGAGCCCGCCCTGGCCGCCGTAGTCCACGACGGGGGCGCCCGCGACCTCCACCGTCCGGCTTTCACCCTCGCGCCAGACCTTGAGCTTGCCCTTGCGTTCGGTGATCAGAGCGAGGTCGGTTCCGGGCAGGAAGGTCATTGCCCACGGCTCGTCGAAGGTCGCGACGTCGGTGATCGACATGCCTTGTGCCGCCTCGTCCGATCCTTGGGCCGAAATCGGAGCGCCGCAACTTGCGAGGAGAAGAGCGAGAGGCGATAGCGAGCGCAGGATCGGATTCGTCATGGCTCTCACAATGCTCCCGAATGCCACTTGTGCCACTTCCTTTTCGTCCATGGTCACCATCGGCGTGGACGAGGCTGGTCGTGGGCCCTTGGCGGGGCCGGTAGTTGCTGCGGCGGTGGTGCTGTGCAAGCCGCGCCCATCAGGGCTCGACGATTCCAAGAAGCTCAGCGCTGCGCGACGGGCGGAGCTTGAAGAGAAGATCAAGCGGCGCTGCCGGTGGGCCGTGGGCGTCGTGGAACCGGATGAGATCGACCGGCTCAACATCTTCGGCGCGACGATGCTGGCGATGACGCTGGCCGTCGGCGCGCTGTGCGAACAGCTTGCCCATGACGAGGACGTGGGCGAAGTGCTGGTCGACGGAAACCTGACCCCGCATGGCCGGCGGCCCGAGTGGTGCTGGCCAGCGCGGCCCATCGTGGGCGGGGATGCCCTCGAACCCTGCATTTCGGCCGCCTCGATCATCGCAAAGGAACATCGCGACCGCCTGATGCGCGAGGCCGCTCTGGCACACCCGCACTACGGGTGGGAGCGCAATGCAGGGTATGGAACGCCCGAGCATCTGGCGGCCCTGCGCGAACATGGCCCAACGCCGCTCCACCGCCGCAGCTTCGCGCCGGTCGCGCAGTTGCAGCTTCTCTGATCGTTCGCCCTTGCTTCGCTCTGCACGCAATGCCGAGGGGGCGGGAAATTTTTTGCGGGTGAGTCCGCGGGGGCACACCACTAGATGTTGAGTCCGTGCAGTCCTGCCAGACTCAACATGTCGAAATAGACTCTTTTCGTTCTCATCTCCCGCTGGCTGCGACTCGCCGAAATCTGGCGAGTCGCAGCTTGACGGCGAGTCCGCGATGACTCAAACGGTGGGCTTATCCACAAGGGGTCAGGGACTAGATATGGCAGTTGCAACCAAGGAACGCGCTAAGGCTCTTCGCGCGGCACCGGCAAAGGTGCTGAAGGCAGACATCGCGCTGCCCGTGAACCAGATCCTGCGCGGCGATTGCATTGCCGAGATGCGCAAGCTGCCCGACGCCTCCATCGACATGATCTTCGCCGATCCGCCCTACAACCTCCAGCTTGGCGGCGATCTGGCTCGTCCCGATGGCAGCCATGTGGACGCCGTCACCAACGATTGGGACAAGTTCTCGAGCTTTGCCGCCTACGACAAGTTCACGCGCGAATGGCTGGTCGAGGCGCGCCGCCTGCTGAAGCCGGATGGTTCGATCTGGGTGATCGGCAGCTACCACAACATCTTCCGCGTGGGTGCGCTGCTGCAGGATCTGGGGTTCTGGATTCTCAACGACATCATCTGGCGCAAGGCCAACCCGATGCCCAATTTCAAGGGCACCCGCTTCACCAACGCGCACGAAACGCTGATCTGGGCGTCGAAGAGCGAGAAGTCGAAGTACACCTTCAACTATCGCGCGATGAAGACCCTGAACGACGAATTGCAGATGCGCTCCGACTGGGTTCTGCCGATCTGTTCGGGGCCGGAGCGCCTGCGCCGCAACGGCACCAAGGCGCACCCGACGCAGAAGCCAGAGGCGCTGCTCTATCGCGTGATGCTTGCGACGACCAACAAGGGCGACGTCGTGCTGGACCCGTTTTTCGGCACTGGCACCACCGGCGCGGTGGCCAAGCGGCTTGGCCGCAACTGGATCGGCTGCGAACGCGAGGATGACTACATCGAGGTCGCCAACGAGCGCATCGAACTGGCGCTGCCGCTTGACGAAAGCGCGCTGACGACGATGCAGTCGAAGCGTAGCGCGCCCAAGGTGGCGTTCGGCGCACTGGTCGAAAGCGGTTATCTGGCTCCCGGCACGCGGCTCACGGCCAAGAAGGGGCGGTTCAATGCGGTCGTTCGCGCCGACGGGTCGCTTCAGTCCGAAGCCGAGATCGGTTCGATCCACGGGCTCGGGGCAAAGCTCCAGGGTGCGCCTTCGTGCAATGGCTGGACGTTCTGGCATGTCGAGCACGAAGGCGAGGTGAAGCCGATCGACGCTCTGCGCCAGCTCTACCTGCTCGCCGTGGAAGATTGATCCTCTTGCCAGCGTACTGCGCCCCCGCCTAGGCGGGGGCAGGGGCAAAGGGCCCTGGCGGGGACTGGAAATGCTGAAAGTCTACATTCGTCCGATCGCGCTGGCCGACAGCCCCCAGTCGGAGGAAGGCGAGGCCATCCGTCTAGGGGGCGGGCTGGTCTATGCAAGCCGCTTCGCGCTGATCGTCCGCGACGGCGCGCGGGTCGTGTCGCGCCGCCGATTTTCGGTGCCCGAAGTTTCGAGAGCTTTTGGCGCCCTGCCGGATGGCCTTGCCGCAGAAGCTGCGGCCCAGTGGGACAACCTGCGCCGCGTCCATCAGCCGATTGGCTGTGGCCAGCGCATGCTGCGGCTCGACCAGCCGCAGGTCATGGGCATTCTCAACGTAACGCCCGACAGCTTCTCCGACGGGGGCAAGTTCCTCGACAGGCCCGAGACTGCGCTCGAACACGCTCACGCGATGCTTGCGGCGGGCGCGGCGCTGATCGACGTCGGCGGGGAATCGACCCGCCCCGGCGCCGCCGCCGTCTGGGAAGGCGACGAGGCGAAGCGCGTGGTCCCGGTCATCGAGGCCCTGGCCGCTTCCGGCGCCGCGATCTCGATAGACAGTCGCCGATCTACGGTGATCGAGGCGGCGCTTGCCGCAGGCGCACACATCGTCAACGACGTTTCGGCAATGCGCCACGATCCGCGCACGGCGGAAATCGTGGCCGCCAGCGGTGCGCCGGTCGTGCTGATGCATGCGCCAGGAAGCGACGGCGACCTCCATGCCGATGGCGAATATGCGGATGTGGTGCTCGACGTCTTCGATGCCTTGCGCGAACGGCGCGACGCGGCGCTAGCCGGCGGGATCGCTCCCGAGAAGATCCTTCTCGATCCGGGCATCGGCTTCGGCAAGTCGCTCGCGGAGAATCTGGCGCTGGTGAACGCCCTGCCGATGTTCCACGCGCTGGGCCACCCGATCCTTTTCGGGGCGAGCCGCAAGCGCATGATCGGCGCGCTATCCAACGAGGCGCCGGCGCACCAGCGCATGGCTGGTTCGGTTATGCTGGCGCTGAAGGCGATGGACGCCGGATGCCAGATGGTCCGCGTTCACGATGTGGCCGAGACGGTTCAGGCCCTGCATGTCTGGCGCGGGCTGCGCGACGCGGCGTTGACGGATTTCAGCCAACTGGCCTGACGTCAGGCCGCGTTGTCGATCCCGAGCTCGGACAGCTTGCGGTAGAGCGTCGAGCGCCCGATGCCGAGCCTTCTGGCGACCTCGGTCATGCGGCCGCGATAGTGGCCGATGGCCAGGCGGATGACGTCCGCTTCGATGTCTTCCAGCGGGCGCAGGTTTCCGTCGGCCGCGAACAGAGTGATGCCGGCTCCGTCCGTAACGCTGGGCGCGCGGCGGCTTCCTTCGCCGATCATGTTCGAAAGGCTCGGGAAATCCTGCGCGGTCAGCGCCTCGCCGTCGCAGAACACGGCGGCGCGGAACAGTGTGGCCTGCAATTGCCGAACATTGCCTGGCCAGTCGTAGGCGGCAAGCAGGGCGAGGGCGCCGTCGGTGATGCCGAGCGGCCTGAGCCCCGGCTGCTCGCCGATGCGCGCCAGGAAATGGCGGGCAAGAGCCGGGATGTCGGCGGGCCGTTCGCGCAAGGACGGAAGCTGGACCTGCGTCTGCGTCAGCAGGGCATGAAGGTCAGCGTCGAAATCGCCGATATGGACGAGGTCGCGCAAGCCCGCGTTGGCGCAGACGATGAGGCGTACATCGACCCGGAACGAGTGGCGCGCGCCCACGGGCTGGATGTCCCCCCGCGTGAGGAAACGCACGAGCCGTTCCTGGACGGACGCTGGAAGTCGGTCGACCTCGTCGATCACCAGCGTGCCGCCGTCTGCATGCTGGAACATGCCGATGTTGCGTTCGAATGCGCCGGGGAAGGCGCCTTTTTCATGCCCGAACAGGGCGGATTCGAGTTGGCTGGCCGAAGTGCCGCCGGCATTGACGATGCGCAAGGGCGCCTTGGCGCGTGGGCTAGCGGCGTGCATGGCGCGGACGAGCATTTCCTTGCCGGTGCCGCTTTCGCCTTCGATCAGGACGGTGCCGTGCGTGCGAGCGGCCTTTGCCGCGACAGCCAGCGCGGCCCGGAACGCGGGCGAGGCGCCGATCATCGAATCGAAGTCGAGCGTCGCGCCGATCTTCTCGGTCAGCGGTTGCAACTCGCTCGCGCTGGTCTCGCGCGAGGTGGCGCTGCGCAACGCCTGGAGCAGGCGCTCGGGTGCGACCGGCTTGATGAGATAGTCGGTGGCCCCGGCGCGCATCGCTTCGACCGCGAGAAGCGGCGAACTGCTTGTCGTCAGCATCAGGATCGGCAGGGCGGGGCGCCGCGCCTTGAGTTCGGCGATAAGGGTGCAGGCATCGTCGCCTGGCACCCACTGGTCGAGGATGATCGCGCCGAGCTGCATGCCCTGGCGGGTGCCGAGCGTGGCGATCGCGCTTTCGGAATCGCGCGCGATGATCGTGCGCCACCCCTCCCGCGATGCCAGCGCCGAAATCAGGCGGCACTGCGCGGGTTCATCGTCGATCAGCATGAGAAGGCGCTGTTCGGACTCCTGCATGACCTAGTCTTTTGACTCCCCCGCATTTGCGTCAGGAGCAAACCAATAGCCAGATTGGGTAAAGAGGCGATTAAGCGCGATCCGACCGTTCCGGCGTTGATCGGTGGGGAACGGGTCGCTAGAGCAATGCCGCCGCGCCGACCTGGCGCTTAATGTTGGGGATGAAAATGGCTTCTGCTAACGACATGAAGGCCGCTCAGGCCACCTATTCCGGTTTCGTCAATATGTTGAAGTGGTCGACGCCGGCAATCTGCCTCATCGTCTTCCTGATCATCCTGGCGATCCAGTAAGCCACGCATGGCGGGGGCAATGAAGATCGCCGTCCTCAGGGAACGCGCGACGGGGGAGACCAGGGTTTCGGCAACGCCGGAAACCGTGAAGAAGTTCATTGCCCTTGGGGCAACAGTTGCAATTGAAGAAGGTGCAGGCATTACCGCCTCGATTTCCGACGAGGATTATCGCGCGGTGGGCGCCGAAGTCGTGTCCAGTCCGGCAAACGGGGCGGACATCGTGCTTGGCGTCCAGGGCCCCGAGCCCGAACTGCTGGCGGGCGTGAAGCCCGGTGCCTGGATCGTGGCCGGGCTTGATCCATTCGTGAAGCGCGCCCGCGTGGACGCTTATGCGGCCGCCGGCCTTGAAGCGCTGGCGATGGAGTTCATGCCGCGCATTACACGTGCACAGTCGATGGACATCCTGTCGTCGCAGTCGAACCTTGCCGGCTACAAGGCCGTGCTGGTGGCCGCCAACCTTTATGGTCGCGCGTTCCCGATGATGATGACGGCGGCGGGCACCGTCTCTGCCGCCAAGGCTTTTGTCATGGGCGTCGGCGTTGCCGGCCTCCAGGCCATCGCCACCGCTCGCCGTCTCGGCGCGCAGGTTTCGGCGACCGACGTCCGTTCGGCAACGAAGGAGCAGATCCAGTCGCTCGGTGCCAAGCCGATCTTCGTGGAAAGCGTTGCGGGCATCGAAGGCGAGGGCGCCGGCGGCTATGCCACGGAAATGTCCGAGGAATACCAGAAGGCCCAGGCCGAGCTGGTGAGCGCGCATATCGCCAAGCAGGACATCGTCATCACCACGGCGCTGATCCCGGGCCGCGCCGCGCCGCGCCTGATTTCCGATGCGCAGATTGCCACGATGAAGCCCGGTTCGGTCATCTTCGACCTTGCCGTGGCCCAGGGCGGCAACGTCGAGGGTTCGGTGCCCGACCAGGTTGTCGAGAAGCACGGCGTGAAGATCGTCGGCTACTCGAACACGCCCGCGCACCTGCCGGCCGACGCTTCGGCGCTGTTCAGCCGCAACCTCTACAACTTCCTCTCGGCCTTCTGGGACAAGGAACAGGGCAAGCCCGTTCTGGACGAGGAAATCGGCAACGCCATCCGCCTGACGCAGGGCGGCAAGGTGGTCAACGAACGTCTGCTCGGCTGAGGGGGCCTGACATGGACTTCATATCGATCCTGAGCATTTTCGTGCTCGCCTGCTTTGTCGGGTACTACGTCGTCTGGTCGGTCACGCCGGCCCTTCACACGCCGCTGATGGCGGTAACGAACGCCATTTCTTCTGTCATCGTGGTCGGCGCGCTTGTCGCTTCGGCAGCGGCCGGTAGCCCTTCGGCCAAGTGGCTTGGGCTGGGTGCGGTCGTTCTGGCAAGCGTCAACATCTTCGGCGGGTTCGCCGTGACCGCGCGCATGCTGGCGATGTACAAGAAGAAGGAGAAGAAGTGATGGAACACGTCGCTGTCTCTCCCTGGGTCGCACTGGCCTATCTCGTCTCGGGCGTCCTGTTCATCCTCGCGCTGCGCGGGCTTTCCAGCCCCGCGACGAGCCGCGCGGGCAACCGCTATGGCATGATCGGCATGACCATCGCGGTCGCCACGACGCTGCTCACGCACGAGATCGCCAGTCTGCCGGAAATCCTCGTGGCGCTGGCTATCGGTGGTGGCATTGGCTTCGTCATTGCGCGCAAGATCGCGATGACCGACATGCCGCAGCTGGTTGCCGCGTTTCACTCGCTGGTCGGTCTGGCTGCGGTGCTGGTGGGCCTTGCGGCCTACCTGAACCCCGGCGCCTTCGGGATCATGCTGCCGGACGGTCAGATCAACCCGGTCAGCCGCATCGAGCTGGGCCTCGGCATCGCCATCGGTGCGATCACGTTCTCGGGCTCGGTCATCGCGTTCCTCAAGCTTGCCGGCAAGATGAGCGGATCGCCGATCCTGCTGCCGGGACGCCATGTGCTGAACCTCGGCACGCTGATCGCGATCGTCGGGCTGGTGGCATACTTCACGCAGGACCAGTCGGCCTGGGTGATCGCGACGATCACGGTGCTCTCGTTCATCATCGGCTTCCTGCTGATCATCCCGATCGGCGGCGCGGACATGCCGGTGGTCGTCTCGATGCTCAACTCGTACTCGGGCTGGGCAGCGGCGGCGATGGGCTTCACGCTGCACAACACCGCGATGATCGTGACCGGCGCTCTGGTCGGCTCGTCGGGTGCGATCCTCTCGTACATCATGTGCAAGGCGATGAATCGCGGGTTCCTCGCCGTTATCGCGGGCGGCTTCGGTGCCGAAGCTGCTGCCGGTGGCGGCGCCGCGAAGGAACAGCGCCCGTGGAAGCGCGGGTCCGCCGAAGACGCGGCCTACATGATGAAGGAAGCCGAGAACGTCATCATCATCCCGGGCTACGGCATGGCCGTGTCCCAGGCGCAGCACGCGCTGCGCGAGATGGGCGACGTGCTCAAGAAGGAAGGCGTCAACGTCAAATACGCCATCCACCCGGTCGCGGGCCGCATGCCCGGCCACATGAACGTGCTGCTGGCCGAAGCCAACGTGCCCTACGATGAAGTGTTCGAGCTGGAGGACATCAACAGCGAGTTCGCGCAGGCCGACGTGGCCTTCATCATCGGCGCCAACGACGTGGTCAATCCGGCCGCGAAGACCGACAAGTCCTCGCCGATCTACGGCATGCCGGTGTTCGACGTCGACAAGGCCAAGACGATCTTCTTCGTCAAGCGCTCGATGGGCGGCGTGGGCTATGCTGGCGTTGACAACGACGTGTTCTACATGGACCAGACGATGATGCTCCTGGCCGACGCCAAGAAGATGGTCGAGGACATCGTCAAGGCGCTCCAGCACTGATGAAAGCGCGCATCGCTCCCGCCGCTTTGGCCCTGGCGCTGGCGGCGGGAGCATGCTCGCCTTCGAAACTGGCTTATGGAAAGGTCCGCTCGGCGCTGGTCGATGCGGGCCTTTCCGATTCCGATGCCGTCTGCATGGCCGAACGGATGACCGACCGGCTGTCCCTGGGACAGCTGAAGCGACTGCAGGCGCTGCAAGGGGCCAAGCGCGGGCTTGCCGACTATGTCGCGGCCGTCCGGCGGCTTGGCGATGCCGAACTGCTCGGCGTCACTTCGAGCTCCGCCGCGCTCTGCGCCACGGGCCTCGCGCCAGAGAAGTCGGGCGGCTGATCCGCGCCGATACCTCCGTAATGGATGACGTGAACCGGTGGAAAGCGCCCGCGAAGCGGTGAAAGGAGCCGCGCGGGCGGTAGACGCTCGCCCCGGCCTTGCGTAATGCCCCACAGTACAGGGGACCGTTATCCCGCGGGGAGTTCAAGCGTTGCGAAAGATCGGCCTTATCGGCGGAATGAGCTGGGTCTCGACCCGCACATATTACGAAGACATCAACCAGCTCGTCCAGGCGCGCACCAGCAAGATCGCCAGTGCGCCCATGCTGATCGAGAGCCTGGACTTCACCAACCTCATCCGCCTGTCCACGCCCGAGCAATGGGCCCACGCCGCAGGCGTGCTGACGGACAGCGCGCGCCGTCTCGAACAGGCCGGAGCGACGGCGCTGCTGATCGGGGCCAACTCGATGCACAAGGTCTATGATCAGGTCGCGGGCGCGGTTTCGATCCCGGTAATCCACATCGCGGACGCGGTGGGCGTTCGGATGAAGGCCGACGGCGTGACCAATGCGACGATCCTTGGCACGCACAACGTCGTGATGGAGAGCTTCTACCGCAAGCGCCTTGTCAGCCACGGCATCAACCTTCTGCCGCCGGTCCTTGGCGAAGTCGACGAGATGGACCGCATCATCTACGAGGAACTGATGCAGGGCCGCGCCACCCGCTCGGCCGAACGCACGTTCAAGACCATGCTGACCAACATGGGCCAGCGCGGCGCGCAGGCTGCGGTCCTGGGGTGCACCGAACTCGACATGGTGATCGACGTCGACGCCAACGTCCTGCCGATCTATGACGGTACGCGCATCCACGCCGAGGCGGCGGTCGACTGGATCCTTGGGGGCTGAGAGCGGAACATTGGCATCGTCTCATCGTCACCCTGAACGTGTTTCAGGGTCCATCGCTCGGCACGAGTGGACCGCGTTGGACCGCAAATGGATGCTGAAACACGTTCAGCATGACGGAATGCCCGGAGGCGGTGCATGATTGCTTGCGCGCCTTACGCCAGTGACCCGGCGCGCACCCGGGGGCGGGAGTTCGGTGTGGATGACAAGGCCTCGCGAGGCCCGCGCAGCGCGTTCCAGCGCGACCGCGACCGGATCATCCATTCCATCGCCTTCCGCCGCCTGCGCCACAAAACGCAGGTGTTCATCGCTCCCGATGGCGACCACTACCGCGTCCGCCTCACCCATAGCCTCGAGGTTGCCCAGATCGGCCGCGTGATCGCCCGCGCGCTCGGCCTGGACGAGGACCTGACCGAGGCGCTCTGCCTTGCGCATGATATCGGCCATCCTCCTTTCGGCCACGCGGGCGAGGATGCGCTGGAAGAAGCGATGGCTGGCTCGGGCGGGTTCGATCACAACGCCAATACGCTGCGCGTGCTGATGCGGCTCGAAAGCCCCTACTGCGGGCACGAGGGCCTCAACCTCACCTGGGAAACGCTGGAAGGGCTGGCGAAGCACAACGGCCCCATCTTGAAACCCTCCTGGGCGCTGGAGGAACTCGACGCCGCCTTTCCGCTCGACCTTGCGACCTTCGCCTCGCTGGAAGCGCAGGTCGCCGCGATCTCCGACGATATCGCCTACGACAACCACGACATCGACGACGGGCTGCGGGCAGGCTTCCTTTGCCTGGACGACCTGATGCAGCTCCCCTCGGTGGCCGAACAGTGGCGGGGGATAGAGCGCCGCTTTCCCGGTGCGCCGCAGGACCGGATGCTGCGCGAACTGGTGCGCGGGCAGATCGGCCGCATGGTCAACGACGTGATCGGGGAAGCTCGCACCCGGATTGCCGAGACAGGAGTGGAAACCGTCGAGGACGTGCGTGCTGCCGGTCGTCCGCTCGCCAGCTTCTCCGCCGCGATGGGCGAGGAAGAACGCGCGCTCAAGCAGTTCATGTACCAGCGGCTCTATCTCCACGACGAACAGCGCCAGACCGCCGACCGGGCACGCGAAGTCATCGCCGCGCTCTTTTCCGCGTTCGCCGCCGATCCTTCGCAGATGCCCGCAAGCTGGCAGGCGAACCTTCCGGCGCAGGAACCCGCGCGGACGCGCCACATCGCGGACTTCATCGCCGGCATGACCGATCGCTATGCGATCGACAGCTATGCCCGGCTCTTCGGCCACGCTCCGGAGGGACTCAGCAATGTCTGACCAGACCCGCGTCGTCCTTGTCGGCTCAACCGGCCTGATCGGCCGCGCCGTGATGGCGGAGGCGGTAGGGCGCCCGGACATTCATCTCGTCGCCGTCGCTCGCCGCGAAGTGCCCCTGCCCAAGGGGGCGCGGATGGAAATGCTGCTGTCCGACCCCGAACACTGGCCCGATGCCATCGCCGCTGGTCGCCCGCACACGGTCGTCATTGCGCTGGGCACGACGATCAAGGCGGTGGGCGGCGACAGGCAGGCCTTTCGCGCGGTCGATCACGATCTGGTGATGGCAGCCGCCGTTGCCGCGAAGGAAGCGGGTGCGCGGCAGCTCATCGTCGTGTCCTCGGTCGGGGCGCGGTTCTCGTCCAGGAACTTCTACCTCTCGGTCAAGGGTGAGGTCGAGGACCGTCTTGCCAAGCTGCATTTCGACCGCCTCGACATGATCCGGCCGGGCCTGCTTCGCGGCCATCGCGAGGGCCCGCCGCGCGCCGGGGAGCGGATCGGCATGATCCTGAGCCCGCTGCTCGACCTCTTGCTGGTGGGCAAGCTGCGCAAGTACCGTTCGGCGCGCGACAGCGACGTGGCTCGTGCGATCCTCGCCTTGGCGGGGGCGAAGCAGCGTGGCCGCTTTGTCCACGAGCATGACGAACTACGCCGTATTCTGGGGCGCGACGTGGGCCGGGGATAAGCGTGGCGCAGTCCGGTTGACTTCGCCGGGCCGCGCAGCGATGAGGGCGCGTCGCTGATCGCGCGGGAGAGTTCTCTCGATTCGTTCAGGATCGAGAGACGCCGAAGGAGCAACCGCCCCGGAATCTCTCAGGCAAATGGACCGCGTTGGTCGATAGCGACGCTCTGGAAAGTGCCACTCCCACAAAGGGAAGGGCCGCCGAAGGGGTAACCCCATCCAAACCCGTCTGGAGAGGCGGGCGGGGGAAAGCTCTCAGGTTTCCGTGACAGAGGGGGCGCCGAATGGCGTCTGAACTGCACGGGAACGATATTTGTGAGCGACACATACGAAAACCCAGACCTTGATCCCGACGTGCCGACCGGTCCGTTGGCCCTGCCGCTCGACCAGTGGCACCGCGCACGCGGCGGTCGCATGGTCGATTTCGCCGGCTACTGGATGCCGGTCCAATACAACGGAGAAGGCGGGGGCATCATCGCCGAGCATCTCTGGACCCGCGAGAGCGCCGGGTTTTTCGATGTTTCGCACATGGGCCAAATCTACGTTTCGGGTGAAGGCGCTGAGGCCGCGCTCGAAGCCATCCTGCCGATCGACCTGTCCACGCTTCCGCTCGGCGGGGCGCGCTACTCGCTACTGCTGAACGAAGACGGCGGGATACTCGATGACCTGATGGTCACGCGCTGGGGCACCGGCTTCTACCTGGTCGTCAACGGCGCGACCAAGTGGGACGATATCGGCCACCTGCGCGAATACCTGCCGGACGAGGTGACGCTCAACCACCTCGAAGACAACGCGCTCTTCGCGCTCCAGGGCCCGGCCGCCTGCGCGGCGCTGGAGCCCTTGGTAAAGGGCGAGCAACCGCTCTCGGCACTCACCTTCATGCGCGGCGCGGCATTCAGGCTGGGCGGCGTGGATGCGTGGATCAGCCGCTCGGGATACACCGGCGAGGACGGGTTCGAAATCTCCGTCCCCTCGACCAAGGCCGCGGAACTGGCGGACCTGATCTGCGCGCAGCCGCAGGTGAAGACCATCGGCCTTGGCGCGCGCGACAGCCTGCGCCTTGAAGCCGGCCTTCCGCTCTACGGCCACGACATGACCGACACGGTCGATCCGGTCAGCGCGGACCTTCTGTTCGGCATCAACAAGCGCCGCCGCAACGAGGGCGGCTTCGTCGGGGCCGACAAGGTCCTGCCGTTGATCGCCAGCGGCGCCGCCACGCGCCGCGTCGGCCTCGCCATCGAGGGCCGCATGGCCGCGCGCGAAGGTGCGACAGTGCTTTCGAACGACGCCGAAGTCGGCACCGTCACCTCCGGCGGTTTCTCGCCCAGCCTCGAGCGGCCCATCGCCATGGCCTATGTGCCGGTCGATCTGGCCGCGCCGGGCACCGCCCTTTCCATCGACGTGCGCGGACGCAAGCTCGCCGCCAGCGTCGTGTCCATGCCTTTCGTTCCCCACCGTTATCACCGCAAAGGAGCCGCCTGATGACCCGCTATTTCACCAAGGACCACGAATGGATCGCGGTCGAGGGCAGCGAAGCGACCGTCGGCATCACCGACTACGCACAGAGCCAGCTCGGTGACATCACCTTCGTCGAACTGCCCGGCGAGGGCAGCGAAGTCGGCAAGGGCGACAGCGCATCGGTGGTGGACAGCGTCAAGGCCGCGTCGGACGTGTACGCCCCGGTTTCGGGCAAGGTCACTCTCGCCAATGCCGCGCTCGAAGAGCAGCCCGAACTGGTCAACACCGACCCTGAAGGCGAGGGCTGGCTGTGGAAGATGACCCTGGCCGATGCCGCCGAACTCGACGGCCTGATGGACGAGGCTGCCTATCAGGCCTACGTCGCGGAGCTTTGACACGATGCGTTATCTTCCCCTGACCGACGCCGACCGGAGCGCCATGCTCTCGGTCGTCGGCGCGGGTTCCGTCGACGAGCTGTTCGCCGACGTTCCCGCCGAAGCGCGGCTTTCCGCGCCCATCGCCGGCCTGCCGAACCATGCCAGCGAGATGGCGGTCGAGCGCCACATGGCGCGCCTTTCCGCCAACAACGTGACGGCCGGATCGGTGCCGTTCTTCCTCGGCGCTGGCGCTTATCGCCACCATGTCCCCGCCACCGTCGATCACATGATCCAGCGCGGCGAGTTCCTGACGGCATACACGCCCTACCAGCCCGAAATCGCGCAAGGCACGCTCCAGGTCCTGTTCGAGTTCCAGACCCAGGTCGCGCGGCTGTTCGGCACCGATGTCGCCAACGCATCGCTCTATGATGGCTCGACCGCGTGCTGGGAAGCGATTGCCATGGCAGGCCGCATCACCAAGCGCGGCAAGGCCCTGCTTTCGGGCGGCCTGCACCCGCACTATGTCGAGACCGCGCGGACGATGGCCAGGTTCACCGGCGACGTTCTGGATACCAGCGCACCGGTGCTTACCGCCGCGCCCGATGACGATGCGCTCGTCGCCAGGATCGATGGCGAGACTTCCTGCGTCGTCGTGCAGTACCCGGACATTCTGGGACGCATCCCCGACCTGGCGAAGATCGCAGCCGCCGCGCAGGCGCAAGGCGCGCTTCTGATCACGGTCGTCACCGAACCCGTCGCCCTTGGCGTCCTGCAAAGCCCGGGCAGCCTCGGCGCGGACATCGTCGTGGGCGAGGGGCAGTCGCTTGGCGTCGGCCTCCAGTTCGGCGGGCCCTACCTTGGCCTGTTCGGTTGTCGCGAGAAGTACCTGCGCCAGATCCCGGGCCGCCTCTGCGGCGAAACCGTGGATGCCGACGGCAAGCGAGGCTTCGTGCTTACGCTTTCCACGCGCGAGCAGCATATCCGCCGCGAGAAGGCGACGAGCAACATCTGCACCAACTCCGGCCTTTGCGCGCTGGCGTTCTCGATCCACCTGACGCTGCTTGGCGGTTCGGGCCTCGCCGACATGGCAAGGCTCAGCCACCTTGCCGCGCGCAAGACGGCGGCGGCGCTGGCGCAGGTATCCGGGATCGAAGTGGTCAACAGCCATTTCTTCAACGAGTTCACCGTGGCGCTGCCACACGACGCGCGGCAGATTGTCCGCGATCTTGCCGACCGGCATGTCCTCGGCGGCGTTTCGCTCGGCCGTCTCTATCCACAGGAAGCGGCGCTGGCGAACGGCATGGTCGTTGCCGCCACCGAATGCACGACGGACGAGGATATCGCGGCCCTTGTTGCCGCGCTGAAGGAGGTGCTGGCATGAACGCGATCAACCCCACCGGTTGGCGCCCTTCGATGGGCGAGAACGTGCCTGCAGGCGGCGTCCAGACCTTTACCGGCAACCGCGCGTTGCAACTCGAGGAAGCGCTCATCTTCGAACTCGGCCAGGCCGACCGTTCGGGCGTGGACTTCCCCGAAACGGACGGGATCGACCTTTCCGCGCTGGGCCCGCTCGCCCGCGCTGAACGGCCGGACCTGCCGGGCCTGTCGGAGCCGGAGGCCGTGCGCCACTACACCCGCCTTTCGCGCCAGAACTATGCGATCGATCTCGGGCTGTTTCCGCTCGGCTCGTGCACGATGAAGCACAATCCGCGCCTTGATGAAAAGGTCGCGCGCATGCCCGGCTTTGCCGATGTCCACCCGCTTCAGCCCGTCCAGACGGTGCAGGGCGCGCTTGGCGTCATCAACGAGCTGGCGCATTGGCTGATCGAACTGACCGGCATGCACGGCGTCGCCATGACGCCCAAGGCCGGTGCCCACGGCGAGCTGTGCGGGCTGCTGTGCATCCGCGCCGCGCTGGAAGCGAAGGGCGATCCGCGCAACGTGATCCTTGTTCCCGAAAGCGCGCACGGCACCAACCCCGCCACCGCCGCCTTCGCCGGGTTCAAGGTCGAGAACATCCCAGCCACGCCCGATGGCCGCGTCGATACCGCCGCGCTCACCGCGCGCCTGGGGCCGGACATCGCCGGGGTGATGATCACCAACCCCAACACCTGTGGCCTGTTCGAGCGCGATCTCAAGGTCATTGCCGATGCGGTCCATGCCGCGGGCGGCTATGTCTATTGCGACGGTGCGAACTTCAACGCGATCGTCGGGCGCGTTCGTCCGGGCGATCTCGGCGTCGACGCGATGCATATCAACCTGCACAAGACCTTCTCGACGCCCCACGGCGGCGGCGGTCCGGGTTCGGGACCGGTGGTCCTTTCCGAAGCGCTTTCGCCCTTTGGTCCGTTGCCGTTCACGGCGCGGCAGGCGGACGGTTCGATCCGGCTGATCGAGGAGGAACACGCGCATGAGGAACACCCCCAGGCTTTCGGCCGGATGTGCGCGTTCCACGGCCAGATGGGCATGTTCACCCGTGCGCTCGCCTATATCCTGAGCCACGGAGCGGACGGACTGCGCCAGGTTTCGGGCGATGCCGTGCTCAACGCCAACTATGTCCTGCGCAGCCTCGACGACGTTCTCGATGCTCCGTTCGGCGCGGCGGGCCCGTGCATGCACGAGGCATTGTTCTCGGACGACGGCTTTGCCGAAGGCTTCTCGACGCTCGATCTTGCCAAGGGCCTGATCGACGAGGGCTATCACCCGATGACGGTGTACTTCCCGCTGGTCGTCCACGGCGCGATGCTGGTTGAGCCGACCGAGACCGAGAGCAAGGCCGGGCTCGACCAGTTCATCGGCGCAATGCGCTCGCTGGCCGAACGCGCGCGGGCAGGGGACGAGGCGCTCAAGTCGGCGCCGCATCTCGCGCCCCGGCGCCGGCTCGACGAAACGCTGGCGGCGCGCAAGCCCAGGCTGGTCTGGTCCAGCCAGGCCTGAACGACCTGACGGGAACGGAAAAGGGCCGCCCCGGCTTGCCGGGACGGCCCTTGTTTCCTGTCGGCATCTTGCCGGCGTCAGTTGATGGCTTCCTCGCCTGCGTTGGCCGCGGACTCGAGGTCCTGGCCGGCACCCTTCACGGTGTTGCAGGCAGTGGCGCCAAGCAGAAGGCCACCCATCATGGTGGCAAAGACGATCTTGCGGATCATGGTACTCACCTTTCGAACTTTCAGGTAAGGCGCGGGGCGCCTCACGGACTGGACGAGAGGAAGAACGCCGGACCGATGGCCCGGTTCCGTCACGGGGCCGATCGGGCAGGCACCCTTGCCTTCGCAAGCACGTGTTCGCGCCAGGCGATCAGAAGGCTCGCTCCGATGATGACGGGCGCGCCGATCCACGTTGTCGCGGGAGGAAGGTGGTTGAAGATCAGCCAGCCCCAGAACGTCGCCCACGCAAGCTGGACGTAATCGACCACGATCACGCTCGACACCGAGCCATAGCGTAGCGAGGCAGTCATCGCGATCTGCGCGAATAGGCCGGTGAGGCCGATGCCGCCAAGCATCAGCCAGCCCGTCGTATCGTGGTGCGCGCCCGTGCTCAGCAGGCCGAGCGCGAGCACCGGCGCGCTGAACGCGGAGAAGTAGAACACGACCGTCAGTGGCTCCTCGGTCCGACCGAGATCGCGCACCTGGACTGTCACCAGCGCCACCATGAAGGCCGCGCCAATGCCGACGGCGACGCCGAACAGCGGCAGGCTGCCTGTGTCCGGACCCGCGATGATGACGACGCCGACGAGGCCCATCATCACTGCGGTCCACCGCCAAACGCCGACTTTCTCCTTCAGCATCAACGCCGAAAGGATGACGGCGAACATCGGCGTGGTGAAGCCCAGGATGGTCGCCTCGGCCAGCGGCAGCAGGCGCACGACGCCCAGCGTCAGGAACATGCCGGTGCCGCCGATCAGGGCACGCCGGGCATGAATCCATGGACGCCTGGTCTTCAGCCGGTACAGTTGTCCGCGCGACAGCAACCACACGAAGATCGAGACTGCGGGCAGCGCTTGCCGCCAGAACAGCGTTTCAGGCAAGGCAATGCCTCGCTCTCCGGTAAGCTTGACCAAGAGAAGCATGACCGAGAACAGCACCGTTGCGACGAGGCGCAGCGCCAGGGCGAGCATCGGTCGGTCGTGCGAAGACATGGCAAGCCCATAGGACATGAGGGCTTGCGATCAACCCTTTCCTTGCCCATCTGGCGGGCCATGGAAGATTGGTTCGCGCGCATCTGGGAGTTTCACGCAAGCGCCGGCGCGCTGGCCCTCGCCATAGCGATGCTTGCGGTCTGGGCAGAGCGTCGCCGCATGCGCCGCGTCAACCTTGATGCGGTCGGGTTCATGCCGTGGACGGTGATCTACCTGATCGCCTTCCTTGCCGCCTGTATTCTCCTCGGCCTCGCGGCGCGGGAGTGGTTCGCGGCCTAGGCCGTTTACGGCCTAGAGGCAGGCCTCGAGATAGGCCTGGTCGAACCCGAACTGGCGCGCCTTTTCAAGAGTGTATGGGCGCAGGCCGGAGGACCGGAACTCGCCGATGATCTTGCCTTCGTCGGTCTCGTCCAGATATTCGAACTTGAACAGTTCCTGCGTCACGATCACGTCGCCTTCCATCCCGATCACTTCGGTGATGTTGGTCGTGCGACGCGAACCATCGCGCAGGCGCTTGACCTGAACGATCAGGTCGACCGATTCCGCGATCTGGCGGCTGATGGCCTCCTTGGGGATCTTGATATCGCCCATCAGGATCATGTTTTCCATACGGCCAAGGCATTCGCGCGGGCTGTTGGCGTGAAGCGTGCACATCGACCCGTCGTGGCCGGTGTTCATCGCCGCCAGAAGGTCGAAGCATTCTGCGCCACGGATTTCGCCCAGGATGATGCGGTCGGGACGCATGCGCAGCGCGTTCTTCACAAGGTCGCCGATGGTGATCGCACCCTGGCCTTCAAGGTTCGGCGGACGCGTTTCCAGCGGAAGCCAGTGCGGCTGCTGCAAGCGGAGTTCGGCCGCGTCCTCGATGGTCAACACGCGCTCGCCCGGGTCGATCATCTTCGACAGGGCGTTGAGCATCGTCGTCTTGCCCGAACCGGTACCGCCCGAGATGACCACGTTCATGCGGCTTGCGCCGGCGATCTTGAGGCAGGTCGCCATCTTGTCCGACATCGAGCCGAAGTCGCGCAGCATGTCGATCGTGATCGGCTTTTCGGAGAACTTGCGGATCGAGATCGCGGTGCCGCGCAGCGACAGCGGCGGCACGATCACGTTGACGCGGCTGCCGTCCTTGAGGCGGGCGTCGGCCAGCGGCGTGGTCTGGTCGACGCGGCGGCCGACCTGGTTGACGATGCGCTGGGCGATCTGGAACAGGTGGCTTTCGTCGCGAAAACGGATCGGGGCAAGTTGCAGCTTGCCCTTCTTTTCGATGTAGGTCTGCTCAGGTCCGTTGACCATGATGTCGGAAACGTCCGGGTCGTTGAGCAGCTCTTCCAGCGGACCGAAGCCGAGCAGCTCGTCGATCAGCACCTTTTCCAGCGCGAACTGCTCGCGCCTGTTCAGCGTGACCTTCAGCTCGGCCAGCACTTCCATGATGATCGGCCGGAATTCCTCGGACAGCTCGTCCTTGGTCAGGGTCGCGGCCGCTTCCGGATCGACGCGCTCGAGCAGGCGCGGCAGCACCTGTTCCTTGATCTTGTGGACCGAGGCTTCGAACCCTTCGGCCTGGTAATTGCCCTCGGCAACCGCGTTGGCGCGGTCCGCCAGGCGCGACAGCGCATCGGCCTTCAGGGCAGCCGCGCTCGACGGGGCGTCCATGTCCTCCATCGACGGGATCGGCGGGAACTGGTCCCCTCCCATCGGCATGGGCATCGGGACGGGCATCGGCGTGGAAGCCGACGACGGCGCGGCGCCCGTGGCCCCGGCTTCGCCTCCACGCATCGGGCGGGCCACGCCGAACGAGGGGCGACCTCCGCCGGAATTGCCTGCAATGCCGTTCTTTCGCCCGAAAGCGCTCATCGTGCAATCTTCCCGTCCATCTGCCGATTTTTCTACGCGCCAATCTTTTATGAAAGGCTAACCGTTGACGGCAGATGGCGGTCTATGCGCGGGTCATGGTTAGAAAATCGTTTATGCGGACGGTTTACGAAATGGTTGCTGCCAGATTGAAACAGGTTCGGTAACATCCGGTTTTTACCGCATTTCTGTGTGGAGCGAGAAGTCGAAGGCGACTAGAGCCCCTGCCGGGGATGTAACAATCGGCAGCCGGTGCCCTCCGGCGCTTTCCAGGGAACGTCGCGCTTGCAAGACAGTCACAGATCCGCGCTGATTTTCGCGCTTCTCGGCTTTGCCCTGCTTTCGGTCGGCGATGCGGTGGTCAAGAGTATGGCGGGCATGTGGCCGGGAACCGCGATCGGCGCGCTGCGCTACGTCTTCGGCGCAGTCGGCCTGGGGATCGTACTGCTGCTTCGCGAAGGGCCTTCGGGCTTCGCGTTTCCGAAGCCGCGCTGGCAGGTGTTGCGGGGCTTCTGCGTGGCGATGTCGGCCATGTCGTTCTTCAGCGCCGTGCACCTGATGCCGATTGGAGAGGCGACCGCGATTTCCTTTACGAGCCCGATGATTACGGCGCTTCTTGCAGCAGTGCTGCTAAAGGAGCCGCTGCGACGCGAGACCTGGATCGCCAGCATCGTGGCATTCGGCGGCGTGCTGCTGATCCTGCGCCCGAACTTCGGCCTGCTGGGCCTTGCAGCGCTGCTGCCCATGGTCTCCGCGACGGGGATGGCGCTGCTCATTATCGCGAACCGCAAGGTGGCCGGAATGGGGAGCGCGCTTTCGATGCAGTTCAACGTCGCGCTGATCGGCAGCCTGTTCCTTTGCATCGCCACATTGTCCGGCCATTTCAGCGGGGTGGCCTTCTTCGCGGTCCAGGTTCCGGCAATGTCCGTGATCGCCAAGTGCGCGCTCATCGCGGTCAGTGCCAGCACGGCCCATGCGCTTATCTACATGGCGACGACGCGTGCCGGCGCAGCCACGATCGCGCCGATGACCTACGTCCAGCTTCTCATGGCCGGTGTGCTGGGCTGGGGCCTGTTCGGCGAGCGGCCGGACGGGGTTGCGGCTGCCGGGGCGGTCATCATCGTGGGCGCGGGGCTCTACCTGTGGAGAGCGGGCCGCGCACCCGAAGAGCCGACGATGACCGACTGATTGTGAATGAATACAGCACTTCAAGGCGGAAATGCGGGTGAATGACCCGAACGGCACCTAAAAGCACCTAAAAGCACCTAACCACACGCGGCGGCGATCAAAGCGCCTCCAGCAGGGGGCGCAGGTCCTTTAGCAGCGCCGAGGGCCGATCCTTTTCCGGAAGAGCCGCATCGCCGCCCATGATCCCCGTCGCGAGTCCGACCGAGTGTGCACCGACGGCGTTCGCCATCCGCATCTCGAGGGCCGGGTCGTCGCCAACGACGACGACGTTCTTCGCCGCGGAACGCGGCAGGCCCATGATGGACATCGCCGTCTCGAACGCAACTCGCGACGGCTTGCCGAGAATGCGCGGGCGCTTTCCGGTCATGGCCGTCAGCATGGCGTTGATGGGAAAGCTCGCGCCGATCGCGCGGCCGTTCTCGGTGGCGAAGAACGGGACGTTGCTGGCGGTCACCAGCTTCGCGCCGTTCCACAACGAGTGGCAGGCGGCCTCGAGGGCGTTGAAATCGAACTCGCGGAACCAGCCCGTGTAGACCGCCTCGACGCCGTCCGCCTCCTGCGAGGGGCCGACGACCTCGAGGCCGACGTCGATCAGCGGGGCGGCGCAACCGGGGTTTCCGAGGACGCGGACCTTGCCCATGCCGACCTTGCCCAGCCACACCGCCGCCGAGGACGAGGGCGTCAGCATCTGGCTGTCTTCCACGGGAAAGCCTGCGTTCCTCAAGGAGTTGGCATAGGCCGCCGGGGGCTTTGCGGTGCCGTTGGTGAAGACCACGAACGGCGTACCGGCGGCCTTGAGCGTTTCAAGGACTTCGATGGCATGGGGCAGGGCGCGGTGGCCGCCGCTCTTGGCGTCGCCCAGCGCGATGGTGCCGTCCATGTCGAAGATGAAACCGGCCGCGTCCTTGAGACGGGCCTTGAATTCCGGGGAAAATGTCAAAGGGATGCTCCGGCATGGAGGGCAAGGCGGAAGCCTTCGCGTTCGATCACGATGTCGCGGGCGTCAGGCCTTGCGGCAAGCTGGCGCAGCAACGAGAGGATGGGGGCGGCCTGTGGCGAGTAGGTGGCGCGCGACGGGCCGGCGGCGAGCATTGCATCGACCTGTTCGCCGGGCATGACCGCGCGCAGCAGGAATTCCTCGTCCGGCAGATGGCTGCCGAACTGGCGGCGCAGGTCGCCAAGGGCGGGGAACATGGGCTCGTCCTCAAGCTCGCGCGAGCGGGGGCGGTCCATGATCGTTGCCAGCACCTCGCGGTCCACGGGCGACGTGGGCTTGCCGAACTTGCCCATGCAATAGCGGATCACCTGGTCCGAGACCTGCGCATAGCGCCGCTCTCCGATCACGTTGAACAGGGCCTGGGTCATGACCATCTGCGGGAACGGCGTGACCATGATCGGGAAGCCCAGATCGGCGCGGACCTGCCCGGTCTCCTCGATCACCGCGCCCATCCTGTCGGACAGGCCCAGTTCGTCGAGCTGGCGGGCGATGGTGGTCATCACGCCGCCCGCGATCTGGTGGCGCAGGAAGCTGGCGTCGAAGTTCTGCGGAGTGCCGGGCGGAAGCCCCTCCGCCAGCGCGACGCGCTCCCAATAGGTGGTGAGGCGCTTCAGCGCCGCCTTGTCCACGCCGACCGAAAAGCCCGCCTCCTCGAGATTTGCGACCATGCGGTTGGCTTCGGGCAACGACGAACCGTCACCGCCCGGTCCGACGCCGACATGGATGGCGGAAATGCCGAGCTTCGCCGCTTCGAGGCTCGCCATCATGCCCTGGCCGACAGTGGTGTGGGCGTGGATTTCCAGCGGGCGATTGCCGATCACGGCCTTCACCGCTGGCACGAGCGTGCGGGCGCGGTCTACCGAGAGAAGTCCGGCAGGGTCCTTGATGTAGAACAGGTCGATGTTCGGGCTCTGCCCGACGGCGCGGGCAAAGTCGGCGTAGAACTGGTCGGTGTGGATCTCGGAAAGAGTGAAGGTGAGCGCCGCCATTACTTCGGCGTTGCCTTCTTCCTTCACCAGCTTGGCAGCCTCGATCACCGCGGGCACTTCGTGCATCGGATCGAGTAGCACGAACCGGCCGACGCCGTTGGCCTGCAAGGCGCGGTATACCAGGCGCATGAATTCTGGATCGGCCTGCTGCCAGGCGATGAAGCGCAGGCCCGTGGTGATGAACTGGAGCGGCGTGGTGGGCATGGCTGCGGCCATGCGGCGCAGGCGTTCCCACGGGTTGTTCTGGAAGTAGCGCACGGCCACGGCCATGTGGCTCGACGAGGTGAAGTCGATCGCACGGAAGCCGCAGGCCTCGGTCAGCGCCGCCGCCTGGAGCATGTGCGCGGTGTTGAGGCCGGTGGCACCCCAAAGGCTCTGGTTGCCATCGCGCATGGTGACGTCGACGAGACGGATCTCGGTCATTGGGCAAGTCCTGTCAGGAAGCCGGTGTCGACCCCGCCGGCGACGAAGCGCGGGTCGAGGACGATGCGGCGGTGGAGCGGTGCGGTGGTCGGCAGGCCTTCGATGTGCAGTGAATCCAGAGCCTTGCGAAGGCGCTCGACCGCCTGTTCGCGGGTTGCGCCGTGGACGATGAGCTTGCCCATGAGCGAATCGTAGAACGGCGGCACTTCACCCCCGAGGCCGATGTGGGTGTCTACCCGGACGCCTTCGCCTGCGGGCCAGGCGGCGCGGGTTGCGCGGCCGGGGGAGGGGCGGAAGTCCGCGTCGGGATCTTCGGCGTTTATGCGCACCTCGATGGCATGCCCGTTGGGGCGGACCATCGCCTGGGTCAGCGACAGGGGCTTGCCCATGGCGACAAGAAGCTGTTGCTCGACGAGGTCGACGCCGGTGATCGCCTCGGTCACCGGATGCTCAACCTGGATGCGCGCGTTGAGTTCGAGGAAATAGAACGAGAAGTCCTCGGCATCGACGAGGAACTCGGCAGTGCCGGCGCCGCGATAGCCGAGATGACGGGCGAGGCGGACCGCGGCCTGTTCGATGCCCTCGCGCGAGGCGAGCGGCATGGCGGGAGCGGGTGCTTCCTCGACGAGCTTCTGGAATCGGCGCTGGATCGAGCAGTCGCGCGTGCCGAGATGGATGGCGTTGGTTCCGTCGCCAAGAAGCTGGACTTCAACATGGCGTCCGCGCGCGACGAAGCGTTCGACATAGACCGCGCCGTTGCCGAACGCGGCCTGCGCTTCGGCCTGGGCCATGTCGAGCGCGGCATCGAGGTCTTCGGGTCGGTCAACCCGGCGCATGCCCTTGCCGCCGCCGCCCGCAACCGCCTTGAGCAGGAGCGGGTAGCCGGTCTCCGTGGCGCGGGCGTGGACATCGGCGCGGGTCGCGGCCTCGCCGCCGGGGAGGACGGGCAGGCCCGCCTCGACCGCGAGAGCGCGGGCAGCGAGCTTGTCGCCCATGCCTTCGAGCGTCGCGATGTCCGGCCCGACGAAGCGGATGCCGGCGGCAGCGACCGCACGGGCGAAACCGGCGTTTTCGGAAAGGAAGCCATAGCCCGGGTGGACCGCGTCGCAGCCGGACCTGACCGCTGCATCGACGACGCGTTCAATCGACAGATAGCCCTGCGACGAGGGGCCGGGGCCGACGATCGCAACGTGGTCGGCAAGCTTGGCCGGGAGCGAGGAGGCATCGGCCTCGGATGCGCCAAGGACGGTTTCGATCCCCATGGCGCGCGCGGTGCGGATCACGCGGAGAGCGATCTCTCCGCGATTGGCGATGAACAGCTTGCGGATCATGTCAGGTCAGCCGGACCAGCGCTTCGCCCTTGGCGACAAGCGTTCCGTTGGGGACCAGCATCGCGCCGACCGTGCCGCTGCGCCCGGCATGGACCGGGTTCATCAGCTTCATCGTCTCGACAATGCCGATGACGGTTTCAGGGCCGACGACATCGCCGGGCTGGACGAAAGGCGGCGCGCCGGGCTGCGGTGCGTGGTAGAAGGTGCCCGGAAGCGGCGAACAGATGGCATCGGGGTCGGCTTCGGTGGCTGCGCTTTCGGCAACGACATCGGCAGCCGATCCTGCCCATTGCCATTCCTGCGTGACGCCGTCGCCGCCATCGCCCCTGGCGACCTTGAGGCGGAAGCGGCGGGTGGCGAGATCGAGTTCGCGATAGCCCGACTTTTCGAGAATCGCGGCGATCTCGGCAATGTCTTCGTGGGTCAGGGGCAGGTCGTCGGTCATGGTCCGGTCAGTTCTTTGCGGCAAGCATCTCGCGCGCGGCGGCAATGACCGCGCTGGAGAAGGCTTCGTCGTTGAAATGGGCGTCCACGGCGGTCACCGGCACGTGACCTGGCATGACGCTGGCGAGATATTCGGCGAAGGGTCCCGGCACCGAGAGGTCGAGCAGGTGGCCCGTTTCGCTGTCGTGGCTGGAAAAGCCCTTGAGCGGGGTGAAGACCCGGACCGGGCCCTTGGCCTCGCGCACGTTGGCGGCAAGGTGATCGGCCAGCTTCCGAAGGTCCGCGACGTTGGTGCGGACTGCGGTGAGCTGCGGGTTGTGCTGGTGGTAGCGCCGGCCTGGAAACTGCGCTTCCGCGGCGTCGATCGGACCGCCGATGATGAAATCGGCATTGCCGGGGGCAAGGATCGTCGGGATGCCCTTGCGCAGGGCCGCGCGCCCGCGATCCGGACCGGCATCAGCCAGGCCGCCGAAGAGGTGGTCGAGGATCTCGGTCGGGGAAAGGTCCAGGACCAGCGCCACGTCCTTGTCGGCGGCGAGCCCGTCGAGCGTGGGGCCGCCCGCGCCGGAGGAATGGAAGACCATGACTTCGCAGCCATCGCTTTCCAGTGCCTGGCGGATGCGTTTCACGCTGGTTTCCGTCGTGCCGAGCGTGGTGATGAGGACGAGAGGCTTTTCGGGGCCCTTGTCGCGGTCGTAGCCCTTCGCCATTCCGGCAACGGCGTTGGCAGCGTTGCGGAAGACGTCGCGGCTGATCGTGTTGATGCCCGAGATATCGGTCACCGCGTTCATCATCGCGATGTCCTTCACGCCCATGTAGGGCTTGGTGAAGCCCGAGGCCATGGTCGAGACGATCAGCTTGGGCAGGCCATAGGGGAAGCTCTGCATGAGCGCACCGGCAAGCGCCGAGCCCATCGAGCCGCCGACCGCGAGAATGCCGGAGACGGGGTGTCTGGCGTCCCATTCGTGCGCGGCGGCGATGGCACCACGGATCATCGCGTCCTGGCACTTGCCTTCGTGGCCGAGGGCGCGGACTTCCTCGATGGTCATTCCGCCGGCCTGGGCGACCATTTCCGGCGAGATTTCCGCCCCGCCGAGCGAGCGGCGGACACTGGGATCGAGGTGGACGACTTCGACGCCCGCCGCCTCGAGCGCGGCGCGGGTGAAGCGGGCTTCCTCTTCCTCGGTATCCTGCGTGCAGATGAACAGGACGCTGGGCTTGTCGGTCATTGTTTTCCTCTCCGTTCCCTATTGCTGCGACACTGCGGTTGACTTTGCACGAGGCTTTCGGGATTTTACGTTCCATAAGGTGAAACGCATAAATCGCCGCCATGAGCGGAATGGGAGCCGGAAGGATGCTGGAACGCAGGGTCAAGACCGTGCGCGCGCTCGAACGTGGGCTGGACGTGCTGATCGAAGTGCAGACGCGCAAGGCCGCCAGCCTGCACGAACTGCACCTCGCCACGGGCCTGCCAAAGGCAACGCTTTTGCGCATGCTGGTGACGCTGGGCCAGAAGGGGCTGGTGTGGCAGAGGCTTGCGGACGGTGCCTATCTGCCGCACGTGGACCGGGTCGAACGGGCGCCGGTGACGTCTTCCTCGCACATCGCCGAAATTGCCTCGCCGCACATGAAGGCGCTTTCCACGCGGGTGGCCTGGCCATCGGTGCTGGCCGCGCCGCGGCTCGATCACATGGAAATCCTCGAGACCAACAGCCCGTTGTTCAAGCTCGATTCGGCGATTCTCGGACCGGTCGGCGTGAAGCTGTCCTACATCCATACCGCGACCGGGCGCGCCTATCTGGCGGCCTGCGGCGATGCCGAGCGCGATTCGATCATCGACCGGCTGCGCCCGCGCAATCCGCCTGAGGGAAGCGAGGCGGAACTTCGCCAGATGCTGCTTCAGGTGCGCCAGCGCGGTTATGCGACCCGCGATCCGCTGCTGCCCTGGCCGGACCGGTCGAAGCAGCTCGTGCTGCGCGACGGGCGGCGGTCGATGGCGGTTCCGATCATGGTTGCCGGAGCGCCCATTGCCACGATCAACGTGACCTGGCCGGGGCGTCGTGGCGCAGACGAGGCGGTGGTCCAGCGGCATCTCGATGCGCTGAAGGCCACGGCCCGCGCCATCGGCAGGGCGCTGGAGATGAACCCGAATTAGTTCACTAGGTGAAATCTGTTTGTCTGACTGATTAATTCCTGCCGGCGAATGGGCGATGATCGCCGGAAGGGAGAAGAACACGATGCGCCAATGGCTTGTTGCGAAGGGGTCGACCTCGCTCGACGATCTGAGAATGGGCGACGTGCCGGTCCCGCAACCGGGTGCGGGTGAGGTGCTGGTACGGGTTCATGCCTGCTCGCTGAACTATCGCGACCAGATCATTCCCCTGGGCTTCTACATGGGCGGCGTGGTGCAGCATGACACTGTGCCGCTTTCCGATGGCGCGGGCGAAATCGTAGCGGTGGGTGAGGGTGTTTCCTCGTTCAAGGTCGGCGACCGGGTGGCCGGGCTCTTCTTCCAGAACTGGAACGACGGTCCGCCGAACCCCGGCGTGGGCCCCGCGCTGGGCGCGCCGCCGGCGCAGGGGATGCTTCAGGATTACGTCGTGCTGCCCGAGCACGGTGTCGTGCGCCTTGCCGCGACGCTGGACTATACCGAGGCGGCATGCCTGCCCTGCGCCGGCGTCACTGCCTGGAACGCGCTGATGGAAGGCCCGCGTCCTGTGAAGGCAGGCGACAGCGTGCTGGTGCTGGGCACCGGCGGCGTGTCGCTGCTGGCCTTGCAGATCGCCAAGGCCGCAGGAGCGACGGTGATCGCGACGTCTTCGTCGGACGAGAAGCTGGAGCGGGTCAAGGCGCTCGGCGCGGACCATGTGATCAATTACCGCACGACGCCCGAATGGGGCGCGGAAGCGGCCCGGCTTGCCGGCGGCGGGGTGGACAAGGTCGTCGAGGTTGGCGGGGCGGGCACGCTTTCGCAGTCGATCGCGGCGGTCGGCTTCGCCGGCGAGATCGCGCTGATCGGCGTGCTGACGCGCGAGGGTGACACCAACCCGCACGGGCTGATGTTCAAGGGCGCATCGATCCGCGGGATCTTCGTCGGCTCGAAGGGCATGGCCGAACGTCTCAACGCCTTCATCGACGCGCACGGCATCAAGCCGGTCGTCGACCGGGCGTTCCCCATCGAGCAGGCAATGGATGCCTATTCCTATCAATCTTCGCCGGGGCTCTTCGGGAAGGTCGCAATAACCCTTTGATGCAGTATGATTGTCGCGCCGACTGCCCATAGAGGTGGCGGCGCAGGAGAGGAAATCGATGGCGAGCTTGCTCGGATTTGGCCAGCCTTTCGGCGGCGTGATGCAGACCGCGTTCGTGGTGGAGGACGTCCACGCCTCGATCGCGCACTTCCAGAAGGATTGCGCGGCGGGGCCGTTCTTCCTGCTCGACCACTTCCTCGGACCGGACCAGTTCTATCGTGGCGCGCCGTCGACGGCGGACGTGACCATCGCGATGGGCTTTGCCGGCCACATGCAGATCGAACTGATCCAGCCGCTCGACGGCAATCCCTCGGTCTATCGCGAGACGGTGGAGAAGCGGGGCTACGGCTTCCATCACTTCGGCATCGCCTGCGAGGACGTCGAGGCCGCGCTGCGGGACTACCTTTCGCGCGGATATGAACTGGCCTTCAAGGCCGCCGTGCCGACCGGCGGAAGCGTCGCCTATCTCGAGGGCGGAAACGGGGCGGCACCGGGCTTCCTCGAACTGATCCCCGCAACCCCCGGAATGGACGGGCACTTCACGCGGATGTGGCAGGCCTCGCTCGACTGGGACGGCAGCGATCCGGTGCGGCCCTTTATCTGACGACTTGCGCGCTGGTCCGCATCGGGCTGCGCGCCAATGCAAGAGAGGACGGCGACGACGGACTAGGACGCTACGGAAAGGCGGCAAGATGGACCGCCCAGGACGGGATGGGGAGAACGGGATGCGGGACGACCACATGGGCGATGCCGGACAGGGTACCGGCGCCGGACAGGCAAGGGGGAAGGGCTACCAGATCTGGGTGACCGCCCTGCTCAGCCTCAACTTCGGCATCCTGTTCTTCGACCGCAACGCGGTGAACTTCCTCATGCCGTTCGTGCAGCCGGACCTGAAGCTGACCAATACCCAGGTCGGCATGTTCAGTTCCGCCCTGTCGCTGACATGGGCGCTTTCGGGGCTTTTGGTCGGGCGGATATCGGACAAGCTGGGGTCGAAGAAGCCAGTCGTCGTGATCGCGACGATCGCATTCTGCCTGTGCTCGTTCATCTCAGGCGCGGCCTCGTCATTCCTGATGCTTCTGGGGGCGCGCCTCCTGATGGGCGCGGCGGAAGGCGGCGTGATGCCGGTCAGCCACGCGATGATCGTTTCGGAAGTCGCGCCCGAACGCCGTGGGCTTGCCATGGGCGTCGCGCAGAACCTCGGGTCGAACCTGCTGGGCTCGGGCCTCGCGCCGATCCTGCTGGTCCCGGTCGCGGCGGCAGTGGGCTGGCGGACGGGTTTCTATCTTGCCGCCCTGCCGGGCCTCGTCACGGCGGCGCTTATCTGGTTCACCCTGCGTGAGCCGCCGGCCGAGGTCCATGACGAGGCGACGCCCAAGGTGACGCTGCGCGAGGCCTTCGCCCACCGCAACGTGATCCTGTGTGCGCTGATCGCGATCCTGCTCGTGTCATACCTCGTCGTGTGCTGGGCATTCATGCCTCTCTACCTGACCAAGGCACGCGGCTTCGCGCCCGAGACGATGGGCTGGCTGATGGCCACGCTGGGGATTTCGGCGGGTATCGGCAGCTTCGTGGTGCCGGCCATTTCCGATGCCATCGGACGGCGTCCCGTCATGATCTTCTTCTCGTTCCTGGGCGTCATCCTTCCACTCGGCGCGCTGTACTACCAGGGCTCGACGCTGGTGCTGGCCGCGATCTTCTTCATCGGATGGGGCCTGAACGGTCTGTTTCCGATGTTCATGGCGACCATCCCGGCGGAATCGGTGGACCCGCGCCTGACGGCGACGCTGACCGGCGTCGTCATGGGCACGGGCGAGGTGCTTGGCGGCGTGCTGAGCCCGTTCTTCGCAGGCGCGCTGGCCGACTCCTACGGCCTTTCGGCTCCGCTCTGGCTGATGCTGGTGTGCACGGTTCTGGCGGGGATGCTGACGCTGGGACTGATCGAATCCGCACCGCGCGTGGTGGCGCGGCGCCTAACCCCGGCCTTGGCAGCCGGGACCTGACAACGGGAGAAGAGACATGGGTGCGCTTCTCAAGTTTCATACGCAGGACGTCGCTCCGCAGGACCGGGCGCGCTACTGGAACGAGATTGCCGACCGGGTCTTCACGGGCACGTTCGTCAACGTTCCGGGCGAGGATTTCAGCGGCCGGATGCTGTCGTGGCGCGTCGGCGAACTCGACATGATCCGTACGGATTCGACCCATTCCGGGGTCGGCCGCACCCCCATCGCGCAGGACGACGAAAGGCTGATCCTGCATCTGCAATGCCGCGGCACCAGCCAGCACATGCAGAAGCAGGCCGAATGCGCGCTCGAGCCGGGCGACTTCGTACTGGCGAGCCCGCACATTCCCTATTCGATCAAGCTGACCGGGCACGAGATGCTGGTCGTCGAGTTCCCGCGCGCGCCCCTGGCGGAGCGGTTTCCCGGCGTGGACGATGCCTTGTTGCAGCGCATGTGCGGTGCGTCGCCCGGCGGACGCGTGTTCCACGACTTCCTGCTTTCGTTGTGGCAGCAGGGTGAACGGGCCGCCGAAGACCCCGAATGGGAAGTCGGCGTGAACGCGGTGTTCTATGACCTTGCGGCGATGGCGATGCGCGGGGCGCAGCGCCCGAACGCCGAGGTTGGCGAGGCCGACTTGCGACGCAAGGTGCTGGCAATGGTCTCCTCCAGCCTGGAGGACCCCGCGCTGCGCACGGCATCGATCGCCGATGCCTGCAACATCTCGGTTCGCACGGTGCAGAACGTGTTCGCGGCAATGGGTACGACGCCGACCGCGTACATTCTCGAGCAGCGCCTTCGCCGCGCGGCGGACCGGCTCGTTGGAAGGCCCGACGCCAGCATCACGGAGATCGCCTTCGAACTGGGCTTCAACGACAGCGCCTACTTCACGCGGTGTTTCCGCCAGCAGTTCGGCGCGGCGCCGCGCGACTGGCGATTGGGAAGGATGTCATCATGAATCATGGGCTTGCCGCGCAATATGAGGCTTGCGCGGCAGTCCTGATCCGGTTGCGCACCAGTGCAAGCGGAAGGGGCAGGCAGTCGGTAGACATGCCTGCGTGAGGCCGGGGCCGGGATGCCCGGCGCCAGCAGCAAGAATCAACAGGGAGAGACCAACATGAGATTTGCATCGATCTCCATCGCAGCGCTCGCGACAGCGATCGCCGCACCTGCCTTTGCGCAGGACCAGGCCCAGGCCGACGACACCCGCAGCGGTGGCATCGCCGAGATCGTCGTGACCGCGCAGAAGCGCGCGGAAAACGTCCAGGACGTGCCGATCGCCATCACCGCGTTTACCGCCGGTGCACTGCAGGAACGCGCCGTGGGCGACGTTTCGGCGCTTTCCGGCATCACCCCCAACGTGACGCTCGACGCATCGACCCCGTTCTCCGGTTCGAGCGCGGTGCTGGGTGCGACCATCCGCGGCATCGGTTCGTCGGACTTCGCCTTCAACATCGACCCCGCTGTCGGCGTTTATCTTGACGGCGTCTACCTTGGCCGTTCGATCGGCGCGAACCAGGACCTGCTCGACGTCGAGCGCATCGAAGTCCTGAAGGGCCCGCAGGGCACGCTGTTCGGCCGCAACACCATCGGCGGCGCGATCTCGATCGTGACCCACAACCCCGGTGACGAATTCCATGCCAAGGGCGACGTCACGGTTGGCCGTTTCAACCGCATCCAGGCGCGCGGGCTGGTCGACATTCCGCTGGCTCCGGGCCTCAGCTCGTCGGTTGCCTTCGGTCTGCACAAGCGCGACGGCTTCCAGAAGCGCGTCGCCTATTCCGATCCCGGCGCGAACGACAGCTTCACACTGTTCCCGGCTTCGGGCTACGAAACCCGCAGCCGCCAGGGGGGCGACAATTCGTGGAACCTGCGCGGCAAGCTGCGCTGGGACGACGGCGGCAAGTTCCGCGCCACCTTCAGCGCCGACTATACCAACATCGACCAGGATTCGACGGCCAACACCGTGCTTGCCGTCACCCCGATCCCGGGGCCGTTCGCGGGCGTTGCCGAGAACAACATTCCGGGCACCGCGCTTGACGTCGTCACCGGCAGCTCGGGCTTCCTGTTCGCAGGTCTCTACAACTTCTGCATTGGAGCCACCGCACAGCAGATCGCCGACCGCAATGCGACCAACCTGTGCGGCCCGCGTTCGAGCGTCAACGGCTACCTGACCCTGCCGGGTCTCGCCAGCCGCAACGTCGACGGTGACCCGTACAACGACCTGCTGCCTTACGACGGCCGCTGGGTGAACACCGACAAGGACGTCAGCTACGCCAACGGCAACAACTTCTCGAAGCTGAAGCAGTGGGGCCTTGGTCTCAACCTCGAGTACGACCTGACTGACAACATCGCGCTGAAGTCGATCACGTCGTATCGCGAAGTGGACTTCAAGGCAGGCGTCGACCTCGACAACTCGCCGCTGCCGATCCTCCAGACGAGCTTCATCGTCGACCAGTACCAGTTCAGCCAGGAAGTCCAGCTTACCGGTTCGGCAATGGACGGCGCCCTGAACTTCGTGCTCGGCGGCTATGGCTTCAAGGAAAACGGCGACCTGCGCGACTTCGTGACCTTCTCGGCCGGCCTGCTGCAGGTTGACGGTCCGGGCAAGGTCGACACCGAGGCCTATGCCGGGTTCGGTCAGGTCGACTGGCGCGTGAACGACCTCATCGGTATCTCGGTGGGCGCGCGCTACACCAAGGAGAACAAGCGCTACGACGGTGCGCAGTCGGACATCAACGGCTTCAACTACAAGCTGTTCAACTGCATGGCGCTGGACCCGGCGACCGGCAACCCGAGCGCGGAATGCGCCGCGGGCGTCGGCTTCCCGATCCCGTCGGAACCGTTCCGCTACTATCCAACTTCGCCGAACAAGCAGACCTTCGACGACTTCTCGTACAAGCTGGGCCTCCAGCTTCACCCGACCGAAGACGTCATGGCCTATGGCTCGTTCTCGCGCGGGTACAAGACGGGTGGCTGGACGACGCGCCTGTCCAACCCGCTGCCGGTCGCGCCGACCTTCGGCGAGGAAGTTGCCGAGACCTTCGAGGCTGGCGTCAAGTCGACGCTGCTTGACCGTCGCCTGCAGCTGAATGCAGCGGTGTTCACGACCAAGTACAAGGGCATCCAGCTCAACTTCCAGCAGGGCGTTTCGCCGACCATCCAGAACGCAGGCGACGCGCGGATCAAGGGCTTCGAGATCGAGGCGGTTGCCGCCCCGGCCGATGGCTTCACGATCACCGCTTCGGCGGGCTACCTCGACGCCTACTACACCAACGTGCTGGCGCCGGCGCAGGTTGCGCCCAACCCGTTCCAGCTCGGCGTGCAGAAGGGGTCGGCCCTGCCCAAGGCTCCGGAGTGGAAGTTCAACGTCTCGCCGCGCTATGAAGTGGCAGTGGGCAACGGCAAGATCGTAGCCCTGGCCGACTGGACCCACACCACCGGCATGCGCAACGATACCGAAGGCACCATCCTGCTGCTGCGTCCGACGACCGACATCGTCAACGCCAGCCTGCAGTACCAGGCTCCCGACAACCAGTGGAACCTGACGGTCGGCGGGACCAACATCACCAACGAACGCTATCTGGTGACCGGTCAGGCCCAGATCGCGGGCGGCCAGATCTACGGCACCTACAGCCGTCCGGCCGAATGGTACGTCAGGCTCGGTTTCGAGTTCTGATGATGTGAACGGATGCGCGGGCGGGGGCGTTTTCCCCGCGGTCCCGCCCGCGCACCGTAATGCTTGGAGAGAGACGATGCCTGAAGCGGCGCACACGGAATTCTGGAAGGACATCAAGCCGGTCGACAAGGTTTTCCGCGAAGGCGGGCTTCCGGAAGTCTACATGCCCAAGATCGCCGAGGGCGACGAGCGGTACTGGGTACCGATCTCGGAGACGGTGTTTTCGAAGCCCGTCTGGATCAGCCCGGCCAAGAACATGTGGGCCGACGTGCTGATGAGCAAGAAGGCGGGCCTGGTGAACCGCCACTATCACCCGCATCCCATCTGGGCCTACACGATCAGCGGCAAGTGGGCCTACCTCGAGCATAGCTGGACCGCGACCGCTGGCGACTTCGTCTACGAGACGCCGGGCGAGAGCCATACGCTGGTCTGCTATGAGCACGAGGATCCGATGAAGGTGTTCTTCGTCGTCTCGGGGCCGCTCATGTGGCTCGACGAGGAAGGCAACACGGTCGGCCACTACGACGTGTTCGACTACATGAAGGCCGCGCGCGAGCACTATGACAAGGTCGGCATCGGCGCCGATTACGTCGACACCCTGATCCGCTGAAAACGATACCTAGAGGACGCCTGACATGACCGTGATGACCGCACCGCCTTCCGACAAGGCAGAAATCGTCGATGTGCCTTTCGCTCACAAGGAGCTGGTCAAGCGTCTGAGCCCCGGTGGACGCTACATCGACGCACAGACCGACGTCGACAGCCCGTGGGTTCCCTTCGGTGAGAATGCCGCGATCAAGCACCTGGCGTTCGACGTCCGGCAGAACCTGTTCTCGAACATCCTCTGGGTGAAGGGGCCGGGCGTGATCGGCACGCACTTCCACCGCGGCACGATCACCATGGTCTGCCTCGAGGGCAGTGTGCGCTATCTCGAGTATGACTGGGTGGCGACGCCGGGCGGGCTGATCCTCGAAACGCCGGGCGAGAGCCATACCCTCGTCACCGATCATCCGCAGGGCTGCAAGCTGTTCGGATGGATGCAGGGTCCGATCGAGTTCTACGACGAGAACGCGGTGCTGATCGACACCACCGACGTCTGGTGGTTCATCAACCACTACGAGACCTACTGCCGCGAGAACGGCATCGCCATCAACCCCAAGCTCTATCTCTGAGGCCGCCATGGGCACGATGAAGGCGCCTCCTTCGGGCGCATACAAGATCGTCAGCGTCCCCGAACTCTACGGGGACCTGATCCGGGCGAAGGGCGTCGAGGGAACTTACGTCGGCTCGTCGGAGGCGGAGAGCCCGTGGGTTCCGTTCGGCGACAATGCCGCGATCCGGCACCTGGCGTTCGACGTTCGCGAGAACGTCTACGTCAACGTGCTGTGGATCAAGGGTCCGGGCGTGATCGGTACGCACAAGCACCGCGGCAAGGTCTGGGCGGTCGGGCTCGAAGGCTCGTTCCGCTACCTCGAGTACGACTGGGTGTGCCGCCCCGGCGACTTCATCACCGAGACGCCGGGCACCGCCCACACGCTCGTCACCGACGATCCGAACGGCATGAAGGCGCTGTTCCACATGCAGGGCGCCAACGAGTTCTTCGACGAGAACGGCAACCACGTGGAGACGCTCGACGTGTGGTGGTTCATGAACCACTACGAGACCTACTGCCGCGAGAACGGCATCGCCATCAACCCCGCTCTCTATCTCTGAGGGCAGTGGCATGAGCGGCGGCGAACCGGTTCCGAAGCTGTCGGCGAAACCCGCCGCCACGTATCTTCGCAACACCTGGTACGTGGCGGGCTGGGCCAGCGATCTTGCCGGCGAGCCGCAGCAGCGCACGTTCCTGGAAGAGCCGGTGGCGCTCTTCCGCGACGGACACGGTGAGGCGAAGGCCATCGGCGGGCGCTGCCCGCACCGGTTCGCGCCGCTCGGCCATGGCAGCGTCGTCGACGGGGCGCTGATGTGCCCCTACCACGGCCTGCGTTTCGATGGGGATGGACGCTGCGTCCACAACCCGCATCCCGGCGGACATCTTCCCGATGCGCGGCAGCGGGTCTATCCGCTTGTCGAGCGGCATGCCTTGCTGTGGATATGGATGGGCGATGCAGCAAAGGCTGATCCGGCATCGATCCCGGACTTTTCGTGGCTTTCGGACCCCAGATGGGAGGCCGTGCGCGGGGCCACGGTCGCCGAGGGTCACTTCGAGCTCTACAGCGACAACATTCTCGACCTCAGCCACGCCAACTTCGTCCACCCGGCGCTGGTCGCCAGCGCATTCACCGAAGGCGAGCGCAAGTTCTGGCAGGACGGAGACAATGTCTTTGCCGAATACGTGCGGCTGAACGACGAGCTTTCCGTCGGCATTTCGGCGGTGATGGGGACCGAGGGGCGGCCGCAGGATTTCTACGGCATGGTCAAGTGGCATGCGCCGGCCGTACTCTACTTCGATTTCCGCGCGGGCGAGCCGGGCACGCCGCGCGAGCAATGCACGCTGCTGCCATCGCTCCATGCCTTCACGCCGGAAACCCCTGACACGACGCATTACTTCTGGGCGACCGCGCGCGACTACAGGCTGGGCGACGCGGAGTTCACCGCCGGAATGCGCGCCGCGCTCGAATTCGCGTTCGAGCAGGAAGACATGCCGATCATCCGCGACAGCCACCGGCTCATGCGCGGCGAGGACTTCTGGGCGCTTCGCCCGCTGATCCTCGGTGGCGATGGTGGCGGGGTGCGGGCCCGGAGAATGCTGCAACGGCTGATCGAGCGCGAGAGACAGCAGGACGCTGCCTGAAGCACACGCAAGACAACAAGAGGATGCCAATGGGAACTCTCGACAGGTTCGATATCAAGGGGCGCAGTGCGCTCGTCACAGGCGCGGCTTCGGGCATCGGACTGGCCTATGCCGAGGCGATGGCCGAGGCGGGGGCGGCAGTGACGCTGACCGACATCGACGCGGAAGGCGCGGAGCGCGAGGCTGCTCGTCTTCGTGCCGAAGGGTACGAAGTCCGTGCCGAGAAGCTGGACGTTTCCGACTGGGACAACGTCGCGGCCGCCTTCGACGCGCACGACAAGGCCTATGGCGGGCTGGACATCTGCTTTGCCAATGCCGGTATCGACACCGGTGCGGGATTCTGGAACCCTGCGGGGCACCGGAACCCCGAGGGCCAGGTCGATACCTACGACCACAAGCGCTGGGACAGGTCGATCCAGATCAACCTCAACGGGGTTTTCTATACCGTGAGCAACGCGGTGCGGATCATGAAGAAGGAAGGCCGCGCCAATGGCCGCACCGGCGGGTCGATCGTTACGACCGCATCGAACGCCGGCCTCGTGACCGAGCCGATCGTCGGCCTGCCCTATATGCCCGCAAAGGCCGGCGTCCTGCACATGGTGCGCGCGCTGGGACTGGAGCTGGCCGAATTCGGCATCCGCATCAACGCGATCGCGCCGGGGCCGTTCGTGACCAACATCGGTGGTGGCTGGCTCAAGAAGGACCCGGTCGCGCGGGCTGCGTGGGATGCCATCGTGCCGCTTGGATCGGTTGCGGAGACCGATCAGATCAAGCCGCTGGCGCTGCTGCTGGCGTCGGACGCTTCGGACTACATGACCGGCAGCCACGTGGTGATCGATGGCGGCATGATGCTCGGCAAGTACAAGTAAGGAAACCCCATGCGCGCCGCCGTGATGCAGGGCCTGCACAAGCCGCTGGCCATCGATACGATCCCCGATCCGACGCCGGGCGAGGGTGATGTCGTGGTCAAGGTCGGGCGCTGCGGCATCTGCGGGTCCGACCTGCACATGACCGAGGACCCGGCATACGGGCAGGGCGCGGGTTCGGTGCTGGGTCACGAGTTTGCGGGCGAAGTCGTTGCGCTGGGCAAGGGCGTGGAGGGCCTCAGGACCGGGGATCTCGTCTCGGTCATCCCGTTACAAAGTTGCGGTCAATGTCATTCGTGTCGCACGGGCGAAGTGCAGTGGTGCGAGAGGTTCGGTCTTCAGGGTGGCGGCTATGCCGAATTTGCCCTGACGCGGCCGAACCAGTGCGTGCGCCTGCCGGCAAGCGCCAGCATGGCTGATGGCGCCATCGTCGAACCGCTAGCCGTGGCTCTGCACGGCCTGGCGCTTAGCCGGATGAAGATCGGCGACAAGGTGCTGGTGCTGGGCGCGGGACCGATCGGTCTCGCCGTCGCGTTCTGGGCCCGGCGCTTCGGGGCTGGGCGCGTGGTGGTGCAGGACCTGGCGGAGTGGCAGCGCGACCGCGCTTTGCAGATGGGCGCGCACGATTTCGTCGTCGATGCGGCCGATCCGGTGGGGAGCGCCGGGCGCGCGCTGGGCGGCAAGGCCGATATAGTATTCGAATGCGTGGGCGTGCCGGGACTGATCGCGCAGGCTGTGGAGCAGGTGCGCAATGACGGGACCATCACGCTGCTTGGCCTGTGTACGCGGCCCGATACGTTCAACAGCTTCGCGATGCTGTCCAAGCAGGTGAAGCTGGTGACGTCCGCGTTCTTCACCAGGCAGGAATACGAAGCGGCGCTCGACGCCCTCGTCCGTGGTGCGGTGGAGCCGCGCCTTCTGGTAACCGACACCATTTCGCTCGATGCAACGCCGGACGTGTTCGAGAGCCTGCGCAAGCGCACGCATCAGTGCAAGGTGCTGATAAATCCGGGCGAATGATCGATCCCCGGCAAGCTGGAGCAGGGGCCCATGGGCATTGAAACCTTCGCGGGACGAACCGCATTCGTCACCGGTGGAGCATCCGGAATAGGCCTGGGCATCGTCAAGGCGCTCGCCCGGCGGGACGCCTTCGTGGTGATCGCGGACATGCGCACCGATCACATCTCGAGGGCATTGAAGGCGCTGGCATCAGCAGGTCTGGGCGAGAGCGTTGCCGCAGTGGAACTCGATGTGACGGACCGGGCCGCATATGCGAGCATGGCGCGCCGCATGGATGAAGAGTTCGGCGGGATAGACGTTCTGGTCAACAATGCCGGCGTGGGTGTCGAAGGGCCCATTCTGCAGGCGACCTACCCCGACTGGGACTTCGGGCTTGGCGTCAACCTGGGCGGCGTGGTCAACGGGCTTCAGGCAATGCTGCCGCAGATGATCGCGCATGGGCGCGGCGGCCATGTCGTCAACACCGCATCGCTGGCTGCCACGGTCGTCATGCCCGGTCATCTTGCGATCTATGCCGCAGGCAAGGCGGCGGTGCTGAACCTGACCGAGAACATGCGTGCCGATCTTGCCGGGCGCGGGATAGGCAGCAGCGTGCTGTGCCCCGGTTTCGTCCGGTCTAACATCCATGAAGCCGCGCGCAACCGGCCGGCCCACCTGCGCGAGGGAAGTGGCTTTGCGGCTTCCGAGCAGGCGTTGTCGATGCGGGAGACGGGCAGCGAGTGGATGGATCCGGATGCCGTGGGCGAAATGGTGGCGGACGCCATTCTCGCCGATCAACTCTATGTCATCACTCACGGTGAATTCGCAAACCGGATGCGCGAGCGCGCCGAAGCGCTGCTTGCGGCCACCCCGGTCTGCGAGATGCAGTTCTGACCGGTCAGGTTGAAATGCCGATGGTGGTCGTTGCGGTGTAGCCGCCGGATACCGACCCGGTCATCGTCGGCGTCATTACCGCGAGCTGCGCGCTTGTCGCATCGCTGAAGATGTTGTCCGTCGATGTCGAGTTGTTGCCGTTGTTGTAGTTGGTGCTGCTCGTCGCATAGTTCGACGTGGCATAGACCGCGGCGCATACCGTGGCGGGAATGGCAAACTGCGAGATGAGCCGCGCGTAATTGCCGCTGGTGGCATTGGCGAGGCTCGAGAAGACCTCGAAATGGATGTGTGGATAGCGGCCGTTGTAGCAGCCGGGGACGATTGTGGTGAACGTGACCTGGCCGTTCGAGTCCGTCACCTGGACACCGCGCAGATAGCTTTCGCTGGGCAGGTTGTAGAGCGAGTAGTTCCCATCCTTGTCGCAGTGCCAGATGTAGATGGCATATCCCGACAGCGGCGCGCAGCCGTTGTTCACGTCGACGACGGTGATGGTGAAGGTCATTGTCACGCCGGTTGCCGTCGCGGTCGATGAACCGACGAAGCTGGACCGGATGTCGCTGCGGACGACGCCGGTGGCGGTAAGCGCGTTCGACGTGACGCCAGAGGAAGTGTTGGTGCCATCGGCCGGATATGGCCCATTGGTTTCGCTCGAAGGGACCGTGCAACTCGATGACGTGCTGGTCGAGGTCGGCGTGGGAGTTGGAGTTGCAGTCGCCGTTGCGGTGGACGTCGATGTCGAAGTCACCGTCGTCGTGGTGCCGGAAGACGAGCCATCGCTGCCGCCGCATCCCAGCAGGAGTGCGCTGCCGCTTGCCGAACCGAACAGGGCCAATGCCCGGCGGCGCCCGACCCGCAATTGCTCCATGCGTTGAAGGTCCGCGAGGAGGCCTTCGTCGGCGTGATCGTGATGGTTTTCATTGCCACTATCGTGGATTTCATGCGGCATTTTGCGTGACCCTTTTTGCACCGGCATTCATGCTGATAACGTGGGTGCTACGGGAAACCTTCAGGAGCCCACGCGGGTTCGGGCGTAGGGCGCCTTAAGCGTTTGCATGTTCGCCGCAAAAATTTGCATCGAGTTCGGTTCAAGCATTTATGCAATCGATTGTTGTCACGCGCCCCCGGCTGTGGCATGACACGCTCAGGGCTCGGCGAAGCCTGACGGGAGAGTTCACAAGTGAACGGCATCAATGCAAATCGACCGCACCTGCCGCTGGCAAGGATACTCGAGATGAATCTCGGATTCCTGGGCCTGCAATTCAGCTTCGGGCTGCAGCAGGGCAACATGGGGCCGATATACAGCTATCTGGGTGCCGACGAATCCCAGCTCCCCATGCTCCAGCTTGCCGGGCCTATCACGGGGCTCCTCGTCCAGCCGATCATCGGCGCGATGAGCGACCGGACCGCCAGCCGATGGGGCCGGCGCACACCCTATTTCCTGATCGGTGCCGTGCTGTGCGCATTCGGCCTGTTCTTCATGCCGCTGTCGAGCTCGATCCTGATGGCAATGTCGCTGTTATGGATCCTCGACGCGGGCAACAACATCACCATGGAGCCGTACCGGGCATATGTCTCCGACCGGCTGAACCCGGAACAGCGTCAGGCGGGTTTCCTGTCGCAGAGCGCATTCACCGGCCTTGCCCAGATGCTGGCCTTTCTCACGCCCTCGCTGCTGGTCGGCCTTGGCATGAACCAGGACTGGGTCGACAGCCACGGCATCCCCTACACCGTGCGCATCGTGTTCATGATCGGCGCTGTCCTTTCGCTCAGCACGATTCTTTGGTCCGTTCTTCGCGTTCCCGAACTGCCGCTGACGCCGCAGGAGCGCGCCCACATCCAGGCACAGCCCAAGGGCGCTTGGGCCACCCTGCGTGAGATCGGCGAAGCGATTGCCGACATGCCCGTCGCGATGCGCAAGCTCGGCCTGATGAGCCTGTTCCAGTGGGTCGGCATGTCCGGGTACTGGACCTACGCGGTCTATTCGATCAGCCGCACCGTCTATGGCACGTCGGACGTCCATAGCAGCGCCTTCCATACCGCCGTTCTGACCAATGGCGAGGTTGCCGCATTCTACAATGCGATATCCTTCGTCACGGCCTTTGCCATGGTGCCGCTGGTCAGGCGCCTTGGGCCCGGACCGCTGCATGCCCTGTGCCTGTTCGCTGGCGGGGTGGGGATGTTCCTCCTGCCCAACGTCACCGACAAGGCTTTGCTATTCCTGCCGGCCATCGGCATCGGCCTCGCCTGGGGGAGCATCATGGGCAATCCCTATGCGATCCTGACCAATTCGATCCCGCCCCAGCGCACTGGGGTCTACATGGGCATCTTCAACATGATGATCGTGATCCCGATGCTGATCTTCGCGGTGGTGATGAGCAGACTCGACCTGGGCTTCGTCTCGCTCGGCTTCGACGCGTACAAGCAGGTCCTCGGCGGCGATCCCCGCAACATGCTGATGTTTTGCGGCGCGTCGCTGGTGCTCGCGGGCTTCTCGGTGCTCTGGGTGCGCGAAGGACGAGCCGGCGCGATGCCGCAATCGGCGGTGCCGGCCTGATGGGCGAGGTATTCGCCTTGCACTCCGGGGACGGCAGTCTCGTCTGGGAAGCGGACGACGGCAGCGCGCCCGCGTGGCGGCACTTCGGCCCCCGGCTGACAGCCGACGGGATCCGGCCGATCCGGGACCAGCGCGCGCCTGCGTCATACTCGCTGGACGACGACGTACCGTTCGCCGTCGCACCGGCGGCCGGGCTGGGCTGGTTCGGACCTTCGGCCATGTGCTTGCGGCGCGGCTCAGTCGCACTCGTGCCGGCAATGGCGGGGGCGTCCGTCGCCGGGGATGCCGGCTCCGTGCGCATCATCACGCGCGATCCGGTTGCGGGCGTGGAGCTTGAACAGGTGTTCGAAGCAGTTGGCGGTGCTTTCGTCTGCCGCAGCGTCGTGCGCAACATCGGCAGTGAAACGTTCGAGGTCGACTGGCTGTCGAGCGCGCTCCTCCCCATCGCGGGTTCCGCGCGCGAGATCGTGTCGTGGCGTGGACGCCACAACGCCGAACTGGTCGAATGCCGCGAGCCGATGCCGCAGCATTCGTGGGTGCGCGAAGGTCGGCGCGGGATTTCCGGGCACGGCGGCCCTCCGGGCCTGTTCGTGCTCGACGAAGGCGCTACGTATCACGCGGGCACTGTCCGCGCGCTGCAGCTTGCGTGGTCTGGCGATGCGCGCATCGAGGTCGAGCGCGACGACGAGGGTTTCTGGACGTTGAACGCGGGCGCGGTGCTTCAACCTGGCGAGGCCAGCCTTGCGCCCGGCGAGAGCTGGCAGTCGCCCGACGCCATCGTGACGGTATCAACCTCCGGCCGGAACGGCGCGGCGCAGGCGTTTCACGATGCAGTCCGCGCGCGCATCCGCTGGCCGGACGGGGCCATGCGCCCACGGCCCGTGCACCTCAACTCGTGGGAAGCCTGCTATTTCGACCACGACGAGGAGCGCATCGTTGCCCTTGCGGAAGCGGCGGCATCCGTGGGCGTGGAGCGGTTCATTCTCGACGATGGCTGGTTCCGGGGCCGCAACGACGACACGGCGGGACTGGGCGACTGGACAACCGATCCCGTCAAGTATCCGCACGGACTGCGCACCCTGGCAGACCGCGTCAATGCGCTGGGCATGGAGTTCGGGCTCTGGGTCGAACCGGAAATGATCAATCCCGATAGCGACCTCTATCGGGCGTATCCGGACTGGGCGCTTGCGCTTCCGGGGCGGAAACGACCGACTGCCCGGAACCAGCTCGTGCTTGACATGCGGCGACGGGACGTTCGCGACCACCTCTTCGGCTGCATCGACGCGCTGCTGCGCGAATTGCCGATCACCTACCTCAAGTGGGACCACAACCGCGACCTCGCGCCTGCTGGCGGGGCGGCGCAGATGAGGGGGGCGTATGAACTGTTCGCGCGGGTCCGCGCAGCGCATCCCGCCGTGGAGATCGAGGCCTGTGCTGGCGGCGGCGGGCGCAACGATGCAGGTATGGCCGACTATTGCCATCGCTACTGGACCAGCGACAATATCGACGCGGCCAGTCGCATCGGTATCCAGCGCGGGTTCCTGTCGTTCCTCCCTCCCGAGGTGATGGGATCGCACATCGCCGCAAGCCCCGCCCATGCCACGGGGCGCAGGCATTCCCTGGGCTTCCGGGCTGCCATGGCGATGGCCGGTCATCTCGGCGTGGAAATGGACCCGCGCACGCTGGGCGATGCAGAGCGCGCCGAACTGGCCGACTGGATCGCCTTTCACAAGCAATGGCGCGGATTGCTGCACCAGGGCACTGTCTGGCTGGGCGAGGGTGCGGATGCAGCGTTCTGGCAGGCGCAGGGGAATGCAGCGGAACTGCTGCTCTTCGTGATCCGCGCGGACCCGCCGCTGGACCGTCGCCCGCAGCCTTTGCCACTGCCTTTCGCGGGCCAGGATGGAACATGGGACATCCGGCTTCTTCGTATCGCCGGGGGCGAGGGCGGGCATGCCGCGCATTCCGCTGCGCTGTTCGAGGCAATGAAGGCCGCCCCTCAGGCGTTCCCGGCTGACTGGCTCTCGGCCAACGGCCTGCCGCTCCCGCCCTGCAAGGCGGAGACGGTCACCATCTTCCATCTGCGCAAACGCGCCTGATCTGTCTTAAGCCAAATCTGTTTCAAGAAAGTCGGATATGTCCGTGGTCAATCCATCAGAACAATCGATTGCCTCGTTTGGCGCGACGCCGTGGCGTCCCGCAGGCTACGGCCAGAGCGCCCGGATTCCGCTCATCGAAGCCGCCGATGTCGTGCGCCTCTTCGACGACCTGGACCTGTGGGACTGCTGGCCCCTCGCGCACGAGGACGGGCGTACGGTTGAGCATCTGGGACGCAACTGGTGGTTCTTTCTTTCGGCGCCGGTCTTCCCCGATCCGGTCGAACGGCATGGCCATGCCCGCATCCGCCTCGTCTCGCTGGGGGAGGATGGATGGAAGGATCACGGCAACGCCTTTCCCGATGGTCTCACGCCCGGCAGCCGCGAATGGGCGGGTTCGGCCGTGCTGATGGACGACGGGCGCACCGTGCAGCATTTCTTCACCGCCGCAGGACGGCGCGGCGAGGCTGCACCGACCTTCGAGCAACGCATATTCGTCAGCGAAGGCACCCTGACCGAGGCCGGCCCTGGCGGATGGCAAGCCCCGCGCGAGATATTCGAGGCCGATGGCCTACGCTACGTGCTCGACCGGCAGGACAGTGGGGCGCCGGGCCAGATCAAGGGTTTTCGCGATCCCGCGTGGCTTCGAGATCCGGCCACCGGCAGGGCGCACATCCTGTTCACCGGCAGCGCCGCATGGTCGGATCATCCTTTCAACGGCAATGTGGGGATCGCCACGCTCGAGGGTGACACCTGGGTTCTCGGCAATCCACTGGTCGAGGCGATCGACGTGAACAACGAGCTTGAACGGCCGCACATCCTGGTGCGCGACGGGCTGTACTATCTCTTCTGGTCGACCCAGACCCACACTTTCGCGCCCGCTGCGGTGGCAGGGCCCAACGGCCTCTACGGCATGGTGGCTGAAAGCCTTGCGGGCCCCTGGCGCATGCTCAACGAAGGCGGGCTGGTCGCGGCGAACCCGGATGCGGAAGCAAAGCAGTCCTACAGTTGGTGGGTCACCGGCGAGGGCGAAGTGTGGAGCTTCGTCGACTACTGGGGCATGGCAGGGCGCACCGTCGAGGAGCAACCCGAATTGCTGCGCAGCAATTTCGGGGGAACCCCCGCACCTCGGTTCATGCTTAACTTCGATGGCGAGCGGGTCACCATCGCCTGATGGGCGCTACTGCCTGAAAATCAGGCGCTTTCACGCACGACCAGTTCCGGCTGCATCACGGTTGAGGGCGCATCCTCACCCGCGATGCGGCGGCGCAAGGCGTCGACCATCGCCCGCGCGCCCGCCGCGATGTCCTGGCGCACCGTGGTCAGTTGCGGCACCATCCGGGTGGCGAGTGGCAGGTCATCGAAACCGGTAACGGCAACCTGCTCGGGAACAGCGACGCCGCGTTCGTGCAGAATGCGGATCGTCGTCATCGCGATCATGTCGGACGCGCAGACGATGCCGTCGATGGCACTTCCCAGTTCGTCGAGATGGGCTGCGATCTGGTTCGCCATTTCATCGCTGGCGAGATGGGTCGGATAGGCTCGAAGCGACACGTCGGGGGCGTTGACCACCGCGCGCTCCACGCCGGCAAGGCGTTCCGCGATCTCCGGGCCATTGGTGTCGCCGAAGAACGCCAGGCGCTTGGCGCCCCGGGCAAGGAGGCGCTGCGCGGCGAGGCGTCCGCCCGCGGCGTTGTCCACGCCGACCGTGCACTGGGCCTGGCCTTCGCGATGGCTGCCCCAGACCACCAGCGGGCGATAGTGCCGTGCCACCCGTTCGATGACTTCGAACTGGTTGGACTGCCCGATGACCAGTGCCCCGTCGAGCATTCCGGAATCGACAATGCGATCAAGCCATTCGTCATCGCCCGGAATGACGCGGGACAGCATCAGGTCGTGCCCGCTCTCGGTCAGTTCGTCTGCCAGGTAGCCGAACAGCGTCATGAAGAACGGGTCGGAGATATGCTGCCGTCGTTCGTGCCCCAGCGGGATGACCACGCCGATCACACCAGTCTTCTGTGTGCGGAGGCGGCGCGCCATCTGGTTCGGACGGAAGCCGTGTTCCCGGGCGAGCGCCTGGATGCGTTCGCGCGTTTCCTTGTTGACCAGCTCCTTGTCGGCCAGCGCGCGCGACACGGTACCTGCGGAAACGCCGGCCATTCGCGCCAGCTCCGCAATGTTCCTAATCTTTGCTGGTGCCTTGCCGTCGCTGATGGGGCCGTCGTTCATGGAAACCGTGTGTCCTGCGGGCGCATGACTGCGCGCGGTTGCGCGTTTCGCCCCGGTTGCTGATGCGATGCTGCAACCCGCCATGTCAACCGGAATGGGTGCCATTTGCCATCCGTTGGAGCGGTTCATGTTGCAGCAATGACACGCATCGCCGCGTCGATGCAATCGATTGCTAAAATCCATTGCAAACGATTGTATGGGGTTGTATCTGACCATTGACTGATTCCTGCGGACTACGCAGGAGCTTCTTGGTGGGAGGAATTATGAAGCTGTCATCCCTTTACGCATGTGCATCATTCGTCGCGCTTTCCGGCGCATTCCTTGCTGCGCCCGCAATGGCGCAGGAAGCTGCCCAGGCCGACGCCGCTGATGCCGTCCCCGAAAGCGTCGGCCTCGACGCGATCGTCGTCACCGCCTCGGGCCGCGACAAGACGCAGCTCAACACGTCGATTTCGGTCAGCTCGATCTCGGCCGAAACGATCTCGAACCTGAAGCCCAGCTCCGAAGCCGAAGTCTTCCGCAGCATTCCGGGCATCCAGGTGGCCGGCACATCGGGGCCCGGCGGTAACTCGAACATCGCGGTTCGCGGCCTTCCGGTCGCCACGGGTGGCTCGCCCTTCGTGCAGATCCAGGAAGATGGTCTGCCGACCGTCCTGTTCGGCGACATCCAGTTCGGCAACAACGACTACTGGACCCGCTTCGACGCTTCGGTCGCCAACATCGAGGGCGTTCGCGGTGGTTCGGCCACGACCTTCGCCTCGCAGGCACCGGGCGCGGTGATCAACTACATCAGCCACACCGGCAAGGATGAAGGCGGTTACGTCCAGGTCGGCAAGGGTCTTGGCTATGACGAGACCAAGGTCGATTTCCGCTATGGCGGGCCGATCAACGATACCACGTATTTCCACGTCGGCGGCTTCTTCAAGAACGGCCGTGGCCCGCTGCATGCTGACTATACGGTGTCGGATTCGATCCAGGTCAAGGGCAACCTGACCAAGGAGTTCGACGGTGGGCGCGGCTATTTCCGCCTGATGTTCAAGTATGCCGACACGCAGGAGCCGAACTACACCGGTTCGCCCGCTCTCGCCACGATCAACGGCAAGAAGGTCACGAACATCCGCCCGTTCCCCGGGTTCGACGGTCGCGACAGCTCGAACTACTCGATCTACAATCAGGATTTCCTCATCTACAACCGCGAGGGCAACCTCGAGCGCACGAAGATGGACGGCATCACCACCAACGCGAAGTCGTTTGGCGGCCAGTTCCACTATGAGTTCGACGGCGGCATCACCGTCGACAACAACATGCGCTACACAGACATGAGCGGCGGCTTCACCTCGCCGTTCCTGAACGTCGCGCGCACGTCGTCGGTGCTGGGTTCGACCGTCAACGGTGCGACCGTTGCCACGATCAAGTACGCCAGCGGCCCCAAGGCCGGCGAGGTGTTCACCGGCGAGTATCTCGACAACAACGTCAACGTCGACACCCGCATCCGCGACATAGGCAGCTTTGCCAATGACCTGACGGTCGCAGGCAAGTTCGATGTCGGCACCGGCAAGGTCACCGCGCGCGCCGGCGTGTTCTACATGAACCAGAAGATCGCGATGGACTGGCACGTCAACAAATCGTTGCGCGAACTGAACGGCGACAATCCATCGCAACTCGACCTGTTCGACAGCGCCGGCAACAAGCTGACCCAGGCCGGCACCGCGGGCTACAACAACAACTGGGGCAACTGCTGCGCCCGCGACTACGACCTGTCGTATGCAAACACCGCACCTTACATGTCGCTCGACTTCGACCATGACCTGTTCGACATCGATGGGTCCGTCCGTTTCGAGCGGGTGAAGGCCAGCGGCTATGCCATTGGCGGCGGCGATGAGTTCGACGTTGTCAGCGGCGGCGTGACCATCCCGACGATCACATCGGACGGCGTGCGCGAGGATCTCAACTACACCCGCAGCTACACCTCCTACACGGTCGGTGCGCTGTTCAAGGCCAGCTCGAACCTGTCGATCTTCGCCCGCACCTCGCGCGGTGGCCGCTTCAACGGCGACCGCCAGACCCTGGGCGGCAAGATCCGCAACGACGGTGCCCTTTGCACCTCGGCCGATGCCGCGGCAGGAAACGGAGGCTGCACGGCCGATGGCGTCACGCCTTCGGTTGACTTCGTCAAGCAGCACGAACTCGGCATCAAGAGCCGTGGCGGTCTGCTCGGCGGTCGCTTCACGCTGGAACTGACCCTGCTCAAGGGCAGCTTCAAGCAGTCCACCTACGAACTCTCGGCCACGAAGTGCCCGGGTGGAGCAGGCGGCTGCGTGATCGATGCCAAGTACAAGTCGACCGGCGCCGAAATCTTCGCGACCTATCGCAATGGCGGCTTCAGCCTCGTCGGCAACGCCACCTATTCGAAGGCCAAGAAGCAGGCCGCAGGCGCAAGCAGCTATACCCGCGCTGACGGTATCCCCGACCTGATCTACACTCTCTCGGCGAACTACGACGTGGGTGAGATCGCGACGTTTGGCCTTGCCGTGACCGGCCAGACCAGCGCCATCGACAGCGCGGGCTACGAGTATCCGGGCAAGGCGATCTTCAACCCGTCGCTGCGCGTCTATCCGATCCGGAACCTCGAGCTCGGCCTGCAGGTCTACAACGTGTTCGACACGTTCGACCTGCGCGGCAACGGCGGCATCGCGGATGCTTCGGTCAACCCGACCGTCATCAGCGGCGCTCCCGCGCTCGGCCGCACGGTTTCGGCTTCGGTGCGTTACAGCTTCTGATCCTGGGTGGGCGGCGGCTATAGTCGCCGCTCACCTCGACATCGGAAAAACCAATGACCGGGGGCGGAACGCGACTTGCGTTTCCGCCCCCGCGTTCCAGTATCGCCGGAAGAGCGATAGTCCCATAGCTGGGACGGGCAGGAGAGATATCGGATGGCGACGTCGGACCGGACGATCCGTTCTGTGGCAATTGTCGGCGGCGGCACGGCGGGCTGGATGACGGCGGCTGCACTGGCGCAGGCGCTTAGGCACAACTGCCGGATAACGCTGGTTGAATCGGACGACATCGGCACCGTGGGCGTCGGCGAGGCGACGATCCCTCCGATCCGCACCTTCAACGAAACCCTGCAGATCGACGAGCGCGAGTTCGTCCGCAAGACGCAAGGGACGTTCAAGCTCGGCATCGAGTTCGTCGACTGGGCCCGGGTCGGAAACCGCTATTTTCACCCCTTCGGCCCGCACGGGCGTGCCTTCGACATGGTGAACCTGCACCACTATTGGCTGCGCGCCAGGGCGGAGGGGGAGACGGCACCGCTGGACGAGCACTCGATGGCTTGGGCGCTGGCCAGGGAAAATCGCTTTGCGCCACCAATGCCCGACCAGCGCAACGTGTTGTCCACGTTCGATTTTGCCTATCACTTCGATGCCGGCCTCTATGCCCGTTTCCTGCGCGAATATGCCGAGGCGAGGGGTGTCGTCCGCATCGAGGGCAAAATCGGCAGCGTTCAGCAGAATGGCGAAACCGGCTTCGTCACTGGCGTCACGCTGGAAGACGGCCGCGCGGTCGAGGCCGAGCTTTTCGTCGATTGCTCGGGCTTCCGCGGCCTCCTGATCGAGGGGGCGCTGCAGGCGGGGTACGAGGATTGGACCCATTGGCTGCCATGCGACCGCGCGATGGCGGTGCCTTGCGAAAATGCCTATCCGCTGACGCCCTACACCCGTTCGACCGCCCGCGAGGCGGGGTGGCAGTGGCGCATTCCGCTGCAGCATCGCACCGGCAACGGCTACGTGTTCTGCAGCCAGTTCCTGTCGGAGGACGAAGCGGCGGAAAAGCTGCTGTCGCGCCTCGACGGCAAGGCGCTGGCCGATCCGCGTCCGCTGCGGTTCGTCACGGGGCGGCGCAAGAAGTTCTGGGACAGGAACGTGATCGCCATCGGCCTGTCGAGCGGCTTTATGGAGCCGCTGGAATCGACGTCTATTCACTTGATCCAGGCTGGAATTTCCAAGCTTCTCGCGCTTTTCCCCGATCGCGGCTTCGACCCTATCGTGATCGACGAGTACAACCGCATCGCGGTGAGCGAGTTCGAGCGCATCCGCGATTTCATCATCCTGCACTACAAGCTCACCGAGCGCGACGATGCGGAGTTGTGGCGCTATTGCGCGGCGATGGACATCCCGGACACGCTCAAGACGAAGATCGAGCATTTCCGAAGCTTTGGCAGGCTGGTTCAGCGCGATGCAGACCTGTTCGGGCCGCCATCGTGGCTCGCGGTGCACATCGGTCAGCTCAATTTTCCCGAACGGACCGATCCACTGGCGGACTATCGCGGCATCGACGGGCGCGAATGGCTGGCGAAGCTGCGGGCGGCGATGCACCACGCGGCGATGCAGCAACCCACGCACGAGCAGTTCATCGCGGCGAACTGCGCGGCGGCATGAGCACCGCCGATGCGCATCTGCGGCGGGCTGTCGCGCTGCGCGATTCCCAGGACCTCGCCGGGGCGCTCGATGCCATACGAGAGGCAGCGAGTGCCGCGCCAGGGGACGCCAATGTCGCTTTAGGTGTCGCTCAGGTCACATTCGAAGCCGGGCTCGATGCGGCCGATCTCTATGGGCGGGCGGCAGAACTTGCCCCGGACCGCCTCGACCTCCAGCGCAGCCGCGCCAGCGCGCTGGCGGCAGAGGGACGGCAGCCGGAGGCCGAGGAGCTGCTGGAAGCACTGCTGGCAAGGCATCCCGCATGGATCGACGGCCATCGCTGCCTGTGCGGCATGCGGGCGACTGCCGGCGAGGTCGATTTCGCGCGGAGCTTTCGGAGCGCCGTGGCGCGCGAGCCCGAGAATTTCGGACTGCGCATGGCATGGTTCCACGTCCTTGCCACTGCTCGGCTTTGGGACGAGGCAAGAGCGGTCGTCGACGAGGCCGAGGCCCTGCTGGGAGAGCGGCAGGCGTCGCTTCTGGGCAAGCTGTTCATTGCCAGCGAGAGCGGGGAAGAGGCTGCAAACCCAAGCCTTTTCGACCGGGTGGAGCACGTGCAGGACCTCGGGCTCGACATCGCCCGGGTGCGGCATTTCCTGCGCGGCGGCCAGATCGAGCGGGCGCGGGATCTGTGCGTGCGACACATGGGCCAGCCCACCATGCGCGCGTTCTGGCCCTACGCCTCGCTCGCCTGGCGCCTCCTCGACGATCCGCGCGCGCAGTGGCTCGACGCAGGCATGCGCCATGTGCGCGCGTTCGACCTGGACTTCCGCGCGGAGGAGCTCGCCGCGCTGGCGGAGACGCTGCGGCGGCTGCATACGATGCGACAGCCCTGGCACGAACAATCCGTGCGCGGGGGCACGCAGACCGAGAGGCCGTTGCTGCTGCGGATCGATCCGGTGATCGCCAGTGCCAGGGCGCGGATCGAGGCCGCGGTGCGGCGATACATCGATGAATTGCCCGATCACGATCCCGCCCATCCATTGCTGGCGGCACCCCGCAAAGGCCTCCTCTTTTCGGGGAGCTGGTCGGTCAGGCTGCGCCCCGGCGGCTTCCATTCGGTGCACACCCATCCGATGGGATGGCTCAGCTCGGCGCTTTACGTGACGGTGCCAGAGCGGGAACAGCGCGGCGCAGCGCCCGCCGGGCACCTGCGCTTCGGTACGCCGCCGCCCGAACTGGCCCTGCCGCTGGAGGCCTACGGTGAGGTAGTGCCTGTGCCGGGGCGCCTGGCCCTTTTCCCTTCGACCATGTGGCACGGCACCGTCCCCTTCGCGGATGGCGAACGGATGACCATAGCCTTCGACATCGTACCCAACCTGAAAGCCTGAAATGCGACCCCTGTACCATTACGCGCCCGCCGCCAACTGGCTGAGCGACCCCAACGGCCTCGTGTGGCAGGATGGGGAGTGGCACCTGTTCTACCAGTACAATCCCTTCGGCGAGGACTGGGGGCACATGTCCTGGGGCCACGCGGTCAGTCGCGATCTTGTGACTTGGCAGGAACTGCCGGTGGCTCTTGCCGAAGAAGACGGGACGATGATCTTCTCGGGATCTGCAGTCATCGATCACCAGGGCAGCGCGGGCTTCGGAAAGGGCGCGATGGTCGCGGTCTATACCGGCGCGCGAACCGACCGGGCGCATCAGTTCCAGAGCATTGCCGCCAGCACGGACCGGGGGCGCACTTTCACCAAGTTCACGGGCAACCCGGTGCTCGACCTGCAAATGGCGGACTTCCGCGATCCGAACGTGTTCTGGCACGGGCCGTCGGGCCGGTGGATCATGTCGGTCGTGCTTTCGGAGGAGAACCGCGCGCAATTGTACGCTTCGGTGGACTTGAGGCACTGGGATCTGCTGTCCGATATTGGGCGCGACGGTGCGCCCGGGCACTTGTGGGAATGCCCCTGGATGGTCGAGTTGCCGGTGGAGGGCACCGACGAGACACGTTGGCTGTTCAAGGTCGATGTCCTGTCCGGCGCGGCAGGCCAGGCATCGCCGTGGCGCGTGGGGCATTTCGACGGAAGGCGGTTCGTTCCGGAGACCGGTTGGGCGGTGGGTGACCACGGGCCTGACTTCTATGCGGCAATCGGTTGGAACGCCGCCCCGGATGCGGAAGGACGACCCGTCTGGATCGGATGGGCGGGCAATCACGCCTATCAGAAGTACCTCGAGCCGCAGGGCTGGCGCGGCGCGATGACGCTGCCGCGCCGTGTCTCGCTTCGCCGTGACGAAAGTGGCTACGCGCTGGTGCAGGAAGTGGAACCGGCCTGCCGCGCTCTGTTCGGCAAGGCCGAGGCCACGTCGCTGTGCGATGGGTGCATCCCGCTGCCGTCAGCGGCGCTGCTGAGCTTTCCGGCCGGCAAGGACTGGTCCTTCAGGATCGAGGACGATCATGGGCGCAGCATCGAGTGCGCGCTCTCGGGGGGGCGGCTGACCGTGCGCCGACACGACCCGGTGACGCCGCAGCTCGAACATCGCGCGGCGATGGAAGCAGGGAAGGGCCCTGTCGAACTGTGGCTCGATGCAGGCAGCCTTGAGGTCTTCGCGAACCGGGGCGGGGCAGTTCTGACGTTGCAGCATCGCCTCGCCGGCGAGGCCTGGGCCTTGCGCGGCGAGGGCGCGTGCAGCGTGGCCTATCCCGCCGCGATGGCCTGACGGCCCAGTTCGATGGCGCCGGTGATCCCGGCGTCGTCGCCTAGGCCCGGGGTCACGATGTAGCTTTCGAGCCCATCGTCCAGTCGCGGATGATGGACATAGCCGTTGAGCTTTGCCGCGGTCGCCTTGCGCACTGCCTCGACCAGGCCGGGAGCCTTCATGACCCCGCCGCCGAAGATCAGGCCGTCGGGCATGTGAAGTAGGACAAGCGTGCTGGCGAGGTGGGCAATATAGCCCGCGATTAGCGCGACCGCGCCGGGTTCATCGCCCAGCTTGTCGAGGCTGCGGCCCCAGCGCCGCTCGATGGCGGGACCACTGGCGAGGCCTTCGATGCAGTTGCCGTGGTAGGGGCAGGTCCCGGGGAAGGGATCGGCGGCGTGATTGTGCGGCGGCAGGATGTGGCCGCTCTCGTAATGCGAAAAACCCATCAGCGCCCTGCCATCACGCACGACGCCGGTGCCGACGCCAGTGCCGATCGTGGTATAGGCGAGCGTACGGCAGCCCTGGCCCGCGCCCGCCATCCATTCGCCGATGGCGGCTCCGTTGACGTCGGTTTCGACCTTGATCGGCACGCCGAACCCCGCGAGCGCATCGTGGAAACGCGCGCCCGACCAGCCCGGCTTGGGGGTGGTCGTGAATGTGCCGTAGCTTGCCGATTCCGGATCGATGTCTATCGGGCCGAAACTGGCGACGCCAAATCCGGCCAGCGGCCCGTGCTGGGCGCTCGCCTGGCGGAAGAAGTCCTGCATCGCAGGCCAGGTTTCGACCGGCGTGTTGGTGGGCAGGCGCGTGCGGGCGAGAATTTCGCCCTGTTGCGTGGTCAGGGCTAGGATGAACTTGGTCCCGCCCGCCTCGATCGCACCGATAAGTCCGTCCTTGCTCATGCCGCGCTATCCCTCCTGTGTTCGCGCACCAGCATCATCGCCCCTGCGGCAGCGGCCATCATCAGCGCGGCCACGAGCATCGTCCAGCGGGGTTCGCCCGGGAAAAAGCTGCGCATGATGCCGCCCATCAGCGTCGCCACGACAAGCTGGGGGATGACGATGAAGAAATTGAAGATTCCGATGTAGATGCCGAACTTGCGCGCTGGCAGCACGCGGGTCAGGATGACGTAGGGCATCGACAGGACAGATGCCCACGCGATCCCCATTCCGACCATCGGCAGCAGCAGCCACCACGGATCGCGGATCAGCAGCAGCCCGAGGAAGCCGCTGGCGCCGCACAGGAGGCCGACCGCATGCGTCCTGGCATTGCCGATGCGTCGCGCCAGCACGGGCAGCAGGAAGGCCGAGACAGCCGCGATCCCGTTGTAGAACGCGAACATCACGCCGACCCAGTCCGCGCCTTCGTTGTAGGCGGCGCTGGAAACGTCGGTCGCGCCGAAGGCCTGTTCGGTAACGACGGGCGTGGTGTAGATCCACACGATGAAGAAGCCGATCCAGGTGAAGAACTGGGCGAGCGCCAGCTGCTTCATCTGCGCGGGCATTTGCGCAAGGTCGCTGACGATGTGTGCAAGCGCGCCTCTGGCCGCCGTGGCGCGAACGCCGATCTGGATGGCGCCAAACACTGCGAGGCCCGTGCCGAGGACGTAGAGCTGACGATCCAGTCCAAGCGCGGCGACAATCGCAACGAGCACCGCGCCAACGGCAACCCAGGCTGGACCGGAGCGGGGGTAAACGAGAGGTTCGTGTTCCGGAGCGATGGGGGCGGTGGCATCCGCTTCGAAAGCGGCCATTTCGTCGGGGCTGTATTCCCGCACGCGCAGCACGGTCCATCCCACCGCGAGAACCATTGCGGCAGCGCCAAGGTAGAAGCTGTAGCGCACGGAGGGCGGAATGATGCCTTCCGGAGCGGTGTTGGCGATGCCGAGCCAGTTGAACAGGGCCGGGGCAAGGCTGCCGACGACCGCGCCCGCGCCGATGAACCAGGTCTGGAAGGCGAAGGCCTGCGCACGCTGGTCGTCGGGCGTCATGTCGCCAGCGAAGGCGCGGAAGGGTTCCATCGCCACGTTGAGGGAGGCATCGAGCATCCACAGGAACGCCGCAGCGAGGAGGAGCAAGCCGGTGTTGGGCAGGCCGACTAGCGCAAGCCCCGCAAGCACGGCACCGGCCAGGAAATAGGGGCGGCGGCGCCCGAGGCGTCCCCAGGTGCGGTCGGAGTAGTAGCCGATCAGCGGCTGCACGATCAGGCCGGTAACGGGCCCGGCGATCCACAGGAACGCAAGATCGTCGACCGCGCTGCCGAGCGACTGGAAGATGCGGCTGACGTTGGCGTTTTGCAGCGCGAAGGCGAGCTGGATGCCGAAGTAGCCGAAGCTGATGTTCCACAGGCCCCGGAAATCCTGGCGTGGCTTCTGCCGGGGCATTGCGTTCAGTGATGCTCCCACGGCGCTCTCCCGATGTGGTGGCTTGAGGCGATCCGTGACGGTCCTTTTGATGCGGTCCGTTCAGCGGTCTTGCCGAGGCTGGTCGCAGAATCCGGCCGCGCCCGCAATCGATGCGCATACGAATACCAAAGCCGAAAGGCCCGCAGTGGTCCCGATTCAGCCGCCGCTGCTGGCCCTGACGACAAGTCGTGCGGGGAGGATGCGCGGGCTGGGTGGGCGGCCTTCGACCTGCCCGAGCACGCAATCGACCAGAGCCTCACCGGCAAGCCGCGTATCCTGCATGATGGTGGTCAATGGCGGCGTGGTCAGGCTGGCGGCCGGGATGTCGTCGAAACCGACGACCGCGACATCGGCGGGCACGGAACGACCGGCTTCGGCAAGCGCGCGCATCGCGCCGATGGCGATCAGGTCGCTCGCGGCGAAGATGGCATCGAAGGTTTTGCCGCGCGACAGCAGCTCCCGCGCGGCGTTGTAGCCGATTTCCTCGGACGAGGTCGCATCGACGACAAGGTCCGGATCGGGCTCCAGCCCGGCTGTGCGGATGGCCTTGGACAGGCCTGCGTAGCGCTGCTCGAACTCTGGATAGTGCGAATCCGCCTGGCCGAGGAAGGCAATGCGCTTGCGGCCCCGGGCAAGGAGGTGCTCGCCCGCCAGGCGTCCGGCGCCGAAGTTGTCGGACCCGATTGTCGCCCCGATGGTGCCTTCGTCTACCGAGCCCCAGCGCACGAAATGCGTGCCCGAGCGGATGAGCTGGCGCAGGCGGGATCCGTAGAGAGTGTAGTCACCGTAGCCGAGCAGGATCAGCCCGTCGGCGCGATGACTGTCCTGGTAGCGCTTGTGCCAGTCGTCATCGAGCTTCTGGAACGAGATCAGCAGGTCGAGGCCGCGATTGGCGCAGTGCCGGGTGATCGAGCCGAGCATGGCGAGGAAGAACGGGTTGATGTTCGATTCGTCCGGCGTCGGGTCCTCGAAGAACAGCAGGGCGAGGGTGTTCGATCGCTGCGAGCGCAATGACGAAGCGTTCTTGTCGACCGTATAGTTGAGCTGGCGCGCGATCGCCTCGATCTTCTGGCGCGTGGCGAGGCTGACCGACTTGCTGCCCCTGAGCGCACGGCTGACGGTAGGTTGGGACACGCCGGCGAGGTAGGCAATGTCGAAACTCGTCGGCTTGTTGGATGGCTTACGCCCCATTTCCCCTGTTCTCCCGCCGCCCGGTGTGTCCCCGCAGTCGGCAGCTGCAGGTTGTATGCCTGAACCACGCGTCATGCAATCGGCCCGTCAGAACGCGCGGGAAAGGCCGAAAATCGCGCGGTTTTATCCGTTGCGCACCGTGCTGTCGGCGGTGTGGCATACGGGTATCGCCTGCAACCGGTTATGCATAGTATACGTATGCCATATTCGGGAATTTTTGCCACTCCCCTAATGCTTTGGCGAGCGGAAGGCCGGGTCGACGGACCTCCGCACAGAACATGGTCAGGTTCAGGGCCGGCAGCGAGTGCCGGCTTGGGGGAGTGAGTTTCAACATGGCAATTCGCACACTATCCACCGTTTCGGGCGCTTCGCTCGCAGCAATGACCGTCGCGCTCGCGGCGAGCCCGGTCATGGCGCAGGAAGCCGCCGGTGACGCCCAGGCGCAAGCGACAGAGGCCGCGCCGACCGAAGGCCAGGAGCAGGCCATCGTCGTCACGGGCTTCCGCGCCGCGTTGGCCACTGCGGTCAACGTGAAGAAGACCGCACCTGTGATCGTGGAGTCGGTTTCGGCGGAAGACATCGGCCGCCTGCCCGATGCCTCGATCGGTGAATCGATCGCCCGCCTGCCGGGTCTGACGACGCAGCGCCTGTTCGGCCGCGCCAACTCCATCGCGATCCGCGGTTCGAGCGCGGACCTTTCCTCGACCACGCTTAACGGCCGTCCGCAGACATCGACCGGCGAGCAGCGCAATGTCGAGTTCGACCAGTTCCCGTCGGAAATCGTCAGCCGCGTCGACGTCTACAAGGCGCCCCAGGCCAATCTCGTCCATCAGGGCCTGGTGGGCACGGTCGACATCAAGACGATCCGTCCGCTGGAAATGGGCAAGAGCCTGCTGTCGGTCGGCGCGCGCGGGACTTATGCCGATCTCGGCAAGGTCAATGCCGACAGCCATGACAAGGGCTATCGCCTGACCGGTACCTATGTCGGCCAGTTCATGGAGGACCGCCTCGGCGTCGCGCTGTCGGCTGCCTATACCGACGAGCCGTACCAGGCACAGGAATTCGAGGCCTGGGGCTATGCCGACGGTCCCGACAGCACCAAGGTCATCGGCGGAATGAAGCCGTTCGGCGTTTCCACCCAGCTAAAGCGGCTTGGCATCCAGGGCACCGTCCAGTTCAAGCCGGTCGACGAACTGACGCTGACGGTCGATGCCTTCTACGGCAACTTCAAGGACAAGCAGATCAAGCGCGGCGTGGAGTTCCCGCTGGCGTGGAGCGGTGCGCAGCTTTCCCCGACGGGCATAGAGACCACCGGCAACCTGATCACCGGGGGCACGTTCACCGGCGTCGAGGCGGTGGTCAACAACCACGGCTACGAGCGCAATTCAGACATCTTCTCGGGCGGCTTCAACGCGGCCTGGCAAGGTGACGATGGCTGGTCGGCCTCGTTCGACTTCGGCTACTCCAAGACCGACCGCAACGAACTGACGCTCGAAACCAATGCCGGCACTGGCCCGGGCGGCGGCGTGGGCGCAACCGACACCCTGACTTTCGTGAGCGACGGCAAGGGCACGCACTTCACCGACCACACGCTCGATTACGGCGATTTCAACTCGATTGTGCTGACCGACCCGCTGGGCTGGGGCGGCGGCGCACCGGCCGGCCACCAGGAAGGCTACTACAACAACCGCATCATCGACGACGAGATCAAGAGCTTCCAGGTCGAGGTCGGCAAGGAGCTTGAGGACAGCTTCCTGTCGAAGCTCTCGGTGGGCACGGCCTACGTCGACCGCACCAAGGCCAAGACCCCGGAAGAATACTTCCTCAATCTCGCCGATGGTGCCCGCTCGCTCGTCGTGCCGGATCAGTACCGCACCGGGACCACCGACCTGTCGTTCATCGGCGCCGGCCCGATCGTCAGCTACGATCCGTTCAAGATGCTGGACGACGGCGTCTACGTGAAGACGCTGAACCCAAGCAAGGACGTGCCGGCCAAGGCCTACGCGGTTACCGAGCGGGTCATGTCGATCTACCTCAAGGGCGACCTCAAGGCGGCGTTCGGCGATATCGAGATGGACGGCAACATCGGCGTTCTCGCGCAGAATACCGAGCAGAAGTCGCGCGGGTACGTGAACCTTGCCGCAGCCAGCCTGGTGCCCGTGACGCGCGGTGCGCGCTACTGGGATGTCCTGCCGAGCCTGAACCTGAACTTCCGCATCCCCGGCGACTGGGTGGTGCGCGTGGCTGCGGCGCGCGAGATCCAGCGTCCGCGCTTCGAGGACATGAAGGTCAGCCTGGACTACAGCTACAACACCGCCAGCGGCATCATTTCGGGCAACGGCGGCAATCCGGAGTTGCGCCCGTACCGCGCATGGGCCGCCGACCTGAACATCGAGAAGTACTTCGGCCGCAAGGGCTACATCGGCGTCCAGATGTTCTACAAGAAGCTTGACAACTACATCTACACCGATGTCGTGCCGTACGACTACTCGGGCCTGCCGGTGACCGCACCGGTGCCGATCACTAACTACGTCGGCACGCTCAAGACCGCGGTCAACGGTTCGGGCGGGAAGCTCTATGGCATCGAACTTGCGGGCACGCTGCCGTTTGAGGTCATCACCCCGGCACTGGAAGGCTTCGGCTTCACCGGCGGCGTTGGCTACACCAAGACGTCGATCAAGCCGGGCGTGGACGCGAAGGCGCAGGACCTTCCGGACTATTCGCGCTGGGTGGCCTCGGGTACGCTGTTCTTCGAGAAGGCCGGCTTCAATGCGCGCGTCTCGGCCCGTCATCGTTCCTCGTTCCAGGGCATCTTCGTGGGCTTCGGTGGCGAGCGTGAACTGCGACGCGCGCTGAAGGAGACGATCGTCGACGCCCAGATCGGCTATGACTTCCAGGAAAGCAGCAAGCTTCACGGCCTGTCGCTGTTCCTGCAGGGCCAGAACCTGACGGACGAGCCGTTCGTCTCGGTCGATACGGGCACGACGCTGCAAATCCGCAACTACCAGACCTATGGCCGCCGCTTCATGGCGGGCTTCAATTACCGCTTCTGACCGGTTCCCTCGGGGGAGGGGCGGGCTGCGTCCGTTCCTCCCCTTTCCGGCCAGAGCATGTCACCAGGTGTCCGCAGAAGGCACCGTTATGCAAGCCACCTGCGGGAGAGTTGCCATGCCGCCTTCGAACAAGCGCAGGATAGTCATCGCCGGTGGCGGGACGGCCGGATGGATGACGGCCGCCGCGCTTGCCCGCTTTGCCATGCCGCACTGGCAGGTCACGCTCGTCGAATCCGAAGAGATCGGGACGATCGGCGTCGGCGAAGCGACCATTCCGATGGTGCGGCTATTCAACCGCTCGCTGGGGATCGACGAACGCCAGTTCCTGCGCGAGACCCACGGTACGTGGAAGCTGGGCATCGCCTTCGAGGGCTGGGGCGGCTTCGACGAGCGTTACATCCATGGCTTCGGACTGACAGGCCGGAGCCTTGGCGTCCTGCCCTTTCACCATTACTGGTTGCGGGGTCGCGCCATGGGAGCCGCAGGACCGCTGGGCGATTACGTGCTTAATGCCGTCGCCTGCGAGGAAGGCCGTTTCGCCCACATCGACCGTCCAGAGGGCAGCGCATTGCCGCCGATGCCCTATGCCTATCATTTCGACGCGTCGCTCTATGCCGCGTTCCTGCGGCGCTATGCCGAAGAGCGTGGCGTGCTGCGGATCGAAGGTCGTATCCAGTCGGCCGCGCGCGATTGTTCCACCGGTGACATTGCCTCGCTGAAGCTTGCCGATGGCCACGAGGTGGAGGGCGATCTGTTCATCGATTGCTCGGGCTTTCGCAGCCTTCTCCTCGGACAGGAAATGGGCGTCGAGTACGTCGACTGGAGCCACTGGCTGCGCTGCGACCGCGCGGTTGCCGTTCCGTGCGAGCGCGCCGGGCCGCTGGTTCACTATACGCGGTCCATTGCCCAGCCCGCAGGCTGGTGCTGGCGCATCCCGCTGCAGCACCGGACCGGCAACGGCCACGTGTTCTGTTCCGACGCGATGGGCGAGGACGAGGCGACCGCGCGCCTTCTGGGAAGGCTCGACGGGCGCCAACTGGCCGAGCCGCGCACGATCCGGTTCAAGGCAGGGCGGCGCGAGACGTTCTGGAAGAACAACGTGGTTGCGGTCGGCCTGTCCTCCGGCTTCATCGAACCTCTGGAATCGACTTCCATTCACCTGATCCAGACGGCAATCAGCCGGATCATCGATTTTTTGCCGAACGGGCCGGTACAGGCAGCGGACCGCGATGCGTACAACCGGCTTTCGGTCTTCGAGATCGAACGCATCCGCGACTTCGTGATCCTTCACTACGTCGCAAATGGCCGTCACGGAGAGCCGTTCTGGGATAGCCTCAGAGCGATGGAAATTCCCGAAACGCTGGCTAAGCGCATCGCCATGTTCCGCGCATCGGGCCGCATCGTGCGGGAACACGAAGAGCTTTTCGACGTGCCCGGTTGGGTGCAGGTAATGGTGGGGCAGGGGATCATGCCGGAGCGGTGGCACCCTCTTGCCGACCAATTGGACCGGACCAACCTTTCCGCGTTCCTCGAAACCGTCAGCGAAGCCTACAGAAAGGACGTTGCGCGAATGCCCCTTCACGCCGACTACCTCGAACATGTCTGCGGAAAGGTGGCTGCCCATGCGTAGGATATCCCTGATTTCCGCGCTCGCTCTGGTCCTGTCCTTGGGGCAGCCGGCGTTGGCCGACGTGCCACTGGCCGAAGTGCGTGCGCGTCCCGCTGCAGGCGAAGTGGTCTATTTCCTGCTGCCCGACCGGTTCGATAACGGCGACAGGAAGAACGACCTTGGCGGGCTCAAGGGCGATCGGCTGAAGACCGGGTTCGACCCGTCGGCAAAGGGGTTTTATCACGGCGGGGACATCAAGGGCCTGCTCTCGCGGCTCGACTACCTCCAGGACATGGGCGTGACGGCGCTGTGGGTGGCGCCGGTGTTCCGCAACAAGCCGGTACAGGGCGCGCCCGGGCAGGAGAGCGCGGGGTATCACGGATACTGGGTAACCGATTTCACCCGGATCGATCCGCACTTCGGCAGCAATGCCGATTTCAAGGCGCTGGTCGACGCTGCCCATGCTCGCGGCATCAAGGTCTACATGGACATCATCGCCAATCACACGGCGGACGTGATCCACTATGCCGATGGCGATTACTCATACCGCAACCGGGCCGACTGGCCCTATTCGCGCAAGGGTGGATTGTCCGGCAAGGCGATCAACCAGGGGTTTGCGGGCGACGAGGACTCGAGCGCGGCGAACTTTGCGAAGCTGACCGATCCCGGCGCGGCATATCAGCCGTTGATCGACCCGGCCGAGCGAAACGTGAAGGTCCCGGCCTGGCTGAACGATCCGATCTACTACCATAATCGCGGCAACACGACGTTCACCGGCGAGGACAGCCGGTTCGGGGACTTTGCCGGACTGGACGACCTGTTCACCGAACATCCCCGCGTTCGTGCCGGGATGGTTGAGATCTATGCCGACTGGATCCGCAGGTTCGGCATCGACGGCTACCGCGTCGATACGGCCAAGCATGTCGATCCGGGCTTCTGGCAAGTGTTCACTCCGGAAATTCGCAAGGTCGCGGCAGAGGCCGGCATACCGAATTTCGCGGTGTTCGCTGAAATCGCCAACGGCGGCTCGGACCCCGGCACGATCGCGCGACACACCCGCCGCGACGGCTTTCCGCAAGTGCTCGACTTCGCGTTCCAGGAAGCGGTGCGGGACCTTGTCGGCAAGGGTAAGGCGACGCGCGTGCTGGCAGAGACCTTTGACGGCGACGTACTCTATGAAGGTGGCGAGGCGGCGGCGCTCGCCATGCCAACTTTCCTCGGCAACCACGACATGGGCCGTTTCTCGACCGCAGTCCGGCAGGACCGCCCGGGCATTTCCGACAAGGAACTGCTCGACCGCGTCGCGCTGGCGCACGTCATGCTGATGACCCTTCGCGGTTCGCCGGTGATCTACTACGGCGACGAGCAGGGCTTTGTCGGCGACGGCGGCGACCAGGACGCGCGCGAGGACATGTTCCCGAGCCGCACGGCCAGCTACAACGACAATCGCCTGATCGGGACGGCCAGCACGACGGCTGCCGACAATTTCGACGAGGGGCATCCCCTCTATCGGCTGATCCGCGATCTTGCCGTACTGCGGAAGGCGCATCCCGCGCTGGCCCGGGGGCGGCAGGTTACGCGAACGTATTCGGAAGGGCCCGGACTGTTTTCCGTCTCCCGCTTCGATCCGGAGACGGGTACGGAATACCTGATAGCGTTCAACACATCGGACAAGCCACTTCGTGCAACCAGCGTGATTGGCGCGTCGGCAAGCGGTCTCGAAGGGCTCTACGGCCAATGTCCGTTATCGGTGGCGGCGCCGGGTTCGGTGCTGCTCGATCTCCCCGCATTTGGCAGCGTCGTCTGTCGTGTCATCCTCTCCCCGGAATCCAGCGTTCGATGAAGCAGACCGAAACAGCCATTGCCGACCCCAAAATGCACACGGAGACGCCGTGGTGGCGCGGTGCGGCGATCTATCAGATCTATCCACGCAGCTTTTGCGATTCCAACGGCGACGGCATCGGGGACCTGAATGGCATCGCCTCGCGACTGGATCACGTCGCGCGCCTTGGCGTAGACGCGATCTGGATCTCGCCGTTCTTCACCTCGCCGATGAAGGACTTCGGCTACGACGTCGCCGACTACTGCGACGTCGATCCGATCTTCGGGACGCTGGCGGATTTCGATGCCCTGGTAAAACGCGCGCACGAGCTGGGCCTCAAGGTCACGATCGACCAGGTCTATGCGCATACCTCGGACATTCATCCGTGGTTTGCCGAAAGCCGGCAGGACCGTACCAACGCCAGGGCGGACTGGTATGTCTGGGCCGATCCTAAGCCCGATGGGTCGCCCCCGTCGAACTGGCAGTCGGTATTCGGCGGTCCGGCATGGACGTGGGATGCGCGGCGCTGCCAGTATTACCTGCACAACTTCCTATCCAGCCAGCCCCAGGTAAACGCCCACAATCCCGAAGTGCAGGAAGCGCTGCTCGGGGCGATGAAGTTCTGGCTGGACCGGGGTGTTGACGGCTTCCGCCTCGATGCCCTGAACTTCCTGATGCATGACCCGACCTTGCGGGACAATCCGCCGGCGCCGGACGATGGCCGACGCAAGACGCGGCCATTCGACTTCCAGCTCAAGATCTACAACCAGTCGCACCCCGACATCCTGAAGTTCATCCAGCGGGTGCGGAACCTGTGCGACGACTATGGCGCGGTGTTCACAGTCGCGGAAGTCGGCGGAGACCTTGCCGAGACGGAGATGAAGGCGTTCACTGCGGGGGACAGGCATCTCAACAGCGCCTACGGCTTCGACTTCCTCTACGCGGACAGGCTGACGCCGCATTTCGTGGAAAAGGCCGTGGCCAAATGGCCCGATGCACCCGGCATGGGCTGGCCGAGCTGGGCCTTCGAGAACCACGATGCGCCGCGCGCGCTTTCGCGCTGGTGCGCGCCGGACCAGCGCGAGCCGTTCGCCCGGCTGAAGGCCATGCTCTTCGCTTCGTTGCGGGGGAACATCATCGTCTACCAGGGCGAGGAACTGGGACTGACGCAGGTCGACATTCCGTTCGAGCAGTTGCAGGACCCCGAGGCCATCGCCAATTGGCCGCTGACGCTTTCACGCGACGGTGCACGCACGCCGATGCCCTGGTTAGTACAATCGGGCGAGGGCGGGTTCACGTCGGGCGCGCCCTGGTTGCCGCTGGGCGAGGAAAACCTGTCGCGGGCCGTCGACCGGCAGGAAGGCGATCCGGCATCGCTCTTGAACCTGACCACGCGCCTGCTTCGCCTGCGCCGCGAGACGCCCGCGTTACGGATCGGTTCCTTCGAGGTGATCCATGCAGACGAATGCCTTCTTGCCATTCGGCGCGTTTTGGGTGAGCAATCGATTGCAGGGCTGTTCAACCTGTCCTCCGTCCCGGTGGTCTGGCCCCACGGGCTGGTGCGGGAGGGCAAGGAAATGGCGTCGGTCAACGGCGCGACAGTGGGGCAGTTGCCGCCGTTCGGCGCGCTCCTGATCGAAGAGAGGATCTGATGCGTAACCTTCTGAACGTTGCAGCGCCGCTGGCGCTGACCCTTTCGTGCGCCCTGGCGACGCCTGCCACGGCGGAGACGGTGACGGCAACATCGCCGGACGGCAGCCTGGTGCTGTCGGTGACCACCGACAACGACGGCCACCCGCTCTACAGCCTGACCCGCAAGGGCAAGCTCCTGCTAGGATCGTCGATGCTGGGTTTCATCACCAGCGATGGCCCAACTATGCAACGCGGGCAGACCATCATCGGCAGCGAGAAGGGATCGGGCAAGGAGACCTGGGAACAGCCCTGGGGTGAGCGGCGCTATGTCACCGACAATCATAACGAGCTTCTGGTGAAGTTCGAACAGGTGCCGGACTGGGGCGGGCGCCGCATGAACGTGCGCTTCCGCCTGTTCGACGATGGCTTCGGTTTCCGCTACGAGATCCCCGAACAGCCCGCGATGAAGGTGATGAAGATCGCGGACGAGCTTACCGAGTTCAACGTGGCGCAGAACGGCACGGCTTGGTGGATTCCGGGCGGTGAATGGAACCGCTATGAGCAGGTCTACCAGAAGACGGCGATCGACGGCGTCTCGACCGCGCACACTCCGATCACGATGAAGCTGGCGGACGGGACGCACCTGTCGTTCCACGAGGCGGCGCTGGTGGACTATTCGGCGATGTGGCTGAAGCGGCAGACGGGCACCTCGTTCCGCGCCACGCTTTCACCTTCGCCGAACGGGCCCAAGGTGACGCGCGCGGTTCCGTTCAACACCCCATGGCGCACCGTGCGGATTGCCGACAATGCGAAGGGCATCGTCGAGAACGACCTCGAACTGAACCTCAACGAGCCGAACAGGATCGGTGACGTTTCGTACTTCAAGCCGATGAAGTACATCGGCATCTGGTGGGGCATGATCCGGGGCGACTGGTCCTGGGCGGAAGGCCCGAAGCACGGCGCGACGACCGCGCGGACCAAGCAGTACATCGACTTCGCAGCCAGGCACGGTTTTGGCGGGGTATTGGTGGAAGGCTGGGACAAGGGCTGGAACGGGACCTGGTTCGGCAGCGGCAAGGAGTTCTCCTATACCGAGGCGACGCCCGACTTCGATCTTGAGGCAGTGACGAAATATGGCGCGAAGAAGGGCGTCATGCTGATCGGCCATCACGAGACGGGCGGCAACATCGCGAACTACGAGGCGCAGCTCGAGGACGCAATGAAGCTCTACGACAAGCTGGGCGTGCGCGCGGTGAAGACCGGGTACGTCGCCGATGCGGGTGGCATCCTTGCACCAGGCGATGCGCCGGGCACCTACCGGATGGAGTACCACGACGGGCAGCGGCAGGTGCAGCATCACCTCAAGGTGGTCGAGATCGCCGCGAAGTATCGCATCGCGATCAACGCGCACGAGCCGGTGAAGGACACCGGCCTTCGCCGCACATATCCCAACTGGATCGACCGCGAAGGCGCGCGCGGCATGGAATACAACGCGTGGGGGCAGTTCGCCAACGGACCGGACCACGAGCCGACGCTGGTCTATACGCGGATGCTGTCGGGGCCGATGGACTACACCCCGGGCATCCTCAGCCTGGAAGGCGCCAACAAGGTGCCGCTGGCATCGACGCTCGCCAAGCAGCTCGGGCTGTACCTTGCGATCTATTCGCCGATCCAGATGGCAGCGGATTTCATCGAGAGCCTCGAATCGCACCCGAAGGAACTGGCGTTCATCAAACAGGTCCCGGCAGATTGGTCCGAAAGCCACCTGATCGCGGGCGAAGTTGGCGACTATGCGATCTTCGCGCGCAAGGACCGCAACAGCGAGGACTGGTACGTCGGCGGCGTCAATGATGCGACGGCGCGCGACGTTTCGCTTTCCCTCGACTTCCTCGATCCCGGCAAGACCTACACCGCGACGGTGTGGAAGGACGGCGAAGGCGCCACCTACGAAACCGAGGCACGCCACCGGATCGCCTATGCCACGCTCAAGGTGAAGAAGGGCGACGTGCTGCCCGCCTGGCTGGCGCCGGGAGGCGGACTTGCGGTGCGCCTCCACCCGGGGAAGTAGTGGGCGGCCGCTGCGACATTGCAGTTGGTGAAGGCGCAATGCACAGTCTTCGCCAACTGCTTCCGTGCGCATAGCTATCCTGCATACATATGCGTGCTGAATCGCAGCGCCTTAGGGTCTAGGGCCTTCGTGCGAGGCACGGTTGCCGAGACCGCAACGCCAAGGGGAGATATGCGTCGATGATCGAGTCCAGCTGTTCCGCACTGCTGCTGTTCGGCGCGACCGGCGACCTTTCCCGCCGGATGCTTCTGCCTTCGCTCTACGCCCTTCACGAAGACGGCCTGATCCGGCCGGACCTGCGCATCGTGGGCACGGCCCGGTCCGAGCATGACGACGCCGAGTTCCGCGAATTCGCCCGCGAGGCGCTTGCCGAATTCCTGCCCGAGGACCGGCGGGACGAGGAAAAGCTCGCGAGTTTCCTCGAACGGCTCGAATACCAGACCCTCGATGCCTCGAATGTCGATGGCTTCGGCGAACTGGCCCGCAAGCTGGGCGACACCTCGTGCGGCCTCTCGATTTTCCTGTCCACCGCGCCGTTCCTGTTCGAACCGACGATCGAAGGCCTGCGCCGGGCGGGCTTGGCCCATGAGAACGTGCGGATCGGCCTTGAAAAGCCGCTCGGGAACGACCTTGCATCGTCCACCCGTATCAACGATGCGGTTGCCGCCGCCTTTGCCGAGGAACAGATCTTCCGGATCGACCATTACCTTGGCAAGGAAACGGTCCAGAACCTCATGGCACTGCGCTTTGCCAACATGATGTTCGAGCCGTTGTGGAACGCAGGCGGTATCGACCATGTGCAGATCACGGTTAGCGAGACGGTCGGCCTCGAAGGGCGCAAGGGCTTCTACGACGACACCGGCGCACTGCGCGACATGGTGCAGAACCACATGCTCCAGTTGCTCGCCCTGACCGCAATGGAGCCGCCGGCAAGCCTCGACGCCACGTCGATCCGCGACGAAAAGGTCAAGGTCCTGCGCGCGCTTCGCCCGGTCAAGGCGGAGGAAATGGTGCGGGGCCAGTACCGCGCCGGGGCGGTGAAGGGCACGTCGGTCACCGGATACCAGGAAGACCTTGGCGAAGTGTCCGACACGGAGACCTTCGTGGCGATCAAGGCCCATGTCGACAACTGGCGTTGGACCGGCGTGCCGTTCTACCTGCGCACCGGCAAGCGACTTGGCGAGCGGCGCAGCGAGATCGTGGTCGAGTTCAAGCCTGTTCCGCACAACCTCTTTGCCGAGCGCGGGGGAAGGCTTCGCCCCAACCGCCTCGTCATCCGCCTCCAGCCCGAGGAATATGTGCGGCTGCAGGTGATGGCGAAGGAGCCGGGGCTCGACCGTGGCGGTATTGTGCTGCGCGACGTCAATCTCGACCTTTCGTTGACCGCAGCCTTCGCCAAGGCGCGCCGCCGCATTGCCTACGAACGCCTGCTGCTCGACCTGATCGAGGGCGAACAGACCTTGTTCGTCCGGCGAGACGAAGTGGAAGCGCAGTGGAAGTGGGTCGACGCCATCCGCAAGGTCTGGGCCGACACCGACATGGAAGCCAAGCCCTATGCCGCAGGAAGCTGGGGGCCGAACGCAGGCATCGCCCTTACCGAGCGGGACGGGAGAAGCTGGAATGACTGAGCCGCAACCGGCGACAGTCTCGTGGGCCCAGCCAGGCAATGCGACTGCGGTTGCCGATCATATCGCGCGGGTCGTGAATGCACCGGGGCGGAAGAGGATCGCATTCACAGGCGGTTCGACGCCGATCAAGGTTCTGTCCCTGCTGAAGGATAGACCGCTCGACTGGTCTTCGGTGACTATTGCGCTGACCGACGACCGGTGCGTGCCGGACGACCATCCGGCCAGCAATTTCGGGAAGATCCACGCCGCGCTCGGCGCGTCCGGCGCACGGTTCGAGCGCCTTGAGGAAGGCGCACAGGTAGAGCCGTTCGACCTCGTCTGGCTCGGCATGGGAGAGGACGGACACGTCGCCTCGCTGTTTCCCCACATGCAGGCGGTGGTGCGTCCGGGACCGACGGTGATCGCGACGACGCCGATCCCGCTTCCGCCGGAAGCACCATTCGACAGGCTGACCCTGAACCGCAAGGCGCTCAAGGCGAGCCGGGAGATAATCCTCGTGGTCACCGGCGCTTCCAAGAAGGCGCTGCTTGAGCGCGTCATTGCCGGCGACGATGGCTATCCCGTCGCCGATTTCCTGCGTGGCTATGGCCCGCCGGTCACGATCTACTGGAGCGAATGATGGCGATGAACCCAACTGTCGAGCGCGTCACCCAGCGCATCATCGAGCGTTCGCGCAGCACCCGCGCCGCATATCTCGATCTTGTGGAACGTTCGCGCGACCAGGGGCTCAACCGGCCCAGGCTTTCGTGCGGCAACCTGGCCCACGGCTTTGCCGCATCGGGCGAGGACAAGCCGGCGATCAAGTCGGGCAAGGCGATGAACATCGGCATCGTCACTGCCTACAACGATATGCTTTCGGCGCATCAGCCGTATGGCCGCTATCCCGAGCAGATCAAGATATTCGCCCGGGAAGTGGGCGCGACGGCGCAGGTTGCAGGCGGCGTTCCAGCGATGTGCGATGGCGTCACGCAGGGCCAGGATTCGATGGAGCTGTCGCTCTTCAGCCGCGACGTGATCGCAATGGCGACGACAGTCGGGCTAAGCCACGCCATGTTCGAAGGCGCGCTCCTGCTCGGAATCTGCGACAAGATCGTGCCCGGGCTGCTGATCGGCAGCCTGCGCTTTGGCCACCTGCCGACCATTCTCGTGCCGGCGGGCCCCATGCCGACAGGCCTTCCCAACAAGGAGAAGGTCCGTATCCGCCAGCTATATGCAGAGGGCAAGGTCGGTCGCGACGAACTGCTCGAAAGCGAGAGCGCCAGCTATCACTCCGCCGGCACGTGCACCTTCTATGGCACGGCCAACTCCAACCAGATGATGATGGAGATGATGGGGCTGCACATGCCCGGCTCCAGCTTCGTCCTGCCCGGCACGAAGATCCGTCAGGAACTGACGCGGGCGGCGACGCATCGCATCGCCCAGATTGGTTGGGATGGCGACGATTATCGTCCTCTCGGCAGGTGCGTCGACGAGAAGGCCATCGTCAATGCGATCGTCGGCCTGCTGGCAACAGGTGGCTCGACCAACCACGTGATCCACCTGCCGGCCATCGCGCGGGCCGCCGGCATCCAGATAGACTGGAACGACATGGACGACCTGTCGCGCGTCGTCCCGCTTATCGCCAGCGTCTATCCCAATGGCGCGGGCGACGTGAACTACTTCGCAGCGGCGGGCGGCATGCCCTATGTGATCCGCGAGCTGATCGGGTCCGGCCTTGCCCATCCGGATATCCTGACGGTCTACGGCCAGTCGCTGGAGGAAGGCGCCCAGCAGCCTGTCATGGAAGGCGACAACCTGCGCTGGGATCCGGCGCCCGAGGTTTCGGGAGACGACAGCATGCTGCGCCCTGTTTCGGCGCCGTTCCAGCCCGAAGGCGGCTTCAGGTTGCTGAAAGGCAACCTCGGCCGGGGTACGATCAAGGTCAGCGCGGTCGATCCCTCACGCTGGACGATCGAGGCGCCTTGCCGGGTGTTCGAGGACCAAAATGCCGTGCTCGACGCGTTCAAGGCCGGCGAACTGGAGCGTGACGTCATCGTTGTCGTACGCTTCCAGGGGCCTGCCGCAAACGGCATGCCCGAACTGCACAAGCTGACCCCGCCGCTTGGCGTCCTGCAGGATCGCGGGTTCAAGGTCGCGCTCGTCACCGATGGCCGTATGTCGGGCGCTTCGGGCAAGGTGCCTGCCGCAATCCATGTCTCGCCCGAAGCCAAGCTCGGTGGCCCGCTGGCAAGGCTGCGCGACGGCGACGTGGTGCGGGTATGCGCCAACAGCGGCGAGCTTGTCGCGGTCGTGCCCGCCGAGGAGTGGAGCGCGCGCGAGGAAGCAGTTGCCCCGGCTAGTGCTCCCGGCGTAGGCCGCGAACTCTTCGCGCTCATGCGGCAGCATTCCGATCCCGCCGAGCGCGGCGGATCGGCGATGCTCGCGGCGGCGGGGCTCTGAAGGATATATCCATCCGGCTGACAGAGGCCGATCTGGGGGACAGGATGCAGGTAGTTGCCGTCGATATTGGCGGAACCCACGCCCGCTTCGCGATTGCCGAAGTCGCGGAAGGCCGCGTGGTCTCGCTTGGCGAGGCCGTTACGCTCAAGACGGCGGAGCATGGCTCGTTCCAGCTTGCCTGGGAGGATTTCGAGCGCGTTCGTGGAGAGCCATTGCCCAAGGCCGCGGCTATTGCCGTCGCCGGGCCTGTCGGCGGCGAGATCATCAAGTTCACGAACAATCCGTGGATCATCCGCCCGGCGTTGATCCCGGAGAAGCTGGGGGCGGAGCAATATGTCGTCGTCAACGACTTCGCCGCCGTGGCCCATGCTGTCGCGCAGGCGGACCAGAGCCACTTTCTACACCTGAGCGGCCCGGACGAACCGCTGCCCGCCAGCGGCGTGACCAGCGTGGTCGGACCAGGGACAGGGCTCGGCGTGGCGCAGTTGTGGCGTGACGGGAACAACTACCGGGTCCAGCCCACCGAAGGCGGGCACATCGACTTCGCGCCGCTAGATTCGATCGAGGACGCGATCCTTGCCGGTCTGCGCAAGCGCCACCGCCGCGTTTCGGCGGAACGCGTCGTGGCCGGGCCGGGCATCGTCGATATCTACGAGGCGCTTGCTCTGATCGAAGGACGACCGTTTACACCCCGGTCTGACCGCGAGTTGTGGGAACTCGGGACTTCCGGAGCGGACAGCCTTGCCGCCGCTGCAGTAGACAGGTTCTGCCTCTCGCTCGGCAGCGTGGCAGGCGATCTTGCCCTGGCTCACGGCGCCAACGGCGTCGTCATGGCCGGCGGGCTTGGCCTGCGGATCAAGGACACGCTGGTTCGGTCTGGCTTCTCGGACAGGTTCAGGGCAAAAGGGCGGTTCGAGGCCCTCATGGCGGCCATTCCGGTCAAGCTGATCACGCATCCGCAGCCCGGCCTGTTCGGTGCGGCAGCGGCCTTTGCGCAAGCGCATACGTCGTGAACCTCGCGGGTCGGCCCGCCTAGCACTTTAATCGTGCAATTAAATTTTGGTGGATTCGCTCCGCCAAGACGGTATTGCTGTGCGCGAAGTGCGAAGGCGGTTGGCCAAGGAGAGGTTGCCAGATGGATTACGAAACCATTCTCGTCGAGCGGGTCGGCGATGTCCTGAAGATCACGCTGAACCGCCCCGAGCGCCTGAATGCATGCCCGCCGAACATGGCGCTTGAACTGGCTAATGCGGTCAACGACCTTGACGGCGCGCGGGCCGTGCTGATCACGGGCCAGGGGCGGGCGTTCTGTTCGGGAGCCGATCTGGCGGCGCGTGGGGAGCGCTCCATTGCGGGCGGGCGAGGGGCCTATACCGCGCTGACGCAGGCCTACAACCCGCTCATGCTCGCTCTTTCGCGGTTGCCTGTGCCGGTTGTCACAGCGGTCAACGGTCCGGCCGCGGGCGTTGGGTGCTCGATTGCGCTGGCAGCCGACTTTGTCGTCGCGGCGCGTAGTGCCTACTTCCTCCAGGCATTCGTGAACATCGGCCTCGTGCCGGATGGTGGCGCTTCGTGGATGCTGACGCGCCTGGTCGGCAAGGCCCGCGCGACCGAGATGATGATGCTTGGCGAGAAGATCGGAGCCGAGAAGGCTGAAAACTGGGGCCTGATCTACAAGGCCGTCGACGATGCGGCGCTGATGGACGAGGCCATGGCCTTGGCCAGTCGTCTCGCTGCCGGCCCGACAGTCGCGCTTGGAACGATGCGGCAGAACCTCGCGAAGGCGCTGGAGGTCGACTATGCCAGCGCGCTTCTGGTCGAGGCAGAAGGGCAGTGGGCTGCTGGCGACAGTGCCGATGCGGCTGAGGGCGGCAAGGCATTCCTCGAAAAGCGCAAGGCGGCGTTCACAGGAAAGTAGGCGGTTGATATCTGGGCGGTCAGGCCCACCTTGAGGCCATGACCGCCCGCACCATCTGGACCATAGGCTACGAGCAGGCGACCGTTCCTGCCGTCATGGGCGCGCTGCGCAAGGCTGGAGTCGAGGTTCTGGCGGACGTGCGGGCGTTGCCGCTGTCCCGCAGGCCGGGCTTCTCCAAATCAGCCCTCGCGGCAAATGCCCGCGAGGCGGGTATCGATTACGTCCACTTCAAGGCGCTCGGTACACCGGCCGAAGGCCGCGCGGCAGCACGGCGCAACGACCACGAAACGCTCGAAAGAATCTACGAAGGCCAGCTCGAACTGCCCGAAGCGATTGTTGCGGGTGCGCAGCTTGCGGAACTTGCCGCCAATCGCCGCGTCGCCCTGCTGTGCTATGAACGCGAGGCGCACGGTTGCCACCGCACGCTCCTGCGCAAGGCGGTCCTGCCGGGCTTCAAAGTGGTCGACCTTCTGCCCGAAGACACATGATCAGGTTCTGGCGAGTTCCTCGTCGAGGAAAGCGGCCACTTCCGTCAGATCGACGTCCTTTGCCAGGAAGGTCTGCCCGATCCCGCGCATGAGAAGGAAGGGCAATGTGCCCGCGTCCATCTTCTTGTCGTGAAGCATGTGATCGGCAAGGCGGCGGCCGTCGCAGGAAAGCCCAAGCTCGCGGAGCGTGGCAGGCAGGCCCACCGCTTCGACATGGCGAGCCACGCGTTCGGCATCCTGCCTCGACATCAGCCCCTGCCGCGCCGAGAATCGTGCCGCCAGCACCATCCCCAGCGCCACGCCTTCGCCATGGTGCAGGCGATCGGTAAAGCCGGTCTCGGCCTCGAGCGCGTGCCCGAAAGTGTGCCCGAGATTGAGTAGCGCACGGATGCCGGCGATTTCCTTCTCGTCCGCCGCCACGATCCGCGCCTTTGCCGCGACGCTGTGTGCGATGGCCGTCTCGCGCGCTGCCAGGTCGCCTGCGAGGAGCTTTGCGCCGTTCGCCTCACACCACTCGAAGAAGGGCGCATCGTCGATCAGGCCATATTTCACCACTTCGGCGTACCCGGCCCGCACATCGCGCAGCGGCAGCGTGTCGAGCGCGAGCGGATCGGCGAGGACCAGCGCAGGCTGGTGAAACGCGCCGACGAGGTTCTTGCCAGCGGGCGTGTTGATCGCGGTCTTTCCGCCGACGCTGGAATCGACCTGCGCCAGGAGGGTCGTCGGGATCTGGATGAAACCGCAGCCACGCTTGACGATCGAGGCGGCAAACCCGGTGAGATCGCCGATCACGCCTCCGCCGAGCGCGACAATACGGTCCTTGCGCTCGACTTCCTGTTCCAGCAGCCAGTCGACCAGGCGGGCGAGGTGTTCCCAGCTCTTGGTGCTCTCGCCAGCGGGGAGAACGAGCCATTCGCTGCGCACGCCGACGCTGTCGAACGAGGCAGTGACGGTTTCCCGCCACTCTGCGGCGACGTGCTCGTCGGTGACGATAGCCACGCGGTCCTTGCGCAGAAAGGGGCGGCAATGTTCGCCCGCACGGGCCAGAACGCCGGCCTCGATCCGCACTTCATAGGGCGCTCCGGCGATGGCGACGGGGATTACAGCCATTGATCGATTGCCCTCAATATCTTGCTTGCCGTGACTTGGTGCGGTTGCGCCCCGCTGGTCATGTGGATCGGCGCTTGCGCATAGAACGGCTCGCGCTCGTCCTTCAGGCGGGTAAGGATCTCGCGCGGATTGCCCGTTTTCAGCAAGGGACGGTTGTCCTTGCGGCCCACCCGCTCGACCAGGGTATCGACGTCGCTGTCCAGCCAGACGGCAATGCCACGCTCGAGGATCAGGGCGCGGGTTGCGGGGTCGCAGAACGCGCCGCCGCCGGTTGAAAGGACCTTCCGGTCCGTGTTGCGGCCCGTGCCCATGAGCCGCGCGATCACCCGTCGCTCTCCGTCGCGGAAATACGGCTCGCCATAGGTGGCGAAGATTTCGGGGATGGGCATGTGCGCGGCACGCTCGATCTCTTCGTCGGCATCGACGAACGGAACGTGAAGCAGTGAGGCAAGCTTGCGGCCCACCGTGGTCTTGCCCACGCCCATCATGCCGACAAGGACCAGCGGACGGCCGATCCTTCGCCCGATGCGGTCGATTTCCGACGAACTGAGAAGGGCCGCATCATGTTCCATTGCCGCGCCGCCTATACTTGCGCTAGTGCCCGTTGCAAGTATCGCCTGAGGTATTGCTGATGGGGGCATCGCCCCCGGGAACCGGATGCGCGCGAATGAAGAAGCTTGCCGTGGCCGGCGCACTCCTGCTGGTTGCTATTCTCTTGTTGGCATGGATGAAGGGTGGGACGCAGCCGATGCGCTGGATCGAACAACCGGTCGGTAACGGAAGCCCCAGCCAATGAAGCTGCGCATTCCGCTCCTTTCGGGTGCAGCAGCTCTGGTCGTGGTGTCGGGCACGCTGCTTGCCCAGGAATCGCTCCTTCCGCCGGGTTTCGACAGTCCCGCCACGCCTGCCCGGCCTGCGCAGCAGCGCTCCACGGCGCCCGCCGCCCCGCGACTTGCCACGCCTGCAGCACGGCCCAGCGCGGCGTCGGCTCCTTCTTCGCCGGCCGCCACTTCGAGCCCGGTCGTACAGCCGATCCCGGTCTCTTCAGCTCCGCCTCCGGTCCAGTCCCCGCTAGGGGTAAGCGATCAGGCCCTGCTGGATTCGCTCGATCCGGCGCTTCTTGCCAAACTGATCGAATCCGCCCGCCCGAAGTACGACATCCCTCCCTCCGGGCAGCGCAGCCTCGATATCGTCGGTGTCATCGACGCAAGCGACGGCGGCCTGCCCGCCGGCTCGACGCATTATCTCAACGGCCCGTTCGTGGAAGGTGTCATCAACAAGATGCACGGGCGGTTCGTTTCGCGCTGGGGGCACATCCTTGCGCGGCGTGCAGTTGCCAGCAGGCTTGCCACGCCCGTTGGAATGAATGGCGCCGACTGGGCGGCAATCCGGGCCCAGCTCTTGCTGCGCATGGGCGAGGCTGACGTTGCGCGCGCGATGGTGCAATCCGTGGACAGCGGCAATTTCACCCGCAGTCTCGAAGACGCCGCGATGGCAAGCTTCCTTGCCACCGCCGATCCCGTCGGCTTGTGTCCGATTACCGCCCTTACCGCTGCTAGCCGCCCCGGGTGGGACTGGGACCTTGTTCGCGCCATCTGTTCGGCATTCACAGACGAAGGCTCCCCGGCGATGGCGCAGCTTGATCGCGCGATGCGGCGCGGCGCCGGCAGCAAGATCGACATTCTCCTTGCCCAGAAGTTCGCTGGTGCGGCCACCAATGCTCGGCGAGCGGTCAAGATCGAATGGGACGACGTCGAAGCGCTGACGCCCTGGAGCATCGGCATGTCCTTCGCGACCGGGCTTGAGCCTCCGGAAGCGCTGAGGGCCAAGGCCGGAATCGGCTATGTGCTGCTTGCCGCCCGCGCCCCGATGCTGCCCATTTCGTCCCGCGCAGCGGGAGCCGACGAAGCCGCGGCCCGAGGCGTGATGTCGAGCGAGGCGATGATCGACCTCTATTCGCAGATCTACGCCCTGCGCGAGGATGACGGCGGCAGTTCACAAGCCGACGAATGGAGCCGCCGCGCCGAAACGCTGCGGACGGCCTACGTCGCGGAGGCAGCATCAGACCGGCTCGATGCGATCCGCTCGTTGTGGGGGGACAGCAGCGACCCGAACAAGGCTTATGCAGGACTTGTGCTCACTTCGCATGCTGCAGCCCGCATTGCGCCCGAAGAGGGGCTTTCCGACAGTGCCGAAGCACTGATCGCGGCAATGCTTGCAGCCGGATTGGATCGCAATGCCCTGAAATGGGCGCCGTACCTTCCGGTTGGAAGCGAAGGGTGGGGACTTCTGGTCCTCGCCAATCCGGGCCGGACAAATCGCGTTGGCACCGAAGGCCTCGATGCATTCGCCGGCGAGGACGATTCCGAGGGTACGTTGCGCAGCCGTTTTCTCGTGGCAGGGCTTATGGGACTGGAGCGGGTCGACGATGCCGCTGCCCGCGATTTCGCAAAAAAGCTTGGTGTCGATTTCAACCGACAGACGCGATGGACCCGCGCCATCGAAAGTGCGGCATCGTCGAACAATCCGGCACTCGTGGCGTTGCTCGCAGCATTCGGCATGCAGGGAGATCGCTGGGACAAGATGACCCCGCTGCACCTATATCACATCGTGTCCGCGCTCCATCGCGTCGGTCTCGACGGAGAGGCGAGAATGATCGCGGCCGAAGCGGTCGCCCGCGTCTGAACTGTGCGTCGCACGGTCGAACCCGCCGTCGAGAACTTCCTGGCGATGCTGGCGGCGCAACGCGGCGCGGCGGCCAATACGCTCGCGGCATACCGGCGCGACCTGGCGGGCGCAGCCGAGGTGATCGGACCGTTGGCAACGGCAGGAAGGGAGGACCTCGCACGCCTTGCGATCGCTTGGTCCGATCTTGCGGCTTCGTCGCTGGCCCGCAAGTCTTCGGCGTTACGCCAGTTCTACGGCTTTCTCGTCGACGAAGGGATGCGCGAGGAAGACCCATCGTCGGCGCTTCCACGCCCCAAGACGCGGCGCCCCCTGCCGCGTCTGCTCGACCATGGGCAAGTTGAGGCGCTTTTTCGCACCGCCGAGGAAGATGCACGGTCAGGTACGCCTGAAGCAGCCCGGATGCTTGCCTTGCTCGAATTGCTGTACGGATCCGGCCTGCGCGCGACCGAGCTTGTCTCGCTTCCGCTTGCGGCGATTCCACGCGACGCACCGCTCCTGACGATCACCGGCAAGGGCGGTGTGCAGCGCATGGTGCCCGTTTCGGCACGGGCGACGCGCGCTCTTGCCGATTGGCTCGTCGCGAGAGGGAAGGGCGGACGCTTCGTGTTCCCCAGTCCGCGTGGGGGACATCTTTCGCGGGTGAGGCTATTCCAGTTGCTCCGTGACCTTGCCCTTCGCGCAGGACTGGATCCCGAGAAAGTCAGCCCGCACGTTCTGCGGCACGCCTTTGCCACCCACCTTCTTGAAGGCGGCGCAGATCTGCGCGTCCTCCAGACGCTACTCGGCCATGCCGATATCGCAACGACCCAGATCTATACCCACGTCGACGCCGCGAGGCTGGTCACGCTGGTGAACGAGCGCCACCCGCTTGCCCGCAGTTGACCAAACCCGCGACCGCGCCTAGCGGAATGCCCATGATTTCCTATCTCGAGTTCGAAAAGCCGGTTGCCGCGCTCGAAGCCCGCATCGCCGAACTGCGCGAGACCGCGCAGAACGGCGATATCGATATTGCCTCCGAGATTCGCAGGCTCGAAAACAAGTCCGCAGAACTGCTGGCCAGCACCTACAAGGCGCTGACGCCCTGGCAGAAGACGCAAGTCGCAAGGCACCCCGCGCGTCCTCACTTCAAGGACTATGTGGACGCAATCTTCTCGGATTTCATGCCTTTGGGCGGCGATCGTCTTTATGGCGAGGATCAGGCCATCGTCGGCGGGTTCGCCCGGCTCGGAACGCGGCGGGTCATGTTGATCGGTCACGAGAAGGGCAACGACACCCAAAGCCGCATTCGCCACAATTTCGGCATGGGCAAGCCAGAAGGCTACCGCAAGGCGGTGCGTCTCATGGAGATGGCAAGCCGATTCGGGCTTCCTGTCGTCACCCTGGTTGACACGTCTGGCGCTTTTCCTGGCGTCGAGGCGGAGGAACGCGGACAGGCAGAAGCCATCGCTCGCTCGACCGAGGCATGTCTGGCACTGGGCGTGCCCATGGTCGCGACGATCGTAGGCGAAGGCGGGTCTGGTGGCGCTGTTGCCCTGGCCAGTGCCGAGCGCGTCCTCATGCTGGAACACGCGGTTTATTCAGTGATCTCGCCGGAGGGTTGCGCCTCGATCCTGTGGCGCACCTCGGAACGTGCTGCAGATGCTGCGGAGGCCATGAAGGTTACCGCCCAGGACCTGCTGGCTCTCGGCGTGATCGACCGCATCGTCCGCGAACCTGTCGGCGGCGCCCATCGCGATCCTGACGCGGCTTGTGCCGCGCTCGGCAACGCCATCGGTGAGGAACTGGACAACCTGGCAGGCAAGTCCGCAGACGAGCTGCGCGCATTGCGCGCGGAACGGTTCCTCCGAATCGGCGCTTGATCGCGGGCACGCACTGGCGCGCGGGAACCGGATTTGCGACAAACGGATTGATGCACCGTAACCCGATTGGGTGCGGGCTCGTAACTCGCGTCCGCATACCGAAAGCCGGAGAGACCAGATGCCATTTGCCCGCCGTTCGCGCGCCGCTTTCCTGACCGTCACCGCAATCGTCGTCGCCGCATTGCCGGCGTGTGCCAGCCAGACCGGCAGTCCCGCAACCGCGCAGGGCACGGCCCAGGCGATCAGTGCGGCTGACAGAAAGCAGGGGGCAGAAGCCCATCCGCAGCTTCTTCAGGAATTCGGCGGAGCGATGACCGGGCCGCAGGCTGCCTACGTCGAAACCGTGGGCAAGAACATCGCTGTCCAGTCCGGCCTCAGCAACGCGCGAGGCGATTTCACGGTCACCCTGCTCAATTCGCCGGTCAACAACGCCTTCGCGATTCCCGGCGGCTACGTTTACGTCACACGCCAGCTCGCAGCGTTGATGAACAACGAGGCAGAGCTTGCCGGCGTGCTCGGACACGAGGTTGGTCACGTTGCCGCAAGGCACGCAGCCAAGCGGCAAAGCACCGCAACGCGCAATTCCCTTCTCGGTGCGCTCGGCACGATCCTTTCCGGGGCGATTCTCGGGAACAGTGCGCTGGGCCAGCTCGGCCAGCAGATTTTCTCGACCGGCAGCCAGCTACTGACGCTGAAGTATTCGCGCGGGCAGGAGACCGAGGCGGACAATCTCGGCATCACCTATCTCCAGCGTGCCGGATACGATCCGCGCGCGATGTCTACCGTTCTGCAGAGCCTGGCCAACCAGAATGCACTCGACGCCAGCCTCAAGGGCACGTCGAACCAGGTTCCGGAGTGGGCCAGTACCCACCCGGATCCGGCCTCGCGCGTGCGCGCCGCGCTGACCCGGGCCGGTTCGACGCCGGGCCGCACGAATCGGGACGCCTTTCTCGCGGGGATCAACGGCGTGACCTATGGCGATGACCCTGCGCAGGGCATCGTCGATGGATCGCGCTTCACCCATCCGGGCTTCCGCATGGCATTCCAGGCGCCAAACGGGTTCTATCTGGTAAACGGCACCCGCGCTGTCTCGATCGCGGGGCAGAGCGGCAAGGGCGAACTGGCGACCGCTACCTACAGCGGCAATCTGTCGACCTACGTAAAGACGGTGTTCGCCGGCCTTTCCAGCCAGCAGCAGCTTCAGCCGGATTCGATTCAGACGACGACGGTGAATGGCATCCCGGCAGCCTTTGGCACCGCCCGCGTCAACAGCGGCAATGGTCAGGTCGACGTTGTCGTCTTCGCCTATGAATGGGGGCCGCAGCAGGCGTTCCATTTCTCAACGATCAGCCAGGCCGGGCAGTCGGGGCAGTTCGATTCGATGTTCCGTTCGATGCGGCGGATCAGCGCCAGCGAAGCGACTGCGGTCAAGCCGCGCAAGCTTTCGGTCGTGACTGTAAGGTCGGGCGACACCCTGCAGAGCCTGGCGAGCAGGATGGCCTATACCGACAAGCCGATGGAACGTTTCCTCGTGCTCAACGGGCTCACCTCGTCGAGCAGGCTGACGGCGGGGCAGAAGGTCAAGCTAGTGGTCTATTGAACTCGCGTTGGCGCGAGCTGATCCAAACCCAGTTGGTAGCAGACAAATGAAAGAGGCGGCCGCTTTGCGACCGCCTCTTGCTTGATCGACTGGATTGCCGGTCAGCTGCCGTAATTAGGCAGTCGGGCTGGCGTTATCCATTTCGGTCGAAACGTTGTTGAAGGTGGTGCTCAGCGAGGTACCCAGCGAGCTCATGGCGCCGATGGCGGCGACGGCGACGAGAGCGGCGATCAGGCCGTATTCGATTGCGGTGGCGCCTTCGTTGTTCGCGAGCAGGTTACGGAAAAGCTTCATGGTCGGTCTCCTAGAGTGTTTCTTCTCATCCCGTCTCACCCCAATTTTGTCCCCGGAGCGAGCATTCGCATTGCTACGTATCAAAGCCTAAGAAGCCGTTAATCCCCGCTTACTTTTTTCAGGGAATTTTCGTCGACGGTCACGTACAGGTTGTAGACCGCTTCCGAAAACGACTTCATGCCAAAGGTTGCGGCAAGACCAATCGAGGCGATCAGCAGGCCATATTCTATGGCGGTGGCGCCGCTTTCGTTGCGGATGATTTTGCGAAGAACGGACTTCATCGTCATTCCCAAGATTGCGGCACAATCGCTTCTATGGACAGATACCTAAGAAAAAGTTGACGGAATTTCCCGAATGGAAAAAAATTCGACAGTGATAGTGGTCGTGGCGGTTGCGCTGGTGGGACAAGGGCCAAGGGTGCTCATGCAGAAGCGTCCCGCAAACAAGGCGCATGGCGGGCTTTGGGAGTTCCCCGGCGGCAAGGTCGAGATGGGGGAAACGCCTGAATCCGCGCTTGTAAGAGAAACCGACGAGGAGCTGGGCGTGGCCCTCGAACCGGCCGATCTCGAACCACTTTCCTTTGCAACACAAGCTCTTGGTAGTGCCGGGGGCTCCATGGTCCTGCTGCTGTACCGGGCTCGCAAATGGCGCGGTGATCCAAAGGCGCTCGAACCGGACACGGAGGTGGCCTGGGTAGACTTCAGCGCGCTCCTGGACCTTCCAATGCCACCTCTGGACGTTCCTCTCGCAGCTTCTCTAATTCGTTCGATTGAAGGGGTTGCCAAAGCGGAAGGACCCTCCTAAAGGCGCGTCTCCCGGCACCCGTAGCTCAGCTGGATAGAGCATCAGACTACGAATCTGAGGGTCGGACGTTCGAATCGTTCCGGGTGCGCCACTCCCCCTTGTGGGATGGCTGGGAATTGAACGCATGCTTCATGCGCTCAACATTGTTGGTGGGCACCCGTAGCTCAGCTGGATAGAGCATCAGACTACGAATCTGAGGGTCGGACGTTCGAATCGTTCCGGGTGCGCCAACCAACAAACAAACGCCGAGAGGCCCGCCCTGTGCGGGCCTTTTTCGTTTCCGATCGGCGCCTGACTGCTGCATCCGCGAGAAGGGAACCGATTCGGTTCGCGATTCTTGCATAGGTATCCATAAAAGGTTCGCATCGACCGAACAGCGTTGCGAAGCCGTCGCGCTAGGGTATAGGCTCGGCTCGCGCGTTCCCGACGTTACGGAACCCGAGGCTGCCAGAAAAGGAAACACAGACTTGGCCAAGTCCGCCAGGCCCAGAGCCGCCAAACCCGCCGCCAAACCTGCTGCAAAATCCGCAGGCAAATCGCCCGCTTCGGCTGCGGCCGATCCGGTGATCGCTTCCTCGGTTGCCGAAGAGGCAGCCTTCGCACTACGCAGCCTCCAGCAGGCCCATGCGAACAACAAGCGTTACGACGCGAGCGATGCGGAACTGCTGAAGTTCTATGAGCAGATGGTCCTGATCCGCCGGTTCGAGGAAAAGGCGGGCCAGCTTTACGGCCTCGGCCTCATCGGCGGGTTCTGCCATCTTTACATCGGCCAGGAAGCCGTGGCAGTCGGTCTTCAGTCGGCGCTGAAGGAAGGTCACGATAGCGTGATCACCGGCTATCGCGATCACGGGCACATGCTTGCCTACGGCATCGATCCGAAGGTGATCATGGCAGAGTTGACCGGTCGCGGCGCGGGCATCTCGCGCGGCAAGGGCGGTTCGATGCACATGTTCAGCACGGACCACAAGTTCTACGGCGGTCACGGCATCGTCGGAGCGCAGGTTCCGCTCGGAGCGGGCCTTGCCTTTGCACACAAGTATCGCGGTGACGACGGCGTGTGCATGGCTTACTTCGGCGACGGCGCGGCAAACCAGGGCCAGGTCTACGAGACCTTCAACATGGCCGCCCTGTGGAAGCTGCCGATCATCTTCGTGGTCGAGAACAACGGCTACGCCATGGGAACCGCGGTCAAGCGGGGGTCGGCAGAGACCGAGTTCTATCGCCGTGGCACCGCGTTCCGCATTCCAGGCATGGACGTCAACGGCATGGACGTTCTCGAAGTGCGCCAAGCCGCCGAGGTCGCGCTCGAGTATGTTCGTGCGGGCAACGGCCCCGTGCTCATGGAACTCAACACCTACCGTTACCGCGGGCATTCGATGTCCGACCCCGCAAAGTATCGCAGTCGCGAGGAAGTGCAGGAAATGCGGGACAAGCACGATCCTATCGAAGGCGCCAAGGCAGAACTGCTGAAGCGGGGCGTGACCGAGGACAAGATCAAGGAAATCGACAAGCGCATTCGCCAGATCGTCGCGGAATCGGCCGACTTTGCCGAAACCTCGCCCGAGCCGGACATGGCCGAGCTCTACACTGACGTGCTGGTGGAGAAGTACTGAGATGGCAATCGAACTGAAGATGCCCGCGCTCTCCCCGACGATGGAGGAGGGCACCTTGGCCAAGTGGCTCGTCAAGGCTGGCGACGAAGTCCGGTCCGGCGACATTCTTGCAGAGATCGAGACCGACAAGGCCACGATGGAATTCGAAGCCGTGGATGAAGGCGTGATCGCCGAAATCCTCGTCGCCGAAGGCACCGAGGGCGTGAAGGTCGGCACCGTGATCGCGACGATCCAGGGCGAGGGCGAGGATGCCGCACCCGCAGCGGCAACTCCTGCCGTTGAACAGAAGGTCGAAATGAGCGAAGCCGCGCCAAGCGTCGAGGCCAGGGCCGCACCCGCAGTTGCGATCGCGCCGAAGGTCGACGCAAAGCCGGCAGTAGATCCTGAGATTCCCGCCGGCACGGCGATGGTCCCGACCACCGTTCGCGAAGCCCTGCGCGACGCTATGGCCGAGGAAATGCGCGCCGACGACCGCGTCTTCGTGATGGGCGAGGAAGTGGCCGAGTACCAAGGTGCCTACAAGGTTACCCAAGGCCTGCTCGATGAATTCGGTCCGCGCCGTGTGATTGACACCCCGATCACCGAGTACGGTTTTGCGGGCATTGGCGCAGGCGCCGCGATGGGCGGCCTTCGCCCGATCATCGAATTCATGACGTTCAACTTCGCCATGCAGGCGATCGACCACATCATCAATTCGGCGGCCAAGACCAACTACATGTCCGGTGGCCAGATGCGCTGCCCGATCGTGTTCCGTGGCCCCAACGGCGCTGCAAGCCGCGTCGGTGCACAGCACTCCCAGAACTACGGCCCGTGGTACGCCAACGTTCCCGGGCTGGTTGTCATCGCGCCATATGACAGCGCCGATGCCAAAGGCCTGATGAAGGCTGCAATCCGCAGTGAAGACCCGGTGGTCTTCCTGGAAAACGAGCTTGTCTACGGACGCACTTTCGACGTGCCGCAGATGGACGACTTTGTACTGCCCATCGGCAAGGCGCGCATCGTCCGTCAGGGCAAGGACGTGACCATCGTATCATATTCGATCGGCGTCGGGCTTGCTCTTGAAGCGGCGGAGACTCTTGCCGCAGAGGGTATCGATGCCGAAGTGATCGATCTTCGCACGCTGCGTCCGCTCGACAAGGACACGGTGCTGGCCTCGCTTGCCAAGACGAATCGTCTGGTTGTGGCGGAAGAAGGGTTCCCGGTCTGCTCGATTGCTTCGGAAATCATGGCAATCTGCATGGAGGACGGGTTCGATCATCTCGACGCACCGGTCCTGCGCGTATGCGACGAAGACGTGCCACTGCCTTATGCCGCCAACCTCGAGAAGGCTGCGCTTATCGATGCCGGCAAGATCGCTGCGGCCGTGCGCAAGGTCTGCTATCGCTGATCCTGCGTACCAGCCTGAATGATGAAGGGGCGTTGCAGCATTGCTGTGGCGCCCCTTGTCGTTGTCGGGCCTGGTACGCGCGTCAACCGTGTTTACGGTTCTCGCCCGATTCCCTCCGCCTTTCCATGAAGACGGCATGAAAATTTCGTTCGTGATGCAGTGGGCGAGTGCGGTGGTAAACCATGCGCAAGGTTCGCCAGAAGTTTATCATTGGTCAGAAATGTAAGGTCCGTTCCGAGCTGAATCTTCGGCCTGGGCCGAAATCACGTGGCGGATACGAAGATCGGCCTCGAGAAATTGAGGGCGATGTCCGGAAAACCGAATGCCGACAGCACGTTGGGAACGTTGTAGGTGTAATTCAGGGTGTATTCGACCGTTCCGCTGACACGCGATGTCGTTTTCTTGACCGCAGACGCATCAATGCCGGTGGTCTTGAGAATGTAGGGCAAATCCTGCGCCTTGGCGAGCGCATAGGCGCCGATCTGGTCGCTCGTGAGGCGATTACCGGCCTGGTACTCCACCACCACATGCCGCTGAACGTCGGCCGAAGCCGCGCGCAGGGCGTTGTATGATTGGGCTGCCGCACCGAACTGGAACACTGCGAGCAGCAGCGCGATGAACAGCGGACCGACGAGTGCAAACTCGACGGCAGCGGCGCCTTCGCGGTTGAAGAAGAGGCGCTTCATCCTATCAGAACCGTTCGCGTGAGGCGCATCGAGATTGGACCGCTGATTCCGAAGTCGGTCCACATCGGGGTGTACGTGTCGCGGATGGTGAGTTGGACATACTTCGAGATCTCGCCGGACTGGCTGCACAGGCCAGGAAGGGTGACATAGCCGGGGTCTATGCCGCAGCGATAGATCACCGCCGTGTCGATATTCGCCGTCGAAACACCGGTCGAAGCCGAAATAACGCTCTCAATTGTGTCGATCTTGCTCTGCGTGTCGGGCTTCGACGCAAGGGCGATAGCGACGGCTTCGGCAAGGGCGCTCTGGAGTTCGGAGCGCCGCGCGACCAGCGAACTGACCTCGACGGTGCCCAGTCCAAAGAGCACGAGCACGGGTGTCAGCACCGCGACCTCGATCATGATCGCACCATCGCGACAGGCGCGAAGTCTGGAAAGAAAGGGGATGAACCGTGTCATGACACAAGGATGACCTTTGGCCCCTCGGAACTCACGACAGTGTCGGTGGTGAGGCCAGCGGGGCAGAAATTCGTCATAACGGTGTTGCCCTGGACCGCGACCATGTTCGCGGTGATCTGCAGGCAGCGGCTGGTCGTCTTTGCAGTCCCGCCGAACTTGATCAGGCTTTTAGGCAGATAGACGGTGCCGTTGATGGTCGAGGACGAATTTCCGTTCAGGATGGACGTGTTGCCGCTGCTATTGCGATCCTCGAAGAAGAGAATGCCTTCAAGCTTTTGGGCATCGGTCGCGCTCACGCCGGCACTAGTAAGCTGTGACGAGGTCATTGCCGTAAGGTTGAGCGCCGCACCGCCATTGATCTTGATTGAGGCACCGTTCTTCAGCACGATCATCACGCCATTGGCAGTGACCGCATCCTGAGCGCGGATGGTGAACGAGCCGCCATTTATCACGTAGATTCCGCTGTTCATCACCGTGTTGCAGGAGGTGGTGATGTCGGTGTAGGTGCCCGGATTGAGGGTGGCCTGGGTCACACCGCCCGACCTTACGCAGCGATATGGCGTTGCAGCAGTGTTGTTGGTCGGCGGTGTCAGCGAGGCGAACGGGTCGGCCAGCGAGGTCACGTATTCCTTCACGACGTCATCGGTATTGGTGTTGAACCAGTCGTCGATGCCGCCTGCGGCCAGAACGTAGTTCACGTCGATCGTCGGGCTACCATCGACCTTGATCGCGTTGGTCGAGTTGGAAAGCGCGGCAATGCCGCAGCCGGACTTGAGGATCGAACTGCCGCCGATCGTTATCGCGCCGTCGGCCGTCGCGTTTGTCGCAATGATGCAGCTCGTGTAGGTGGCGCCGGCCGTATACGTCGCCTGGGCGGACACCGAGACGGTTGTCGGCTTTCCCAAAACAATCCCGCTGAAGGCCAGCTCTCTCGTGGCAGAAGCCCTGACGACAACACTGTTGTTTGTGCCGCCATTGTAGGCCGCAAGCGAAACCGTCGGCGTATCGCTGAAGGTGACGAGCTGCAGGTTTGCGTTATATTCCTGGACAGCGTGAGTCTCGTACGCGGTGGTGCTGATGCCCTTGGACTTGGAATACGCCGCGGACAGGGCGGCCTGGTCGGCAGCGTACTGCATTTCCCGCTTCCAAAGATACCATTGCGCGGTATCGACCGCGAAACCGGCAGTCGCGATGAGCGCTGGTGCACCGAACGCCATCAGCAACGTCGCGTTGCCTGCGCGCGCGCGCAGCAGGCGCCGGAAAAGGCTGATCGACTTGGGCAAGGATCGAATTGATGGACGCATCTTCTTAGCGGTCTCTTGCTCGAGGCGGACGGTGAACACCCTGTGAGTCGTTCATAGTTTTGTCGTGGTTATTTCATCTTGAAGCCATCTGGTTGATCACACGTTAAAAGTTTCGCGAATTTCGTAGGGGCGTCGTAATGCAGAATTTACCACGCGAGGACATCGACTGTTTGTCCCCGCCAGAACGACTGGCGCTGGCTTATGCGACGAGGCGCGGGCGCGCCGCCTGGGAGGCCTTTTTCCTGTTCGAGCGTCGTCTTGCAGAGACAGCCCGCCCAGGTCGCGAACCATTGATGATACAACTGCGCCTGGCATGGTGGCGTGATCGTCTTGCCGAGCCGGTCGAGCGCTGGCCGGTCAGCGAACCCACGCTCGCCCGGTTGCATGCGTGGGGTGAACATCGTTCGCACCTGTCCAGCCTTGTCGACGGATGGGAGGCGAGCGTCGTGGGCGAAGATGGAGGTGCGGCACTCTCGTCCGCGCGCGTGAACGCTTTTGCGGCGCTTGCCGCTCTCCTTGGCGAAACTTCGCTCGACGACGTCAGACGGGCCGCGCAGGATCTCGTGTCACCTTCCGAAGCAACGGCACGGTCGCCCCGGCTGTCGCGCGCGATGCGTCCCCTTGCAGTGTTGCGCGCACTTGCCGTCCGGAGCGCGCAAGGCAGGCCCGCGACGCCCCTGGCCGATATGGCGCACGTCATCCGCATCGGAATTCTGGGCAGATAGCATCCGGCCAAATCGGAACGATCTGCGAGTGCCGCGCGGATCGCCAGAGCGCTAAGCTGCCCGAGTTTTGCGGAGGGTGCTGAATGCTACGGGGTTTGCTTGGCGGTTTGGCGGCGTTGATGCTGGTCGCATCGGGCATTTTCTGGTGGCAGGGGCGGGCGCAATCCACCCCGGATGCGGCTGCATCGGAAACTGCGGAAGATCCGATAGCCGAACCTGAAGACCTTCCCACGGCCGACGTGGATGGTCTGGTCGGGATCGCACCGCCCGAAGCAAACGAGGTCGGGCGCGAGGCGCGCCGCTTCAATCAATTGGACAAGGACCGCGACAACCGCATCAGTCGCATCGAAATGCTGAGCCCGCGCGCCAAGGCCTTCCGCAAGCTCGACGCAGATGGAAACAACCTGCTCTCGTTCGAGGAATGGGCGGTCGCCACGGTCGATCGGTTCAAGACAGCCGATGGCAACGCGGATCTATTCCTGACGCGACAGGAATTCGCGACAACGCGGCCCAAGGACAAGCCACGTTCCAAACAGAAATGCACCTGCCGGTAGATTCGCGCCTTCGCTCGCCAGTTACGCCAGCGTGGCTATCCAGTCCGAAAGATCGGCCTTCGCCCGAGCAGTGTATGCTTCCTTGCGAACCTTCTTCTTCACGGATGCGTCTACCGGTGAAAACAGGCCGAAGTTCACGTTCATCGGCTGGAAGCTCTCAGCTTCGGCATCGCCGGTGATGTGCGCCAGCAGCGCGCCGAGCGCCGTGGTGCGCGGGGGAGGGGACCAGTCGAGCCCAGCGATCTGTGCAGCAACCATCAAACCGGCAAGCATGCCGACCGAGCCGCTCTCCACGTAGCCCTCGCATCCGGTTATCTGCCCTGCGAAGCGAACGTTCGGAGCAGACTTCAAGCGCAATTGGCGATCCAGAAGCGTCGGCGAATTGAGGAAGGTGTTGCGATGCAGGCCTCCGAGGCGGGCAAACTCTGCATTCTCGAGGCCCGGGATGGTCCGGAACACGCGCACTTGTTCGGCATGCTTGAGCTTGGTCTGGAAGCCGACCATGTTCCACAGCGTGCCAAGCTTGTTGTCCTGGCGGAGTTGGACCACCGCATAGGGCCAACGCCCGTTCGGATGCTCCGCGGTTGCCCAATGGGGATTGTCGAGCCCGACAGGCTTCATCGGACCGAAACGCAAGGTCTCTTCGCCGCGGGCGGCCATGACCTCGATGGGCATGCAGCCGTCGAAGTAGGGAGTGTTTGCCTCCCACTCCTTGAACTCTGTCTTCTCGCCGGCGAGCAGTTCTTCGCGGAAGGCGAGGTACTGGTCTCGGGTCATTGGACAGTTGATGTAATCGCGCCCGTCACCGCCCATCGCCAGCGAGGCTTCAGCGCCCTTGTCCCATCGCGAGGCCATCCATGCCACGCCCATGTCGATGCTGTCGCGGTAGACGATCGGCGCGATGGCATCGAAGAAGGCAAGACTGTCGGCTCCGGTCGCACTGCCGATGCTGTTAGCCAGCGACGGCGCGGTGAGCGGGCCGGTCGCCACAATGGTCAGGCCATCCGACGGCAGCACATCGACCCGCTCGCGCACGATCTCCAGCGTCGGCTGCGCGCGCAACGCGGCTTCGACTTCGGCCGAGAATACATCCCGGTCAACCGCCAGCGCCGACCCCGCCGGAACGCGCGCCTTGGCCGCCGCTGCCATCAGCAGGCTGTCACATTGCCTCATCTCGTAGTGCAGCAGGCCAACCGCGTTCTTTTCGTCGTCGTCCGACCGGAACGAGTTGGAGCAGACCAGTTCGGCAAGCCCGTCTCCGTTGTGGGCGGGAGTAGTATCGCCGCCTCCGCGCATTTCGGACAGCCGCACACGAATGCCCCGGCGCGCAAGTTGCCAGGCGGCCTCCGTTCCGGCCATGCCGCCGCCAATGATGTGTACCTGATGCGTCATGGTCCGCCCTTGGCATCGCGCGGTCGCTGCGGCAATACCGTCGTCAAAGCAGGGGGAAGATCCACAAGTGCCGAAACGTGCGCTGATAGAGAAACGGCCTTGGCTGGTCGCCAGTCTGATTGCGGGCGTAAGCTACTGGCTGGCTGCAAAGGGACATGTACCGGGGCTCTGGCTCATTCTCTGGAAGGGTGCAGGGGTGGCTTTGCTGGCCGCCTATGCCTGGGCCCACCATCCGACGCGCAATGCCCACGCGATCGCAATCGTCATGGCGCTGGGCGCGGTCGGCGACATGGTTCTGGAATTGAATTTCAACGCGGGCGCCATAGCGTTCCTGCTGGGCCACCTTGCCGCAATAGCGCTCTATCTTGAATTCCGGCGCGATCAGCCTTCCGGAAGTCAGTGGGCTGCGGCAATCGCGACACTGCTTGCGGTACCGTTGATCGCCTATCAGTTGACCGCCCGACCGGAGGTCGCGCTTTATGCCTTGGGTCTATCGGGCATGGCGGCGGCGGCTTGGCTCAGCAGCTTTTCACGCTATCGCGTGGGGCTGGGCGCCATGATGTTCGTGGCATCAGACCTGCTGATTTTCGCCCGCATGGGGCCATTGGCGGAAAGCACTATTCCGGGGCTGCTAATCTGGCCGCTCTACTACTTCGGCCAGTTCCTCGTCTGCACGGGCGTGATCGCCACCCTCAGGGCAAGAGGTGAGTTCGACAGGCCAGGCGTCAACTCGCGATCGGCAATCTGACCCGTCCGTCTTCATCCCGCTCGAGCGGGCCATAGGCCACTGCCGCATTCAGGGGTAGGTCTGCATAGACGTGCGGGAAATCCTGTCCGCCGCGCGAAGGTTCCCACTTCACCGCATCGCCCAGTACAGCAAGGTCGACGGCCACGACGTGCAAGTCGTCCTGCCCGGAAAAGTGCTTGTCCACCGTCTCGGTGAGTTGCGCATCGGTCGACAGGTGGATGTAGCCATCCGTGAGATCGATCGGCGCGCCTGCAAATGTCCCCTCCGCCTCAAGCTCCGCCATCTGCGAGGCAGTCAGCACCTTGTAGGCGAGGAGGGGGCGTTCGCTCATTCTGCCGTTCCTTCGTCCGGGACGGCGCCGACGTCATCGGATTCGGCGCCCTCTTCCTCGGCCAAACGCACCGCGCTGACGACGTGTTCCCCGCCCGAGACGTTGAACAGGCGGACGCCCGCGGAACCACGCCCGATCACGCGCAGCGAATCAAGCGGCAGGCGGATGAGCTTGGCCTGGTCGGTCACGAGCATGAGCTGGTCGGCCTGGGTCGCCGGGAAGCTTGCAACCACCGGTCCATTGCGGCCGATGTTGTCTATGTTGGTAATGCCCTGGCCGCCTCGGCCCGTCCGGCGATACTCGTAGGCCGACGACAGCTTGCCATAGCCATTGGCACAGACGGTCAGGATGAACTGCTCGCGCGCCTGCAATTCGGCGTAGCGTTCCGCCGAAAGGGCCGGCTCGCCCTCCTTCTCACCCTTCCACGGGGCAAAGCGCACATAGTCCTCGCGCTCGTCCGGGGTGGTGCCGACGCGATGGAGGATCGAAAGCGAGATAACCTCGTCGTCGCCCTTCAGGGTCATGCCGCGCACGCCGGTCGAGGTGCGGCTCGTGAATTCGCGCACCTCGTCACCGGCGAATCGGATGGCCTTGCCCGAACGCGTTGCGAGCAGGACGTCGTCGCTCGCCTCGAGAAGGGCGACGCCGATCAGGCGATCCGCGCTGTCTTCCTCGAACTTCATCGCGAACTTGCCGTTGGACGGGATGTTCGCGAATGCGTCCATCGAATTGCGGCGCACATTGCCCTTGGCGGTAGCGAATACAACCGAGAGCTTGCCCCATTCCGCCTCGTCCTCGGGCAGTGGAAGGACGGTTGCGATTGTCTCGTCCTTGTCGAGTGCGGGCAGCATGTTGACGACCGGGCGACCGCGCGTGGTGGGCCCGCCTTCGGGCAGACGCCAGACCTTCAGGCGATAGACCTTGCCTGCGGTCGAGAAGAATAGAACCGGCGTGTGGGTGCTGGTGACGAACATCGTCGCCACAGCATCCTCGTCCTTCGTTGCCATGCCCGAGCGGCCCTTGCCGCCACGGTTCTGCGCGCGGAAGGTCGAAAGCGGGGTCCGCTTGATGTAGCCGTCGAGGGTGATCGTGACGACCATGTCCTCGCGCTCGATCAGGTCCTCGTCCTCGATGCCATCGGCGGGCGCGGTGATCTCGGATTTGCGCGGCGTGGCAAAGGCGTGCTGCACTTCGAGCAGTTCCTGGCGCATCACGCCGAAGAGCTTCTCGCGGTCAGCGAGGATGGAGAGGTACTCGGCGATGGCCTTGGCCAGGCCTTCCAGTTCGTCGCCGATCTCGTCCCGGCCCAGCGCGGTCAGGCGATGGAGGCGCAGGTCGAGGATCGCGCGCACCTGGATTTCGGACAGGCGATAGGTCGCGGCTTCGGCGACGCCCGCATCCTCGATCGCTTCGACGAGGCGGATATAGGGCGCGATCTCGCCCATCGGCCATTCGCGGGCAAGCAGAGTCTCGCGCGCGACGGCGGGGTTCGGTGACCCGCGGATGATCCGCACGACCTCATCGAGGTTGGTGACGGCAATGACCAGACCGAGAAGGATGTGGGCCCGGTCGCGCGCCTTGTTCAGCTCGAACTTGGTGCGGCGAGTGATGACCTCCTCGCGGAAGCGGACAAAGGACTCGATGATGTCCTTGAGGTTCAGGACCTCCGGGCGTCCGCCACGGATGGCGAGCATGTTGGCGGGGAAGCTCGACTGCGCCGGCGTGTTGCGCCAGAGTTGATTCAGCACAACCTCCGGCGTTGCGTCGCGCTTGAGGTCGATGACGACGCGCACGCCTTCACGGTTGGATTCGTCGCGGATGTCCGAGATGCCCTCGATCCGCTTGTCCTTGGCCGCCTCGGCGATCTTCTCGACCAGCCCGGATTTGCCGACCTGATACGGGATCGAGGTGAGGACGATGGAACGACGGTCGCCCCGGCCTTCCTCGATCTGGTGGCGCGCGCGCATGATGATCGAACCCCGGCCTTCGTGATAGGCCTTTCGGGCGCCGGCAGTGCCGAGGATCAGCGGGGCGGTGGGGAAATCAGGGCCCGGGATGATCTGGATCAGCTCGTCGATGGTGACCAGCGGATTGTCCATGTAGGCAAGGCAGGCGTCGATGACCTCGCCGAGGTTGTGCGGCGGGATGTTCGTTGCCATGCCGACCGCGATACCGCCGGCACCGTTGACCAGGAGGTTCGGAAACCGCGCCGGAAGGACCTGCGGCTCATGCTCCGCACCGTCGTAGTTGGGCTGGAAATCGACCGTGTCCTTGTCGATGTCCGCAAGGAGCGAGTCCGCCACCTTGGCAAGGCGCGCTTCGGTGTAACGCATCGACGCCGGCGGATCGGGGTCCATCGAGCCGAAGTTGCCCTGACCGTCGATCAGCGGCAGGCGCATCGACCAGTCCTGCGTCATGCGCGCCAGCGCGTCGTAGATCGCGGCGTCGCCGTGCGGGTGGTACTTGCCCATTGCGTCGCCGACGATGCGGGCGGACTTGCGATAGGCCTTGGTCGAAACGAAACCGTTCTCGTGGCTGGTCCACAGGATACGGCGATGGACCGGCTTCAGGCCGTCGCGCACGTCGGGCAGCGCGCGGCTCACGATCACGCTCATCGCGTAATCGAGATAACTGGTCTTCATCTCATCGACGATGTCGATCCGCTGGAACTCGCCTTCCGGTGCGGGGGCGGGAGGGTCGATGATCGTGGTGTCGTCGCTCACGTCGGTGGCTTTTTCGCTTCTGTTTCAGGGATAGGGAACGGCCCTAGGCCAATTGGTCCGGGAAGGCCAGCAAGAGCGGCCCGATGCCCCGGATTGGCGGGCGGTTTTCCACACCTGCGACCAATTGCCTGAATATTCCGACAAGGCGCCATTCAATCGGGGTTCACGGTGAAAAGGATAGTTCGCACCCGTTGCCAAGGGCAGGATTCCGCGCCACTAGCGGGATCGACCAGAGGTGAGAGGACACCGGGGTGCGCACGGGTCCGGGGCAGGTTGCTCCCGAATGCGTATCCGGTCGAACAGGAGACGATTTCTATGCGTGTTACTTTCGGTCGCATGACTGGCGGCCTGATCGGCAAGACGGCAATGGCCCTCGTCCTTGCAGCTGGCGGCCTGGCCGTCGGCGCAACCGGCGCGGTTGCCAAGGAAAAGGAACAGAAGGTCGCCAAGGCGACGAATTCGCCTGAATTCGGCAAGGCCGCGCAGACGCTGCAAAAGCCCATCGCCGACGTAACCGCCAGCAAGGACAAGGCTGCGGCGCAGGCGCTGATCCCCCAGCTTGCGGCCATCGAAGCGTCGGTCAAGACCCCACTGGACCGCATCATCTACGGTCAGTGGCAGCAGCAGATCGGCGCCGCCGCAGGTGACAGTACGCTGCAGCAGAAGGGCCTCCAGAACATGGTGGATAGCGGCCAGCTTGGCGACAAGGCTACGCTGGTTGCCTACTACCTTGGCATGACCGCCTATCAGAACAAGGACTATGCAACCGCGTCGAAGGTGCTCGGCCCCCTCGTTGCGGCCAACTACAACGACGATACCGCGGCTGAAGTCCTTGCCGACTCGTTCGCCCAGCAGGGTCAGGCCCCGCAGGCTCTCGAGGCGCTGAAGGGCGCCGTGGCGGCCCGCAAGGCTGCAAACGGCACCGTGCCCGAAGGCTGGTTCAAGCGCGCCAACCTCATCGCCTACAAGAACAAGCTGGCGCCCCAGGCTATCGAATGGTCGACCATGATGGTCGAGAACGACCCGACCCCGCTGAACTGGCTTGGCGCTGGCCAGTTGGTTCGCGAGTTCGGCCAGTTCACCAGCCAGGAATCGCTTGACCTCGGCCGTCTTCTGCTTCGCGCCGGCGGCTTCCAGAACGACCCCAAGTATGTCGAGCGCGAATATGTCGAGTACATCGAATCCGCCGACCCGCGTCGTCTCCCGGGCGAAGTCCTGAAGGTCGCGGACAAGGGTGTGAAGGCCGGCGTCCTCAAGGCGAACGATCCGTTCGTGCTTGACGCGATGACGCAGGCCAAGGGCCGTATCGCTGCCGACAAGGCCTCGCTGCCTGCACTCGACCGCGAAGCTCGTGCCGGCAAGGACGGCAAGAGCGCGCTCGCCATGGCAGACGCCTACCTCTCGTACGACGAAGCGCCCAAGGCCGAGGAAATGTACAAGATGGCGCTGACCAAGGGCGGTATCGACAAGGACCGCGCCCTGACCCGTCTGGGCATTGCCCAGATCGACCAGAGCAAGTTCGAGGACGCCAAGGCCACCTTCGCGCAGGTTGGTGGCACGCGCGCTCCGCTCGCCCGCCTGTGGCTGGCTTTCGCGAACACGCAGGCCCGCCCGTAAGCCACGCGGCGAACTGACCAAAGGAAAGGGCGGCCTGCAAGGGCCGCCCTTTTCGTTTTCCTCGCGCCGCCGGGACGCGACGATCGTCAGTTTACCGGCGAGAAGTCGCCCGTGGTCTCGTCCAGCACGTGCAGCACGCCGTCCGAAATGGCGAAGAACGTTCCCCGAAGCTTGAGTTCGCCCGTCGCTTCCTTGCGGCGGATGCAGGGGAAGGTGCGCAGATTTGCGAGGCTCGCGCGCACGCCGGCTTCTTCCATGGCGCGCTCGGCCGGGCGGCCCGTTGTGCCATGCTTGTCGACCACCTCGTCGCGGACACCGTCCAGCAACGCGATCCAATCGGCGATGAAGCCGCCTTCGCCAGGCTCGGTGCCCTTGAGGTCCTGGGTCAGCGCCGCCTTGCAGCCGCCGCACATGCCGTGGCCCATGACCACGACTTCCTTGACCTTGAGCACCTGCACTGCGAATTCGAGCGCGGCCGAAACGCCATGATGGCCAGGGTTGGTTTCGAATGGCGGCACCATTGCCGCAACGTTACGCACCACAAAAATCTCGCCCGGGTCGACGTCGAAGATCTGCGCCGGATCGACTCGGCTGTCGGAGCAGGCGATGATCATCACCTGGGGCTCCTGGCCATCCCGCAACTCGCGCCATCGTTCGAGCTTGGGGGTCCAGCCCTGTTCGCGGAAACGACGATATCCGGCAATCAGCCGATCGAGCTCGGGGGATGCATCCTGGGTCATGGGCCGTGCTAATGGCCCCATCGATTGGGTCTTTCAAGTGCTTGCGGATCGGCCTATCTGGGCGCCATGACGAACCCTGCCGAAACCGCCCGTCCCGAACGCCAGCGCAAGCCGGACTGGATCCGCGTAAAGGCCCCGACCAGCAAGGGCTATGGCGAGACGCGCGCCCTCATGCGCGAACTGGGACTCAACACGGTCTGTGAAGAGGCAGCCTGTCCCAACATCGGCGAATGCTGGACCAAGAAGCACGCCACGGTAATGATCCTGGGCGATGTGTGCACGCGCGCTTGCGCGTTCTGCAACGTCAAGACCGGCATGCCGCGCGCCGTCGATCCGATGGAGCCGATCAATGTCGCCACGGCGGCAGCTAAGATGGGCCTCGAGCACATCGTCATCACGTCGGTCGACCGCGATGATCTGCCGGATGGCGGGGCAGGGCACTTCGTCAAGGTCATCAAGGCCCTGCGCGAGTTGACACCGAACACCACCATAGAAATCCTGACGCCCGACTTCCGGAACAAGATGGAAGCGGCGGTGGAATCGATCGTCGAGGCGGGACCCGACGTCTACAACCACAACCTCGAGACGGTTCCCCGCCTTTACCCGACCATTCGTCCGGGCGCGCGCTATTACGCGTCGCTGCGCTTGCTCGAACAGGTCAAGCGCCACGATCCGCGCATCTTCACCAAGTCCGGCGTCATGCTCGGGCTGGGCGAGGAGCGGCTAGAAGTCCATCAGGTGATGGATGACATGCGCTCGGCCCAGATCGATTTCCTGACGATGGGGCAGTATCTCCAGCCCACGCCCAAGCACGCCAAGGTGATCGAGTTCGTCACACCCAAAGCGTTCGATGCCTATGGCTCGATCGCGCGGGCCAAGGGCTTCCTCCAGGTCGCGGCGAGCCCGCTGACCCGGTCGAGCTATCACGCGGGCGAGGATTTCCGCCAGATGCGGCAGGCGCGCGAGGCGCAGCTCGCGAAGGCCGCTCAGAAGGCCTGACCTTGCCCCGCATCGTCGAAACCCGCCGGCTCCAGTGGTCGGCCGAACAGATGTTCGACCTCGTGGCTGACGTGCGCCGCTATGCCGAGTTCCTGCCCTGGGTTGTGGCAACGCGGATCAAGTCGGACAGCGAGACGGTGATGGTCGCGGACATGCTCGTCGGCTTCAGCGCCCTGCGTGAGAAGTTCACCTCGCGCGTCCACAAGCAGCGCGCGCGGTCGATCAAGGTCGAGTACGTCGAGGGCCCGCTCAAGCGGCTCGAGAACGACTGGACCTTCACGCCTGCGCCCGACGGTGGCTGCACGGTCGACTTCTGCGTAGACTTTACCTTCCGCAACGCGCTGTTCGAGAAGCTGGCCGGGCAGTACCTCGAAACCGCATTCCGCAAGATGGTTGCCGCCTTCGAGGAACGCGCCGAGCAGCTTTACGGAAGCAGCAGTTCCAGCGCGACGAGCGTCGCCTGATAGCGAACTTCGGCGCGGGTCCTGGCTTCGTCGAACAGTTTGAGTTCGGCATTGGTCGCTTCAGGATCCTCGCCTCGTTGGGCGCGCGCAAAAACGACCGTGCCAACGGGCTTCTGCTCCGAGCCGCCATCAGGACCGGCAACGCCGGTAATAGCCACGGCGACGTCGGCGCCCGACTTCTTCAATGCGCCCTGAGCCATCGACCAGGCTACAGCGATCGAAACCGCGCCGAAGGTGTCGATGACGTCTTCCGAAACCCCGAGAAGCTGGATCTTGGCCTCATTGGAATAGGTCACGAAGCCGCGGTCGAGAACCGCCGAGCTTCCGGGCACTTCGGTAAGGGCGGCGGCTACAAGGCCGCCGGTGCAGCTTTCCGCAACCGCCACGGTCCGTCCGAGCGCTGCGTTCTCTTCGATCACGCGGCGCGCGAGGGCGCCAATTTCGGGGGGGAGAATGCTGTCCATGACCTTACTTCGCCCCGATACCGGGCCTTGCGGCCTGGCAGATTGGCAACGACGAGGCCTTGCCCGCTTTCGGCTTGTCGACGAGAAGCACCACGAAAGTGATCAGTTCCGCCGTGTTTTCCGGAGGCAGGGGAGAGAGGATGCGTACGCCGCGCTCGATCGCGGTGCACTGGTCAGGCTTGATCTGGTCGCCAACCATCTCGCTCACCATGGCTTCCACGAAAGGCTGCACTGCGGCGTCGGGCAGGTCCTTCACGGTGTCGGCAAGCTTCGCGTCCTTGCTGCTGCCCAGTTTCAGGAAGGCGGCCTTGGCAAGAGGCCAATTGGCATCCTTGCGCGAGGCATAGCGACCGAGGAACTCGCCGCCGCGCGTGGCGAAATATCCGTTCGGCGAAAGGTGGGGGCTGCAGGCCTTCATCGCGCCGTCGATGACCGAAGGCAGCGCATAGCCAACCAGCGCGTTCATCTCGCCTTCGCTGAGGCAGTCAGGCGCAGCGGCGGCAGCCTGGGCCACTTGGGCCTGGGCGATCGCAAGGCCCGCGCCCAGCGCGAGAAGATTACGGGAAAGCCTCATATTACAAGCTCCTGCAGGCTCAGCCCGAGACAACTGTTGCCACGGCCTGCGCCGCTATGCCTTCGCCCCGACCAGTCAGTCCAAGGCGTTCCGTCGTCGTCGCCTTGACCGAGACCAGCGCGGAGTCAATCCCGAGAATCCGGGCAAGCGTCTCGCGCATGGCCGCCTTGTGCGGTCCGATCTTCGGGGCTTCGCAGATAATCGTCACGTCGACGTTCGCTATCCGGTAACCCGCTTCGGTCACCAGGGTGCCCGCGTGCGCGAGAAAACGGTCCGACGAGGCCCCCTTCCACTGCGGATCGGACGGCGGAAAATGATCGCCGATATCCCCCGCCGCAATCGCGCCGAGCAATGCGTCGACAAGTGCGTGGATCGCGACGTCCGCATCCGAATGTCCTGAAAGACCTTTTCCGTGCGGGATATTCACCCCGCAAAGCCAAAGTTCCTCGCCTTCCACCAGCCTATGGACGTCGAAGCCCATTCCGGTGCGGGGAATGACGCTCATGCTCTGCTCCTCGAGATCGGACGCGAACGTCACCTTTCGCAATGCTTCATCGCCCTCGACGAGCGCGATCTCGTGCGCTGCTCGCATGGCCACTTGCGCGTCATCGCCGGCAAGAGCCTCACCCTGCCAGGCCCTATGGGCGGCAAGGATTGCCGGATAGTGGAACGCTTGCGGAGTCTGGACGCGATACAGGTCTTCACGGGCAACCGTTTCGCCCATCGCGTCTCCGGATCCGCGCACCATGCTGTCCACAACGGGCAGCACCGGAATGGCCCCGGTACGCTTGTCCAGCGCGGTGAGGAGCCTTTCGATCACGGAACCCGGCAGGTCTGGCCGTGCGGCATCATGGATGAGCACGCGAGCGGGCGCATCGCCTTCCAGCACTTCGAGCGCGGCCTTCACAGATTCCTGCCGTGTCGCACCGCCGTGAACGAGGCGGACCATGGAGATTCCCGCCAACGCCTGCGTCGCCGCTTCGTCCCAGCCTGCGGGAATGGCGACGACGATCGGTGCAATTCCGGCGGCCTCGAGTGCCTCCACGCAATGGCGCAAAAGCGGCTTTCCGCGCCAGATCACGAACTGCTTTGGCACGGGCCCGCCCGTGCGCAGCCCCTTGCCACCGGCAACGACAACTGCGGCAACCGACTGGCCGGGAAGGGACGGGACACTGTTCATCGGCCGCGCCTCTACCAGCGCTTGCCCCGCGCGGGCAACAGCCTTGCCCTTCCGGCCACAATCGACTAAGCGCTGCCTGTTTTTTAGGCAGATTGCTGACCATGTCCCAGGTTCCCGTTCCGCCCCGCCTCAAGCCCATCCAGGTTGGCCCCGTCACCGTGAGCTGCCCGGTCGTGCTCGCGCCAATGACGGGCGTTTCGGACCTGCCATTCCGCACGATCGTGCGCCGCTTCGGCTCGGGGCTCAACGTGACCGAGATGATTGCGAGCCCTGCGGCCATCCGTGAGACGCGGCAATCCATCCAGAAGGCCGCATGGCACCCGACGGAAGAACCGGTCTCCATGCAACTCGTTGGCTGCGAGCCCGAGCAGATGGCCGAAGCTGCCAAGCTTTCGGAAGACAAAGGCGCGGCAATTATCGACATCAACATGGGCTGCCCCGTGCGCAAGGTCGTTAACGGGGATGCCGGCTCGGCCTTGATGCGCGACATTCCGTTAGCTACCCGCCTGATCGAGGCCACGGTGAAGGCGGTGAAGGTGCCCGTCACCGTAAAGATGCGCATGGGCTGGTGCCACGACAGCCTGAATGCTCCCGAACTCGCGCGCATTGCCGAGGATCTCGGCGCGAAGATGATTACCGTGCACGGACGCACCCGCAACCAGATGTACAAGGGCAGTGCCGACTGGGCCTTCGTCCGCAGCGTCAAGGAGGCGGTGTCAATTCCAGTGATCGTCAACGGCGACATCTGCGGGATCGAGGATGTCGCTACCGCCATAGAGCAGAGCGGCGCGGACGGCGTGATGATCGGGCGGGGGTCCTATGGTCGTCCGTGGCTTCTCGGCCAGATCATGCATTGGCTCGACACCGGCGAGCGTCTGGCGGACCCCCCCCTTGCCGAACAGTACGCCCTCATTGTCGAGCACTACCACGCGATGCAGGAGCATTACGGCGAGATGACCGGCGTCAACATGGCGCGCAAGCATCTCGGCTGGTATACCAAGGGGCTGCACGGCTCAGCCGATTTCCGCAACAAGGTCAACTTCATCGACGACCCAAAGGCCGTCCTGGCAAGTCTGGCGGATTTCTACGGACGAGCGATCGAACACCAGCACTCCGCCGCCGAGGCTTCCGCTGCGGAGCGGCGCGCAGCCGCATGATCGCGCTCCCTGACTGGCGTCGTCAGGAACCGGGGCAGAAGCCCGAACCGAAGCGCGTCGTCGCGAGCCTTCCGCTTGCGCTGCTGCAGCTCGATCCCGACCTCATCGTGGCCGCGGTAAACCCGGCGGCCGAACAACTCATGGGGCAGGGCGCACGCCGGATCGTTGGAAAGTCGGTCGCAGAACTGTTCGAATTCGAGGAGCCGCTTATCCTCGGCCGCCTGGCTGAAGGTGAAGCCCAACTTTTCGCGCGCGGAGTTGGCGTGCGCATCATGGGGCAGCCCGCGCGACGTTTTGACGTGATGACCAGCCCCGTGACTCATTGCCCCGGCTGGCAGCTCCTGATGCTTCACGAAGGTGTGGGCGTCGAGGCCCTGTCTGGCGACGGTCGCGGCGCAGGAGGCGGGGAGGGTGTTGCTTTGCGCGCACCCGAAGTCCTTGCCCACGAGATCAAGAACCCGCTGGCCGGCATAAAGGGCGCGGCGCAGCTTCTTGATCGCAAGCTGTCCGAAAGCGATCGCGCGATGACCGGCCTGATCACCGCCGAGGTCGACCGTATCGCCAAACTGATCGACCAGATGCAGTCGCTTTCCCGGCGGAGCGCCGAACCCGCGCAGCCGTGCAATCTGCACGAAGCTGTCCGCCGGGCCGAAGCGGTGCTTGCAGCGGCCAGCCCGGAATCGGTCACGATCGTCGAGGAGTTCGACCCCTCGCTCCCGCCGATCATGGCCAATCCGGATTCGCTCGTCCAGGTTCTGCTTAACCTGCTGAGCAATGCGCGCGAAGCCTGCCTCGCCAATGAAGAGCCGCGCATCATCGTGCGCACGCGCTTTGCAAGCGGCATTCAGCTACATGCCGGCCCCGGTGGAAGGCCCCTTCGCCTGCCTATCGAATTGCGCGTATCCGACAACGGACCGGGTATCGATCCCACATTGCGCGACCACATCTTCGAACCCTTTGTCACCGCAAAGAAGAACGGCCAGGGCCTTGGTCTTGCCCTTGTCCAGAAGCTGGTGCGAGAGATGAATGGCCGCATTACCCATGATCGCGACGAGGTGGGTGGCTGGACCCATTTTCGCATCCATCTTCCTGTCGCCGGATCGGTTCCCACCGAATGAGCAAGCGTGTACTTCTCGTCGAGGACGATGCTTCGATTGCCCTGGTCATTACCGCGGCACTTGAAGCTGAAGGCTTCACTGTCGATCGCTGCGATTCGATCGCTGGACGGGACCGTCTGCTTTCAGCGCAGACCTACGACCTCCTGCTGACCGATGTCATGCTGACTGACGGTGACGGCATCGAAACGCTGGGCCCTGTGCGCGAGGCGCATCCCACGCTTCCGATCATCATCCTTTCAGCACAGAACACCCTCGATACAGCCGTCAGGGCGAGCGACACAGGCGCATTCGAATACTTTCCCAAGCCCTTCGATCTGGAAGAACTGGTCCGCACCGTAACCCAGGCCATCGGCAATGCCGGCGGGGTTGGTGCCGAACTGCCACAGGATGTGCCGCAGGGCCTCCCGCTCGTTGGGCGAAGTTCCGCCATGCAGGCCGTGTATCGGATGATCACGAGGGTTCTGCGCAATGATCTGACAGTGCTGATTCTCGGAGAGTCCGGCACCGGCAAGGAGCTCGTGGCAGAGGCAATTCACCAGCTCGGCAACCGCCGGTCGGGGCCTTTCGTCGCAGTGAATACCGCCGCCATTCCCGCAGAACTGATCGAAAGTGAGCTGTTCGGGCATGAAAAAGGCGCCTTCACCGGTGCCGTAGCGCGATCCATCGGCAAGTTCGAACAGGCCAGCGGCGGGACCCTGTTCCTCGACGAAATCGGCGACATGCCCATGCAGGCCCAGACCCGTTTGCTGCGGGCTTTGCAATCAGGCCGGATTCGACGGGTTGGCGGGCGTGAGGAAATCATCCTCGACTGCCGCATCGTTGCCGCGACAAACCGCGATCTCCTGCCGATGATCGCGGCGGGGACATTCCGCGAGGACCTCTACTACCGCCTCGCCGTCGTACCGATTGAACTGCCCCCGCTGCGGGAACGGGCAGATGATATTCCAGCGTTATCGCAGCATTTCCTCGCCAAGGCAGCCCTCGAAGGTCTGCCACGACGCCAACTTACACAAGCGGGCGCGGACCTTCTGTCCCGCCAGCCCTGGCGAGGCAACGTCCGCGAACTGCGCAATTTCGTATACCGCCTTGCACTGCTGGCACGTGACGAAGTGATCGATGCCTCGACCATCGAGCCACTTCTGGCGCAAGAAGCCACGGGGGCGGCGCGTTCATCCGAATCGGACGAAAGGCGACCATCCGATCTTGCCTCTGCAGTGGCCGCGTGGCTGTCGGCGCAGAACCTCCAGCCGGGCGAGGTCTATGATGCAGCGCTTGCCGCATTTGAACGACCTCTGTTCCTCCAGATCCTTGCGCTGACTGGCGGGAACCAGCTTCGTGCCGCCCAAATACTTGGTATCAATAGAAATACTCTGCGCAAACGGCTTTCCGACCTGAATATCACACCCGACGAGTTCGCCAGTCGCGATTAGCCAGAGCTGCCGGTGAGAAGCGGCCTAACGACGCTCGACGGTTTCCTCTTGCATTTTTGCAACAGGGGTGTTGTGAAGTCGCAACGATGGAGCGCACACCTTCAGTTCCGGTTCGCCGATTGCCGCGGTGGTGGCGCCGCGTACTCGTCAGCCTGCGCCGTGCGAACGTCTTCCTTCTTCTGGAGATCGCGGCATCCGCAGTTCTTGCTCTGATGCTTGCAGTGAGCTGGCTAACGCTCACGTCTTCCAGCGCCGAGGGGCAAATTCTTCCATCGCGCCTGACCTCGAGCCTGCTCATCGGCACCTTGGTTCCGGCTATGGCCCTGATAATCCTGGTCGGTCGCCGTCTCGCAATTCGGCGTGCCGCGCAGAGCGTTCTGGGGTCGAGCGGCCGGCTGCACGTCCGCCTTGTGTGGCTATTCTCGCTCATCGCCGCGATCCCGACTTTGCTTGTCGTGGTATTTGCCTCGTTCCTTTTCCAGTCCGGCGTGGAGTTCTGGTTCTCCGACAATTCGCGCGGAATGCTCGAGAATGCGAACAAGCTTGCGCGCGGATATTACGAGGACAAGTTGCGCGATGTCGGCAACGAGACCGTGGCCATGGCTGGCGACATCAGGGACTACCTGGATCAGGCCGCCATCACCTCGACCGAATTTGCAGAAGGCTATTCGTTCCAGGTTCTTAGCCGCCAACTCAACGAATCCGCCATCCTCGAACGCGCACCGGATGGTTCGCTCCGCACGGCAGCCATCGTCGACCCGGAAAAGTCCGACCGCCGTCAGCGTGTCACTCCGCAGGACCTGAAGCGCCTCGACGCGGGCGAAAGCGTGGTCGTGAGCGCCTCTGCGCAACGCATCGAAGCCGTTACCCCGGTCGATAAACGGCGCGGCATCTATCTCTACGCCGCCCGTACATCGGATGCCCTCGCACTCGAACAGTGGGAGCGCGCTCAGACTGTCCTCAAGGCCTATGACATGCTGACGACGCGGGCGAGGGCGCTGCAATTGCGCTTTAATCTCGCGCTGTTCGGCGTCAGCCTGGCGCTCGTCGGCCTCGCGGTCTGGGCGGCGTTGCGCTTTGCCGACCGCCAGGTCGCTCCGCTGGCCGAACTCGTCTCAGCGGCCCGCACGATCGGAAGCGGCAACTTCGCCATGCGCGTCGCGCAGAACAGCGGCACCGACGAAATCGGCCTGCTCGCGCGTGCCTTCAACCGCATGACCCAGCAGCTTGAGGGCCAGACCCAGGCGCTTGTCTCGGCCAACGCACAGCTAGAGGTGCGCCGCGCCTTTATCGAAGCCGTACTGGAATCGATCACGGCAGGCATCGTCTCGATCGGCCGCGACGGAGCGATCCAGCTCATCAATTCGTCCGCGCAGCGACTGCTTCTGGATACAGACGCTGCAAGCCCCATTGGCCGCGCTCTTTCCGATGTTTCGCCGGTCTTTGCCCAACTCGTTGCGTCGGGCCAACCCAACAACGTGATCCAGCATCCCCTCGGTGGTGATCTGCGCACGCTCGCCGTGCGCGTGGTGGAAGACAACAACGGCCACGTCATCACTTTCGAGGACATTACCCGACAGCTTCTCGACCAGCGCCGTGCGGCCTGGTCCGACGTGGCGCGCCGTATCGCGCACGAGATCAAGAACCCGTTGACCCCGATCCAGCTCGCGACCGAACGTCTCAAGCGCCGCTACGGGCGCCAGATCGAGAATGACCCGGAACTGTTCGAGGAGTTGACGAGCACGATCATCCGCCAGGTCGGAGACCTCCGGAAGATGGTCGACGAGTTTTCCTCGTTCGCGCGACTGCCTAAGCCGGTGTTCCGGGCCGAGGATGCCAGCGACCTGGTCCGCCAGTCGCTGTTCCTCCAGGAAGTTGCGCATACCGCCATCGATTTCAGCTTCGCATGCGACGCGCCGTCCATGCCCATCCAGTGCGACCGCCACCAGTTCGCACAAGTCATGACCAACGTCCTCAAGAACGCCGTCGAGGCGATCGAGGCCAAAGCCAAGACCGAGGACGTCGATTATCGCGGTCGCATAGCTGTGACCCTTGCCGGCGATCACGATACCGTGACGGTCAGCGTCACTGACAACGGCATCGGCCTTCCTGCCGAACGCGAACGCATACTCGAACCGTACATGACGACGCGCGAAAAGGGCACTGGCCTCGGTCTGGCGATCGTTCACAAGATCGTCGAGGAGCACGGCGGCGAGATGGCCTTCACCGCCGAGCCCGGCGGCGGCACCCGCGTAACAATGCGCTTCGCCCGCGATCCGCTTGCAACTTCCGCCCACCACGCCGAACAGGACTGACAGGACCCTCACGATGGCACTCGATATCCTCATCGTCGATGACGAACGCGACATCCGCGAACTGGTAGCGGGGGTGCTGAGCGACGAAGGCTATGGCTGTCGCTTGGCCGCCGACAGCACTTCCGCGCTTGCCGCCATCGACGAACGCCGCCCCAGCCTTGTTCTGCTCGACGTCTGGCTTCACGGCAGCCCGATGGATGGGCTCGAAGTGCTCGACGAGATCAAGAAGCGCGAGCCGGAACTCCCGGTCATCATCTTCTCGGGCCACGGCAATATCGACACTGCGGTCTCAGCGATCAGCCGCGGTGCGATGGATTTCCTCGAAAAGCCCTTCGAAGCGGAGCGCCTCCTGCTGCTCGTCGAGCGTGCAACCGAAACCGAGCGCCTTCGGCGCGAAAACCAGCGCCTGCGCCAGGGCTTCGCCATGGCCGAGGAGTTCACCGGCAACAGTTCGGCCATCAACCAGGTACGCGCCACGCTTAAGCGCGTCGCCAACACTGGCAGCCGCCTGCTCATCTCGGGCCCGGCCGGGTCGGGCAAGGAAGTGGCCGCGCGTCTCCTCCATTCCTGGAGCCCGCGCGCGCAGAGCGCCTTCGTAACGGTCAACTCGGCCCGCATCACGCCGGAACGCTTCGAACAGGAACTCTTCGGAGAGGAGGTCGATGGCAAGCTGGTGAGGGCAGGGCTCCTCGAAATGGCCGATGGCGGGACGCTGTTCCTCGACGAAGTATCCGACATGCCCGCATCGAGCCAGGCCCGCATCCTGCGCGTCCTGACCGAACAGTCCTTCGTCAGAGTCGGAGGCCACCGTCAACTGCGCGTCGACGTGCGGGTGGTTTCATCGTCATCACGTCCGCTCGAGAAGGAGATTGCCGAGCGCCGTTTCCGCGAAGACCTGTATTATCGTTTGAACGTCGTGCCCGTGGCGATTCCCTCGCTCATGGAGCGGCGCGACGACATTCCCGCGCTGGTCGATCATTTCTTTGCCCGCTACGCCAACGAGCAAGGGGTGCCGCCGCCCGCCGTCTCCCCTGAAGCAATGGCCGCGATGCAGAGCTATGATTGGCCGGGCAACGTCCGCCAGCTCCGCAACGTGGTCGAGCGCACCGTCATTCTTGCCCCGCGTGATCGGCTTGCACGGATCGACGCGGACATGCTCCCTTCCGAGATCGTCAGCACTCCGATCGGCGGCGACACCGGTGGCTCCGCGCTCATGGGCGTGCCCCTGCGCGAAGCGCGCGAGAACTTCGAGCGCGAATATCTGAAGGTCCAGATCCGCCGCTTTTCCGGCAACATTTCCAAGACCGCCAGTTTCATCGGGATGGAACGTTCAGCCCTTCATCGCAAGCTCAAGCTGCTCGGCATGGCCGAACGGCGAGAAGGTGAAGACGAGGAATGATGCTGCAAGGCGGCTCGTGAATACGCATTAAATCGGAACCCTGTGCAATTTCCCATGTTTACGGGACGGGCGCGGGGACATAAACTCGTCAACGAACCCGGCCAGAGTGGACATCCACGAAGGCCAGATCGCGAAGGCTCCAGAAGGGGCCGAGCCAATACAAAACGGAGTCACGTGAAATGACCGGCAAGACGCTATCCGCCCGCCCTCGGCCCAAACCCGAACCGGCACCAGTGGCGGAAACTGCGCCGCCCGCACCCGTCACCGGGCCAAGCGGAGGGAAGGGGCAGAACCTTCAGGACCTGTTCCTCAATCACCTGCGCAAGAACAAGATTCCGGTCACGATGTTCCTCGTGAAGGGCGTCAAGCTGCAGGGTATCGTCACGTGGTTCGACAACTTTTCGATCCTTCTGCGCCGTGATGGCCAGTCGCAGCTCGTATACAAGCACGCGATCTCGACAATCATGCCGGGTCAGCAGCTTTCGGTCGCCCATTTCCAGACCTCCGGTGAGGAGAACGGCAAGAAGGCCCGCCTCCTGCAGGAAGTCTTCCTGTCGAGCGTTCGCGATTCCGGCGTCCAGGTGACGATGTTCCTCGTCAATGGCGTCATGCTTCAGGGCAAGGTCGCGTCCTATGATCTCTTCTGCATGCTTCTGGAGCGTGAGGGCTATGTCCAGCTCGCTTACAAGCATGCCGTTTCTACGATTCAGCCTGCCGGCCACGTCGATCTGACCGGGGACTGGGATGGCGAGGATTCCTGAGTACCTTTGAATTTGGCAACAACACCGGCGAGGTCGCCGGTGAAGTAACCCGTGGCGCGCGCGCCGTGGTCGTCCTCCCCGATATTCGCCAGCGGGGAGGGGGCCTCGGCGCGGACGCCGAATCGCGTCTCGAAGAAGGGCAGGGCCTTGCCCGCGCGATCGGCATCGAAGTCGTCGAGGCCTTCATTCTGCCCATCCGCACCGTGCGGCCCGCGACGCTTTTCGGCGAAGGCCAGGTCGAGCGCATCGCTGTCGCCTGCAATCAGTCGGATGCGGAGCTGGTCATCGTTGATGGAGCCCTCTCCGCCATCCAGCAGCGCAATCTCGAGGAAAAGCTCAAGCGCAAGGTCATCGATCGGACCGGCCTGATCCTCGAAATCTTCGGCGAGCGCGCGGCAACGGCCGAGGGTCGGTTGCAGGTCGAACTTGCCCATCTTGATTACCAGGCCGGCCGGCTCGTACGCTCGTGGACCCACCTCGAACGCCAGCGCGGCGGCTTCGGCTTTCTTGGCGGCCCCGGCGAAACCCAGATCGAAGCGGACCGCCGCCTGATCCGCAATCGCATGGCACGCCTGCGGCGCGAACTTGAGCAGGTTCGCCGCACCCGTGGGCTTCATCGCGAACGCCGCCAGCGCGCACCTTGGCCGGTCATTGCTCTCGTCGGCTATACCAACGCCGGCAAGTCCACGTTGTTCAATCGCCTCACCGGGGCCGATGTGATGGCCGAAGACCTGCTCTTCGCCACCCTCGACCCCACGATGCGTGCCATCCGCCTGCCTGGCGTGGAAAAGGCCATTCTCTCGGACACGGTTGGCTTCATCTCGGACCTGCCGACGCAACTTGTCGCCGCTTTCCGCGCGACGCTCGAGGAAGTTACAGCCGCCGACGTTATCGTCCACGTCCGCGACGTCGCCAACCTGGCATCCGCTGACCAGAAGGCAGAAGTCGAACAGATTCTCGCCGACCTGGGCGTAATAGGGGAGGCCGGATCGACCATTCCAATCGTCGAGGCATGGAACAAGTGGGATCTTCTGACGCCCGAAGAGCAGGCGATGCGGCAGGATCTAATTGCGGCAAAGATTGCCGAAGTGCCGGTCGTACCGATCTCGGCGCTGACGGGGGCAGGGGTCGAGACACTGCTCGACAAGCTTGGCGAAATGTTGACCGGGAGCGCGCAAACTCTGGAACTGACAGTGCCCTTGTCGGATGGCCAGCGCTTGGCATGGCTTCACGCACACGGCGACATAATTTCGGAAAATCAAGTGGATATTGCAGAAATTGGACCCGCGATGCGCATAAAGGTGCGCCTCACGCCACGGGAACTGGGGCGCTTTACCAGCCTGTGACCTGCGCCGCCTCGGCTCGCTTCACAGCCTGCCAGAGCGCTTCCTGTTCATCGAGCGACAGCGTGGCGAATCGGCCATCAGCCAGGGCCTCCATGGCGCCGTAGCGTCGCTCGAACTTGGCATTCGCCGCTCTCAGTGCATCTTCCGGCGCCACGCCGTACTTGCGAACGACGTTGACGGCGGCAAAAAGTAGATCGCCAGCTTCCAATATGCGCTCCGATTCCGAAGAAGCCTCGTCAAGTTCCTGGATTTCCTCGACAACCTTCTCCGCTGCGCCGGCGGCATCGGGCCAGTCGAAGCCCTGCCGCGCTGCACGCTTCTGAAGTTTTTCGGCCCGGATAAGAGCTGGAAGAGCGAGTGCGACGCCATCAAGCGCACCTTTTGCGCCTTTCGATTGCCGCTCGGCCGCTTTGAGTCGTTCCCAGCGGTCCTCGCGGGATTGACCTTCATCTACCTCATTGCCGAACACGTGCGGATGGCGGGCTTCCATCTTGTCCGCGATGGCAGCAGCCACATCGTCGAACCCGAAGAGGCCGAGCTCCTCGGCAATCCGAGCGTGAAATACGACCTGGAGCAGCAAGTCGCCGAGTTCCTCCTTGAGCGCCGCCATGTCGCCGCGCGAGATCGCATCGTCGACTTCGTAGGCTTCCTCGATGGTGTAAGGTGCGATCGTCGCAAAGGTTTGGGCGCAGTCCCATTCGCAACCACGCTCCGGATCGCGCAGCCTGGCCATGATTGAGAGCAGCCGCGAGAGGTTCGTGTTCATCTCGGAGCCGCTGCTTTCGAGGGCAGGACTTTCAGAAGGGGCCATTGCGCGTGCCTCACACTCAGGATTGATAATAATCATTATGTAAATACCGATACCATAACTGTCCATGTAAACTGTGTCCAGTGTGATGGCGAAAGGCTTGCAGTCACGGGGGTCTTTCAACAGTATCAGCGACCGTGTCCACTCCGTTCGCTACGACGCCCTGGCAGGCTGCGCGCATCGAAATGCCCGGCGGTCGCCGGTCGTGGACGGTATTGGATGATGACGGCGATGTCGTCGAGTGCCTTCGTCACTGGATCGTCCATCTCGAACAGACCCATGCGTCACCAAACACGATCCGCGCTTATGTTCGCCACGTTGTGGACTTCGCTAGCTTCCTCGGCGCAAACGGCGCCGGCATCCATGAAGCCACGGTTGCGCTGTATGACAGCTTCCTTGCCTGGCGGCTTGCCCGCCGAAAGGATGCGCTGCCAAGTCCTCGGCTGATCCTGCTACGCAAGCAGGAAACGCGGATTCTGGCACCATCGACGCGCAACCAGATCCAGCTCGCGGTCAAATCGTTCTACCGCTTTTACAACGGCACTGACGACTTCGCGGTCGATACGACCGAGGTCACAAAGGCCTATGACGGCCACCGGATCTACAAGCCGTTCCTTGAGCATATCAGCCAGCGACGGACGACACGGCGCAAAGACCGTTATCTCTCGGGCGATCCCGGCCGGGTCCAGCAGCAGGTGCTCAAGAAGCGGCTGACGCCGAGCGAGGTTCTGCGGCTGATCGAGGCCTGCGGGCTCGCGCGCGACGCCTTCCTGGTCGTGCTGCTCTACAACACCGGCCTTAGGATCGGTGAAGCGCTGGGCCTGCGCCATGTCGATATCGATCTCGCCGAAAAGGTCATCTGGGTCGTTCCGCGCGAAGACAATGCCAATGAGGCCCGTGCGAAATCGGGCCGGACGCGCGGTGTGCCGGTGCACGACTACGTGCTCAACATGTACGTCGATTACATCACCAGCGACGAATATCTGCCAGCCTTCGAGTCCGGCGCCGAGTACGTCTTCACCAATGTCAAAGCCGGCGTCATCGGGCACGCCATGAGCCTGTCCTACGCGCAGAAGCTCGCGGGCCTGCTGGAGCAGCGCACCCATATCGCCTTCAGCTGGCACATGTTCCGCCACAGCCATGCATCCGAGGCGATCGCGGCGGGATACAGCCTGCTCGAAGTGGCCGACCGGCTCGGGCATGCCAGCCCGCAAACGACAGCGGCGTTCTATCAGCACCTGTTCGCCTCGGAAATCCGCAGGCTTTACCTCACAGGACCCGACGAGGTGCATGAAAGGCTTGAGAAACTTCGCGAGGCTGAGCTGCTCGGAAAGGATCTGCGATGGGCCTGACGCCGCTGGCGCTCGTCGGCGGCACGCCGCACGATACCGATCGCTACAACAACTGGCTTGAGGGGCGCCTCGCGGAGATATCCCCCCTCCTCGTCGCCAATCCCATTTGGTCGGACGCCATGATGGGTGAGGTGTTCGGCCATCCCTGGCTGAGCCAGACATACGCAAGCTTGCCGCTTCAGGCTGCGGTTCCGGTACTCACCAACGAGATCAAGGCTTACCTGGCGGTATCCGTTCTCGACGATCGCAAGGCGGACGCCCACTGGTTCCAGCGCCGGATCCCGGTGATCCGCTATCTGGTAGAGGAAGGCGCGGACCTGCTTGGTCACTTTGAGGCGGGCTGCCTTGCCGACATCCCTCACCCCGGCTTCGCGCCATCAGATGACGAGGGTGCGCGCAAACGGAACCACCACAACGATGCAGTGCTGGAGTGCTACGCCGCCTGGTATGGCGCGAATTATGGACGGCGCAGGCAAAGCCAGACCCGCCAGTGGATCCGGGGCGGCAAGATCGTCACCAGCGAGTTCCGCTCACCGGAAGTGCAGCTGTTCGGTGATATCCATCGCTTCGCGATCATCAACCGGGCGCAGATGGCACCGATGCATGACCGCGACATCATCCTGCTCAACGATCTCTACAGCGAGGAGGACACACGCTTCCGCGATCGGCAACGGCGAAGCGACACCTATATCAACTTCCTGAACTTCGAGCCGTGGCTGCGCCCGCTGATGCGCGGCTTCCTGCTCGACAAGGTCGCACATGGGGAATTTGCGCCAAGAACGGTGATCGCGATGCGATCTCGGTTACGGCTGTTTGCGCAGTTCCTCCACGAAGAATCCGTCGCTGGTCCTGCGAAGATCAACGAACTAACGATGGAGCGCTATCTTGCATGGGGAAACGCGCGCAATGCCGCCGGCAAGAACTGGTACACCGACATCGTCCAACTGATGCGGGCAGCACCGGTGCTACTGCCGGGGGAATGGCCGCGGATCGCGCTCGACAAGCGCGCGGCGCGGCGCATCCGTTACAAGCAGGCACCGGATGACCCGCGCAACCGGCTCTACGCTTCGCGAGAGGGCGCCAACCGGGCGGCGCCTCCTGAGGCCTTGGCCGCGATGATGGCCAGGCTCGATGAACTGCCTGCCCCTATCCCGGTAATCTTCATGATCGGGATCACCACCGGTGCGCGAGCCGAAGACCTGCATGCCTTGCTCTTCGACTGCCTGCGGCCCGATCCGCACGACAAGCGGTTCATGCTGTTCACGTTCTGGCAGAACAAGGTCAGCCGCTGGAACACCAAGCCCTTGCTGGCGACCGATCCCGCGCACCGGGCCATGATCGAGTTGATCGAAGCCCAGCAGGATCGCGTCCGGCAGCGTTACGGGCGCGCCACGAAATACCTGTTCCCCGTCTTTTACGGCAAGCGGGAATCGTTCCTCGGCTACAACTGGACCTTGCAGGAGCTCAGGATGCTGTGCCTCAGGCACGGGATCGTCGATGGCGAAGGCAAGCCGTTCGACTTCTCATGGCATCCGTTGCGCCACCATCGAGGGACACAAATGGCGGCCGAAGGCCACGACATCCTGAGCATCATGTTCGAGCTCGGCCATGCCTCGCCGGATATGGCGTCGATGTACGTCAACAAGCGTCTCGATCTCAAGAAGAACGCCTTGCTGCGAAAGGGTGGCGGCCAGTTCTTCACAATCGCGGGCAAGGTCGACGAAGCGGTCGGCGATCTCCTGCTGCGCAAGGAAACCATGCTGGCCACGCGGGTCTGCGGCGGCGCCTGCACGCTGCCAGGGCAACTCGGCGAATGGTGCGAGCACGCCCACGCCTGCCTGACCTGCCGGTTCTTCCGCGCCGATGGCGGCGACGTGGAGCACTTCCGCTGTGAACGGGCCGGACTTTACGCCGCGATCGAAGGGCTCGAGCAGGAAGCGCAGAACTACGAGGAAGGCGGACAGACCCGCATGGCCGACATCACGCGAAAGCGCCTGCAACGCAATAAGGATGCGGTCCACAACACCGACACCATCATCCGCTCCATCGAGGAGCACGGCCTCTACAAGGGTGAAAAGCAGCGCTACAGGCCGGCCACTGCTCGAGAGGAAGCGACGTCATGACCATGGGACCGGATCTGCGGATCGCAACACTCAACGATGCCCGCAGCCGTCGTAGCGCAGAGAAGCGCGCTGCAGTCGAGGATGCGATCATGCGGCTGCGCGACACCAGGCAGGCTGTGACGTTCGTCTCGGTGGCACGTGAAGCAAAGGTCAGCCGCCAGTACCTCTACAACAACTTCGCCGACGAGATCGGCGAGGAACGCGTCGAAACCCGCGCGGAAACCGAGGTGATAGACGGCAAGAAGGTCCCGCTGCGAACGCCCGAGGAATATCGGCACATCGAAGCGGCACTCCGCAACAAGATCGAGCGCCTTGAGACCGAGCTCCGGGATGCCCGTGCCGAAAGGGCTAAGGCGGACCGAACGGCCGAGCGTGAGCGCGGTAAGGCGGAACACTGGCGTCAGCTCTACACGGCTGTCCTAGCTCGCGTATCACCGGGACAGTCGCCCGAGCCGCTGCCCTCCTCTGAAGACTGAACCGTCACGCTGCGATCGGGTTACGATCAAGCGAGTAGGAAGTGAGCCGCCTACGGCGTCTTGCACTTCCAACTCCCTTGATCGTCCAAATTATGAGCGAAACACAATGGACAGGTTTATCGCCTGCAAACCATTGAAACTAGGACACAAGACACGAATTGGTGTTGATATATGTTAATTAAGGACAGAGGCGCAGCCGATCGTCACTACCGGATTATCGAAAACACCAGTGTTACCGCGACGAAAAGAAATGCCCACAAAGCCGCCATTCGTACACCGTCCGACAGTCCGATCCGTTGCCCACGCACGTTTGCCATCACCAGAACCAGCGCCATCAGGATGCCGATGATTCTGACAACGTCATCACTCAAACCGCTATCTCCAGACCATCATACGCCGGTTGCACGTGTGGCGGCGTCTCGTCGCACAATGTCCGGTAATCCATCGACTTGTCGAGATGCGTAAGAACGCCGTGGTTCGCGCGCGTTGCCTCGATCAGTTCGAGCGCCATGCCGAGGTGCGCGTGGGTTGGATGCGGTTGACGGCGCAGGCAATCGACGACCAGCACGTCAATACCGTGAAACAAGGCAACCATGTCACCTGTAATCTCGCTGAAATCTGTCGCATAACCAATTGATTTTCCGCCCTGATCAAAGCGGAATGCGGTCGATTGCGCCGGCCCGTGCGGCATCTGGCAATGGCTCACGCCGATCCCGCAGATCATGCGTACCCGGTCTAGATTGTCGATCTCGCAGATCGTGTGATAGCCGTGCTGTCCAGCAAAGACATAGCCGAAGCGCTGGCGGAGCCGGCGCACCGTCTCTGCGGCGGCATAACCCGGGATCGGGCCGCCACGACCGTATCGCAGCGGCCGCAAGTCGTCGATGCCATGGCAATGGTCAGCGTGGTCGTGGGTCCAGAAAACGCCGTCCACGCGTTCGATCCCGCAGCTCAGGAACTGCTGGCGCAAGTCGGTTGGCGTATCGACCAGCAGGCGGCTTCCGTCATCGCCCTCGATTGCGATGGCAACGCGGGTCCTGCGGTTGCGCGGCTCGTTCGGATCGCAATCGCCCCAGTCGTTGCCGATCCTCGGAACGCCGGTCGACGTGCCTGAACCCAGAATGGTCAGCTTCACAACGAAGCCTTCGAAAACAGACGGAAGAAGTTCCGGCCGGTAACATCGGCCAGCGCTTGCGTGCTGGTTCCGCGCAAGCCCGCCACGAATGCGCACGTGTCGGCGACAAACGCAGGCTCGCATGTTTTTCCGCGATGCGGCACCGGTGCAAGGAAGGGAGCGTCCGTCTCAACCAGGATTCGGTCGTCCGGAATGCTGGCCGCAACCGCCTGCAGATCCTTGGCATTCTTGAAGGTCACGATACCCGAAAGCGAAATGGAAAGCCCCAATTCCAGCATTCGCGCCCCAAATGCGGCCGATGCGGTGAAGCAGTGGATCAACGCAGGGAACGCCCCCTTCCCCATCTCTTCCTCGATGATCCTGGTAGTGTCGTCCTCGGCATCCCGGGTGTGGATGATGAGCGGCAGGCCAGTTTCCCGTGCCACGCGAATGTGCACACGGAACAGGTCCTGCTGAACCTGCCGGTCGGAGTGGTCGTAGAAGTAGTCGAGCCCGGTCTCGCCGATCCCGATTACCCGCGGGTGTCGCGCCGCCTGAAGAAGGGCCGCTTCGCCAAGGTCGGCGTGGGCATCGGCCTCGTGCGGGTGAATGCCGATGCTGGCCCAGACGTCGCTTTCACGCTCCGCAGTACCGACGATGGCATCCCACTCGCTACGCCTCGTGGAGATATTCAGGAAACCACGCACGCCATTTTCTCTGGCGCGGTCAAGCACTTGCCGCTGATCTTCGACAAGTCCCTTGTAGTTCAGGTGGCAGTGGGAATCGATCAGCATCATGCCGATCCTTCCTCCTCCGGCAGTTCAAGGCGGGGGAATGCAGGCATGGGCTGCGCAAGCCTCTCTCCGGTTGCCACGCGTGCCATGTACCAGTCCGCATCAGTCAACGCATCGAAACCCCGCGCTTCCCTTGGAATGCCGAGCTGGTCCAGCACCTTGGCTGCGGCAGCCGGAACGACGGGTGAAATCGCCACGGTCAGGTCGCGGATCGCTATGAACAGCGTCAGCAGCACGGCCTTCATGCGCTCGGGATCGGTCTTGCGCAGCGCCCACGGCGCCTGTTCGTCGACATAGGCGTTGCAGGCAAAGACCGCACGCATCCAAGCTTCGATCCCGGCCGAGAAGTTCAGCGCGGAAAACTCGCGCGGCAGTTCCTCACGGCACGCATTGAACACCGTAGCCAGCAGTTCGTCGTCCCCCACATTGCTATGAAATGTCTCAAGATTGCCGCCCATGTTTTTGAAAATCATGGATAGTGTGCGCTGAACGAGATTGCCGTAGCTGTTTGCTAGCTCTGCATTGCATCGCGTCACAATGGCCTCGGCCGAATAGGATCCGTCCTGACCGAAGGCTACTTCCCGCATCAGGAAGTAACGAAGCGGATCTACCCCGAACCGGTCGGCAAGGTCGAGTGGATCGGTGACGTTACCGAGCGACTTCGATTCCTTCTGGCCACGGTTGAGCAGGAATCCGTGCCCGAAGACTTGCCGCGGCAGCGCGATGTCCGCGCTCATCAGGAAGGCCGGCCAGTAGACAGTGTGGAAGCGGACGATATCCTTGCCGATCAGGTGCAGGTTCGCCGGCCAATACTTTGCAAAGTCGCCGTTTTCGTCCGGAAAACCGAGCCCAGTGATATAGTTGGTGAGAGCATCGACCCAAACGTACATTACATGGCCATCGCACCCCGGAACCTTCACACCCCAGTCGAAGCTGGTGCGAGAAACCGAAAGGTCACGCAGTCCACCCTCGACGAAGCGCATCACTTCATTGCGGCGGCTGTCGGGCTGGATGAACCCGGGATTCTCCTCGTAGAGCTTCAGTAGCGGTTCGGCATATTTCGAAAGCCGGAAGAACCAGCTTTCCTCGACTGTCCAATCCACCGGGGTACCCTGGGGCGACAGCTTCTCCCCGCCCTCGCCCGCTACCAGTTCGCTCTCATCGTAAAAAGCCTCGTCCCGGACCGAATACCAGCCTTCGTAGCGGTCGAGATAGAGATCACCATTGGCCTCCATGCGACGCCAGAGTTCCTGCGTCGAGGCGTGATGCCGCTCCTCGGTGGTGCGAATGAAAACGTCGTACGAAACATTAAGTTCGTCGCACATCTTAATGAAATAAGATGACATTTCGTCGGAAAGCTCGCGTGGCGTTATGCCGAGTTCACGGGCCTTCTGCGCCATCTTCAACCCGTGTTCGTCCGTGCCCGTCTGGAAACGCACATCACGTCCCATGGCCCGTTGGAAGCGCGCGATAACATCGGCGGCAATTGCCTCGTAGGCATGGCCGATATGCGGCTTGCCGTTGGGGTAGGAGATGGCAGTGGTGATGTAGAAGGGTTCGCCCATCGGGCCGCTCGCTTTCGTAACCGGAATCTGATGCTTATCGTGCGCCTTCCCTAGTCGGCGCAGCCGATGCCAGCAAGGAGCCGATTTCCAACATCAGCATACCTGGGTCGAAGTTGTAGATCGGCGCTTCGCCGGCAAGCCGGACAAGCTTTACATGCGCTTCGACCAGCTTGAGCCTGGTCCGATCGTCGGCCCGGTCGAGCGCGTGCACGACCGTCATCCGCGCGGCCTCGATCGCAGCGAGTTGCCGTTCGCGGTCGGGTCGGGCGCCAATCACGCCGGAAAGCGCGCCGCGAAGCGACAGGTCCGGATCACCCTGGTCCAACAGCGCCGCAAAGACCGCCTGGGCCTTGCCCAGGTCCTGTTCGGCGAAGGCAAGCGCGGCTCCGGGCGATCCCCCGGCCACCGCCAATGCCGCCCGGCGCGTGTCGCTGTCGAGCCCGGGTGCCGCTTCATCCAGCGCACGCGCCACGTCCGCGTCGCTCAAGGTCTGGAAACGCACCACAAGGCAACGCGAACGCACCGTTGGGAGAAGCCGGCCCAGCGCGTGGACCACGAGTAGGAAGAACGTTCCTTCAGGGGGTTCCTCAAGACTCTTGAGCAAGGCATTGACCGCACTCTTTTCGAGCTGGTCAGCCGCGTCGATGATGACGGCCCTCCTCCTCCCCAGCGTCGGTCGCGTCGTGAGCCGGCGCTGGAGCTCGCGCACCTGATCAACGGAAATGTTGCGCTTGGTCAGGTAGGGCTTGCCTTCGTCCCGCTTCTTCGCTTCGTCCTCGCTTGCGGGAAGCGGCGACAGCGTGAGAATGTCGGGGTGCATGTCGACCGGAGGTTGCGGGACGTCTGCCTCGGAAACGAGTTCGGCTGCGGCCGCACGCGCGAATGTCGCCTTGCCCAGCCCCTCGCGCCCCGCGAGTATCCATCCGTGATGCATGCGCGGGCCCGCCATGGCTGAACGCCAAGCGCGCCAGGCTTCGTCGTGCCCGATCATGCCAACGCCTTGTCGATGGCCGCAGTGACCCGGGCATGAACTTCTTCCGGCGATCCTTCAGCGTCGACAACGGCGAACCGGTCGGGTTCCTGCTCGGCGAACCGCCGGAAGGCCGCCGCCACACGTCCATGGTACTCTTCGCCGCGCCCGCCGATGCGGTCCGCCGCATTGCCATCGCGCATGGCCAGCCTCGCAGCCGAGATTTCTGGCCGTACGGTCAGAAGGATCGTCACGTCCGGCAAGAGCCCCGCGCTGCCGATCCTGTGGAGTTGCATCACATCCGCATCCGAAAGACCGCTACCACCGCCCTGGTAGGCTCGACTGCTGTCGACGAATCGGTCGCACACAACCCAGGCGCCACGCGCTACCGATGGCCGGATCAGCTTCTCGACATGGTCGGCACGCGCCGCTGCGAACAGCAACGCCTCCGCCCGAGCGCCCCAACCTTCGCCTTCGGTGCTCAACAGCATCGTGCGGATTGCTTCCGCGCCGGCGGTCCCCCCAGGTTCACGCGTGGTCACCACTTCCAGCCCTCGCGCACGCAGCGACTCCGCCAGAAGCCGTCCCTGCGTCGACTTGCCGACGCCCTCGCCCCCCTCGAAGGCAACAAAACGTCCCCGGCTCACAGCCCGACAAGCCCCAGTAACCCATTGCGCAGTCGCGAAGCCACCCCGCCCTTCGGCACCGCATTGGCTGCGACGAGGGGCAATGCGTGGACTGGCTCTCCCGGCACCCGCACCAAAAGGCTCGCCACCGTCTCCCCCTTGGCGATCGGAGCCCTGAGCGGGCCTTTGTAGCGGATCGACAACGTGTAGCGCGGCTTCTGCCCTTGTGGTGTCGTCACGCCTAGCGCACGTGGCGCAACGAGCGAGACCTGCCTTTCTGCCCCACCCTGTACTTCGGCAACGCCCACAGGAGCGCCCGCCTTGAACAACGGATGCGACTCCCACGCGGAAAAGCCCCATTCGATCAGCGCGCGCGACTGGTTCGTCCGGTCGATCGGACGATCATACCCCCCCAGCACCATGATCAGCCTGCGTCCACCGCGCTCCGCAGAACCGACGAAGCCATAGCCGGCCTCGTTGGTGAAGCCGGTCTTCACTCCGTCTGCGCCCTCCGTATGCCCATACAAGGGGTTGTGGTTAGGCTGGGTAATGCCATTCCAGGTCATCGTGGCGTGGCCGTAAAACCGCTTGTACAGGTCCGGAAAGCGCGTCATCAGCGCGCCGCTCAGCTTCGCGAGATCGTCTGCCGTCACATAGGTCTGGCCTTCGTCCATCCACCCGTTCGGCGTGTTGAAGTGACTGTCGCGCATGCCGAGCTGCAGCGCCGCCTCGTTCATCAGCCGGGTGAACGCGGGTACTGATCCGACCGCGCCTTCGGCCAGCACCACACAGGCATCGTTGGCCGAAACGGTGACAATGCCCTCGATCAGTTCTGCGACCGTCGGTTGCGCTTCTGCGGGCAGGAACATCGTACTGCCCACGTTCTTCCACTTGCGAAATGTCTCCGGCCGGATCGAAATACGTTGATCGAGCCGCAGCTTGCCCTTTCGAACAAGATCGAACGCGACATAGCTGGTCATGATCTTGGTGATCGAAGCCGGCACGAAACGCCTGTGTACGTCTCGCGCATAAAGCGTCCGTCCCGATCCGGAGTCAACGAGAAGGGCTATGGGCGCGTCGATGCGTGGCAGCGACGTCATGGCGGCATCCAGCCCCACTTCGGGCGCAGCCGCCTGTACCGGCATGGCGCCCACAATCAATCCAGCGGCGACGGCAACGAACTTCAGGCGCAAAAGGCATTCCCCGGTCACACGGAGCCGCCGCACCAGGGCTCAAGGAGCAGCGACGACCCTCGCGTCGGCATAGCCCGCCGCGCGCACCTTCGCCAGCGCCGCGTCAGCTTGTCCACGATCCTTGTGTGGCCCGGTTCGCACACGCCAGACTTTGCCCCCTGAGGTTGCTGTACCGCCCAGCGCCCGCGCAACCTTTTCAGCACGTTCGCGCGTGGAATAGGCGCCCGCCTGCACGAACAATCCATGCCCCGCCCCGACCGGCGCTGAAGCCTTGGCCCGAGGAGCACTTCGAGGCTTCACCGCGGTCTTCGCTTGCGGGATCGGCATCGATGACGGCAAGGCGGTCGGTGTGGAACCCAAAGCGCCTGCCGCAGCCACTGGCAGTGTCGACGGCAGGACGGGCGGTGCCACAACTAGCCCCAGCTTTCGCTTCAGCGCCGCAAGCAATCCCGGCGGGGTGTCCATCCTGACCGGAGCCTGCGCCCCGTCGCGAAGCAGAGCACGCTCTGCTTCGGGCGGATTGACCCTGCGCACCCGCACCGGCACCCTATCGGAAGCCCCGGCCCCCAGTTGCATCCACGCGCCCGGTGCAAGCGAGACGACGTCGTTACCAGTCATCGGTCCGCGCCGGGTCAATCGGACCAGGATTGTCCTGCCTGTTTCGAGCGATGTCACTTCGACGTAGCTGGGTAGCGGCAAGGTGCGGTGTGCACCGCTGATCCCTTCCCCCTCGGCCTGCGAAGCGTAGCCCACCGAATCGTAATTCAATGTATCTGCCGGCGTATAGGTGACGCCATCGACCTGGAACGGGGCGCCAAGAACCATCGGATAGTCGCCCGCCGGCCCGCGAATGATGTCGACAGACGGCCCGAAAACGCGGGCGTCTGCACCGCCGCAGGCAGCAAGCAACAGGGTCGTCGCAATCGCGATATGGCTAACGGCTGATCTCATCTGCAAGAAGTCCCACGGACAAAGCGTAAAAGTTCGAGCAGTTGTAATCGAGGATAACCCTATAATTTCCGGTTAGCAGGTAGGCAGTCCTGCCCTGCCCATCGGGTTCGAGCAGACTAGCCAGCACATCGTCGCCTGGCCATGCCCCGAACTTTGGCGCAATACCCAGCGCGCGCCATTCGCGCATGGTCTTCCAGCCCGAATGGCGTTCGAAAACCCGGGGACAGCGCGGGCTCCGCAGCGTCGTACCTAGGCTCGAGCGATCGAGGTCCGCCGGCACCGTTACCGCCACGCCCCAGGGCTGGCCCGGTCGCCATCCCGCATCGCGGAAATAGTTGGCGATAGACGCCAATGTGTCCGCGCGGCTGGTCCAGATATCCGCGAAGCCGTCGCCATCCCCGTCCTGCGCCACGCGCAGATAGACCGAAGGAAGGAACTGCGGATTGCCGAATGCGCCGGCCCAGCTCCCCACCAACTTCGATCGCGGCACGCCCCGGTCCACCATTTTCATGGCAGCGATGAATTCGTCCGCAAACAACTCCCGCCGACGCCCTTCATAGGCCAGGGTCGCCAGCGCGCGCGGCAGATCGAAGTTTCCAGTGTAGCCACCGTAGTCTGTTTCGTGGCCCCAGATCGCCAGAAGGATCGGGCCTGGTACGCCATAACGCCGTTCGATCGTCGCAAGTTGCCCACTGGCGGCGGCGAACTGGCGCCGGCCCCGCGCGATGCGCGCAGCGTCGACATGCTGGCGCCGATAGGGTTCGAAGTTCGCAATCGGACCTGTCGCGGACCCAGGCTGGCTGCGATCCAGCTCGATAACACGGTGGTTAAGCGTGAGCCCGGACGTCATCGCCGAAATCGTGGTTTCCCGGACTCCTTCACCCCGCGCACGCGCCGAAAGAAGTTGCAGGTATCCTTGAAAACCAGCCTCTTCCTGATCGACCTGTGCACCTGCGGGGCCCGCCAGAACCAACGCCAAGGCGGCTGTCAGCCCAGCCCGCAAACCTCTCTTACCCATCGAAAAAATCATCAAACCTGTCTCGCACGGATACTTCCGGATGGGAATCCCCTTTGCGACCGATGTGGAAGGCGCTAACGGCGAACCGAGCGAGGCGCGGGCCAACGACCGGCGGAACGCTCGGCGGAAAATTGCTCCGCATGGACAGGTGGCCGAGTGGTTTAAGGCAGCGGTCTTGAAAACCGCCGTGGGTGCAAGCTCACCGTGGGTTCGAATCCCACCCTGTCCGCCAAGTCGTGGCTGGCGTTCAGTGTTCTTCGGATTCCGGGATTTCCACCGCCTTCAGGGACATGTCTTCCTGGTCCACGTGGCGCCCAGGCGCCGTGCTCTTGCAACGCCATTCGGACTGCCAGGGAGTCGGGTTGATCGGCTCTTCGATCTCGTATTCCATCGGGCACACTCCTGCATCCCCAACAATGCTGCTCGCATGGTGTTCCGCACCGATACGACGAGGTGTGGCGCTGCGTCGTCAGTCACAACCTGGCGGGGCATCCCCGGCAAAAAGGCGCGGAGGTTGCCCCTCCGCGCCTTTTCATGGCTGTCAATGGTTTGAGGTGGAAACCTCAGATGTGGATGGCGCGTCCGTAAGCAGCCAGAACGCTTTCGTGCATCGATTCGCTGATGGTCGGATGCGGGAACACCGTGTGCATCAGTTCGGCCTCTGTCGTCTCCAGCGTCTTGCCGACCACATAGCCTTGAATCATCTCGGTCACTTCAGCGCCGATCATGTGCGCACCGAGCAATTCGCCGGTCTTGGCATCGAACACGGTCTTCACGAAGCCCTCGGGCTCGCCCAGCGCGATAGCCTTGCCATTGCCGATGAAGGGGAAGGTCCCGACCTTCACCGCGTAGCCTGCTTCCTTGGCCTTGGCCTCGGTCAGGCCGACGCTTGCGATCTGCGGGTGACAGTAGGTGCATCCCGGGATGTTCCCCCGGTCCATCGGGTGCGGGTGAACCTCCTTGTTGCCCAGTTCCGCGGCGATGGCCTCAGCAGCGATCACGCCTTCATGGCTGGCCTTGTGCGCCAGCCATGGCCCCGGCGTAACGTCGCCGATGGCCCACAGGCCCTTGACGTTCGTGCGGCCATAACCGTCGATGGCGATGATCCCGCGCTCAGCCTTCACCCCCAGCGCTTCGAGGCCGATGTGCTCGGTATTCGGCACGATGCCGACCGCAACGATGACATGGCTGTAATCGCCTTCCGCGACCTTGCCATCCTTGCCCTTGATCTTCGCCTTCACGCCCGAGGCCGAAACGGCCAGGCTTTCGACGCCTGCGCCGGTCATGATCTTCATGCCCTGCTTGGTTAGCGCCTTTTCGAGGAAGGCCGAAACGTCGGCATCTTCCACGGGCACCACCCGGTCCATCATCTCGACGACAGTAACTTCTGCCCCCATATCATTGTAGAAGCTGGCAAATTCTATGCCGATCGCACCCGATCCGATGACCAGAAGCTTGGTTGGCATCTCCTTGGGCGTCATCGCGTGGCGATAGGTCCACACGCGCTCGCCGTCGGCCTTGGCGAACGGCAAGTCGCGGGCGCGGGCTCCGGTGGCGACGATCACATGCTTGGCCGAGATGGTTTCGGAACCCTTGTCGCCAGTGACTTCCACCGACGTGGCCGACTTCAGAATACCGTTGCCCATGTGCACGGTAATCTTGTTCTTCTTCATCAGGTGCGTGACGCCCTGGTTGAGCTGCTTGGCAACTCCGCGGGACCGCTTGACCACCGCGTCGAGGTCCGCACGGATGTTGTCGGCCGCAAGACCGTAGGCGGCGGCATGCTTCATATGGTTCAGCACTTCGGCCGAGCGCAGGAGCGCCTTGGTCGGGATACAACCCCAGTTAAGGCAGATGCCGCCGAGGTTCTCGCGCTCGACGATGGCCGTCTTCAGGCCAAGCTGGGCGCAGCGGATCGCCGCGACATAGCCGCCGGGGCCCGATCCGAGGACGATGACGTCATACTGTTCAGCCACGCAAATGCTCCTTCAGGCCATTTTCGGCCCATGATCTAGCGAAGCGGGCGGCATGCTGCCGCTCGCAGAATGGTCAGGCGTCAGGCGACCAGGCCGAGCGGGTTCTCGATCAGGTTCTTGAACGCCTGCATGAGTTCAGCGCCATCCGCTCCGTCGATCGCGCGGTGATCGAAGCTGCCCGTCGCCGACATGACCGTGGCGATGCCAAGCGCACCGTCGATGACGTAGGGGCGCTGTTCGCCCGCGCCGACAGCCATGATCATCGCCTGCGGCGGGTTGATTACCGCATCGAAGTTCTTGATGCCGAACATGCCGAGGTTCGAAAGCGATGCGGTCCCGCCCTGGTACTCGTGCGGCTGCAGCTTGCCCTCACGAGCCTTGTTGGCCAGCGCCTTCATCTCGGTGGCGATGGCGGAGACAGACTTCGAGCCGGCATCGACAATGATCGGCGTAATCAGGCCCGACGGCGCGGCAACGGCCACCGAAATATCCGCGCGCTTGAAGCTGCGCAGTTCGTCGCCGGCAAAGCTGACGTTGCACTTGGGCACCTGCATCAGCGCCTTGGCCAGCGCCTTGATGATGAGGTCGTTGACCGACAACTTGACGCCCTGTGCCTCGAGCGCCTTGTTCAGATCACCGCGCAGCTTGAGCAGCGCGTCGAGGCGAATGTCGACGGTGAGATAGATGTGCGGGATCGTCTGCTTCGCCTCGGTCAGGCGGCGCGCGATGGTCTTGCGCACATTGTTGAGCTTCTGCGCCTCGTAGGGGATGCCGAAGTCTGGCACGGCCGCCGGGGCACGAGCAGGGGCGGCTGCCGACGCGACCGCGGGCGCCACGGTAGAAACTGGCGCGGCAGCGGCGGGCTTCGCACCCTCGACGTCGGCGCGAATAATGCGCCCATTAGGACCAGAGCCTGCCACACCCTTGAGATCAATACCCTTGTCCGCCGCGATGCGCTTGGCCAGCGGGGTGGCGATTACGCGGTCACCCTTGCTAGCGGACGCCGCTGCAGGAGCGGGGGTGGAAACCGCCGCCGGCGCGGGCTCTGCCTTGGGCGCAGGAACCGGCACAGGCGCCGCAGCGGGAGCGACGGCCTTAGGAGCGGGAGCACTGGCATCTTCATCCTCGCCCGCCAAGGTTGCGATGACGGTCCCGACCTTCACGCCTTCAGATCCTTCGGCCACGTCAATGGAAACAATCGTGCCTTCATCGACCGCTTCGAATTCCATGGTCGCCTTGTCGGTCTCGATCTCGGCCATGATGTCGCCGGAAGAGACCTTATCGCCCACCTTCACCAGCCACTTGGCGAGAGTTCCCTCCTCCATCGTCGGGGAGAGGGCGGGCATCTTGATGGCGATGGGCATGGGCGTGTTTTCCGTGTCCTGGTAGCGCAGGGATGAAGGCGCCGTAGCGGAAACCTCACCTGCATCTTTTCTCGGCGCCATTTCACCAGCATGGCGTGTCGGGTCAAGTGGGTTGCCGCTTGCGCCGCATACGAATTTGCCGATACCTGTGCTTCGGGAAGGACAAATCGCCATGTCGCAGCGCATCTACCTGGTCATCATGGACGAGACCGACGAGGCCAAGGCAGCCCTGCGCTTTGCCGCGCGCCGTGCAGTGCGCACGACGGGAGCAGTCCACATCCTGGCCTTGGTCCCCCAGCAGGAGTTCGTTGCCTTTGGCGGCGTGCAGGCTACGATTGAGGAGGAAGCGCGCGACCGGGCCGAAGTGCTGGCGATGACAGCCGCCGGCAGCCTTGCCAGCGAATCCGGTCTGACGCCCGTCATCGCAGTCCGCCAGGGCGATGGACCAAAGGTAGTGCGAGAATACCTCGGCGAGCATCCTGAAGTGTCGGCACTCGTCCTCGGCGCGGCGGGCGGCAGCAACCCCGGACCGCTTGTTTCGCACTTCGCCGGGATCGCGGGACAGCTTCCCTGCCCTCTGATGATCGTCCCCGGTGCGATTTCCGATCAGGAAATCGACCGGTTCAGCTGACGGAACTGCTCGCTACTTCTTGCGACCCTGATGGCGGATGTTGGACGGTCGTCCGCGCTTTCCCGCCATGTAGTTGCCTTGCCTGCGCGGTTTCTGCTCCGACCGACCGCCGCGCCGTTCGATGCGCTGAACGCCTTCGGCAACGTCGACCGGCTCAAACTTCAGCGCTCCGGTCAGCGGGTTCGCCTCTGCGAGACGGAGCTTGAGGATCTGACCCATCGCGAATTCCTCGCCTCTCAACTCCCCGATAAGGCGCTGGGCCTTTTCGTCGTAGTTGAAGCGTTCGGCCCCGAGCGTGGAGACCGGTACCAAACCATCGCCACCAAGCCCGATGATCGTTGCGAACAGGCCAAACTTCTGGACGCCGGTGATCCTCGTGTCGAATACCTCACCGACCTTGCCCGACAGCCAGGCCGCGACATAGCGATCGATAGTCTCGCGCTCGGCCTCCATCGCTCGACGCTCGGCGTTACTGATCGCTTCCGATACGCGGGCGAGATCGGCGCGGTCGCGGTCGGACAGGCCGGACGTGGGTGGCACCCCGACTGATGGACGCGGCTGTTCAAGATCGTAAGCGTCGACCAGCGCCCGATGTACCAGGAGGTCGGAATAGCGACGGATTGGTGATGTGAAGTGGGCGTAAGAACCCAGTGCCAGGCCGAAATGCCCGGCATTGCGCGGGCCATAATAGGCCTGGGTCTGGCTGCGCAGCACCGCTTCCATGATGAGTGCCTTCTCCGCCTCGTCCGCGATGTCCTTTAGCATGCGGTTGAACAGCGAAGGCGTGATCACCTGTCCGAGCGACAATTTGCGGTCGAAGGTCGCGAGATAGTCCTTGAGCGCGACCAGTTTTTCCCGGTTCGGCGGCTCGTGGATGCGATAGACGACCGGCGCCACCTTGGCTTCCAGCGCCTTTGCGGCGGCAACGTTGGCCGCGATCATGAAGTCCTCGACCACGCGATGCGCGTCGAGCCTCTCGCGAATCGCGATCTCCGCGATCTTGCCCGCGCTATCCAGAACGACCCGGCGCTCCGGCAGTTCGAGTTCGAGAGGGTCACGAGCGTGGCGGGCCTTTTCGAGCAGGCGCCAGGCATCCCAGAGATGGACGAGATGAGGGGCTGCTTCCTTGCTATCGATCCGGCGCTGCGCCTCCTCATAGGCTATGACTTCGGCAATGCGAACGAGCGCGCGCGTGAAGCGGAAGTCCTTGACCCGCCCGTGGGCGTCGATCGAAAGGTGGCAGGCCATCGCCGCACGGTCGGCACCGGACTTGAGCGAACAGACGTCGGCGCTCAATACCTCGGGCAGCATCGGCACGACACGATCAGGGAAGTAGACCGAGTTGCCGCGCTTGCGGGCCTCTCGGTCGGTCTGGCCGCCGGGGCGGACGTAGAAGCTGACGTCGGCAATGGCGACGATCGCGCGGAAGCCGCCTTCCCCATCCGGCTCGGCCCAGATGGCATCGTCGTGATCGCGCGCGTCTGCGGGATCGATTGCAACGATGGGCAGATGGCGCAGGTCCTCGCGGCGCGCTTCGCTGAGCGGCAGCTTCGCCGCAACCTCTGCCTCCTCGATCGCTGCTGGCGGGAAGACAAAGGGAATGCCGTGTTTGTGGATCGCGATCAGGCTGAATGCGCGCGGGGCGAGCGGATCACCGAGAACGGCGGTAACCCTCATTCCTGAGCGGGGCGAGCGGCCCGCCGGTTCGGCAAGGACGAGTTGACCTTCCTCGGCGCCGCCCAAATCCGAAATGGGCACGGCATTGCGCACGCGCTTGTCCACTGGCGCTAGCCAGCCCTTGCCGGTACCGTCCAGTTCGACGACCCCCATGAGCCGTTCCTCGCCACCCTGGAGCTTCTTCATCGGATGCGCGAGCCAGCCCTTCCCCGCCTCCTCGGTACGGGCAAGGATGCGATCGCCGACGCGGAGCGCGGCGTTGCGCTCGCGCGGCTTGCCCCTCGGCTCGACCACTCGCAAGCGCGGCGGCGGGCTTGCGTCATCGGGTTGCCAGGTGTCGGGAATGGCGACCGGCTCGCCTTCGTCGATCTCGACGATGCGCAGTACGGTGACGCGCGGCACGCCGCCCATGGCGTGGAACGCACTGCGATTGCCGTCGATCAGGCCTTCCTCGGCCATGTCCTTGAGCAGCGCCTTGAGCGCGATCTTCTCTGTACCCTTGAGGCCGAACGCCTTGGCGATCTCGCGCTTGCCGGCAGGCTCGTCAGACTGCGCGATGAAATCCAGCACCTGTTGGCGCGTGGGAAGACCCTGGGGAAATTTGTGCTTAGCCATTGAGGGGCATGTGGTCCCTGCGCCCCCGGATGGCAAGCGGTTACGGTTTCGCCAGCGGGGCGAACTGCCCGCCAGGCACCGCCGAGGCAATCGGACTTTCGCTACCGTCCGCCGCCATGGCGCTCACGCCAAACAGCCAGTCGTCAGCGCGCACGCCCTTGAGACTGGCTTTCAGGTCACCCGTTTCCAGCAAGCGGGTCTCCCACATCGGCGCATCGGTCCTCCGTTGCCACAGCACATAGCGAAACGCGCCGGGCACCGCCTGCCACTCCACGTCGGTACTTGGCTGCACTGCACCTTTGACCACCGGAGCCGGGGGCATAGGCGTCCGTGCCAGCCTCGCCAGCGCCCGTACGTTGAGCCTCGTCACTTTCGCCAGATAGGGAAAATCCATCTCGTCCATGGTATCGCCGAACTTCACTCCGCCTTCGGTGCGCAAGTCCTGATGTTGGTGCTCGTAATCCTCCACGGCGACGGTAAAACGCACGGCGGGAAAGCCCCTGTCAGAAAACGGCAGTTGGTCCCCGCCCCGGCCAAGCCGGTCCGCGCGCCAGACCTGCCGCACCGCCAAGCCCTTCGCGTCCGCCTCGGCTAGCCCTGCCAGCCAGCGCGAGATGTTGCGCGAAGGGCTGTCGTTCTCGCCGCCATAACGCCGCATCTGCGCGCGCAGGGCATCGGTAGCGTCGGCACGCGGCCCTTCGGATAGCACCCGCACATGCGTATCGTCCCGGTACCCGTCCGATCCGGTCGATCCACCGACGATATCGTTGTTGAGGACGGCTTTCACGGTCCATCCCTGCCGCGCACCATAATCAGCCAGCAGCTTGCCGCCGAGCAGCCCCTGTTCCTCGCCCGAAAGTACTGCATAGACGACGGTGGTCGGAAAGCGCTCCTTCGAGAGCACCCGTGCCGCTTCCAGCACCAGCGCGGTGCCTGAAGCGTCGTCGTTCGCGCCCGGCGCGTCCTTAACCGCATCGAGAACATCGGAAACGCGGCTGTCGATGTGACCCTGGACAATCACAACCTCGTTGGGCCGCTCGGTCCCGCGCTGGATCGCCACCACATCGACCAACCGCGTCGGCACCGGCACTCGGTCGCCACTCACCACGGTTTCAGGCAACACGATCTCGAAGCAACTGCCGCAGGCGGCCGATGCCTTGCGAAATTCGGCTTCAGCCCATTTTCGAGCAGCCCCGATTCCGCGCCTCGGATCGGATTGCGAGGACAGGGTATGCCGCGTGCCGAAACTGACCAGCTTCTCCACGTCAGCACGAAGCCGCGCCTGAGAAACGGCATCTTCGGGTGCGGCCCGCGCAATGGTCGGTGCCAGCAGCGGGATCAGGACAAGCATCGTTCGCATGGCGCGCGACAATATCGCACGTCTACGCCACGCCAAGACGCTGGGCCCAAAAGGGTGGCGATAGCACGCCACCCTCAAGGAAATCAGTAGGACCGCGCGATCAGGATCTTCTCGACCGCGGGCTCGCCGGTGAAGGGGCAAGCGCCCACAGGCTTTTCCGCGTCCATCGGCGTGTTGCGGATGGTCAGCTTCAGCGCCTTGAGTTGCTCGACAACCTTGTCGAGCGCTTCGCCGGTGGGCTTGGCCCAGCCCATCTCGACCCATCCCGGGTACTTGTTGCCCTCCGCAAAGTATCCCTTGAGGCCTTCAAGGTCGGTCACGTCGCGCACGATCTGCGCATCGCGGCGCGCACGGGCTTCATCATAGAGTGCAGCCTGGATCGATTCGAGTTCGGTCGCGGCGCTGGCGAGGAAGTCGTCCTTGGCCTGGCCAACGAAGTTAGGCTTGGCATCCTGGCGCCACAGGCGATCCCGCCGCAGCACGGAAACCAGGCCGCCTTCGGCATCGCGTCCGCCGATCTCGAGAATGAGCGGCATGCCTTTCTTGACCCACGCCCAGCGCTTCTGCGTGGCCTTGCCGGGGCGCTTGTCGAGGAGAACGCGGATGCGTTCCCCGAACACCGACAGCTTTACCAGAGACGCGCGGATTTCCTCGCAATAGGCCAGCAGCGCGTCATCGCCTTCGTTATCGCGGAGCATCGGCAGGATGACGATCTGCTGCGGTGCGACCTGAGGGGGCACTCGCAGACCATCGTCGTCTCCGTGGGTCATGATGACGCCGCCGATCAGACGAGTGGAGACGCCCCACGACGTGGTGTGCGCGAGGGCCTGCTGGCCTTCCTTGTTCTGGTACTGGATGCCCGCCGCCTTGGCGAAGGTCGTGCCTAGGTAGTGCGAAGTGCCGGCCTGGAGGGCCTTGCCATCCTGCATCATGGCCTCGATCGAGAAGGTCTCGACCGCACCGGGGAAACGCTCGTTCTCGGGCTTGGGTCCCGCGATCACCGGCATGGCGAGCGGGCCTTCGGCAAAGGCACGATACATTTCGAGCGCGCGCAGGGTTTCCTTCATCGCGTCCGCCTCGTCGACGTGCGCGGTGTGGCCTTCCTGCCAGAGGAACTCGCTGGTGCGGAGGAACATGCGCGTGCGCATTTCCCAGCGCACGACGTTGGCCCACTGATTGGTAAGCAGCGGAAGATCCCGCCAGGACTGAATCCAGCGAGACATCGCCGCGCCGATAACGGTCTCGGAAGTGGGACGGACCACAAGCGGCTCTTCCAGCTTGGCTTCCGGGTCGGGCGTCAGGCCGCCCTTTCCGTCCGAAATAAGGCGGTGGTGCGTGACGACCGCCATTTCCTTGGCAAAGCCTTCGACGTGTTCCGCTTCCTTGGTGAAGTAGGACAACGGGATGAACAGCGGGAAGTAGCAGTTCTCGACGCCTGCCTCCTTGATCTCGGCATCCATAAGCTTCTGGATACGTTCCCAGATGCCATAACCCCAAGGCTTGATGACCATGCAGCCGCGCACACCGGATTCCTCGGCAAGCTCGGCCTCGGCGATCACGGCCTGGTACCACTGGGCGAAGTCGTCGGCGCGCTTGACGTTGAGCGCGTGCTTTATTGCGGGCTGGTTCATGGGCTGGCGCGTTAAAGCCCAAAGGCGTTTCCCGCAATGCCCCGCGTAGGGCGATTGCGGGAGACGGGCATCACTTCGAGAGCTGGTCGAGCTTCTTCTGCATCTCGGCCATCTGCTTGCGCAGGACGTCGAGATCGTCGGCCTCCGCCGGTTCGGGCTTGGCGTCGTCGCGCTGGACGGCACCGGGCACGAAGGCTGCAGCGGCGGCCTTGAACATTTCCATGTTGCGCTGTGCCAACTGGGCAAGCGGGTTGGCGCCAATGCTGTCCTCAATCGCCTTGCGCAGCTTGACCTGATTCTCGCGGAAATGATCCATCGAGGCTTCGAGGTAGCCGGGCAGGAGGGCCTGCATCGAATTGCCGTACATCGAGATGAGCTGGCGCAGGAAGTTCGTGGGGAGCATCTGCTCGCCCGCCGCTTCCTCTTCCATGATGATCTGGGTGAGGATCGCATGGGTAAGGTCGGCGCCGGTCTTGGCGTCGATTACCTGGAAGTCAACGTTGTCCTTTACCATTTGCGCGAGGTGATCGAGCGTGATGTAGCTGGACGTACTGGTATTATAGAGACGGCGATTGGCGTATTTCTTGATGATCACCGTTCCGCCGGACTTGCCTTCATTTGCCATGACGTGCGCCCCCACTGCGACATTTCTACTATTAGCATGTGCAGTATGTGCGGCGCAACAAGTCTCGACAAATGGTTTAGATTCAATTCCGGCGGGAAAATCTACGCCCCAGCACCGTAAGCAGTTCGTACTGCGAAAGGCCGCTTTCGCGCGCTGCGCGCGGCAAGTCGTAGGATGCGACCAGCCAATCCCCCTCGTTGCATGACGGGACTCCGCCAAGGTCGACGATGGTGAGGTCCATAGACACCCGGCCGAGGACGGGTACTTCGACTCCATCGAACAGGAAGCTACCCCGCCCGGTCCAGCAGCGAAGATAGCCGTCGGCATAGCCGATCGCGAGAACGCCGACCCGCATCGGGCGATCAGCGGTAAAGATCGCATTGTAGCCGACTTTGTCGCCTGGTTGGAGATGGCGGACCTGGATGACCGCTGCTTCGGGACGCGCGACCTGGCGGATCGTGCCGGCAAATTCGGGCCTGGCGATGCCGCCATAGAGAGCGATGCCCGGGCGAGTGACGTCCGCGTGGAAGCCCGCACCGAGCGCTATGCCGGCGCTGTTGGCAAGGCTGTAGCGACGGGCGGGAATGGCGGCGCGGACCGTTTCGAAGCGAAGGCGCTGTTGCTCGTTCTGCGGAACATCCTCATCCGCACTTGCGAGGTGGCTGAGGCAAAGGTCCACATCGAGGTCAGCCAGCGCTGGATCGGCGATCTCGGACATGGCGAGGCCAAGTCGACTCATTCCGGTATCGACCATGACGTGGCACCGTCCGCCGCCTGTTTCCTGCCAGAGACGGGCCTGCGACAGGCTGTTCAGAACTGGCCTTGCACCAGTTGCCCGAGCGAAGGCGGCTTCCGCCGCATTCATGGGACCATGCAGCACGGCGATGCTGGCTGCGGGGACATGCGGCAGGAGGTTCGGCACTTCCGCCCAATGCGCGACGAAGAAGTCGCGACAACCCGCGCCGACAAGGATGCGCGAGACACGCGCAGCGCCCAGTCCATAGGCATCAGCCTTTACTGCAGCGCCGGCGGTCGCCGTGCCCGACATCGCGTCGAGTGCGCGCCAGTTAGACGCAAGCGCATCGGCATCGATCCGCAGGCGAAGGGAGGACTCGGGCAGGTCGGGCGTCGTCGGAAGGGAAATGTCAGTCATCCGTGAAGTCGGCGGGCAGGCCTGGCCGCAAACCCCACGCCGCAACGAGGAGCGCGACCAGGACGACCACCCAAGTGTACCATAGCCCGGCATAGGGATCGCCGGTGCGCGCGACGATGTAGCTGGAAATCAGCGGCAGGAAACCCCCGAAGTAGCCCGTGCCGAGATGATACGGGATCGACATCGAACTGTATCGGATGCGCGGCGGGAACATCTCGGAAAGAAGGGCGGCCACCGGCCCGTAGGTCGCACCGGACATCGCCATGAGCGCCAGCAGCGCACCGATAACCGCGACAATCCGGCCGAGCGAGGGCTGGACCTTGGCGAAATCGTAGCCATGCGCGGAAAGCTCGGACTGGAGCGCCTTGGCGCGCGCAGCAGCCTTGTCCGTCCACGGATAGCTGGCAAGATCAACCGCTGAACCACCTGCGGTCATGCCAAACACAGCGTCATCGCGCAGACTATAAGACACACCGGACGCCGCCAGGTCAGCCAGGAGCTTGCCGCAATTGCTGACTTGTTCAGAGGCAAAGGGGCTGTAGTTGCAGTCAGGCCCGGCTACGACGACCGGGTTGCGCTCTGCCGCCTCGGCGAGTTGCGGATTGGCGGCGGCCCCCATCAGCCAGAACGTGGGAAAGAGCATTAGCAGCGTGACGGCATAGCCGATGATGATGGGCTTCTTACGGCCGATACGGTCGGAAAGAGAGCCGAAGTAGATGAAGAAGCCCATTCCGAGTGTGGCGCCGATACCGACGACGACCTCGGCCAGAGTATCCTCCATGCGCATTGCAGACTTGAGGAAGCTGAGGCCGGAGAACATCGCCGTGTACCAGATCACGGTTAGCCCGGCGGCGATGCCGAACAGCGCGATGAAAATGCGGCGCTTGTTGCCAGGGTAGGTGAAGCTTTCGACGAAGGGATTACCGGCAAGCTCGCCCTCCTCCTTCATCGCCTGGAACACCGGACTTTCCGACAGCTTCATGCGCATCCACAACGAAATCGCGAGAAGCGCGAGGCTGACCAGGAACGGCACGCGCCAACCCCAGTCGTTCCACACGGCATCGCTCATCAGCGCCTTGCTGGACAGGACTACGATCAGACTCAGCACGAAGCCGCCCACGACGCTGGCCTGGATGTAGCTGGTGTAATAGCCGCGACGGCCGCCCGGTGCATGCTCTGCAACATAGATCGCAGCGCCGCCGTACTCCCCACCCAGTGCCAGCCCTTGCAGCACGCGCAGCAGGATGACGATGGCCGGTGCGGCAAGGCCGATGGTCGCGGCAGAGGGGATCAGGCCGACGCCCGCCGTGGCGACACCCATGAGCGTGACCGTGACGAGAAAGGTATACTTGCGGCCGAGCTTGTCGCCGAGATAGCCGAACAAGACTGCGCCGAGCGGACGGAAGCCGAAGCCGACGGCAAATCCCGCCCACACCAGCAGCACCTGGAGCGTTGCGTTGTCCGAGGGAAAGAACGTCCTGCCGATGATTGATGCCAGCGTGCCGTAGATGAAGAAATCGTACCATTCGAACACGGTACCCGCCGAACTGGCGGCGATCACGAGCCTGATATCCGACGCGCTCGGCTTCGCGGCGTCGTTCTTCGTTACGGATGCATTCACGCACATTCCCCCGATACGTCCTGTTTATGCGGCTGCTCTAGCGAAGCGCCCACTTGCGGAGCAAGCCCTGCAAAACGCTAAGCCAGCGCGGACAGCGCGGCATCCCACGGCAACAGAATTGCCCCGTGACGGGCCGGGAAGGCACGCGCTGCCTCGATCAGGGAGAAACCCGGCCACAACGGAAGGCCGCCTTCCCTTGACAGCCACCGGGCAATTTCGGCGCGCGCGCTTGCTATGTCTGCTTTCGAAAGCCCGGGAATAGAGCGCGCGAACAAGGCCGCAGCGGCCTGCCCCACGGCGCAGGCGTGCGGCCTGAGGGCGAGGCCTTCGACCCGCCCATCAGCATCGAGCGAGAGCGCGATGTCGATGGTGCTGCCGCAACTCCGCGATCGTGCAGACCCTTTCAGCGGCAGCGCATCGTTCCACGGATACTGCGCGAGTTCCATGGCGGCGGCGAGAATCTCGGGGGTGTATAGCCCTTGTCCACCCGACGATGGGCGCGAAGCCATATCAGTCACCCAGGACGGCGGCACGCGCCTTGCGTCGGGCGACTTCGCGCGCCTGATCGGCGGCTTGCTCCCGCCGCTCGGAGATAAGCGTGAGCAATTCCTCGCTCGCCGCATTCAGGAACGGATAGGTCCGGGACTCGACGATCCATTGCGGACGTCCGTTCGCGCCCCAGACCAGATCGTAGCCGAAAACGACAATGGAATAACCGAGGACGACGATAATGAAGCCCTTCACCGCCCCGAATCCGAAGCCGAGGATACGATCGATCGGGCCGATGGCCGAACCTCGGCTGGCGCTGCCCATCCGGCGCGCGATGAAGCGGGTCAGCAGGTAGGGAGCCAGCAAAAGCAGGAAAAAGGCCAGCACGCCCGCACCAGTTTCGGTCGGCAGGTGCGACGCGAGATAGTATGTCAGAGGTTCGTGAAAATAGTGGACCGCGAGCAGCGCAAGGCACCAGGCGGCAAGCGAGAGCACTTCCTCCACGAAGCCGCGAAAGAAGCCGCCGACGGCACCCAGGCCGACGAGGAGAAGGACCACATAATCGAACCCGGTCATTGGCTCTGGACCCTATGAGCCGCCCATGACCCGGTCAATCAGATTTGGCAGCAGCCTGAGCGGCGAATAGCGCAGTCCATCGACCTTTTCCGCACCGGCTTCGGGACCACAGCCCCTTGAAAAACCGAGCTTCGCCGCCTCCTTTAGACGAACCGGGGTGTGGGCCACGGGGCGGACCTCGCCGGCAAGCGAAATCTCGCCGAACCAGATCGATCCGCTCGGCAATGGGCGATCCGACAGGGCCGACACAAGCGCTGCGGCGACCGCCAGGTCTGCCGCAGGATCGGTCAACCGGTAGCCTCCAGCGACGTTGAGATAGACCTCAGCCGAAGAGAAATTGAGACCACAGCGCGCCTCGAGCACGGCAAGAAGCATGGCGAGGCGGCCGCTATCCCAGCCCACGACCGCGCGGCGTGGGGTGGCACCACTGGCAAGGCGGACGGTAAGAGCCTGGATTTCCACCAGAACTGGCCGCGTCCCTTCGAGCGCGGGAAAGACCGCGCTACCGGGCACTTCCTGCTCACGCCCCGACAGGAACAGCATCGACGGATTGCCGACTTCCTCAAGCCCCTGCCCTGCCATGGCGAAAACGCCGATCTCGTCCACCGCGCCGAAGCGGTTCTTCAGTGCGCGGAGGATGCGGTACTGATGGCTGCGTTCCCCTTCGAAGCTCATCACCACATCGACCATGTGTTCGAGCACGCGGGGCCCGGCGATCGAACCATCCTTGGTGACGTGGCCGACGAGAACAAGCGCGACGCCGTTCTCCTTGGCATAACGGATCAGTTCGAATGCGCAGCCGCGAACCTGGCTGACCGTGCCCGGCGCTCCCTCGATCTGGTCGGAGTGCATGGTCTGGATGGAATCGATGACCACCAGCGATGGCGGCTCCATGTTGCCAAGCGTCGTGAGGATGTCGCGAACCGATGTGGCTGCGGCGAGCAGGATCGGTGCCTTGCCAAGGCCCAGGCGATCCGCACGCAGGCGCACCTGATCCGATGCCTCCTCGCCGCTGATGTAGACCGCGCTTCCGCCCGATAGAGCGACCTTCGCCGATGCCTGGAGGAGGAGCGTGGACTTGCCGATCCCCGGGTCGCCGCCCATCAGGATGGCGCATCCGGGGACAAGGCCGCCCCCAAGCGCACGGTCGAATTCGGCAATGCCCGTCTTGCGGCGCTGCGGCAACGCGACCGGCTGGTCGAGCGATACGAAGGCGACGCGTCGGCCGCCGCTCGACAGGTCGTGCTTGGCGGAGAAGATTGTCTCGGGTGCTTCTTCGGCCAGCGTGTTCCACTCGCTGCAATCGACGCACTGACCCTGCCAGCGGTGGGTGACGCTGCCACAAGCCTGGCACACATATCGGCGTTTGGGTTTGGCCATGCCCAGTGCTTATCCGGAACAAATCTGGAACACAAGCTGCGCCCGACCGCTCGAGAGCGATATGTACCCGCTTCCGCACATCGCGACGTCAGCGGGTTCGGAAAAGCATCGACTTACCGAAGGAATGGTGCCCCTGGCCCGACTCGAACGGGCACGTATTTCTACAAACGATTTTGAGTCGTTCGCGTCTACCATTCCGCCACAGGGGCACGCGGGCACCGGCCTTAGCCAGCGCCCGCCGAAAAGGTCAAGCCCGAGGTCGGGCCCAACCCAAGATCATGCGTTGCGCAAGGCGCCAACAAGGAGCTTGTGAAGCTTCGAATGCAGCGCGTCGTTGCCCGCAAGGACGGTTTCATCGCAGATCGGGTGCGACCGCCCCTTGTAGTCAGACACGAAGCCGCCCGCCTCTCGCACGAGGAGGCATCCTGCGGCCGTGTCCCAGGGAGCAAGGCTGCTTTCCCAGAAGCCGTCGAAGCGGCCGGCCGCGACCCATGCCAGATCCAGCGAGGCCGCACCGTTCCGGCGAATGCCGGCGATGCGCGGACCAAGTTCTGCGTAGATACGGATCCACTCGCCCATGTCCCCACGGCCCGCGAACGGAATGCCGGTGGCGATCAGCGCTTCGTCAAGGTGGCGGCGCGCGGAAACCCGCAGACGACGGTCCTGGAGCCAGGCGCCCTGGCTCTTTTCGGCCCAGAAGCTTTCGTCGGTGATCGGCTGATAGACCAGCGCCGCAGTGACTTCACCCCAGCCCTTCCCGTCGAGCGTCGGTTCCTGCACAGCGATGGAGATCGCGAAATGCGGGATGCCATGGAGAAAGTTGCTGGTGCCGTCTAGCGGATCGATGATGAAGCGCGGCTTGCCCGGCTCACCCTCGATCTCGCCACCCTCTTCCATCAGGAAGCCCCAACCCGGACGCGCCGCGCGCAGTTCGTCCCACAGGGTGCGTTCGGCCTGGCGGTCGGCCTTCGAGACGAAGTCGGCCGGCCCCTTCTTGGAGACCTGGAGATGTTCGATCTCGCCGAAGTCGCGGCGCAGGCGTCCACCCGCCTTGCGCGCCGCGCGCTCCATCACGCGAATGAGGCCGGAAATAGCTGCCATCGATCAGTTCGCCTTGCCTACGTAGCTGCGCTCGTAGACGTCGACGACGATGCGGGTGCCGCTTTCGATGTGCGGCGGAACCATCACGCGCACGCCGTTATCGAGGATGGCCGGTTTGTAGGACGAAGAAGCGGTCTGCCCCTTAACCACGGCATCAGCCTCGACAATGGTCGCTTCGACCTGTTCCGGAAGCTGCACGGAAATCGGGCGTTCGTCGTACATTTCGAGGAGGACGGTCATGCCGTCCTGCAGGAACGCTGCGGCATCGCCGAGAAGATCGCTGGGTAGGGTGATCTGGTCGTAGGTCTCGACGTCCATGAATACCAGATCGTCGCCTTCCGCGTAGAGGAACTGGAAATCCTTGGTGTCGAGGCGAACGCGCTCGACCGTGTCGGCGCTGCGGAAGCGGACGTTGGTCTTGCGGCCGTCGATGAGGTTCTTCATCTCGACCTGCATGAAGGCGCCGCCCTTGCCGGGCTGGGTATGCTGGGTCTTTGCGACCTTCCAGATGCCCTTTTCGTATTCCAGGATGTTGCCCGGACGGATGTCCACGCCGCTGATCTTCATGATGGAAAGAGCCTTGCGCTAAAGTAGGAAGGGCGGCCCTTAGCGGTTCGGGCCGTTTGCTTCAAGCGCCCGATTGCCCGGACCGCACCGCGCGTGCTAGCGCGTGAGGCATGAAGCGCACGATGATCCTTTCACTTTGCACCGGGCTGGCCGTCTGCTCCATCGCGGGTTCCGCATACGCGGTCCCGGGTGGAATGCTGCACACATTGCAGCAGGGAACATGGACGTGCGAGGTGCCGGGCGATGCCAACGTCGCGCCGGTTGCAAGGCCGGAAGCAAGCTTCAGGGTCGTGCCGGATTCCAACTACGTCGCCCCAGACGGCAGCCGGGGATCATATCTTCTCCTGGCTGATCGGCTGACCCTGACAAGCGGCCCTTTCATGGGCCGCCGCTTCGTCATGGACGGCGACGGCATCATGCGTGAACTTGATGACGGCGATGCCGAAAGCGGTCTGCGCTGCGTGCACTCCGGCCCGGTCAACATCGCCACACCGGGCTAGGCGGGGTTGCCTCCGTCCCGCCGCATCCGCCAGTATGCATAGGCGATGATCGCGGCAAAAACCGCCACGCCCAGCGGCAAGCTTGCCGGGAAGCCGTCAACTACAGCCAGCGCATCGGGATTGTCGGTCGCCGCGACGATGGCGGCGTAGGCGATGTTGAACAGGCTGTCACCGACGATAAGACCGGTAGCCGTCAGGACGCCCATGCGCTCCGCAAGCTCGGGCGAGGACTGACGCAGGGCCCAGCGATTGTAGAGGTGTCCCAGCACCGTGCCTGCGATGACCAGCATCGTCACCTGCGTTGGCAGGTACATGCCCATTCCCACCGCGAGTGGAGGAAGGGACCGATTGCCCGAGCGCTTTAGCAGTTCGTCCACGAGGATGACGCCGGCACCGATCGCAGCGCCGAGGCCGACGAGGTTCCAGTCGAGACTGCCGCCAAGAACACCCTGCGCAATAGCGGAGATGAGTGCGGCCTGGGGTGCCGACAGCGCGTTCTCCCCTGCCCCCGGAGCGCCCTGGAACCCGAAAGTGGAATTGAGAAGGTCGAGGATCGGCGGGATGACCAACGCACCGAACAGGACGCCGAGGACCAGAGCTATCTGTTGGCGCCATGGCGTCGCGCCGACGAGCTGACCGGTCTTGAGATCCTGAAGGTTGTCGTTCGAAATCGTGGCTACGCCGAAGACGATTGCCGTGACGAATAGCGCAAATGCGACTAGCGCCTTGGTATCGTCGGGATTGGTCGCTTGCCCGAACAGGGCGAGCAGAAGCAGGGAAATACCGAGCGCGGCAAGGATACCAACACCCGAGATAGGGCTGTTCGAAGCGCCGATCAAACCGGCCATGTAGCCACAGACAGAAGCAATCACGATGCCAGCGACCAGCACGTAGACGACCGAAGCGATAAGCGTCATGCCGAGCGCGGCGGCGACGGGGCCTCCGACCGCAAAGTCGGCGAGAAGCAGTGCAATGGGCACCATCGCAAGCAGGATCGTGCCGCCCACGATACCAATTGGAATGTCCCGTTCGGCCAGGTCGAGACTGGCGATGCCGGCGCCCTTCCGCGCGCGATTTGCTGCGATGGCCGATGCAATGCCGCGCACGATGGGGCCGATTACGCGCAGCAGCGTCCAGATGGCTGCAACGCCAATGGTGCCAGCGCCGATGAAACGGATTTTCTGGCGAAACACCGTGCCGACAAAATCGGCCAGTTCTGTCCCGACCGGCGGCCCCCCGGTGGTGAACTGGGGGAGAAGGACGCCGAAGCTAATCACGATGCCGACGAGCATGGCAATGCCCACCGCGATGCCCACCAGATGGCCCACTCCGACGAGCGCGAGCGACAGGCCGCCGAACAGCATCGAGCCTCCGGTCCCGACCTTGAACACCCCGCCAACTTCCTCGGCCGCGAGTTTCATCTTGGCGAGGAGCGGATAGAGCGCGGCAAGCAGGCCGCCCGCAGTCACGGCGGCGAGGCCCTTGCGGTTTTCCTCTTCTCCGCCAACGCCAGCGCCGACCTTCAGCACTTCGGCCGCGGCGACGCCTTCCGGATAGGGGAGGTCCGATCCCGTAACGAGAGCACGGCGCAGCGGCACCGAATACATCACGCCAAGCACGCCGCCGACCGCAATGACCGCGACCGACTCCCAATAGGGAAAGTCGGCCCACCATCCCACCATGACAAGACCGGGCAGCACGAAGACGATTGCCGACAACGTACCTGCGGAACTTGCAATGGTCTGGACGATATTGTTTTCCTGGATGGTTGCCCCGGAAAACGCGCGCAGGACGGCCATGGAAATGACCGCGGCTGGTATGGACGTCGCAAAGGTCAGGCCGATCCGGAGGCCGAGATAGACGTTAGCGGCAGTGAATACGACAGTAAGGATCGCGCCGAGGACGATGCCCCTGATCGTCAGTTCCCGGGGTCCCGAACCTGTAGTCATGCCTGCTCCGCCTGTTATCGCGACAAGGCGCCTGTCTGGCACGGCGGGACCAAAGTGGGAAGGCCCATCACCTTACGAATGAAACCTTCGTCGCGCCGTCGACCATGAGCGCGAGCCGCGCGGCATCCCAATTGGTGAGGCGGACGCAGCCGTGGCTTTCCGTCCGGCCGATGGTCTGCGGCTCCGGGGTGCCATGTATGCCATAGTGCTCCTTCGACAGGTCGATCCACACTACACCCACCGGTCCATTGGGCCCCGGCGGCAGGAGATGCTCGCCCTTGCTGTCGGGGACGTCCCAGAACAGGCTGGCGTCATAACGGAAATGAGGATTGAACGAGGAAGAGTAGATCTTCCAGTTCCCCAACGGCAGCGGATCGTGTTCGGAACCGGTGGTGACGGTGAAAAGCGCGACAAGCTTGTTCGATGCGTCGAAGGCTTTCAGCGTCCCCGCGTGTTCACTCACAACGATGCGCCCCGCCTTGGGCTGGTTCGAACCGACGCCGAGCGAAGCCATGGTTTCGAGTGCGCCCTGGTCCCCGACCGCCACAGGATCGATGGCATCGGCGCCGACATTCGGAACCCTGATCTGCTGGCCCGCACGATAGATCACCGGCGTTCGCCTCGTTGCCTCCACCGCAGCGCTTGACGCAATCGGCTGCTGCACCGGAGGTGCGTTGAGAGCGCGCAGCACTTCAGGCGTAGTATGAAAGCGCTCGGCGAGCTTTTCCTCGAGCGAGGCGTAGCCCAAAGCCTTCAGCTTCGCCTGGGCTGCAGGTTCCTTTGGCAACGGCGCGAACGGACCGTGCGCGAAATCGTCCGGGATGGTGACCAGGCGGGTGGCGGGTATGTTGGACCAGCGGGCGAGCGCCTGCATCGTGGCGCGATCGAAATTGCCAGAGACGGCAATGCCATTGGCTTCCTGGAACCCTTGGACCGCGTTTCGAGTGCTCAGTCCTTCCTTGCCGTCGATGATCCCGGGCGCAAAGCCAAGCCGTTCGAGTACGACCTGTGCCTGCATCACCGGCCGCGGCATGTCCTCGGCCGGTGCGGGCTGGCCGGGCGCAGGATCGCTCGAAGCCATGGGCACGACGAACGCTGGCTTCGCTGGCTGCGCTGCCGCGCTTTTATCGGGAGCGGGGTCCGACTTCTCCGATTGGCAAGCGGCAAGGGCTAGGATGGCGAGCGCGGCAGCTGTGTGGCGTAACATCGAAACTCCGGAACTTGTGCTCCGGATCAATCCTTTGCGCTGCCCGACGTTCCTCGACTTATTGCTCGGTGATGCGCGGGTTTGCGCGGATTGCGTCGAAGAAGGCCGCTACATTGGCTGCCTCGTCCCCGTCCCACACGGCATTGCTGACCGCCAGAAAGTCCGCGCCGGCCCGGATCAACGGGGCACAATTTGCCGGGGTGATGCCGCCAATTGCAACGCATGGAAGTTCGAAGATCGATTGCCACCATTCGAGCAGATCGAGACCCGCGACGTGCTTGGTTTCCTTGGTGCTCGACGGAAAGAATGCGCCGAAGGCAACGTAATCGGCCCCCGCCTCACCCGCATCCATCGCAAGGTGCCGGCTGTCATGACAGGTGACACCTATCTGGGCGTTGCGCCCAAGACGTTCGCGCGCATCCTTCACGTCACCATCCTTCTGGCCAAGGTGGACCCCGTCGGCGCCCAGGCGCTTTGCCAAGCTTATGGAATCGTTGACGATGAACGCCACATCACGATCGGCACAGATGCGCTGGAGCGGTTCGGCCATGCGCGCAGCGGAATGCTCGTCCACATCCTTCACGCGAAACTGGAATGCGGCTACGGGCCCTGCGTCGAGCGCCCGCTCCAGTCGCTCTGGAAAGGTGCCTTCGACGTCGAGAGGCGAGATCAGGTAGAGTTCGGAGGAAAGCTTGGCCATGCGGGCGCCTTATCGCCTCGATCGCCATGCTGCAATGACGGTTCCGGAACGGTTCAGGCGCGTACCGCATTGTGACTGGATGAAAAACGCATTCCTCGCCATCATCCTGCCAATCGCTACGTTAGCTGGTTGCGCCGTCATTCCGCAGGCTGAGCGCAGTGATGGCTTTGCCGGTATCGGCGAAACCACACTTGTCGGAAGCGCCAAAGTGCGCCCCGATGCCGTGCTTGAAGACAGCCGCTGCCCGATGAACGCCCGCTGTGTCTGGGCCGGACGGGTTGTGGTGGACGCCACGGTCACGCGCGGAGGCACAGTGGAGCGCCGCCAGTTCACTCTCGGCGAACCTTCGGACGGCCTCCTGCTTGATACTGTGGAACCAGGACGAACGACCGACAGCCAGCTTGAGGCCGCCGACTACCGCTTTCACTTCAGCGTGGCGCAGTAAGGCACGCAGCAACAGCACAAGCAAAACGCCCCACCCCGGCTGTACCGGCGGCGGGGCGGCCTTTCCGTCCTCTCAAACGGATGTGTCAGGCAGCGACGAGCGTCTTCTGCGTCGAGCCAGTGTAAATCTCGTCAATTGCCGCGCCCAGCGCAGCGTCGAATTCCGCATCGCTCATCTGATGCCGCAGATCTTCGAGGAGCGCACGGCTGAAGCTGGCGATGATGCCATTGTTCTTCGCAAGTTCGACGCACGCTTCGGGGCGCTTGTATCCGCCCGAAAGCGCCACGACGCGCAAAACCTTGGGGTGCGAGACCAGCGGATCGAAAGTGCCAGCAACGACCGGCAGCGAGAGCTTGAGCATGACCTGGGTGCCTTCAGGCAGCGCGTCGAGGTTCTTCAGGATCTCGTCGAGCAGGATCGCGTCGCATTCGGCGCGGGTCTCGCTCTTGATGTTCACCTCGGGCTCGATGATCGGCATCATGCCGTGCGACAGGACCTGCTTGCCCACTTCGAACTGCTGCGCGACCACGGCTGCAATGCCTTCGCGATTGGCCGAATTGATGACCGAGCGCTCCTTGGTCCCGTAGACACCGAGAGCCTTGGACCGCATGAGCAGGTCGTCGAGGGTAGGCATCGGCTTCATGAGCTGGACGCCGTTCGCCTCATCCTCGAGGCCCTTGTCGATCTTGATGAAGGGCACGACGCCCTTTTCGATCAGCGCAGCGGGGACCGGCTTGCCGTCGACCGCCCCGTCCATCGTGCGCTCGAACAGGATGGCTCCGATGACCTTGCTGCCGTCGAATGCGGCCGAACGGATAATACGGGCGCGCATCTCGTGGATCAGGCCGAACATTTCCTCTTCGGAATTCCAGGCCCCCTCTTCGATGCCGTAGCCCTTGAGCGCCTTCGGCGTCGAACCGCCTGACTGGTCGAGAGCGGCAATGAAACCATCGCCAGAGGCCATCTTCGCGGTCATTTCGGTCGTGTTCATCAGCCTGTCCTGTTCTTGCGGAAGGCCCAGAATACGGGCTCCGCATACCTATGCGTAAATCCGCCGGAAAAAGACGCTCGGCAAACCAACCGGGCGTCTGGAATGGCGCATACCTATGCGAGGAAACGCCATAATAAGGCGCGTGCCGCAGTGCAACACGCGCCTCGAAATTTTTATCCCGACCTCTATCCTTCCAGCGCCGCGACGCCGGGCAATTCCTTTCCTTCCATCCACTCAAGGAAGGCGCCGCCTGCAGTCGAGATGTAAGAGAAATCACCAACCACGCCCGCATGGTTCAGGGCAGCCACGGTATCGCCCCCGCCCGCCACCGACACGAGTGAACCTTCCTTGGTCAGAGCTGCAGCCGTGCGCGCCAACGCCACGGTGGCGGCGTCGAACGGCTCGGTCTCGAACGCCCCCATCGGACCGTTCCACACCAGCGTCTTGCAGGTCTTGAGCACATCAGCAAGCGCCTCGACCGCGGCCGGGCCCACGTCGAGGATCATCTCGTCTGCAGCGACCTCATGAACATTGCAGGTCCGCAGGCTCGGCGGGTTTGCGGTGAACTCCTTCGAAACGACCACGTCGTACGGCAGGTGAACGGTGCAGCCCGACTTGTCGGCATTGTCGAGAATTTCCTCGGCGGTGCCGGTAAGGTCGTGTTCGCACAGCGACTTGCCCACGTTCACGCCGCGCGCCGCAAGGAACGTGTTGGCCATGCCACCACCGATGATCAGGTGATCGACCTTGCTGACAAGGTGCTTGAGCACGTCGAGCTTGGTCGACACCTTGGCCCCGCCAACAACGGCTGCCACCGGACGTTCGGGTTCCCCCAACGCCTTCTGCAATGCCTTGAGCTCGGCCTCCATGGCGCGGCCTGCATAGGCCGGCAGCACGTGTGCCAGGCCTTCGGTCGAAGCGTGGGCGCGGTGGGCGGCGGAAAAGGCATCATTGACGTAAATGTCGCCGAGGCTGGCGAAACGCTCGATCACGGCTGGGTCGTTCTTTTCCTCGCCGTCGAAGAAGCGGGTGTTCTCAAGCACGGCAATCGCACCGGGCGTCAGAGCAGCCACAGCGGCCTTGTCGCTTTCCCAGTCGATGTAGCTGACCGGACGGCCCAGTACGTGCGCGAGCGGGGCAGCGAGCTTCTTCAAAGAAAATTCTTCCGACGGCTGGCCCTTGGGGCGGCCAAAGTGCGCCAGCACGAGCACCTTCGCGCCCTTGTCGGACAGCTCGTTCAGCGTCGCGATGGTGGCGCGCAGACGCGTGTCGTCGGTGACCGCGCCGTCCTGCATCGGCACGTTGAGGTCCTCGCGCACCAGCACGGTCTTGCCGGTCAGGTCGCCGATGTCGTCAAGGGTCTTGAAGCTCATTCCTCGATCCTCACTTCGTCGCCGATGGCGATCTCGCCATCTGTCAGGACCCGGCCGAGCACACCGCCGCGCCAGTCAAGCATCAGCGCGAGTTTCAGGCCGGGTAGAATTTCGTCCATGCGGCTGCACGGATCGCATTCGCAAGTTGTCTCGATGCGCAGCGTCGAGCCGATGGCAATGACCTTGCCCGCCTCTCGCGGCAAGCGGATGCCCTCGACCAGGAGATTGGCCCGGCGAACGTGCCAAGGCAGCCATTGATCGGCGGAAAGCTGCAAGGCGGCGAGCGCGGCCTGCCAACTTTCGGCTTCGATCAGGGAAACCTGCCTGCGCCCGGACTTTCCGGGCCGGATCGCGCCGCGCAGGTCACCGCGAACGCCGAGTTCGCGAGAGACCGAAACATGATCGAGCGTCTCGACGGCCCCGCGCGGCCTGTCGTGCCGTGCAATGCCACCAAGACGCCCGCTCATGTCAACCGTTCCTCAGAGGAACTTCGCCATTGCGCCCGCCGTGTCGAGCATGCGGTTGGAGAAGCCCCACTCGTTGTCGTACCACGACAGGACGCGGACCAGCTTGCCTTCGAGCACGGCAGTCTCAAGGCTGTCGATGGTCGACGAATGCGGATCGTGGTTAAAGTCGATCGAAACCAGCGGTTCGTCGGTGTAGCCAAGCACGCCCTTGAGTGCGCCTTCGGCAGCCGCCTTGAGGAGACCGTTGACTTCCTCGACCGAGGTGTCGCGCTTCGGCGTGAAGGTAAGGTCCACGACCGAGACGTTCGGGGTCGGGACGCGGATCGACGAACCGTCAAGCTTGCCCTTGAGGTCGGGCAGAACTTCACCCACTGCAACGGCGGCGCCGGTGCTGGTGGGGATCATGTTCATCGCGGCTGCGCGGGCGCGGCGCGGATCGCTGTGGATCTGGTCGAGGATCTTCTGGTCGTTGGTGTACGAATGGATCGTGGTCATCAGACCACGCTCGATCCCGATCGATTCATGCAGGACCTTGGCCATCGGCGCGAGGCAGTTGGTGGTGCACGACGCGTTGGAGACGATCTTGTGATCGCCGGTCAGCTTGTCGTGGTTCACGCCATAGACGACCGTCAGGTCGACGTTCTTTGCCGGAGCGGAAATCAGAACGCGCTTGGCGCCGGCGTCGAGGTGCTTCTGGCCGCCATCGCGATTGGTGAAAAAGCCGGTGCATTCCAGCGCGATGTCAATGCCGTTGGCTCCGTGCGGCAGGTTGGCCGGGTCGCGCTCGGCAGTCACCTGGATGCGCTTGCCGTTGACGATCAGGTCGTTGCCATCGACCGAGACTTCGCCCGAGAACGCGCCATGGACGCTGTCGCGCTTGAACAGCAGGGCGTTAGCCTTGGCGTCGGCCAGGTCGTTGATCGAAACCAGTTCGAGCCCGCAATCGGGACGTTCGAGAATGGCGCGGGCCACATTGCGCCCGATGCGTCCGAAACCGTTGATCGCAACCTTGATCGCCATGTCAGCTTTCTCCTGTTGAATTACGAAACCCGCGCGAGAATCTGCGGGACAATCTTTTCAGCCGTGAGGCCAAAGTGGTCGAACAGCACTTCGGCCGGGGCCGACGCGCCGAACGTGTCGATGCCGATGGCCAGGCCATCGCCGATGTACTTCTGCCACCCCAGAGTCACGCCTGCCTCCACCGAGACCTTGAGTGCGTCGGCGGGCAGCAGGTCAGCCTTGTAGGCCGCGTCCTGTTCGTCGAACAGTTCCCAGCATGGAACCGAAACGACGTCGGCGCCCAGACCCTTGGCTTCCAGTTCGGCCGCGACCTTGATCGCGACTTCCACTTCCGAACCGGTAGCCAGCAGCACAACCTTGCGGTCGGCCTGCGCGGCAACAAGGCGATAGGCGCCCTTTGCGCTCTTCATCTCGGCGTCGAAGCGGACCGGCGGCAGATTTTGGCGGGTCAGCGCGAGGACCGACGGACGGTCCTTGTTTGCAAGCGCGATAGCCCACGCTTCAGCGGTCTCGATGGCATCCGCAGGACGGAATACCAGCAGGTTCGGGATCATGCGCAGCGACATGACATGCTCGACCGGCTGATGGGTCGGGCCGTCTTCGCCAAGGCCGATCGAATCGTGAGTGAACACATAGATCGCTCGCACGTGCTGGAGCGCAGACATGCGCACGGCGTTGCGACAGTAGTCGGAGAACACGAGGAACGTGCCGCCATACGGGATGATCCCGCCATGCAGCGCCATGCCGTTCATCGCGGCAGCCATGCCGAATTCGCGGATGCCGTAGTAGACGTAGCGTCCGTCATAGCTTTCCGGCGTGAACGGCGCGGTCGACTTTGTCTTCGTGTTGTTCGAGCCGGTGAGGTCAGCCGAACCACCCACCATCTCGGGCACGTTCGCGGTGAAGGCCTCGAGAGCCATCTCGCTCGACTTGCGGGTGGCGACCTTGGGCGGGCTGGCGATCAGCGACTGGATATAGGCGTCGAAACCGGTCTGGGCGGGGAGTTCCCCGGCCATGCGGCGGGCCAGTTCGGCGGCATTGGGATTGGCTGCAGCCCGCTTTTCCCATTCGGCTCGCGCGGTCTTTCCGGCTTCTGCCGAGGAGCGCCAGTTGGCGAGGATGTCGGCCGGGACTTCGAACGGAGCCGCGGTCCAGCCAAGATACTCACGCGCGGCAGCGATCTCGTCCGCACCGAGCGGTGCGCCATGGACGTTGTGCCCGCCCTGCTTGTTGGGCGCACCCTTTCCGATCACGGTGCGGCAGGCAACAAGCGACGGGCGCGGATCGGCCTGTGCTTCTGCCAGCGCGCGTGCGATGTCTGCAAAATCATGGCCGTCGCACGAGGTGACGTGCCAACCCGACGCGGCATACCGGCCAAGAATGTCCTCGCTTGTCGAAAGCGATGTGTCACCGTCAATGGTAATCTTGTTGTCGTCCCACAGCACGTTGAGGCGACCAAGCTTGAGTGTGCCTGCAAGGCCGACCGCTTCGTGGTTGATGCCTTCCATGAGGCAGCCGTCGCCAGCAATGACCCACGTCTTGTGGTCGACCAGGTCGCTGCCGAACTGGGCATTAAGATGGCGTTCGGCCATTGCGAAGCCGACTGCCATGGCAAGCCCCTGCCCGAGCGGACCGGTGGTGCATTCAACGCCGGGAATAAGGAAGTTCTCGGGGTGACCGGCGCAGACGCTGTCGAGCTGGCGGAACTTGCGGATGTCGTCCATCGTCGGGCTTTCGTAGCCCGACAGGTGAAGCAGCGCGTAGATCAGCATGGAGCCGTGGCCGGCCGACAGAATGAAGCGGTCCCGATCCGACCACTTCGGCGCGGCGGGATCGTGCTTCAGAAACTGCGTCCACAGCACCGTCGCGACATCGGCCATGCCCATCGGCATGCCAGGGTGTCCCGAATTCGCTGCCTGGACCGCGTCCATGGCAAGCGCACGGATCGCGTTGGCCATGGGCGCCAGCGCGGTGGTTTCGCGTGTCATGCTTGAAAAAGCCCTTCCTTGTCCGTGCGGCCACACCGGCAAGTGCACGAATTCCGATGATTCGGAGCGGGGCCTCTTTGGTCACCACTGGCTTCATGGTCAAGGCTGGCCCGGGCGTTTCTGGGGCCCCGAAACGCTTGTCCAGCGCTGTCTACCGATCTTTCCCGTGCCGCAGGTTGCGATGATTGGCTAATGTGGTAGCGTGCGCGACCATGGCGACGGAAGCATTGGACGCCGCGCTGGACCGGCTTGAGCAAGCGCTCAAGCGGGTCGAGGGGGCGATTACGGAACAGGACAGCCGCGGGGCTGCCACGCATGATGACGCGAGCCAGGAACTCGCGATCCTGAAAGTGCGCCACCGCAGACTGAAGGACACGGTAGCGCAGGAACTGCGACAGCTGGACCTGCTCCTGGCCGGACTGCCCAAGTGAAAGACGTCCGATGAGCAACATCAATCTCGAGATCGGCGGCAGGCAGTTCGCCGTATCCTGCGCCGATGGCGAGGAATCGCATATCGAGATGCTCGGCCGCATGATCGACGATCGCGCCCGGCGCATGGGTGGAGCGCAGAGCGAGACGAGAATGTTGCTGTTTGCCGCCCTCATGCTGGCAGACGAACTCCACGAAGCGCATCGGCAAGCGCCCGCCCCTCAGCCCGTGATCGAGCCGGTCCCGGCACCGCCTGCCATCAAGGAAGAAACGGTCGCGCGCGTCCATCTCCTGGCGGAGCGGATCGAAAAACTTGCGCTTGCCCTTGAGCAGGACCCTGCAAGCGCCTAAATCATGTGGTGACGGGATCTGCCCGGCACGAGCCGCATGAACATCCCTGAGGCTATAAGCAATCCAAGGGGGCTGCCCCTGTCCGGGACCCTGGTCCCAGGCAAGCGGTCCCCACCTGACGTCGAGGCGTCAGAGGATTTTCCGAGCAAACGACCCATGGTGGGCCCGTCACCCTCCCCTTTTGCATGAATTTTCGGAGCACCGCGTGGAAGGCAAGAATGCGCTGCGCAAGGAATTGAGGGCGCGGCGCAATGCCCACGTGGCGGCGCTCGACCCGCGCGTAAGGGCGCTGATGTTCATGCGCCCGCCCTCCCCGGTGACCGCACTGGTTCCCCAGGATGCAACCGTTGGCGTCTACCTTGCCGGGCCCGGCGAGGCCCCTGCCACAGCCTATGCCCGTCATTTCCACGAAGCCGGACACAAGATCGCCCTGCCCTGGTTCGCGGACCGCGATTCGCCGATGCAGTTTCGCGAGTGGTCCTCACCGTGGGTGGACGAATTGCTTGAGCCGGGCCCATGGCAGAGCATCGCTCAACCGCAGGCGAGTGCTCCTGTCGCAAAGCCCGAGGTGGTCTTCGTCCCCCTTGTCGGATTTGACGCCGAAGGCGGACGCCTTGGGCAAGGTGGCGGGCACTACGATCGATGGATCGAGGCTCATCCGGCGGCGGTGCGCATCGGGCTTGCCTGGGATTGCCAGCTGGTCGACCGCCTTCCCCGCGAAACGCATGACCGGGCGCTTCATGCGGTGGTAACGCCGACGCGAATCTACGGACCGTGGGAGCAGGACAAGTGAAGCAGGACTATCGACCAACCTGGCGCAAGCCCGTCGGCATTCTCGGCCTGGTGTTGGCCCTGGTGGTCTATGCCTTCGGGATTGCCGCCCTGTCGGGGACGATCGGCAAGTGGCACGTGTTGGTGCAGACGGTCGTCTACGTCGTGCTCGGCACGATCTGGCTTCTGCCGCTGCGACGCTTCCTGATCTGGATGGAGACGGGCCGCTGGGGCTGAACGCGCGTGGCGCCGGGGGCAAATGCCACCGACGCCCGACGCATCTTCGAAAAGAAGAAATTCCCAAGGTGGCGCGAGTGACGGGGCTCGAACCCGCGACCTCCGGCGTGACAGGCCGGCACTCTAACCAACTGAGCTACACCCGCGTGCCCCTTGGGAGCCGCGCCTCTATGGCAGGTCCGCCGACCTGTCAACGGGCTTCAAAGCGGGAATTTTTCCACAGCGCGGAACCAGCCATTCCGCAATCGTCGGCGCAAGGAATTGAAGCCATCAAAGTGACCGCGCGCCACATGTAAACCACGCCGGACCGCTTCACCCAGCAGCCCCGACAAACGGTGGTGGGATGGCCGGCGGTGGTGGGATGGCCGGCGGTGGTGGGATGGCCGGACGTCATATTGCCTCGCCGAACGGGCAAAGAAAAAGGCGCCTGAAGGCGCCTTTTTCATCATCCCAATGGCGCGAGTGACGGGGCTCGAACCCGCGACCTCCGGCGTGACAGGCCGGCACTCTAACCAACTGAGCTACACCCGCTCGCCGTTGGGAGCGCCGCCTCTATGGCAGAGTTTGCAGGCTGTCAACGGACTTCGGCATGCATTTTTCGTCGTCGGCAAAATTCTTGAACAACTTGCCGCGAGGCTCAGGATTTCTTGTACTTCCAGTTGCGCGGCTTACCCTCGGCAATCCACTCGGTGGCCTGCGCGATGCGTTTTTCGCGCGTGGCATCGCTCTTCGCCTCAACGATCCATTCGATATATTCGCGGCGCTGCCCGGGCGCCATGCCGTCGAACCGGCTACGCGCCCCGCCCGTGTCGAGCGCGGCTGCGAATGCCTCGGGAACCGACGGTACCCGTTTGGTCGCCACACGGGATCTCGCGACCTTGGAGGCCGACAGGCGCGCCACAGCAGCGTTCAACCTATCGACCACGAGCCCCTCATCCGGAAAGGCATCGATGTCCGCAATCTTGCGAAACGGCCCGGCTCCTCCTGGCTGATCGTCGTTGTGGAAGAACACTGAAACGTGCTTCTTGAACGCTGCCATCCCGGCCACGTTCTTCCCGCCCAGCGTGAAGTGCGGCATGCCCCACTTGATCGCCTCGACACAGTCGGGAATCTGGCGATGAACCAGAGCGCGGAAGCGCTCCAGCACGGGCCGGGCAAACGCACCTGCCTTCGCGATATGCTCGTCGATGCGCGGATCGGTTGTCGGCATGGCTACCTCCGATCCGCGCTCATATCACATCAGTCCGCCAGCAGCAGCACCGGCGTTTCGATCAGCTTCTTCACCGCCTGGATGAAACTTGCCGCATCGTGGCCATCGACCACGCGATGGTCGCAACTGATCGAGATGTTCATCAGCTTGCGCTTTTCGATCCGCTCGCCCCCCATGCCATCGGACACGAACATCGGCCGCTCGACGATGCGATTGGGCCCGATGATGGCAACTTCCGGGCGGTTGATGACCGGCGTGGTCGCCACGCCGCCAAGTGGGCCAAGGGACGTCACCGTCAACGTCGAACCGGAAAGCTCGTCCGATTTTGCGCTGCCGCTGCGCGCGGCCTCTGCCAGGCGGACAATCTCGCGGGCGAGTTGCCAGAGATTCAGGGTCTGGGCGTTGCGGATGACAGGCACCATAAGGCCCGCAGGCGTTTGCGCCGCCATGCCGAGATGCACCGCACCATAGCGGGTAACCACGCCGGCCTCGTCGTCATAGCGGGCGTTGATCATCGGGTACTGCGGCAGAGCACGGCAGATCGCGGTGATAAGCAGGGGCAACATCGTCAGCTTGGGCTTGTCGCCCCGGCCCGCGTTGAGTTGTTCCCGCATGATTTCAAGCGCGGTCACATCGCATTCCTCGACGTAGGAGAAGTGCGGGATGTGTCGTTTCGACGCGGCCATGTTCTCGGCGATGCGTCGCCGCATACCGATGACCCTGATCACTTCGTCGCCGCGCTCGGCACCGGCTGCACGGTAACCGCCAGAGGCATTGTAGGAGAGGAACTGATCGAGGTCGGCGTGGCGAATGCGGCCTTCCTCAGACGGACGGACTTCCGACAGGTCTATGCCAAGATCGCGGGCACGCTGCCGCACGGCCGGACTGGCGAGGACCTTTGCCCCCGCCCCACCGATCGTGTCAGGCGCGGTCGAGGCACGCGGGCCAGGCGCCACGCCAGAACCTGTAGCCGGCACTGCGGGCGGTGCCTCGACTTCGCGCGAAACGAACAGCGGCTGGGGCGGTGATGGCGGTTGCGGTGGCTCGGGCGTTTCGACCTCGATGCGCTCTTCGACGATCGCCGCCTTGGGCGCGGGCGCCGCAGCAGGCGCCGGTGCCTCGTCCTCCCCCTCGGTCTCGATCACAACCAGCGCCGAGCCGATCGCCACGACATCGCCAACTTCCCCCGCAACCGAGACGACCTTGCCCGCGACCGGGCTTTCCATCTCGACCGTGGCCTTGTCGGTCATCATGTCAGCCAGGCGACCGTCTTCCTCGACAGTGTCGCCGACCTTGACATGCCAGGCGACGATTTCTGCCTCGGCGATACCCTCGCCAATATCGGGCAGGCGGAATGTGTAGGTTCCCATGGGTCAGGCCTTCATCAGTCGGTCGACGGCCTCGCCGATGCGGACCGGGCCAGGGAAGTAGGCCCATTCGAGGCTGTGTGGATAGGGTGTGTCGAAGCCGGTCACGCGCTCTATCGGTGCTTCGAGGTGGTAGAAGCAACGCTCCTGAACCAGGGCGGACAACTCCGCGCCAAAGCCCGAAGTGCGCGTGGCTTCATGGACGATCAGGCATTTGCCGGTCTTTTCCACCGACTTTTCCACCGTCTCGATATCCAGCGGGACAAGTGTCCTGAGGTCGATGATTTCGGCATCGACGCCCTTCTCCGCGCAGACCGCTGCAGCGACGTGGACCATGGTGCCATAGGCCAATACAGTGAACGCCTGCCCCGGGCGCACGACGCGGGCCTTTCCTAGCGGTATCGAATAATAGCCCTCCGGAACGGCGCTGTCCGCATGCTTGCTCCAGGGCTCGACAGGCTTGTCGTAGTAGCCGTTGAAAGGCCCGTTATAGATGCGCTTGGGCTCGAAGAAGATCACCGGATCGTTATCCTCGATCGCTGCGATCAAGAGACCCTTCGCATCGTGCGGAGTGCTAGGAACCACCGTCTTCAGCCCGGCGACGTGGGTAAACAGCGCCTCGGGGCTTTGGCTGTGGGTCTGCCCGCCGAAGATGCCGCCGCCAAATGGCGAACGCACCGTCATCGGCGCAATGAATTCGCCGGCCGAACGGTAACGCAACCTCGCAGCCTCCGAAACGAGCTGATCGAGGCCTGGATAGATGTAGTCGGCGAACTGGATCTCGGGCACCGGGCGCAGGCCATAAGCGCCCATGCCGACAGCCACGCCGATGATACCGCACTCGCTGATCGGCGTGTCAAACACGCGGGTCTTGCCGTATTTCTTCTGGAGTCCCGCCGTCGCACGGAACACGCCGCCGAAATAACCGACGTCCTCGCCCATGACCACGACGTTGGGATCACGCTCCATCATGATGTCGAGAGCGTCATTGATCGCTTCGATCATGTTCAGACGACGGGTCGGGGCCTCGGCGAGGCTGACCGGAGATTCTTCGTAGGTCATGACTCTTTCCATTCCGGCCACTTGATCCGACGCTCGCGGATTGCCTGCTCGCTCTGTTCGCGGAGATGCCAGGGCAGTTCCTCGAAGACGTCCTCGAACATTGTATGGAACGGGTGATGCAGCCCGTGCCCCAGGATGCCGTTCTTTTCGGCCTCCTTCGTGGCCGCCTTGACCAGGTCGACGAGTTCACGGTCCATCGCCTCGTGCTGCTCGTCCGACCACTCGCCCAGGGCCACGAGGTGCTTCTTCAGCCGGTTGACCGGGTCGCCCAGCGGCCACTCCTCCCGCTCCTGCGCGGAACGGTACTGGGTGGGATCATCGGAAGTCGAGTGCCCCTCGGCACGGTAGGTGAAGTGCTCGATCAGCGTAGGGCCGGCATTGGCGCGGGCGCGGTTCGCGGCCCACTGGGTTGCCGCGAAGACAGCAAGCGGATCGTTACCGTCCACCCGCAAGCCGGCGATGCCATAGCCGATCGCGCGGGCGGCAAAAGTCGTCCTCTCCGCGCCGGCAAAACCCGAAAAACTGGAAATGGCCCACTGGTTGTTCACCACATTGAAGATGACGGGCGCATTGTAGACTGCTGCGAAAGTCATGGCCGAATGGAAGTCGCCCTCAGCCGTGGACCCTTCGCCGATCCAGGTCGCGGCGATGCGGCTGTCGCCCTTGATCGCGCTTGCCATGGCCCAACCCACGGCCTGCGGGTACTGCGTGGCGAGGTTGCCCGAGATCGTGAAGAACGACTGCTCGCGCGCCGAATACATGATCGGCAACTGGCGTCCCTTCAGCTTGTCGGCACGATTGGAATAGATCTGGTTGATCATCTCGACCAACGGATAGCCACGCGCGATCAGGATGCCCTGCTGGCGGTAGCTGGGGAAGACCATGTCGTCATCCGCCAAGGCCATGGCCGGGGCGACCGATGTCGCCTCTTCGCCCGTGCACTTCATGTAGAAGCTGGTCTTGCCCTGTCGCTGGCCGCGATACATGCGGTCGTCGAAAGCACGGGTCAGCGCCATCGTGCGCAGCATGCGGCGCAGCGTGTCGGCGTCCAACCGGGGGTCCCAAGGGCCGATCGCACGGTCGTCATCGCCAAGCACGCGCACCAGATCGAGGCACAACGGGTGGGTTTCGGAAGCCTCGCACTGCTCGTCGGGTCGCGGCTGTTCCCCCGCGCGCGAAATGGCAAGGTCGGAATAATCGACCTTGTCACCCGGCCGGAACTTCGGTTCCGGCACGTGGAGCGATAGCGACGGCAGATTGCCGCGCGCCATCCCGCTCATCCCCTCGCTACTCATAGGGCAAACGCCTGCATCTGGACTCTCCCGCGCCGAATCAACCTTCGCAAATGCGAAAGTCGTACAGTCGCAAAGTTATAGACGTGTGTTATTTTATTTCACACGCCTTTTCGAGTCAATCAGGCCATCAGACGGCAACAGGCGCGGAAAGGTGCCCCTGCGGTGCATATCCGGTCACCTCGAAATCCTCGATCCGGTAACCGAAGATACTATCCGGTCGCCGCAGGATGGCAAGGCGCGGATCACCCTCCGGTTCCCGCGAAAGTTGCGCTTCAACGAGATCCGCGTGGTTCAGGTAGAGATGCGTATCTCCACCCATCCAAACCAGTTCGCCGGGTTGAAGGTCACATTGCTGGGCCAGCAGACGTACGAGCAGTGCGGCGCCCCACAGGTTGAAGGGAAGCCCCAGCGCGACGTCGCAACTGCGTTGATAGAGCAAGCCGTTCAGCCGATTGCCGCTGACGTGGAACTGGTATGTCTTGTGGCAGGGAGGCAGCGCCATCCGGTCGATCTCGGCGACGTTCCAACCCTCGATGATGTGACGCCTGCTGCCGGGATTATGCCGCAGCGAATCAACCACGTCCGCCACCTGGTTCACGCCGGCTTCGCGTCGGCGGAACAGGCCGTCGCCCACAGGCTCGAACACCGGCCAGTCCACCCATTGCTTGCCATAGACCGGTCCAAGGTCGCCCCACCGCAACGCGAATGCCTCGTCCGCGACGATCCGTGCCGAAAAGTCCTTCCGCGAAATGTCGTCCCCGGTCTCCTTGCGGTAACGGTCGAGCGGCCAATCGGTCCAGATCTCCACACCCTGCGCGCAGAGGGGGCGGATATTGGTATTGCCGGTCAGGAACCATAGGAACTCACGCGTTGCCGTCTTCCAGTAGACGCGTTTGGTAGTGAGCAACGGCATCCGCCCATCGGAAAGATCGAATCTGAGCTCAGCACCGAAGACCGACCGCGTACCGACGCCGGTCCGATCTACCCGCTCGTCGCCATGTTCCCAAATGCGGCGCATGAGATCGAGATATTGCCATTCGTAATGGCGGCCGGAATCGCGCAGGATGGACATGGCCACGCTTCTATCCCGGGCTGGGCCAAGGCGCAAAAACCGGGCTGCAAAAAAACTTTTCCAAAGGCCGCTTGCCAGTTGGAAAACTGCTTCGTATAGGGCGCCCCTGCCTCGCAGCCGGGTCACCGGCAGCGGATCGGTCGGGGAGTAGCTCAGCCTGGTAGAGCACTGTCTTCGGGAGGCAGGGGCCGGAGGTTCGAATCCTCTCTCCCCGACCAATTTCTTGAATTGCGCGATGTGATTTCAGGCGAGGAACCTGCCGAGAGGCACCGTTCCCGACAGCCCTTTTCGGCGCAGCTGCTACGCCGCATCGTTCAACGGTCCATCGACGAAATCGAACAAGTGCCTCAATCTGCCCTGAAAAGTGCAGAAAAGACCGCATTCGGGTTTGCGCGGTGGGATCTTGTTTCCAGTTTTGCAGAGGTCAGCCCTTCAACTGGACAGGAGCCCTCGTTCGTGAAGAATTCCACTCTGTCGCTTGCCCTTCTCGTCGCATCCCTCCCATTCGCCCCTTCGGCCATCGCCCAGGAAGCCGCCGCCAGCGCAGCACCTGCGGCTGCCGCAACGCCGACCGTGGGGACCAAGGTCTATGATGCCGCCGGCGCCGAAGTCGGCACCATCAAGAGCGTCAACGCCCCCAACTTCGTCATCGACACCGGCAAGAATGCTGCCACGCTTGCCCTGACTTCGCTCGGCTCAGGTCCGAAAGGCCCTGTTCTCGGAATGACGAAGGAGCAGCTTGATGCCGCTGCCGAAAAGGCTGCAGCCGACGCTGCTGCCGTGCTTGCCGCCGCCATCGTGGTCGATGCGCCGGTCCATGCCTCGGACGGCACGACCGTTCTGGGCAAGATCGCCGAGGTGACCGAAACGGACTTCGTTCTCGACACCGGCAAGGCCCGCGTGAAGTTGCCGAAGACGTCGGTGGCAAAGGGTACGAACGGTCTTGTGATCGGCATGACCGCCGAAGCCTTTGCCGACGCGACGAAGAGCGCGTCGCCCGCCGCCAAGACCAGCAAGTAATCCCATCAGGGAGGGGGCGGCGCGTTTCCCCTTTTTCGCGTCGCCCCATCCCTTTCGGCGCTAACCGCCGCGCAGTAACTGGACGCCCCAGTCGCGTTCGAACAGATACAACAACACGCGCGCCGCCTGCCCGCGGGGGGACGAAAGCCCGCCGTCGCGCTCCATCAGGAGCCGGGCATCGTCGTGCGCCAGCGGTAGAAGCTTCGCGATCTGTTCGAAATCCGCGACCTTGAACGGCGTCTCGCCGGACTGGCGCGTCCCCAGAAGTTCGCCGCCGCCACGCAGCCGCAAGTCCTCTTCGGCAAGCCGAAAGCCGTCCTGCGTCTCCCTCATCAAGGCGAGCCTCTCGCGCCCGGTCTCGGACAGCGCATCGCCCCGGAGAAGAAGACAGGTCGATTGCTGACTGCCACGTCCGACCCTGCCGCGTAGCTGGTGCAACTGGGCAAGGCCAAAACGCTCCGCCTGCTCGATCACCATCAAGGTAGCATTCGGAACGTCGACGCCAACCTCGATTACGGTGGTGGCCACCAGCAGCTTCGCATCGCCGCGCGCGAAGCGTTCCATCGCCGCATCCTTGACCTCGGGCCGGAGCTGCCCGTGCACCATCACGACCATATCGCCGAACCGCTCCTTCAAGGCTGCGAAGCGCGCCTCGGCTGCGGCCATATCGTCGTTCTCCTGCTCGCGGACCATGGGGCAGACCCAGTACGCCTGGGCACCCTTCGCGATGTGTCGGCCCACCCCCTCTATCACATCGGCGAGCCGCTCCTGCGCGACAACTCTCGTGTCGATGGCCTGTCGGCCGGGCGGCATCTCGTCGAGGCGAGAGACATCCATTTCACCATATTGCGCAAGCGTCAGCGTGCGCGGAATGGGCGTGGCGGTCATCGCAAGGCAATGGGGCGTGCGCCGCGCCTTCTGCGTCAGCATCAGCCGCTGGCCCACGCCGAAGCGATGCTGTTCGTCGATCACCACCAGCGCCAGATTGCGATAGGCAACTGCCTCCTGAAAGATCGCGTGCGTACCCACGCAGATGTCGATGCTACCGTCGAGCAGGCCCATGAGAATGGACTCGCGCGCCCTGCCCTTGTCCCGCCCGGTCAGCAGAGCGATGTTGACCCCCGTGCCCACTGCCATCTTCGACAGCGTATCGGCGTGTTGGCGCGCCAGGATCTCGGTTGGTGCAAGCAGGGCCGCCTGCGCGCCCGATTCCACCGCGATCAGCATGGCGTTGAGCGCCACGGCGGTCTTGCCCGACCCCACGTCGCCCTGGAGAAGGCGCAACATGGGCGCGCCTTGCGCCACGTCGCCCTCGATCTCGGCGATGGAGCGCTTCTGGGCACCGGTAAGGTCGAACGGGAGGTTCAGCTTCGCACGGAGATGACCATCTCCGTGCAGCGGAGTGCCCTGCCGGCTGCGGTTGCTTTCCCGCACGAGGATGAGCGCAAGGCTGTTGGCCAGCAATTCATCGTAAGCGAGCCGATCGCGCGCGGCCTTGTGCTCGCCCTTGTGCGCCAAGGGCAGCGCCTCATGCCATGCCGGCCAGTCCATACGCTGAGCGAGACCGGGCTCGATCCATTCTGGAAGCTGCGGCAAGTGTGCGAGCGACTGGTGCACCAGCCCCTGCAACCGCCCCTGGGTCAACCCCTCGGACAACGGATAGACAGGCTCGTTCAACTGGCCGAGCATCCCTGCGCTGTCGTCGCTCACATGGTCGGGATGGACGATTTGCCAGGTCTGGCCGAACTGATCGAGGCGTCCGGCGACCCATCGTTTTTCGCCCAGCGGAAGCTGCTTCTTGGCCGTGTAGGAAGCGCGGCCAAAATAGGTCAGTGCAACGAAGCTGCCGCTTTCGTCCTCAGCCATCACGCGAAACGGCCCCCGGCCTGCGGACTGACGATAGTCACGAGGTGTGAGCGCAACGACGATCTGCTCGCCAACGCTCGCCTCGTCGAGATTCGCTATGGCGCGGCGCAGGACGAAACGATCGGGAAGGTGGTAGGCAAAATCCTTTACCCGCGTCAGGCCGAGCTTTTCCAGAGGACGTGCGAGGCCAGGCCCAACGCCCTTCAGGCTGCTGGCCTCGGCAAACAGTGGATTGAGCAGGTCGGGACGCATGGTCCGGACATAGGCGCAAGCCGGCCGGTTCGCCAATGGCGAAGCCGGTTAATGCACGATGGAGTTTTCAGGGGAGTTTTCAGGGGAGGCTTCAGGGAAATTTCCAGCGCCAATTTTGACCCAGCGCATGGTACCATCAAGCTTGGGGGTGCTTGGTTGCCGCATCAAGGACGAAAACAGGAGTTCGGTCCAATGTTGATCCCGCATGGCACCGTCATCGCAATAATCGATGGCAAGAACTGGCAACTGTGGCGCAATGCTGGCAACGAGGCCGCGCCTGAACTCGCTGAATTGCCGACGCCGCAACTGGAAGAACACAATCACGGATCGGGCGGACGCCACTACTCCAGCGCGGGTAACCCTGCCGGCCACCAGCTCGACGAAGATGCCCATGCGGCCGCGGTCGCGTCCTGGCTCAATGGCGAGGTACAGGCACACAGGATCGAACAACTGGTCGTGATCGCCGCCCCGCGCACGCTTGGCGAGTTGCGTCATCATTACAACAAAGGCACCGAACGCGCGACGATCCGCGAGTTGTCCAAGGATCTAATCGGTCGCCAACCTGACGAAATCATCGCCGCGCTGCGGGCCAAATAGCCGCGCGGACAGCGATGGGGCATTCCGGCGCAGGGGAAGGACGGGCGCCGGGATGCCTTTTCGTGCCGGTCGCGCGCGCCTTGTTTCGCGGGCGAATTGGTCCTAACGGCCTTGCATGACCGACACGCCCGCAATCGCCCCCGAAAACCTGCGCCGCCTGCACTTCCGCGCCTGGCACCGTGGCACGCGAGAGGCGGATTACATGATCGGCTGCTTCTTCGACCGCTACCACGCGTCATGGAGCGCCGCCGATGTCGCGTGGTTCGAGGAACTGATCGAGGAAGACGACGTCGAAATCATGGCTTGGGCCCTTGGCACCGAGGCCGTTCCAGAAAAGTACGCAGGTGCGCTGATGGACGCGATGCGCAAGCTGGACTACGTCGAAATCCCGCGCTGATTTCGCCGCTCGCGCGTTAGCCTGCCTGTCATGTCCGATCTCGACCGCATCCTGTCGGCCAAGTCGCCGCTAACCCTGTCGTCCGTAGCACGCGGCGCGCAGCCGCTCGTGCTCGCCGACCTTGCTCGCGCTGCGCGCGGCCGCACCGTATTCATCGCGCCCGACGAGGCCGCCATGCGCGCCATTGTCGACAGCGCGGCATACTTCGCCCCGGACCTCGACGTCATAGACTTTCCGGCATGGGACTGCCTGCCGTTCGACCGCGCTTCGCCGGCGCTTTCCGTCAGCGCCCGCCGTCTGGCCGCATTGCAGAAGCTGCAGCACACGCGTTCCGGCCCCCAGCTTCTCGTCACGACGATCAATGCCGCGCTCCAGCGCGTACTCACGCCCTTCCGCATCCGCGAATCCACACGCCTGCTCACGCCCGGCACCGAAATCGGCCGGGAAAGCCTGATCGCTCTCCTCCAGCGACAGGGCTATTCGCGCACTGACACCGTCGTCGATGCGGGCGAATACGCAGTGCGCGGTTCGGTCTTCGACATCTTTCCGTCAGGCCTCGACCACGGCCTCAGGCTCGACTTCTTCGGAGACGAACTGGAAACCCTGCGCCTGTTCGATCCGAACACCCAACGCTCGGTGCAGCCGGTAGAAACGCATCTTCTGCTCCCGGCAAGCGAAGCCCTGCTCGATGAAGACAGCATCAAGCGCTTCCGCAGTCGCTATCGCGAAATGTTCGGCGCGAACGCCACTGGCGACCCGCTGTATCAGGCAATCAGCGATGGCCGCCGCCTTGCCGGAATGGAACACTGGCTGCCGCTGTTCGAGGACAGGGTCGTCACGCTCTTCGATCACCTTGGCGAGAACGATCTCGTCCTGATCGACACGACCGCGATCAAGGCGGCCGAGCAGCGCATCGCGGACATCGCGGACTATCATCAGTCGCGTCTGGATTCGTCGTCCAAGGCGCCGGGGAGCTATCGCCCGCTCTCGGAAAGCGCCCTGTACCTTACGCGTGACGAACTGGATCGCGCCCTGGCGGGCTGGCCCGTCCACCGCACCACGATCTTTGCCGAGCCGGAATCGAAGCACGTCATCGATTTCGGCTTTGCGTCCAGTCACGATTTCACCCCCGAACGCGCGGCGGCGGGAAGTGGCGGCGGGAACATCTACGAAGCAGCCGCCAAATACATCTCGGCGCTCGGCACGCGCGGCAAGAAGCCGATCATTGCCGCTTATACCTCGGGGTCGCGTTCGCGCCTTGCCTCGCTTCTGGCCGAGGCAGGCAAGTTCACGCCTCAGATAGCAGAGAACTGGCAGCAGGCACTGGGCCTTGCCGCATCGGGCAAGCCGGTCGCCATCGTCCTGCCGCTCGAACAGGGCTTCGCCAACGACGACCTCGAACTGCTTACCGAGCAGGACATCCTGGGCGACCGCCTCGTCCGCAGGAAAAGGAAGCGCAAGGACGCCGATGCCTTCCTGGCCGAGCTTTCCGCGCTTACCCCGGGCGATCTGGTGGTCCACATGGATCACGGCATCGGGCGCTACATCGGGCTGGAAGCCGTCGCCGTCGGCGCTTCTCCCCATGACTGCGTCCAGCTCGAATACGCCGGTGGCGACAAGCTCTACATCCCCGTCGAGAATCTCGACGTACTCTCTCGCTACGGCTCGGACGCCGAGGGCGTGTCGCTCGACAAGCTCGGCGGCGAGGCATGGCAGCGCCGCAAGGCGCGCATGCGCGAGCGCATCCTCGAGATGGCCGGCCAGCTCATGGCAACGGCCGCGCATCGCGCCCTTCGACAGGGTCTGGTCCTGCCGGTCGACCCCGCCAGCTACGGCCCCTTCATCGACCGCTTCCCCTGGGACGAAACGGAAGACCAGGAGCGCGCCATCGACGACGTCCTCGGAGACATGGCCGAGGGCAAGCCGATGGATCGTCTGGTCTGCGGCGATGTCGGCTTCGGCAAGACCGAGGTTGCCCTCCGCGCTGCGTTTGTCGCGGCGATGCAAGGCGTTCAGGTGGCCGTGGTTGCGCCAACTACCCTGCTCGCGCGGCAGCACTACGCGAACTTCGTCGAACGTTTCAACGGCTTCCCCCTCCAGATCGGCCGCCTCTCACGCCTCGTGCCGGCCAAGGAAGCCAGCGAAACGAGGGCCGGGCTTGCAGATGGGCGAGTCGATATCGTCATCGGCACACACGCGCTGCTGTCGAAGTCGGTCGAGTTCAAGCGCCTGGGCCTTGTCATCGTGGACGAGGAACAGCGCTTTGGCGTGACCCACAAGGAGAAGCTCAAGGAACTGAAGGCGGACGTCCACGTCCTGACTCTCACAGCCACTCCGATTCCGCGCACGCTGCAGATGGCGATGTCCGGGCTACGCGAGCTTTCGACGATCCAGACCCCGCCGGTCGATCGCCTCGCCACGCGCACCTACGTCATGCCGTGGGACGACATGGTCATGCGCGAAGCCCTCCTGCGCGAACACCAGCGCGGCGGGCAGAGTTTCATCGTCGTGCCGCGCATTGCCGACATGCCGGAACTCGAGGAATGGCTCCGGCTCAATGTCCCCGAAGTTCGCTTCGTCACCGCGCACGGCCAGATGAGCCCGACCGAAGTCGAGGACCGCATGGGCGCTTTCTACGAGAAAAAGTACGAAGTGCTGCTGTCCACCACCATCGTGGAAAGCGGCATCGACATTCCTTCGGCCAACACCATCGTCATCCACCGCGCCGACCGCTTCGGGCTCGCCCAGCTCTACCAGCTTCGCGGGCGCGTCGGTCGCGGCAAAATCCGCGCCTACGCCTATCTTACCGTGCCCGAGGACATGGCCCTGTCCGAAGTCGCGGAAAAGCGCCTCAAGGTGCTCGGCGACCTCGACAGCCTCGGCGCCGGCTTCCAGCTCGCCAGCCATGATCTCGACATTCGCGGCGCCGGCAACCTGCTGGGCGACGAGCAGTCGGGCCATATCAAGGAAGTCGGCTTCGAACTCTACCAGTCGATGCTCGAGGACGCGATCCTCGCCGCCAAGGCAGGCGACATCGGCCTTGCCCGCGAGCGCGAGGCCTTGAGCCCGCAAATTACCCTCGACGCCCCTATCATGATCCCCGAGGACTACGTTCCCGACCTCGCCGTGCGCATGGCGCTCTACCGCCGCATGAACGACGCCGACGGACCGGATGCGGTCGAGGCATTGGCCGCCGAGATGATCGACCGCTTCGGCCCCCTGCCCGCGCCCACGCAGAACCTGCTGCGCCTGATCGAAGTAAAGCGCCAGGCCATCGCGGCAAACATCGCCAAGATCGACGTGGGCCCCAAGGGCGCGCTGGTCAGCTTCCACAAGGACACCTTCCCCGACCCGGTCGGCCTCATCGGCTATGTCGAGCGCCTGAACGGCGTCGCCAAGCTGCGCCCGGACAACAAGCTCGTCATCCAGCGTGCATGGGGAACGGCGGAGGGACGGCTCAACGGCCTCGTGCAGCTCACCAAGGGCCTCTCGGCGATCGCCCGTCGTGCCAGGAAAGCGGCCTAGCGGGAGAGTGCGGCAATCTGATCGGCGGGGATCGGGCCTGACCGCAAGAACCCCTGGAAGGCGTCACATCCTTCCGCTGCAAGCACCTGTAGCTGGCTTTCCCGTTCGATACCCTCGACGACAACCTTCTGGCCCAGCGCACGCGCCATTGCCACGATGGCCCGCAGGATCGCCCGGTCGCGCGGGTCGCGGTCGATGTCCCTGACCAGGGATGCGTCGAGCTTCAAGGTGTTCACCGGGAGGGCCTTGAGCGTACGGAAGTTGGCATAGCCGGCGCCGAAATCGTCGAGCGCGATCCTCACGCCTAGCCGGGCAAGCTGCTCGAGTGCGGCGGCGGAACGTTCGAAGTCGGCGATCAGGGCATGTTCGGTAACCTCGACAGTCAGGCTCGAAGGAGGATAACCCGTCTGTGCCAGCAGCAAGCGGCAATCCTCGACAAGGCGGTCGTCCCCGAGATCCTCAGCCGTGATGTTCAGTGAAAGTGGAATAACGGGTTTCCATTCTACGGCCTGCCACATCGCGCGACCGGCAATGTGCCGCGAAACCTGCGCCACGTGGTCTCCACGCTCGGCCAAGGCGAACAGCGTTTCGGCGCCTATCCTTCCCAGCTGCGGATGATCCCAACGGGCCAGCGCCTCCACCCCCACGATATCCCCTCCGGCCACCGCGTACTGCGGCTGGAAGACGATGCCGATTTCGTCCCTTGCCATTGCCCCGATCATGTCGGCTTCCAGTCGCGCGGCGCTCCTCCCCCGCGCAAGATGCGACCCATCGGCCCACTGAAGGCGGCGCGCCGGCTGCTGCTGAAGGGTCGTAAGCGCCTGGTCCAGCCGATCGAGCAACGCCGGGCCACCCTCCCCGGGCTGCCCTCGGAGCAGCGCAATGCGAGGCGCCAGTTGTAGCTCCTCTCCCCGAAGCGGCAGCACTCGCGACACGCGCCGCGCCAGGGCTTCGGCAAGCCACTGCCACCGCTCCCGGCTGACCTTGCCGGCGCTTGCAACAAGGAAATCGCCGCCACCGACGCGCGCGACCAAAGTATCGCCACCAATCTCCTCGTCGGCAAAGATCCGAATGCGTTGGGCCAGCTCGACCAGCGCGATGTCTCCCGCCGACTGCCCGTAAGCCAGGTTCACCGACCGGAACCGGTGCAGGCCCAACAGCATGGCGTGAACGAAGCCTTTGGCCCCGTTCCGATCCAGCCAGTCGCTCGCGGAGGCGATGCCTGCAAGGCCCGTCAAAGTGTCGCGGGATTCGTCGTCGATCGCGTCTGGCGGGATGGCGCTGTCCATGCCTGCGCGATACCATCCGAAACTTGCCAAAGCGTTCCGCTAATGCGTCCGGCTCTCGCCAGTTGTGCTTTTGTGCATTGCGTCATGGCGTGGCGCTCCATATCTGCCTCTGTAGGAATTTACCGGGGGCCGATGACAATGCCGGAATTTGCGCGCCTTGCCCTTCTGGCATCGCCTACGGATCGGGCGCAGGATGCCTGCGAGGCCCTGCGCAAGGGCCGCGACTGGGTCCCGCTGGAGGAAGCCGATGCCGCCGTGGTGATCGGTGGCGACGGGTTCATGCTCCAGACCTTGCACACCATGATCGACATCGATCACATCGTGCCGGCCTTCGGCCTGAACCTCGGCACCGTCGGCTTCCTGATGAACAAGTACCGGTCGGCCAGGTCGATCGAGGAACGGCTCGCCAAGGCGACGAGGATTGCCGTTTCGCCACTGCGCATGACGGCGACGACCAACACCGGCGAAATCCAGTCGTTTTGCGCAATCAACGAAGTCTCGATCCTTCGCGAAACGCGCCAGACCGCGAAACTGGAAGTCAGCGTGAACGGCAAGGTGCGGATGCCGGAACTCGCCTGCGACGGCGTGCTTGTCGCGACCCCGGCAGGCTCCACAGCCTACAACCTGTCGGCGAACGGCCCTATCCTGCCGCTCTCGTCCAACATGCTGGCACTGACCCCGATCAGCCCCTTCCGACCGCGCCGCTGGCGCGGCGCAATCCTTCCCGAGACGTACGAGATCGTGTTCAAGGCACTCGAATCGGTCAAGCGGCCGGTCCTCGTGGTGGCCGACCAGAAGGAAGTCCGCGACGTAAGCGAAGTGCGCGTGAAGGCTTGGCCGGAGCATCGCCTGACCCTGATGTTCGACCGTGGGCAGAGTCTGGAGGACCGCATCTTCGCCGAACAGTTCATGGTTTGAAAATTTTTGAAAGCAGGTGCTTGCCAAACCGGAAACGCCTGTTATTAGCGCGCTCCTGCCCCGGGCAACCGGGGCTGCTCCCTGATAGCTCAGCGGTAGAGCTCTCGACTGTTAATCGAGCGGCCGTAGGTTCGAATCCTACTCAGGGAGCCATTTTTCTTCAGACTTGGCAAAAGAATCAGCGCCTTGGGTAGCTGCATCCCAAGTTTTTGCGCCGCGCGCGCGAAGTTTGGGCAACGCAAGCTGCGTAGACCAACCGACTGCACGTCACAGGCAACCGGAACAATCCTCGGCCCGCGCAACCTCCGCCCTGTAATTCACCGAGCGTGACGCCGCGGCCTGGATTTGCAACGATTGGCAATTCGCGATTGCCGCTGCCGCCTTTGCGGAACCGCAAGGGTTCGACGCTTCGGGACGCGGCAGGAAAGACCGGGTTGAATTGGCGATGACGCGATACAGGCAGATGACCCGCGAAGATCACGTCAGCTCCCTTCACGACGCGGTCAGGAGCGCGCTCGAAATGGCAGATCGCCTCGGCCTACATGTTGTCGGAATACATCTGAACGACGCGCTGGAGTGCCTGGCGGTCACGCAGGACGTGGGCGGTGAAACGCTCCCCCTGGGAGATCAGGCAAACTAGTGAAAGCTGCGGATCCGACCGCCGAGCAGTGCGTCCAGCACGGCCGGGTGGAGGGGATCGGAAAAGCGCAGGCGGGCCCGGAAGCGCTCGCATTGCTCGACGATCGCGCCCCGCGCCTCAAGGCCGGGAAAGGTCAGCCAGACCTGCGCTCCCGCCAGCGGGGTCTCCAGACAGTCAATACAGGCCACGTGGCGGGAAAGCTCGTGGACCCGGACTTTCGCCCGCAGGATGCCACGGCGGTAACTGGCGATGATCTGGGGCTTGCAGCGCAACGCCTCGGCCGCCGGCTCATGGCAATATCCATCGCGATCAAGCCACATCTACCGTCTCCGCTTCCTTCCGGTTCACGGTCGAAGGACGGTCGCCAGTCCAACACATTCAGCCCGCCAGGCAAGGTTCCGGCGGGCTGCGTGTTCCTACATAGGCCTGTCGCAATGGCGGGTTACCGGACCGGATCAGGAGCGGACATCGCAGCCTTCCCCGACACCAGCGGCTTCGCCCCGTCGCCGAGGATTATGAACGCTGCCCAGTAGAACGGATGCGATGTGTTGGGGTCGTCCATCAGCCGGGTCTGTGCGCCCGACAGGGCATCGGCAAGATCCTGTCCCGGTTTCGCTTCGATGACGCCGCCGATGAGGCGCTTGGTCGCGTCGAAGTCGTCGGGCACCGGCCAGTGGCTGGCAATGACCGAACGCGCACCAGCCCCCACGAACGCACGGACGAGGCCATCGAGGGCGTAGTTCCCGCCCGAGGTCACGCCGGCCTCCCGGCTTGCCGCCACAGTCGCCATACCGGCCGTGTCGCACGCGGAGAGGATTACGAGGTCCGCGTTGAGCTTCAGGTCGAAGATCTCGCGGAAGCTCAGGAGGCCATCGGAGCCCATGTCGCCAAAGCTGGTCACCAGCGCAGGGCGCGCAGGACAGTCGGCGCGCGGCGCAGTGACCAGTCCATGCGTGGCAAAGTGCAGAACGCGATACTGGTCGAGGTCACTCTCCGCCAGCAAGGCGCTGTCACTGAACGCGGCGTCGGTCTTGACCGCGCTGCCTCCCGCACCAAGCTTCTTCTGGGCATAGTACAGCTCGTCGGCAGAGATCGGATTCTGCCACGTCGCAAGCGGCCAGTCGCACTCATCCGCGACTGCGGTAACCGGGCGCGCGGCCGGCTTCGCATTGTGCCCCAGACCAAGGTAGTTGCGCGGCGCGGTCGATGCGGCCAGCTTGCGGATGTCGAGGAATCCGCGCGGACTGACGGCGATGGAAACTTCCCGGCCGCGTCCAAGCCACTCGACCCCGGTGAAGTCGAACGGATCGCCATCGGGGCTTTCCATCCGGGCCTTGTAGGCCTCGATGCCCTTGTCTCCCGACACCAGCACTGTGGGAGGAAGCTGCAGCATCGCGCCGTCCGGTTCAAACACCAGGTGGCGGGTCTGGGGCAGAAGGTCTTCCACCGCACCGAACAGCGTCTTGTAGAGGGCGCGCGACTTGTCGAGGTCGAAAGGATAATTGACCTGCTGGCCGTTCTCCACCTTGACGATCGTATCGCGGATCGCCTGGACATTGCGAGACAAGGTCGCCGGATCGATCCCGGTATCGAACGTCCGCGCCTCGCCGCTCCCTGACGTGACGAACAGTCCATAGACCCGTCCGCCGACCACCATCATCTTGTAGTACGCTTCGCCCGGCTTGAGCGCGGATTGCAGTTCGGCAAGTTCCACGCCCTTCGGCGCCAGGACGTTGTAGCGAGGATAGGCTGCAAGCTTGCTCACCAGCGCCGTCTGGTCACGCTTGAGCGATGCCAGGTTGTCCTGTGCCGCCTTGAGTGATGCAGCCTGCTGCTCGGTCAGTCCGGTCAAGGCGGAAAGCTGCTCGACCATTGCCTCGGTGCGCGCGATATCGCGGCTTCTGGCAAGCGACAGACGGAACAGGGCCGCGGCCTCGTCGTTGCCCTCCGACATCTGGCGCGCCAGAACCGCCTGGGTCTGGGCAACACCCGGACGCTGGAGGACTTGCGAGGCGGCGAACATCGCGCTCGCATTACCGGCACCGTTCCGCTTCGCGAGCAAGCCGAAATAGGGGCCCAGCAGATCGCGCAGGGTGGTACCGGCATCCGGCACGGCAAGGCTTTGATCCACGACATGGGCATAAAGCGCCAGCGCGCCCGCCTCGTCGCCCGAGCGGCCCAGCCACGCAGCCTTGCGCGCCTGCGCCGAAAGCAGTGCGGGCGATTGTGGGAAGGCGCTATCGATGATGGCGATGGCGCGGTCAAACGCGGTTGCTGCATCGGCGTTGCGGCCCTGTGCCTCTGCCAACAGAGCAAGTTCAATCTGGATTTCGGAGCGCAACCATCCAGCGGAAGCCACGCGCCCGCCGCGAACTGCATCCAGGCGTCGGCCTGCGATCTCGAAGCCGGTCACCGCAACGTCGTACTTGCCCTGCAACCGCGCTGCGGTCGCGCGCAGGGAATCCGCCTGCGCATCGAGAATTTCGGCACGCTCGGTCTCGGTCAATCCGGGGTCGACTGCGCCCAAGCGCTTGAGCGCCGAACTCTCCCGGTTGATCTGCTCCGCCAAGGGCATGTTGATCAGCCCCAGCACCAGGCTGTCGCGGTCGAAAGAGACGCTCACCGCCGCTACGGGTTCGGCCAGGGCGTTGATCGCGGCCACAGGCTTGCGCTGGTTGAGTTGGTTGATCGCGCGGTAGTTGCGGACGAGTCGCTGCGTCACGCCATCCCTGCCGCCCGGCGCGGCAGCGGCCTGCCCAAACAGGCGTTCGGCCGCGGCGAAGTTTCCGAGGTTGGACTGCTGGAGACCTTGGTTGGCAAGGGCTTCGGCAAGGCCCGCCCCGCCACTGGCACGGTCCCTCGACGCCAGAGCCTCAAAGAACTCCGCCGACTCCGCGTAGCGGCCTCCGTTGTTGCGCAGATACCCTTCGTCGCGGGCGCCAAGGCGGTCGAGCTGACCGGCCTGTACCCGGGCGAAGGCGGCCGGGTCGCTTACTTCGGTCGTTGCGACACGTATTTCACCCGGCACGGGTGCGTCGTTCACGACGCTCGCCAGCGCAAGGCGCAGGGCTGGATCGTACCCGGCAAGCCCCTCGACGAAATAGGTCACGCCGCGCCGGGTGACGGCATAGCGCTTGTATTCGACGTTGGCGTCCTGATCCCGGCAATTGGCGGCATTCACACGGCCGACCGCATCGATCGCGACAAACCCGTCCGCCCCGCAAGCAAGCGTAACGCCGGAAAGCCCGGTCGGCTCGCTCCCAGGCAACACCTCGCGCCGCACTGCGATCAGCGTGCCCACAGCGCCTGCGGCATCGCGACAACTCAGCCGATAGCCACGGTCGAAGATGCCACCAAGCCGCTTGTCGAGAGGAGCGTTCTGCGCGGTGCAGGTCACGCCCGACGATCCTATGCGGAAGGAATTGCGCACCGACAGCGGCTGGCCGGTTCCTCCGGCGACTGCCGGCATGGCACAAGCAAGTGCGGCGATCGAAAGGGTCGTCTTCGCGAAGTGGCCCCCAAGACGACTGTTCTTCGCGGAAAGCATCCGGCGCGGGCTCACTGGCCTTCTCCTTCGGCGCTGTTTTCGTTGACCACGGACCCGATCAGGGACGGATTGCCGCTGCCCGCAACGGGCTGCTCGATCTGCGATTGGGGATCGAGCGACTGGCTGTTGATGATCTGCGGCGGCGGGGCGATCGGGCTCGCGGCATCGTCGCCGCTTCCCTCCTCCTCCTGCTGCCCGGGCGCGTCGGATTGCTCGTCATCGCTCCCGGGTGCACCGGGCGTCTCGTCGAACCCAGGTGTGTCTCCCAGCGTACCCGTCGAGATCATCTCGATCTGGCTGGAAATCGCCGGTGCCGGATCGGGAGAAGGCGGCGGGGGTGCAACGGCGCAGGTGCTGACAGAGAAGAGGCACCCGTTGATCTGGCTGTCCGCGGTGAATGCCGCGAGGCCCGTTGCGTTGGCAAGCACGAGATCGTGCGCCGCCACCCCGGAAACAACGCCGTTGGCGGTCTGGAACCGACCGTTCACGATGACCGAAATGCTGCCCGGCGTGGCATTGGCCGGCGCGATGACGTCGGTAAGATCGAAGTCGGAGAAGAACCCGGCCGGATCGACCGTCGTGCCTGTATTCTGGATGTACAACGTGCCTGTCGGGGAAAGCTCGAGCCCCAGCGCCCGCAGGACGCCTGCAGGCCGCTGAACGGCCGCAGGCGCGTTGAGGTCGTTGGCATGGCCGGCATAGAACGGGTCGGCAGCAAGACGGTCGAGGATCGCCCCCGAGGCAACGTGTATGTTGGCCGCGTTGACCTCGACCACTCCGCCAAGCGTCGTGCCCGACGACACCAGCGAAATTCCTCCCGTAGCAGCGTCGAGTTCGAAACGTCCGGTGTCGAACTCGAGCGCGTTGGTCGCGGCAAAGCCCGTTCCGCTAATCGTTCCGGTGATGCGAATGGCTCCGCCGGGAATCTGCGTCTGCAAGTCGCCCGTCGCAAAGATGATCCGGCCGGCGGTGCCGGTCGCAATGCTGTTCCCGGCGGTTCCCCCGGCCGTCACGCTGAGATTGCCGATGAGCATGTCGGTCGCATTGCCGGCAACGTCGGTCGCCGCGACAAGCAGGCGGCCCGTGGATATCAAGCCGATTTCAGTGTTGCCAAGCGCATAGCCACTGCCGAACAGCCCGTCGCCGATCAATGCTGGCGAGTTAGCGGTCGATATGAGATCCACCGAGCCGGATTCCAGCGTCTTGAGACCCGAAAGAATCTGCCCGCCGGTCGGCGAGGTGGCGGTCCCGTTGTCGATGATCGAAATATCGGCGGAGCGAATTGTAATCGAGTTGCCGCCCCACTGCTCCTGGACTGTCACAAGTCCGCCCGAGGTCACGTCAACCGAACCAAAGCCCACGAGGCTCCGGCCCGACATTGCACCGGTTGAAGCACTGAGAACGCTTCCGCCGACAGCGGTGTTGACTGTCGTGGTACCGCCGTTGGCGACCGGTGCCGCTGCAAACAACGCATTGTAGTCGATCGCGCCCGGCGTTGCCGTGGAGGCCAGCATCGAGGAGTTGGCAAGGATGATGCGCCCGGTGGCGTTGGTCACCGCGTTGGTCACCGGGTCAATCACCAGTCCGCCGAGCACCTGCTGGACCGCAATGTTGCCGCCCGAAAGCAGCGCAACGTCGCGCGCGAAGATCGTGCCGACGGTCAAGCCCAACGCACCGCTCGCCGTTACGTCGGACCCGGTGTTTGCGGATGCCAGGTTCAGCGTCCCGCTCGACAACAGTTCGATTCTGCCGCCGCTCGAAAGGTTGGCGAAAGTCGCATTTCCGCCGCTGGTGAAACCGATGGAGCCGGGAGCCGAAATGGCGGCTGTCGTTACCGTGCCGTTCGTGGCCCCACGGATCGTGTTCGCGGTCGAGGTCCCGTTGATACCTATCGCGCCATTGGTGGCGACGGCAGGTGCGGCAAAGACAAGTTCCTTGTCGAATACCGTGGCAGTCTGGCCGAGCGCCGTCATTGAAACGTCCGCAATCAGCACGCGGTTGACGGCGTTGAGGCTCGCAAGCGTGATGTTGCTGCCGCCCAGCACGAGCATGTCGTACCCCTGAAGAGCACCGGTGCTGATCGTCCCGCCCGCCGAGATGCCGATGTCGGAGGCCGCATTGACCGCCCCCACGGTGACGTTGCCACCGGCCGTGAGAGCGATTGTATTGAGGTCGCCGTTCGCACCCGTTGGCGTACCGGTGCCTGCGCTCAGGTTGCCCGTCGAGATGCTGCCCTGCGAACGCGCGGTGATCGAGGTCTGCGCCACCAGGTTGCCGGTCGCGATGGCGGCAATTGCATCGAGGTCGATGGATTCACCTGCGCTGGCATCGCCGATCGTGATGGAGCCGCCCGCCGTGAGGTCGATGAACCCGCCGGCCGTCAGCGCCCCCAGGTCGATGCGTCCGGGCGCCAGGATGGACAAGCCGGCCAGCGTGTTCAGGTTGGCGTAGGCGACGATATCCTGGCCGGACGAAAGGCTGATCCCGTTCGTTCCCGTCAGCAAGCCGGTGTTCGTCGGCGCGCTGGCTCCCAGCACCCAGTTGCCGGCCCCGATCACAACGTTGTCAGCCGTCAGGAACGACTGGTCGAGCGTCAGCGAAAATGCGTTGGGCGTCTCGAAGAAAAGCGCCCCACTGATGTTGGCGGTGCTGTTCAGAAGCGAAATGAAGTCCGCAGGCGCACCGGCGGCGACACTGTCAGCCGATGCACTCAGCGAGAGGCTGGCCGCATTCAGCGTGCCGCTGACCATGTCCAGGTCGACAGCATCGCCAGCAATCGACGCGATACCCGCTGTCGAGCCCGTTCCGCCAACTGCAAGCGCGCTGAAATTGAGGTCACCTGCCGTAAGGCTGCCGGTCTGCGCAGGCTGGTTGAAACGGTTGGTCACGGTCAGCGATGCGCCGGATACCTGGTTCGTCGCACCGGCGCTGCCGATCGTGGCATCGCCGCCTGCGCCAACCACGGGGCCCGAGCCGCCATTGCCGCCGATGGCGTTGACGAAGGCATTGGTGGTGGCGCCGGTAACGGTCATGGAAGCGCCACGCACCAACACGGTCACGCCGCCGCCCTGCGCCGCACCGCCTGCACCGCCGCTACCGCTGGTGGCGCTGCCTTGCCCTCCAGCACCGCCGTTGCCGCCGGAAGCTCCGGCCGTGAGGTTGATCGACCCGTAAAGGGCAGATCCGGTATTGATCGTTCCAGTATCGAAGCCGCTGGCGATACCAAGCTGCAGCAGCCCGCCGATTGCTGCGCCGCCATCTCCGCCGTCGCCACCAAGGCCACCGCCCCCGCCCGATGCCGAGGCGTAGCCGGTGACCGATCCGACCTCCATCCGGCCATTGCCCGCCGTACCGAAAATCTGGATCGAGCCGCCTTGGGCCGCACCGCCAGCTCCGCCGATGTCACCTGGAATCGCCGCATCGCTACCGAAGCCGCCGAAAGCCGACGCATCAGCATTAAGCGAATTGATGGTGACCAGGCTTGCGCCCTCCACGGCACTATTGGCGAAGATCTGGATCTCGCCCCCGGTCGCACTGCCGCCAGCCCCGCCCGAAAGCCCATAGCCGCCAAACGCCGATGCCGTCGCGAACAGCGTATCCAGCCCCAGCGTGCCATCGCGCGCGGAAACGCCGACGAATCCACCCGTACCGGTGCCGGCCGCCCAGGCATCGCCGCCCTCGCCCGAAGCCGTGACATATGTCTGCCCGGCAATGGATATGCTGCCTCCGTTACCAAGAGCGGTCGGTGTTCCGACCGTCAGGAATGCCCCGCCGCCGGTACCGTTTCCACCCGCACCGGAGTTGCTGTTCTGATTGCCATCGCCCCCAAAACCGCCGGCGTGGACAACCGCGCCGCCGGTCACCGTAATCGCGCCACCATCGCTATAGAGCCTGCTGGTGCCGCCAAGCCCGGCGCCTCCGCTGGCACCAATGTCGCGCCCGTTGCCGCCAGTGCCATCGGCGGTGATGTTGATGGTATCGAAAATGTTCGCGGTGCTGGTGCCAGAAGCTATGAACTCCGCAGTGCCGCCCTGGCCCGCGCCTCCGATCACATTGGTGAACTCGTCGCCTCCTCGTGCCGACACCGTGAGCGTCACACCGCCGGCTTCGAATGCCAGCCCGCTGTCGAGCTTTACCTGCACGAAGCCGCCCGTCGCGTTCCCGCCCGACACGCCATAGGAGCCGCCGCCGCTCGCCTGCGCCGAAAGACTCACCAATCCACCAGCAGAGATGAGGTTTCCGGTGCTAAGGCCATTGGAACCGACGGCAATCGATCCAGCCACTGCCGCGCCGCCCGCCGCAAGGCAGCCGATTGCGCAGTTTCCGGCATTGCCGCCCCACGCATCGCTGCGCAGGTCCAGCCCGCCATCGGCCTGAAGGCTGCTTCCGCCCTGATCCAAAGCGAAGGTGATCGCGCCGCCCGTGGCCGCCCCGCCATTGCCGCCAGGCCCCTGGGCAAACCCGGTGCCGCCGTCGGCGCCGATGCCGCCAGCCGCACTCGCGTCCACGGTCGCCTGGCCGACGATGTACCCGCCAGTGCCGGTTCCCGCGCCCTTGTTGGTGTTGAACGCAACCGTTCCGCCGATTGCAGAGCCGCCATTACCGCCCTGTCCCCCGGCGCTCGTGCTGGACCCGCCTATCCCGCCGAATCCGCCCGACGCCGCTGCCTGGACCGAAAGGAAGCCGGCGGAAATCGTGCCGCCATCGGCAGCCGCGTTCAAGGCGACCGAGCCACCTTGCCCCGCACCGCCACTGCCACCAGTTTCCCCCGAAAGGCCGCCGCCGGAACCGTCACCGCCGCGCCCGGAGGCGCTGACATAGAGTGACGATGCGGAGATGTCGCTCAACCCGCGCGCATCGCCGTTTGCCGCCAGAACGACCGCGCCGCCCCTGCCGGAACCGCCATTACCCAGATCAGAGGCAAAGCCGCCATAGCCCTCGGCATTTACCGACAGCCCCGAGACGGCGGAAATGGAGGCAGCGTTGGCGTTGACGGAGAGCAACCCGCCGAAACCGTCACCACCGGTCCCGCCTTGTCCCCCTTTGCCGCTGGCCTCGAGGATGGCGTCGCCGCTTTGCGCCAGGACCACCGTGCTGTTGCCTGCCGTAAACGACAGGGTCCCGCCCTGTCCAAGGCCCGCGGCAACGCCAGTGCTTCCCGCCCCGCCGACACCGGACGCGCTGAACCGGGATGAACCCGTGATCCCAAGCGTGGCATCGGCTATCGTGACTACGACGCTTCCACCGGTGCCCTGCCCGCTGGTGGTGCCACCGGTCCCGCCCGAACCCTCCGCGCTGAGTTCGAAATTGCCGCCGACCGTCGACTGGCCACCTGCCATGTCGAGATAGGCCGCCCCGCCCGTACCGCTTCCGCCGGCCAGTCCAACCGAAAGCCCCGCCGATCCGCCAATGCCGTTCGCGGTGACTGTCGCGCCGCCCGCTACGGTGATCTGGCCTGTCCCGATGGTGCGCCAGCGCGTGTCGCCGCCAGCACCCGCTCCCCCGGCACCGCTTTCGGCCTGAGATCCGCCGATCCCGTTGGATGTCATCAGGATATCGCCACCCAACTGGATCGCGCCGCTTTCCGCCGAAAGCAGCGTCGAACCGCCGGTGCCGAGACCACCCACTGCCGATCCGAAGGCCACGCCGCCCTGGCCCTGTCCGATGAGCACCGCGTTCGACGTGACCGACAGCAGGCCGCCGCCACTGGCGCGCAGCACGACGGACCCGCCGGTCCCTGCAAGGCTCCCGGCATAACCGCCACCGCCCGATCCGATGGCATTGGCCTCGAGAACGCCGTTCACGCTCGCCTGCGATCCGGACTGCGCCTCGAAGTTGATGCTGCCGCCGACGCCATCGCCGCCGATGGCCCCTACCTCGTTGCCCTGCCCGCCAAAACCCTGCGCCAGAAGGCTCGCGTTCCCCGCGATGGCAAGCGATGAGCCCGCGTCGAACGCGGCAATCGCGATGCTGCCGCCGCGACCTTCACCCGCCTGAACGATACTGCCGCCGCCGTTGCCCCCGGCATCGACGGTGATCTGCCCAAGGCTGATCTGCGCGCCGTTGTGCGCCGACATGTCTACCTGCCCGCCGATTGCCGAACCGCCGGGGCCGGCAATTCCGCTGCCGCCGATCGCCTGCAGGCGAATGGCCGTGGCCCCTCCGACGCTGATCTGGTTCGTGCCGTCCGCAACGAAGACCAGCGAGCCCGCGTCCGCCAGTCCGCCATCGGTCAGGCAGGTCACGCAGCCCGTACCGTTGCCGCCAAAGCCTGCCGCCTCGATGTCGACCGAGCCCAGCACGTTGATCGCCGCCCCGCCAGTTCCGAAGGACTGGACCAGCGCGTTGCCGCCGTAGCCCGCGCCGCCGGCAGCCCCGCCGACCTGGGGCGATCCACCATAGCCCGAGGCAACGAGCTGCAGGTCGCCGGAGATGGTGATCTGGCCGCCGTTCTGCGCAAGAACCCTTGTCGACCCCGCCACGGCGTCGCCCGAAGTCTCGCCAACGCCGAATGCCGGCGCACCATAGGCGTTGGCGCTGAGGAAGACGCTCCCGGCGACATTGATCTGCCCGCCATCGAAAGCGTCGAGCCCGACGGACCCCGCCGTCGCGGTTCCGGTGCTGGCCGAGGCATCCGCGCCGAAAGACAGATTTCCGCCGATCGTGACCGATCCGCCCGCCGCCGCGTAGATCGAGGACGCTCCCCCTGCCTGCACGAAGACGCTCGACGCGAAGTCCAGCCCCTGGCTAGACGCCGACCCGAGCTGCACCGATCCGGTTGCCCGTGCTTCAAGCGACGAAGTGAAATCGGCGTCAGCCCCGTTGATCGAGACCAGCCCGGTGCCGCCGCCCGCCGCAGGGCCCGTCTGCGCGCTCCCGCCCAGCACGTTGCCGCCCGCCGAAAGCACGATGGAATTGCCGACCACGTCAGCCGCGCCGGCGATGTCGAAGCCCAGCGAACTGCCGGCACCGATGGCCATGGTGATCGCATCGTTCTTGGGCACCGCGACCATGTAGATGCGGTGGAAGAACGTCGAAGCGGCAGGGCCAGTTATCGTGCCGTTGTTCGAGATCGGCGTCCCGGTCCCGCTCGTACCGGAATCGACCGTGATGTCGAAGAGACCGCTTGGCGAGAATGTGATCGTCGCCGCGTCGGCCGCAACCAGCGCAGCGGAACCGTTGACGGTGATGGTGCCCCCGTTGGAAACGACTGGCGCCACCAGCGCGACATACGATCCGTCCGTGCTCGCGTTGATCTGCGCGCCGGGCTGCACCACGACCTGCGAACCCGCAACGGTCGCCTGCTGGAAGACATATGCGCCCCCGGTCTGGAAGTTGCCCGCGGCGTCATAAGGCAGGTCCGACGTCGTCAGAACGAGATTGCCCACATCGAAAACCGCAGAGCTGCCGATCAGCAGCCCGCCGGGGCTATAGAAGAAAACCGTGCCGCCCGGCGCCTGCCCGCCCGCCGCGCTCTGCAAGCGCGAAACGACCGACCCGTTGAACTGGATCGGCCTCGTCGATCCGCTCGGCACGATGCGATTGAGCACCGTGAAATCGCTGGTCGACGCCGAATCATTGATGAAGGTTGCCGTCGTGCCGACCGGCTGGAAGTCGATTGGCCCGCCCGTCGACGCCGTATCATTCGGCGTCCAGTTGATGACCGCGGTGGGGCTCGAGATCGTGATGTCGGTCGTCGTCGCGGTGGTGCCGATGCTGACGGTCCCGAACGTCGAAGTCACGCTACCCTGGAACGACTGCGCCTGCGCCACCGGCGCCCATGCCGCAAGTGCGGTCGCCAGTGCCAGCCCGGATGCCGAAAGAAGTTGCTTGCGGTTCGCAGGAAGGATCGTGCGCATCAGAAGGTCCTCCACGGCAGCAGCCGCGTGGTAAGGGTCACCAGGAATCGCGGGTCGGAACGGCGGACCTGAAGCGCCACCTTCTCCAGCGGGACGGCCAGCGTCGCCTCGATCCTGAAGCGGGCGCCGATATCGCCGCGCAGGCCTCCGCCCAATGACGTCAGCCGTTCCGATCCCGGCACGTCCTTGTTCCAGACCCATGCGGAATCGCCGAACACGAAAGGCTGGATGCGGATGTCGCGGCTCTCGCCTATCGGAAGCCGGGGGCCGCGCACTTCCACGCTCGTCCCAACGGCACTGTCACCGATCAGGTCGCCCGGATCATAACCCCTGCCGACGGTATAGTTGCCGGCCGAAAATTCCTCGAAGCTGAGCAGTGGCTTGAACGCATATTGCGCACGCGGCGCCACAAGCACCGAGAACCTGCCGAAGGCACGTTCGTACTCGCCCTGCCAGCGCAGCACCGTCGCGGCCGGTGATCCGTCGAACCTGCTGGTCGGCGTCTGTGTTGCGCAGGCGGCGCCAATGCAACCGCGCGTCGCATCGAGGATGTCCAGCCCCTGCCGCACTTCGAACGAAGACCCGATGCGCCATTGCGGCGCGGCATGTCCGGTATCCACGGCATCGACGTCAAGCCGCGCCCACCCCACGCGCACCTTGTCGCGAGTGAGCGGTCCGATGAGGTCCACGTCCTGGTTCACCAGGTCCAGCCCGCCGCTTAGCCAGACGTTTCGCGCAAGCGAGCGCTGCAGCGGGAAACGGGCATAGAGGCTGGCATAGAGGGTGCGCGCGTCGATGCTGACATTGGCAGGAAGCCCCGGCACGTCAGGCTTGGTCCAGGCGTAGGTAAGCTGGCCCCCAACGATCAGCCCTTCCTTGCCCGGACGAAACTCGTGCGCCCCCTGCAGGATGTGCTGTTCGCTGAAATCCGAAGTGGCGTAATAGGACAGGGTCGTCGCATCGCCCATGCCCGTGAGGCCAAAGAACTGCGCGCGAATCTGCCCGCCGAACCGGCCGGTCGCTTCTGAAGACAGGTTCTGCAAGGTAAGGTCGACGGCATAAGGCTCGCGCAGGACGCTGATCTCGCCGACCAGATCGCCGGCGCCGGTCCCTGCAGGCTTGAGCGTGAGCTGGACGTTGTAGCCCGGCAGGTCACGCGCCAGCAGGAGGTATCGTTCCGCCCGCCGCTGGTTGAACACCTCGTCCCCGGTCAGCGCCGAGAGATACTGCTCGAGCTTTCGCTCCGCGCCCCGGGTCTCGCCACGTGCCCGTACGGTAGTGATGCGCGCATAGATGACCTCCATCCGCACTTCGCCGTTGTCGATCTTCTGCGTCGGGACCTGCACTGCGGCAAGGTATCCCTTGTTGCGCAGCATCGTGCCTGCCGCATCGCGGATCTCGCACAGCACCGCAATCGGCTGCGACGTCCCCACCAGCGGCTTCCAGGTCTCGGCAAGCTCGGCCGGATCGATCTCCTTGAGACCGGCGAAGGTGACGTTGTTCAGCGTGACGCGAATGTCTGCGTACTGCGGATCGTCGAGCGGACAGGGGGAGCGCTCGATGCCGCCCTTTATCGAAAGGCGCGACGGCGCCGCAGCAGCCTGCCCCGTCAGGCCCTTGAGCTCATCGCGTGACGGAATGCCCGTGCCCGGCTGCCCAGGAAGATTTTGCGCACTCGCCGCAAGCGGGATCGCCGCGAGAACAACGCCAGCGATCCCCGCCGCCCCTCGCAGCAGGGTCTTCCCCACGCACTTCGCACTCATCGATTTCTGCCCCCGTCGGATTCTTCAACGACGCGGCCCGGTCTTATGGTTCTTGTTGCATTCAACGCTAGCAGCGCAACCCGCCAGTGGAAAGCTGCCCCGCCCTAAGTCACACAAATTCAGTTCATAAATTCTTGACCGGAAAGAAAAAGGCGGAGCAATCGCCCCGCCTTCTCATTTCACGATGCAGACCGGTCAGGCGGCGACGCCGTGACAATGCTTGTACTTCTGGCCCGAACCGCAAGGACACGGCGCATTGCGGCTGATCCCCTGGCCGGCAAACGGATCTCCATCGGGAAAACCGCCTGAAAGCGCCCCGCCTGCCTGCGGCGGCAGCGCACCGAACATCGACGGTGCCGGAGCGAGCGGCGCAGCATCGTTCTCGCCGGTGAACGGATCGATATGGCTGGTAAGGAAGTCCGGCAATTCCGGAAGCTGGAACTCTTCCACCGGACGCAGGCGGATCTCGCTCGTCATCAGGATGCGCGTCACGTCCTCGCGGATCGCATCGAGCATCTTCTCGAACAGGCCGAACGCTTCCTGCTTGTACTCGTTGATCGGCGTCTTCTGCGCGTAGGCCCGCAGGAACACCACCTGGCGCAGCGCGTCGAGCGTCGCGAGGTGCTCCTTCCAGTGATGGTCAAGCCGTTCGAGCAGGATCGACTTCTCGAGGCTTCGCCACGCGCTCGCATCGACCTCGGTGATCTTCGTATCCATATGGGCATCAGCCAGCTGCTGGATACGTTCCTCGATGGTGTCGGGCTCGATTGCTTCTTCCTGGAACCAGTCGTCCAGGGGAATTTCGATCCCCAGAACGTCGCGGACCCTCGCCTTCAGGCTCTCCACGTCCCACTGTTCCGGATAGGAGCCCGGCGGGCAGGCATCGCCGACGATGGCGTTCACCGTATCGTGGCGCATGTCGGTGACCACGTCGCCCACGGCCTCTGCGTCCATTATGTCCGCACGCTGCTCGTAGATGACCTTGCGCTGGTCGTTCATCACGTCGTCGTATTCGACGACCTGCTTGCGGATGTCGTAGTTGCGGGCTTCGACCTTCTTCTGCGCCGTCTCGATCGCCTTCGACAACCACTTCGAACCGATTGCCTCGCCATCGGCAAGGTTGCTGTTCATCATGCGGGCGAACAGCGTGTCCGGGCCGAAGATGCGCAGGAGGTCGTCCTCCAGGCAGAGGTAGAACTTGCTCATGCCGGGGTCGCCCTGGCGTCCCGAACGGCCGCGGAGCTGATTGTCGATACGGCGACTTTCGTGGCGCTCGGTGCCGATCACGCAAAGCCCGCCCGCGGCCAGAACCTTCTGCTTTTCCTCGGCCACTTCGGCGCGGATGCGGGCAATGCCGGCCTCGCGCTCCGGTCCTTCCGGCACGTCGCGCAGTTCGTCCTCGATGCGGAACTCGACGTTGCCGCCGAGCTGGATGTCGGTGCCGCGACCCGCCATGTTGGTCGCGATGGTCACCGCGCCAAGCCGGCCCGCCTGCGCCACGATGTGCGCTTCCATCTCGTGGAAACGGGCATTCAGCACGTTGTGCTTCACGCCTTCCTTCTGGAGGAATTCGGAAAGCAGCTCGGACTTCTCGATCGACACCGTGCCGACCAGCACCGGCTGCCCGTTCTCGTAACGCTCGCGGATAAGCTTCGCGATGGCGCCGAACTTGTCCATCGTGTTCTTGTAGAACTCGTCTTCCTCGTCGATGCGCTGCACCGGCACGTTCGTCGGGATCGAGACGACGTTCATCTTGTAGATGTCGAAGAACTCGGGCGCCTCGGTTGCCGCCGTACCGGTCATGCCGGCGATCTTCGGGTACATGCGGAAGTAGTTCTGGAACGTGATCGAGGCCATCGTCTGGTTCTCGGGCTCGATCTTGACGCCCTCCTTGGCCTCGACCGCTTGGTGCAGGCCGTTGGACCAGCGACGGCCGTCCATCATGCGGCCGGTGAACTCGTCGATGATGACGATCTTGCCGTCCTTGACGATGTAGTCGATGTCACGCTTGAACATGACATTGGCCTTCAGCGCCTGGTCGAGGTGATGGACCACCATCGTGTTCTCGACGTCATAGAGGTTCGAGCCGACGAGCAGCCCGGCGTCCTCGAACGCGCGCTCTACCCATTCGACGCCGTCTTCGGTCAGCGTGATGTTCTTGGTCTTCTCGTCCGCCTCGTAAAGGTCCGGGGCGATCTGCTTCACCACGGCGTCGACCGAGATGTAGAGGTCGCTCTTGTCGTCGGTCGGACCCGAGATGATCAGCGGGGTGCGCGCCTCGTCGATCAGGATCGAGTCCACCTCGTCGACGATGGCGAAGTTGAACGGGCGGTGCACCATCTGGCCCCGCTCGTGCTTCATGTTGTCGCGCAGGTAGTCGAAGCCCAGCTCGTTGTTGGTCGCGTAGGTGATGTCCGCGTTGTAGGCCTCGCGCCGCTGTTCCTCGTTGAGGTTGGGCACGATCACGCCGACGGTCAGGCCGAGGAAATTGTAGAGCACGCCCATCGTCTCGGCGTCGCGGCGGGCCAGATAGTCGTTCACCGTGACGACATGGACGCCCTTGCCTTCCAGCGCGTTGAGATAGACCGCCAGCGTCGCAACAAGGGTCTTGCCCTCGCCGGTGCGCATTTCCGCGATCTCGCCGCGGTGAAGCACGATGCCGCCGATCATCTGCACGTCGAAGTGGCGCATGCCGAGGGCGCGCACCGACGCCTCGCGCACCGTCGCGAAGGCTTCTGGCAGGATGTCGTCCAGCGTCTTGCCCTCGGCCAGCATCTGGCGGAACTTCGGGGTCTGCGCCGCCAGTTCCTCGTCCGACAGCGCCTGGACGTGAGGTTCGAAGGCGGCGATCTGGCGGACGATCTTGTCGAGCGACTTGACGTAGCGGTCGTTGGAAGAACCGAAGAGAGCCTTGGCGATGGAGCCGAACATAGGGCGGATCAATCCTGTCGAAAATGAGATATGGATAGCCGGCGCGCATCGGACGCGCCGTTGCAGGCAATGCAAATTGCCGGAAAACCTATGCGATCGATCGGCGCTATTCGCGCGCGCGGTCGCTCAGTTCAATGCCGCAGGGCCGGATCAGTGCCGGGGCGGGAAGCCACACCGTCTTGCGGCGGGCGCTCGTGCGCTTTTGCGGGACCGCGCCACCCCGACCGGCGCAGCGCTGCTGCCGCTGCTCCGCCGAGGCCGTCGCGCTGGCCGAAACGCCCGCATCCGCAACTTCCGTGCGCGAGACGGCGAACGCCACCTCCGGCAGGGAAAGGCCCGTAATCATGGCCAGCAGGGCGAGCAGAATGCGCATCACCGCACCAGATAGGCATTCCATCGCGGTTCGTCCATCGCGAAAGCTGATTTACTTCGCGACATCTTCGAGTTCGAGTGAAGACTTCATGATCACCCTCTTCGCCACCGCCTTGCCGTCGGCATCGCGATAGGGTTCGTTGAAGGCCGAATGGGAGTCGCACAGGTTTTTGGTCTTCCGCGCCACTTCGGCATCCGCGCCGGTGACCACGAACGTGCAATCCTTGATCGATCCATCCTTGTCGAGAATGAAGGTCAGGGTCTCGGATTTGGGCGAGAGGGTCTTGCTGACGTCCGGCGGCAGGATCCACCGTATCGCGTTGGAATAGACGCCTTCGGTGACCTTGCCCTTGGCATCGCGAGCGGGATAGAACTTGGCGCGGGTCATCACGACGGAACAGGTCACCTCGTCGAGCGCCGCTACGCCGCTCGATGCGACGATTTCGCATGCACTTGGCTTTCCATCGGGACCAACCGTGACGCGAAACCCAGCCGTGCCTTCAAGCTTTTTCTGCAAGGCTTCCCGTGGATAATCTCCGGAAGTGGCCCACCAGCCGGGACTGCCCATCGGCACTGCGGCAGTCGGCTCCCTGGCGGCCGCACCGGACGCAAAAGACAAAAATGCCACAACGGCAAGCGGATGGCAGAACTGCTTGATCATGCACCCTTTCCAGCACAGACAAAACCAATTGGAAAGAGCGGCCCGCCAAACTTGAACCCTGCACCGCCGCGCGCTAGGCGGAGCACCATGTCCGACGCCGTTTCTCCGCTCGCCACGCCCTTTCCCGAACTGCCGGCCATCGCCGGCGTCACGCCGCGCGTCGCGCGCGCTGGATACAAGGACTGGGGCCGGTGCGACCTGACGTATGTCGAACTGTCGCAAGGCACTGCTGTCGCGGGCGTCTTCACCCGCAACGTTTGCTGTTCCTCGGAAGTTGAGCTTGGCCGCGCGAACGTTGCCCGGGGCCGCGCACGGGCGCTGGTCGTGAATGCCGGCAACTCCAATGCCTTCACCGGCTATCGCGGGCGCGAGGCGGTGGAGCAGATCATGACGCAGGTCGCCGCAAACCTCGGCTGCGCGCAGGAAGAGGTCTTCGTTTCCTCCACCGGCGTGATCGGCGTGCCCTTGCCCAAGGACAAGGCCAGGGCGGGCATCGAGGCGGCGCTGGCGGCCGATGAATGCACCTGGGAAGAGGCCGCGCGCACGATCGGTACGACCGACACCTTCCCCAAGGGAGCGTCCGCCAAGGCGCAGCTAGGTGCCGTTCAGGTACACTTCAGCGCAATCATAAAGGGAAGCGGCATGATCGCACCCGACATGGCGACGATGCTCGGCTACGTCTTCACCGACGCAGCCGTAAGCCCTGAATTTCTTCAGGAATGCCTGTCTGCGGCCAACCGCCGCACCTTCTCGTGCATCACTGTCGACAGCGATACGTCAACCAGCGACACCGTCCTCGCTTTCGCCACCGGCAAGGCCGGCAACGAGCCCCTGACCTCGTTCGACAGCCCCGGTGCCGATGCCTTCGCGGCCGCGCTGGAGGACATCTGCCGCCAGCTTTCCCATCTCGTGGTCAAGGACGGCGAAGGCGCGCAGAAGTTCATCGCCGTCGCCGTCTCGGGCGCTGTCTCGGACGAGAGCGCCCGCAAGGTCGGCCTCGCCATCGCCAACTCGCCACTGGTCAAGACCGCAATCGCCGGCGAGGATGCCAACTGGGGGCGCGTCGTCATGGCCGTGGGCAAGGCCGGCCAACCGGCAGACCGCGACCGCCTGTCCATTGGCTTCGGCGGTACCTGGGCCGCGCGCGACGGACAGCCGCTTGCCGACTACGACGAAGCGCCCGTCGCCGCGCATCTCAAGGGCCGGGAAATCTCGATCGAGGTAGATCTCGGCCTCGGCGATGGCAGGGCGACGGTCTGGACCTGCGACCTGACGCACGGCTACATCTCGATCAACGCCGACTATCGCAGTTGAAAAGGCCCTCGCCGTGATCACACTCTGGGGCCGCCTGAACTCGCACAACGTGAAGAAGGTGGCGTGGGCGCTGATCGAGATGGACCTGCCCCATCAGCGCCGCGATATCGGCGGTCAGTTCGGTTATACTACGGATTATCTTGCAAAAAATCCTAATCGCATGGTCCCGATGATCGAGGAGGGCGAACTGGCGTTGTGGGAATCCAACGCCATCCTGCGCTATCTCGCGGATCGCCACGCGCCCGCATTCCGCAGCGACGACCCGGTCGTTCGCGCGCAGGGCGACAAGTGGATGGATTGGCAGTTCCATTTCGCCGATGCGCAGCGCGATGCCTTTCTCGGATGCGTGCGGCACGGAAAGGACGCGAGCGATCCTGCAGTCGCCACGTCTGCCACCGCCGCCGCCGGGATGATGGCGATCCTCGACGAGGAACTCGCCCGTCGTCCGTGGCTGTCCGGTGACCGCTTCGGCATCGCGGATATCCCGATGGGCGTCTATGCCCACACCTACCATTCGTTGCCGATCGAGCGCCCCGACCTGCCACACCTAGCGGACTGGTACGCACGCCTGCGCACCCGGCCCGGCTACGCCAGCCAGGTCATGATCCCGCTCATCTGAGGTTCGACATGGCAGAAACAGCTCTCGACGAAGCCGTCGCCGCGCTCATGCGTGACACCGCGCAGCGCACGCTTCTGAAGCACTATCAGCAGCTTGCCGACCATCACGTGACCGCCAAGGCCGCCGACGACGTGGTCACCATCGCCGATACGGAAAGCGAGGCCATGCTGGCCGAAGGGCTCGCCCGCATCCTTCCGGAAGCCGCCATCGTCGGGGAAGAAGCCGCCCACGCCGATGCGTCGGTGCTCGAGCACCTGTCCGACAGTCTGTGCTGGATCATCGACCCGCTTGACGGCACCAACAATTTCGCCGTGGGCAAGCCGCCCTTCGGCATCCTGCTTGCGCTGGCCGAAAAAGGCGAGACCGTGGCCGGGTGGATCTACGATCCGTTGACGGGCCGCCTGTGCACGGCCCATCGCGGCAAGGGGGCATGGCTGAACGGCGAGCGCTTCACCGCGCGTCCCAGCGGCCAAGAACCGCCCATCGCGGCGATTTCTCTGGTCTTCGTGGATCAGGAGAAGCGAGCGGCGCTGCTGGAGCATATCGCCCCGCATTATGCCCTGGTCGACATTCCGCGCTGCGCCGCCGAGCAATACCCGCGCATTGCCCTTGGCATCAACGACGTGTCGGTGTTCGAACGGACCCTGGCGTGGGACCACGCCGCCGGTGTCCTGTTTCTCAACGAGTCCGGTGGAAAGGCCGCGCGCCCTGACGGGTCGCCCTACCGGGTCGACCGCCATCTCGAGCCCGGCCTCATCGGCGCGGCCAGCCCGGCGCTGTTCGACGCGCTGGCCGAGCGGATGTCACTGATCGGCTGAGGTCGCCCGTCGCCCGACCGAGGCCCCCGCCATGGCGAGGGCACTGCGGCATGGGCTCAGAGAACGCTTTCCAGCCAGCCCTTGAGCTGGCTCTTCGGCGCTGCGCCAAGCTTCTGCGCCACGGGCTGACCGTCCTTGAAGAGGATCAGCAGCGGGATCGACTGGACGCCGAACTTGCTGGCGGTGTCCGTGTTTTCCATGATGTCGACCTTGGCGATCTCGACCTTGTCGCCAAGCTCCTCGGCGATCTCCTCGAGCGCCGGGGCGATCATCTTGCAGGGGCCGCACCAGTCCGCCCAGAAATCGACGAGCACGGGCTTGCTGCTGCCCAGGACATCGCTGGCGAAGCTGGCGTCGGTGACGGCTTTGGTCGGCATTCGTTGAACTCCTGTTGTCTTTGCGGCCAATTTAGGCCGTCGGTTGCAGCGCGCAACCGATCATGCGGAAAAGGATTCCTGCTGTCCGGCAAGGCGCAGCTTTTGCGCGGCGATAACCTCTTGCGGTACAACGAAAAGCTGCGGCGTGTGGGTATAGAGTAGCGCTGCCTCGACCGGTACGCCGGGATGGATGGCCTCAAGCGCGGCAACGTAGGCCGCCATCTGCCGGACATAGGCGGCGGGCACCTCCGTAAAACTCGCCGGGGGCCTGCGCGCGGTCTTGAAATCGACGATACGGACCCGCTCACGTCCGATGACCAGCCGGTCGACCGTCCCGCTGACCACGCGTCCCGCGACCACTGCCGCCAACGGAACCTCCGCAAGCGAATCCGGACCGAACACGTCGGACCACTCCGGATGATTGAGCACCGCAAGCGCGGAACGCACCATTGCCGAACGCTCCGCCTCGTCGAAATCGCTGCCGGCCCGCGCCAGCCATGCCATACCCGACGCTTCCCGGCTCGCCGGAGAGACTTCGGGCAGGCGCTCGATCAGGCGGTGCAGCAAGGTCCCGCGCCGCGCAGCGATCATCGCTCCCGGCCCGGGATGTGTGGGCGGCTCGGACGCTTCGTCCTCGCCAAGCGACGATGGCGCAAGCGGCCGTGGCGGACGCGGTTCGGCACCCACGGGCGTCAGCAACACCTGAGGCAGTGCCGCCCGGACTGGCGAGACATCTGCCTGTGCAGGGCGCCCGACGAAATCCTGTGGCCGACCGATGGTCTTGCGCCCGCCCCACAGCGGATCGACTTCCCACTCGCCATCGCCGAACAGCGGTTCGAGTTGCGCGTACCAACTATCGACCGGAAGTTCGCCGCCGCTCGTCCGCCGCACCTTGCCCTTGGCCCCGGCGATGAACAGCGCTTCTTCAGCCCGGGTCATGGCCACGTAAAGCAGGCGCCAATGCTCCTCGCGCTCGGCCCGCTTGGCCTCGGCCTCGGCCTCGATCACGGCGGGAGCCTTCTCCTCCTTGCGGAGCGGCGGCAGCGGCACCTTGCGGCGCGCGCCCATGACATCCTCGACGATTTCGAGGCCGCGCGGAGGCGATAGGTCCGGATCGTCCGCCGCGTCGGCCAGGATCACGATGGGTGCCTGAAGCCCTTTCGATCCATGGACCGTCATCACGCGCACAAGGCCGTCGCTCTTGCCAGCTTCGCGCTTCAACTCGCCCTCGCCGGCATCGAACCACTGGAGGAACCCGACAAGGCTTGGCACGTTCGCGCTGGCATAGGCCATCGCGGCGTTGAGCAGTTCATCGATCGGATCGTTGGCCTCGCCGCCAAGCCTCGCCACCAGCTTGCGCCGGCCATCCCAGGGCCCCACCAGCAGCCAGTGCAGCAGGACTTGCGGCGGATCGAAATCGGCCCGCGCCAACAGGGCGCGCAGCCGTTCCATCATCTCGAACGTTTCCGGCCCCTCGTTGCGACGCAGCCATTCCCACAGCCGTTCGCCATGGGGGCGATAGCCGCGTTCGAGCAGGTCTTCCTGCGACCATCCGATCAGCGGCGACACCAGCAGCCCGGCAAGGTTCAGGTCATCGAGTGGCTGCGCGGCAAACCGCAATGCCGCGACCAGATCCTTGACCGCCAGCGGCGCGCCGAGCCGTAGCCGGTCCACGCCCGCAACGGGCACGCCGCGCGCATGAAGCCTGGCAACGATCAGCCCGGCCAGTTCCTTGCGCTTGCGGACAAGGATCATCACGTCGCCGGCGTTCGCCAGTCGCGGCGTGTCGCCCTTGCCCAGCGGAAAACCGACATCGATCCACGCCCGCACCTGCCGGGCGATACGATCCGCGAGTTCGCGGTCCGGGCGGGAAAGCCAGCCTTCCTCGCCTTCGTCCGTGTCCTCGCCGTCCTCTCCCGGTTCGCCCGCATCGTCGCCGACCACCCGCCAAAGCCCCACGGTTCCGGGGATCGGCAGGCCCTTGTGCTGCTCCGGCATCTGGCTCAACCCGAATCGGTCCCAGCCAATCCGCCCTATCGCCGCATCGACGAACCCGAGGATCGGCGCGGCGGTGCGGAAGGACTGGCCCAGGCCAAGTTCGAGCAGTTCGCGCTCCGGATCGCGCAGGATCGCCGAGACTTCGGCAAGCTGCTCCTTCACGCGAATGCTGGCGCGGGCGAAGTTTTCCGGGCTGGTACCCTGGAAGCCGAAGATTGCCTGCTTGTAGTCGCCCACGACGAACAGCGTGCGCACTGCGGGGCCGCGCTGGCCTTCACCGGTGAAGAAGTCCGATACGAGGCCTTCCAGCACGATCTGCCACTGCGAGGCGTTGGTGTCCTGCGCCTCGTCGACAAGGATATGGTCGAAGCGGCGGTCAAGCTTGAAACGTATCCACTCGGCAGTTGTCCGCCGGGTCAGCAGTTCGGCGGCGGTGCGGATCTGGTCGTCGAAATCGATGAAGCCCTCGCGGGTCTTCGCCGCGTCCCACGCCAGCGCGAAGCGGCGACCGACGCCAAGCGCGGTTTCGAGCAGGTCGGCAAGGTCGATCTTCGCCCGCTCGGCTCGCAATGCCTCGATGCAGGCGATCACCCGCGATGCGTAACCGGGATAGTCCGGCTGCTTCTTCTCGATGTTCGTGGTCGAGCGCGGTTCGCCCTTGGCCGTCAGGAAGCAGGCTTCAAGCAGCGCGATCGTCTCCAGACGGCGCGACGGCGTTGCCGACAGCCAGTCTCCAAGCGCGTTCGCATTCTCGATCCCGCCCTTGGTCCCCCATGCAGCATTCATCTCCATGCAGCGACGGACCGACTGGCAATCGAACGCGTCTTCGGCGCAAAGGGCGGCAAGCGCGGCGACGCCCGCATCCTCGCCCAACCCAAGCGCGCGGTTGATGCGCGGCCGCAGCGGCGGGGTCCAGGAGCCGGCCCCCCACCACAGGTCCCGCGCCGAGGCGCAGCGCAGGAGGAAGGCTTCTACCTGATCCTCGCTCATCCGCCGCGAAAGCGTCGCCAGCGCGTCGAGCAGTTCCTCGTCGCCACGTTCCCCGGCTTCGACGAGCATTTCGGCGAGAACCTGCCGCACCAGCAGCGCGCGGTCGCGGTCTTCCATCGCGCGGGTCCCGGGCCGCAGACCTGCTTCCACCGGGAAAGAGGCCAGCAGCCACTGGCAGAAGGCGTGGATCGTCTCGATCCGCAATCCGCCGCCGGGGCAATCGAGAACGGCGGCAAAGCGGCTGCGGGCACGCGCCACGGTGCCCGGATCGAACGGCGCGCCGATGGCTCTCAGTTGCTGGGCAAGCTCGATTTCCGGCAACCGGACCCAGCTTGCCAGAACCTCGTTCACGCGTGTGGCCATTTCGGCGGCGCCGGCCTTGGTGAAAGTCAGGCAGAGAAGCTGTTCGGGCTCTACGCCATCCTGCAAAAGCAGCCGCAGGACGCGGGCGGAAAGCACCTGGGTCTTGCCGGTGCCGGCCGACGCGGACAGCCACACCGTGCGCTGCGGATGAACCGCATGGGCCTGGTTTTCCTTGAGCGGGTAGACCTTGCTCATGGCTCGCCGCCGCCTCCCTTGCGCTCACGGCCCTGCCATTCATCGAGGCGCATGAGCTGGTCGTAGTCAGAATAGCCCGGAAGGTCGGGATTGAGCCTTGCGGTGAAGGGTTCCGATCCAAGCAACCAGCGCGCTATGGCTTCGTGCAGGTAGTCCTCCGTGCGGTCGAGAAACTCTTCCCTCGGGATGCCGGTCTGGCGCGCCGTCTCCTTCACCGGAGACTTCATGTAGCCGAAGCCGCGTTCCTTGTTGCGGCCAAGCGACCAGTATTCGAACGCCGTGGGCTCTCCCGCCACACCGTCCATGCCGCCGCCGCGTGCGATCAGGCCGATCAGGCCGAGCTGCAAGGCGAAGCCCTCGGCCACCATCTTGCCCGAAGGCGGTTTTCCCGTCTTGTAGTCGACCACCGCGAGCGTACCGTCGGGCAGCCGGTCGATACGGTCCGCGCGACCGTGGATGCGGATGCCGTCGACCACGATCTCGCCCTTGCGTTCCACGGCGAGGACTTCGCGGCCTTCCCCGGCAAGCCGATCCGTCTCCTCCTCGATCCAGTGCAGCGCGTCCACAAGGCGCGGCTTCCACATGGTGCGCATGAACGGGTGCGCGCTCATCTCGTCGAACATGCGCTCGGCCAGTGGAACGAGCTGGCCCGGGACGCCGCCGGACTCGTGCCATGCCTTGAGCACGTCATGGACCGCCGTGCCCTTCCAGGCGGGCGTCGGATCGGCATCGATCGGATCGAGGCTCCTCAGGCCAAGGATCGCCGAGGCATAGAACTGGTAGGGATCGCCGCGCAGCCGATCGAGCGCGGTGACGGCTATGGGGACGCGACGCTGCTCTGCCGAAGGCATCGGGCGCGGTTGCGGATGCGGGGCGATGCGGTCAGCGTCCGCAAGCGCCCTGGCAAGCTCCACCGCGCGCTCCTCGATGCGCAACTGGTCGCCCAGCATCGCGTGGATCCGCAGCAGGAAGCGAGAGGGGATCACCGGGCCGCTCGCGTCGCGCCGGGCGTGGCTCAGGACCACTTCGGGTGCGCCCAGTGCAGCGGCAAGGTCATGAGCCGACAGGCCGATGCGGAACTCCGCGCCGGGAATGCCGAGCGCGCGCAGGATCGCCGGGGCCAGCAACGGATCGGGCGCGGGGCTGCCCGGCCAGGTGCCTTCGGTCAGCCCACCGCAGATGACGAGGTCCGCACGGCTCATTCGCGCTTCGAGCAGGCCGTAGATCGCGAGGCGCGGGTGGCCGCCCCAAGGTGGGCGGACAGAGATCTCCTCCATCGCATCGCGCAGCAACGAGGGCAGTTCCGCGACATCGACCATGGCCGGCGCATCGCCTGCTGCATCGCGCCAGCGTTCGACGAAGGCGGCAAGGCTGCGCCCGTCTGCCTGCGCCCACAGGGCAGTTCCGCAAAGCGCCTCGCCTGCCTCGACCAGCGCGACGAGGGCCATGTCGAGAGGGACCGCGCCTTCGAGCGGGACGAGCGGGAAAAGCAGGTCCTCGACGCCCGACCACCAGTCGGGCAGCGCCGGGAAGCGTTTCGCCGTTTTATCCACCGCCTGCCGGATTGCCGGCAGGCCCGGACCAGGGCGCGGCCCGCGCAGGACCAGATCGAGCTGGCGCACGCGCTCCAGCCACACCGGACGCCCTTCCCCGCCCTGCACGAGCGGGTGGCCGAGCAGCGCGAGCAGCGGCACCGGTGCCGCGCGTTCGGCCACGACCTCGGCCAATTGCAGCAGCAGCCTTCCCGCCGCCGTCTGCGGCAGAGGACGGCCGGCGGTGTCGTCGGCGCCGATGTTCCACCGGCCAAGATGCGCCACGATGCGCGCGGCAAGGCTGCGGTCGGGGGTTATCACCGCAACGCGGCGCTCCGGTTCTTTCAGCGCCTCGCGGACAAGGACGGCGATGGCCTGCGCTTCCTCTTCCGGATGCGCGGTTTCCATGACCCTGACGCCGGCCAGACGGCGCTCGCGCGCCTCAAGCGAGACCCAGGCGGCGCTGGCTTCCGGCGGCAGGAAGAGATTGGAGATCGCGCGGCTTCGTTCGGGCGGGGCGGCGGCAAGACCAGCGCGGTGCCAGGGCTGCACTTCGTCGCGTGCGATGCCCATCCGGTTGAGCAGGAGCTTCAGGTGGTACTGCGGGTGCGTCACCACGTCGCCACGCTCGAACAGGCCCCCGTCAGGCCCACCCGCGCTCCCCAGCGCGTCCCAGACCTCCGGGTCGAGCGCGAGGTCGAGATCGGGGAGGACGACGCCTCCTTCGGGCATGTCGGCAACCGTGCGCAACAGCCTTGCCACCACTGGCGAGGCGGAAGTCACGCCGGCCGCGATGACCGGATGCGCCGGCGGCCTCTCGCGCCAGCTTCGCGCGGCGTGGTCGAGCAGGCGGTTGCGCCGCTCTGGCGCATCGACCTTGCCAATCGCTTCCAGCTCCGCGCGCCAGCGGAAGAACACCCGCGCAAACAGACGGGTGCTTTCCTGCCAATGCTCCGAAAGCTCGGCGGCAATCCCGATCACCGCCTCGTCGAGCATGCGTTCGGGCTGCACGCCCTCGACGAGCAGGCGGTCGATCCCTTGCGCGATCCCGCGCGCCTGCCGCAGCAGCGCCGCCTCGCCCGGCGCGTCCTCGCCCAGTTCGTCGCGCAGGATGCCCGCTATGCGCAGGAGCCGCCAAACCGGGTCGACAGCCTCGGGCATGTCCACGCCCGCCCCTATGGGATCGAGCAGCGGCCCCAGCGTCTCGTCAAGATCGAGGTCGCCGACGACGGTCATGCGCGGCAGCAGCAGGCCAGCCCCGCTGGCACGCACGAATGCCTCGGTCACCGTGCGCACGGCACGTTGGCTGGGCAGCAGAAGCGTCAGCCGGGCGAGGCCGAAGCGATCCTCGCGATAACGCGGGACGAGACCCGCGACGAGCGCGTCGGCAAAGCCGCGATGCGCCGCGATCGACCAGACGCGCGGGCGGGCGCGGGCGTCGTCCATCAGTCCTGCCGCAACGCCGCCTCGGTCGGGGCGATCATGCCGGGTTCGCCGACCTCGTACCACAGGCCGAGGTGCGACACGCCGAACAGGCGCCCTTCCCCTATCGCACGCTCCCACAGCTTCATCGTGCCGAAGGCGCCCTCGGGTGCATCGCGCAGGAGACGGTGGGACACGAGCTGGATACCGCTATAGATGAACGGGGCGACACGGCCGCTGCGTCGCCGCGAGATGCGGCCGAGGGCATCCATGTGAAAATCGCCCTTGCCGCGATAGTTGAACGCGCGGGCGTGGGGAACCAGCAGGAGCAGCGCGTCCATCCGTTCCGCGTCCCAATGGTCCGACAGGTGCTGGAACACGTTGCGCGGACCGTCGAGCCAGATGTTGTCGCTGTTAAGCGCAAAGAACGGGTCGGTCCCGATCAGCGGCAAGGCCTTGACCATGCCCCCGCCGGTCTCGAGCAGCTCCTCCCGCTCGTCCGAGATGAGGATCTGCGGGTCCTTGCGTTGCGCCAGATAGGCTTCCATCGCATCGGCAAGGTAGTGGACGTTGACCACCGCCCGCGCCACGCCAGGTTCCTGGAGCTTGTCGAGAGAATGGTCGATCAGGGGCTTGCCCGCCACATGGACCAGCGGCTTCGGGCGCGTCGCCGTCAACGGCCGCATCCTCTTGCCCAGGCCCGCCGACAGCACCATCGCGACATCGCTTGCAAGGGCCTTGCTCATGCCTCGAACGCGCCCCCGCGCGCCTCGCGAAGCTCCGCGGGGATGTTCCGGTCGAACCACTCGGCCACGGGAGCCAGCGCCGGATGGGCCAGATCGCGCTCAAGCAGGGCCCACACGCGCGGGATATAGCCCAGATACCGGGCCTTGCCGTCGCGCTTCCAGAGGCGAACGAAGATGCCCACGATCTTGGCGTTCCGCTGGGCGCCGAGCCGGGCATAATCCGCCAGGAAGTCCTCGCCCTCGCCCGATTGCTCGAGGTAGTAGTCGAGCATCCGGGCCTCGAGTTCGGGCGAGACATCGCGCCGCGCGTCCTGCAACAGAGACACGAGGTCGTATGCGGCATGGCCGACCAGCGCATCCTGGAAATCAAGCAGGCCCTGCTTGTCCAGCCCGCCAAGCAGCATGATGTTCTCGGCGTGGTAATCGCGCAGCACGGCCACGCCGGGCCGCTGGCGCGGAAGCAGCGGTGCAAGCACCTGCTCCCAGGCCGCCGTCCATTCCCGCCCGTCGACATAGAGGTTGCGCGCGGGCACGTACCAGTCGACGAACAGCTTTGCCTCACGCTGGTATTCTGCCAGCGAATATCCGGTGAACGGGCCGGGTGGCAGGCGCCGAAGTTGCAGCAGCGCATCGATCGCGCCGCGATAGACGGCATCCTCGTCCTGCGGCCATGCGTCGAGGTATTCGCGCATCCGCACGTCGCCAAAATCCTCGATCAGGACGAAGCCGTCCTCGGCCTGTTCAGCCAGGATCTGCGGAGCGCGCAGACCGTTGGCGTCCAGCCAGCGGGCGGAGCGGATGAATGGCTGCGGGTCCTCGTTCGGCGGCGGCGCATGCATGAGCATGGCGTTTCCAGTGGAACGGCGGACGCGGAAATAGCGGCGGAACGAAGCGTCCCCCGGCAAAGGCTCGATCGTCGCGTCGGTCCAGCCTGCCTTGTTCAGGAAAGCCTCGGCGCCCGGAGGAATGGTCAGGTCCATGCCCCACGCTCTAGCCAATCCGCGCCGCCCGAGACAATGGCCCGTCGTCCCTTTTCCGTGGATTCCAGCATGATGGAAAGGCACCCCGGCTCATGTGCGAAGCCGCCGGCATGTTCGGGCCATTCCGCCAGCAGCGCCGCGCCCTGCCGATAATCGTCGAGCCCGATCTCGTCTGCTTCGGACGGGTCGTCGAGCCGGTAGAAATCCGCGTGGACCAGCGGCAGACGCACGGACGGCGGATCGTAAAGCTCAACGATGGCGAAGCTCGGGCTGGGCACCTCACCCTCGTGGCCGAGCGCGGCGATGATCCCCCGCGCCAGCGTGGTCTTCCCCGCGCCCAGCCCCCCGGAAAGGGCGACCACGTCACCCGGACGCAAGGCCGCGGCGATCCTGCGCGCAAGCGCCTCCGACGAGGCAAGGTCCGGCAGGTCGACGATCACGGCAGCATCACGATCGCGCTCGTGCCCAGCCCCGGCTCGGACATCAGCTCCAGGTTTCCGCCGTGCGCCTCGACCAGTTGGCGGACCAGCGGAAGCCCCAATCCCTGCCGCCGTTCGACCGCCTTGCCATCCGCGCTGACCTTCAGGCCGTCGAGCGCCCGCGCCAGCACGGCCGGCTCCATCCCGCGCCCGTTGTCCGAAACGACGACCTGGAGCGCTCCGCCCTTCTTGCGCGACGCCTCGACCAGGATGCGCCCGCCCTCGGGCGTTGCCGCAATCGCATTGTCGATGAGCTGGCCGAAAGCGCGCCGCAGCCGCCGCGCATCGCCCGTTACCATGCCTGCGGACCTGTCGCCCCTCAGATCGAGCGTGATGCCGGCACCGGCAAGGCGCTCGGTGCGTTCGGTCACCACATCGGTCAGGAGCGGGAAAATCTCCACCGGTTCCTGCGCCAGCGGCAGCGTTCCGGCCTCGCTCTGCGAGAGGTCCAGCACGTTCTCGATCTGCTCGCCCAGGCGCTCTACCGACGTGAGAATCGCCTCGACGTATTCGTTCTGCTGCTCGGTCAGATCGCCGGCGATGCCGCTCTGAAGCAGTTCCGCAAAGCCGCCGATGGACGTCAGCGGCGTCCGGAATTCATAGCTCATGTTGGCGATGAAGCGCGTCTTGACCGCGTCCGCCTCGACCAGCGCGGCGTTCCGTTCGCGCAGCGCCGCCTCGGCCTTCTGGCTGTCGGTGATGTCGAGCACGGTCAGCAGGCCGTTTCCATCCGGCAATGGCACGCCGGCCAGCGCCAGATGCCGCCCGTCAGCCAGCGCCAACCTGCCACTGCGCTGCTTGCGCTCCAGCGTCGCCCCCTGGATGACCTGCGCCACCGTGCCAACTTGCGCGGGCCGTTTGAGCTGGTCGGCAATGCGGCTGAGCAGGACGTCGGCACGGGGATGCGTTGCCAGGAACTCCTCGTCGAGCCCCCAGTCAGCCGCAAACCGGCGGTTCCAGAGCTGCAACCGGCCGTCTGGCGCGAATACGGCGAGCGATTCGAACAGGTTGTCGAAAGTGGCCGTACGCGTGCGCAGCAGCGTGTCGCGAGTTGCCGAAAGCTGGAGCTGCTCGGTGCGGTCCTCGAAGATCATCAGCAACCCGCCGTCCGGCATGGGCTGGCCGACGACGCGCAGGTGCGTACCGTCCGAAAGGTGCCAGGGCTCCTCGATCGGCTCGCGGGCAAGGAACCATCCCTGCCGCTCGCGGCGCCATTCCGGAAAGTCGCGCACTTCAGGCAGGCGGCCCGCGTCGCGCATCCGGTCCAGCACGCGGTCGAACGGCGGCGTGTCCACCACCCACGCCTGCGGGACCGAGAAGATGCGCAGGAATGGCTGGTTGGCGAAAACGAGGTTCCGCTTCTCGTCGAACTGCGCGATCCCGGCGGAAAGCGTATCCAGCATCTCGCGCTGCGCCTCGCGGAACCGGCGGAACTGGCGGATCAGTTCCTCCATTTCCTCGATGTCTACGACGTAACCGGCCACCCCCTCGTCGCCAAGCGGAAGGTCGGTCACCCGCACCGCGCGGCGCTGGCCCTTGATCGTCGCCAGCAGGGACCGTTCGATGGAGACCTTGCGCGAATGGGCTTGCCGGGCGACCTGCGCGGCGGACAGCCCCTCTACCGGCTCGATCAGTTCGATACCCTGCGCGATCACCTGGTCCGCGCTCTCGGCGCCCACGGCAGCGACATAGGCGCTGTTCACCAGGCGCAGGCGCAAGTCAGGGCCGCGGAACCACATCGGCAAGGGCGCGGCCTCGATCAGGCCCGAAAGCCCGGCGAAATCCGACTTGGCCTTGCGCGTCTCGGCCCGCAGCGCGACCAGTTCCTCCTCGCTTTCGGAAACGTCGAAGAACCAGACGAGCGCGGCCCCGCCCGGCGAGACCTGCGGATCGGCCAGGTGACCCTGCGCGCACAGACTGCGCGAGCCGCCCCTTGGGGTAAGCGCCATGCGGAACGGCGTGCCGGTCTTCTGCGCCCGTCGCACCGCATCGCCAAGCCGGGCCAGCTCAACTTCGTCGAGGCCATGGTCGCCGGCGTCGAGTTCTGAAAGATAGCCGGGCATCGCCTCGAAACCGAGCCACAGGGCCAGGCGCGCGGGTCCTTCGATCCTCCCGTCGGCGCGGACCAGCAGTGGCAGGGCGGGAGATTCGTCCACCATCCGCGCAAGCCTGCGCGCCTGCCGTTGCAACGCCTCGCCGCGCCGCGCGCGCCGCCGTGCGTCGAGTACGAGCCAGCCCGCGCCAACCGTCCACGCGGCAAGCAGCAGTCCGATCAGGACCAGCGCGGTCTGGTTGAGCAGAGGCATCACGCTTTCGCTACGGCGTGCCCCCCGGAATTTCAATGCGGCGAATTACATTGCCGTGCATTGCGGGGACAACGGACGCCCGATGTACACGAAAAGAGAGCCCCCGCGCGGGCGGAGGCTCTCTCTTTCCATGTGTCGCCGAAAGGCTGGGCCCGACACCGCGAGGCCCCGCCGCACGGTCGCTCAGTAGCGGTAGTGATCCGGC